>NZ_JAVSKK010000008.1:0-7066 GCF_032025605.1 Stenotrophomonas maltophilia group sp. msm4 | reverse complement strand
CGGCAACCCTGCAGGGGTCAGATCCCATTCGCTCGCGAAAGGCATCTGACCCCTGAACTTTTCACGCGATACCGCTTGAAACCGCCTGCGAATGACGCCAGTCTGTGGCCATGCAGGACCGGATCACACTCCCCGACTGGGATGCCCTGGCCGACCTCGAAGACGAGGCGCTGCCACTGTTGCCGACCGCGCTGCTGATCGCGCGCGATGAATACCCCGATCTGCAGCCGTCCACCTACGACGCGCTGATCCAGAGCCATGTCGAGCACCTCCGCTCGGAAGTGGAGAGCATCGACAACAGCCCGCTGAAGATGGCGGCGATCAACCGCCACCTGTTCGACGAGCTGGGCTACAGCGGCGACCACGACGAGTACTACGACCCGCGCAACAGCTACCTCAACCAGGTATTCGAGCGCCGCTTGGGCAATCCGATCTCGCTGGCGCTGGTCCAGATGGAAGTCGCGCGCCGGCTGGGTATTCCGCTCGATGGCGTGTCCTTCCCCGGCCACTTCCTGGTGCGCCTGCCGGTGGACGACGGCGTGCTGGTGATGGACCCGTTCAACGGTGGCCGACCGCTGGACGTGGACGAACTGCGCGAGCGGGCCAAGTCACACCTGGGCGGGCAGATGCCCGACGACCAGGTGCTGGCGCAGATCCTCGACCCGGCGCCCGCGCGCGCGATCCTGATACGCATGCTGCGCAACCTGCACGGCGTGTATGCCGAAGCCGGCGAGTGGGACCGCGCCGCGCGCAGTGCCGACCGCCTGCTGAAGCTGGCCCCGGAGCAGGACGATGCGCTGCGCGACCGCGGCCTGGCCTACCTGCAGCTGGAGTACCTGGCCGGTGCCCGGCACGATCTGGGCCAGTACCTGAAGCGCAACCCGGAAGCCAGCGATGCGCAGTGGCTGCGCGAGAAGCTGATCGACCTCGGCGGGCCGATGCCGCGGCTGCATTGAGGGAGTCGGTGTGTGGACCGGCAGTCCACACCTACCCTCATCAATCGACCTCGACCATCTCGAAATCAGCCTTGGTCACCCCGCAATCCGGGCAGGTCCAGGTCTCGGGAATGTCCTCCCAGCGCGTCCCTGGCGCGATGCCTTCCTCCGGCAAGCCTTCCGCTTCGCTGTACAGGAAGCCGCAGACCACGCACATCCAGGTGCGCAAGGTGGTGGGGGTGGCATCGCTCATCGGATAATCAGGACTGGATTCACGGGCCGCCATTGTCCCATCGCGGTCCACTCACCGGTAGCCATCGATGACTTCTGCTTCCCCGGCGCCCCGCGGCGTCTACCTGATCACCCCGGACGAGCCCGATACCGCACGCCTGCTGGCCCGCACCGCGCCGCTGCTGGCCACGGGCGCCACTTGGCTGCAGTACCGCAACAAGACCGCAAGCGACGCGCTGCGGCGGGAACAGGCCACCGCGCTGCAGGCACTGTGCGCAGACCACGGCGTGCCGCTGATCGTCAACGACGACCCGGCGCTGGCCAAGGCCGTGGGCGCGGCGGGCGTGCACCTGGGCGGTACCGACGGCGACATCCCCAGCGCGCGCGCCCTGCTCGGCCCCGAGGCCATCATCGGCGCCTCCTGCTATGACCAGCTGGCCAATGCCGAGAGGGCCGTCGCCGCCGGCGCCAGCTACGTGGCCTTCGGCGCGTTTTTCCCGACCACCACCAAGATCACCACCAGCCGCGCCCATACCGACCTGCTGCGGCAAAGCGCCGCACTGGGCGTGCCGCGGGTGGCGATTGGTGGCCTGACGCCGGACAATGTCGGTCCCATCATCGACGCCGGCGCCGATCTGGTCGCCGTGGTCAGCAGCGTGTTCGCCGCCGAAGACCCGGTCGCGACCCAGCGCGCCTTCCTCGCCCAGTTCGCGTAACGCCCAGGATATTCCCCCATGAACCACGACCAGTCCCACGCCCTGTTCTCCCGCGCCCAGCAGCTGTTGCCGGGCGGCGTCAATTCGCCGGTGCGCGCGTTCAAGTCGGTCGGCGGCGAACCGTTCTTCGTCGAGCGCGCCGACGGCGCCTACCTGTACGACGTCGACGGCAACCGCTACATCGACTACGTCGGCTCCTGGGGCCCGATGATCGTCGGCCACAACCACCCGGCGGTACGCCAGGCGGTGAAGAAGGCGATCGACAACGGCCTGTCGTTCGGCGCGCCATGCGCGGCTGAAGTCACCATGGCCGAGACCATCACCCGCCTGGTGCCGTCGTGCGAGATGGTGCGCATGGTCAACTCCGGCACCGAGGCCACCCTGTCGGCGATCCGCCTGGCGCGTGGCGCCACCGGCCGCAACCGCATCGTCAAGTTCGAAGGCTGCTACCACGGCCACGGCGACTCGTTCCTGGTCAAGGCCGGCAGCGGCATGCTGACCCTGGGCGTGCCGACCTCGCCGGGCGTCCCGGCCGGGCTGAGCGAACTGACCCTGACCCTGCCCTACAACGACTTCGAAGCGGCCACTGCGCTGTTCGAGCAGCAGGGCGATGACATCGCCGGCCTGATCATCGAACCGGTGGTCGGCAACGCCAACTGCATCCCGCCGCGCGAGGGCTACCTGCAGCACCTGCGCGAACTGTGCACGAACCACGGCGCGCTGCTGATCTTCGACGAAGTGATGACCGGCTTCCGCGTTGCCCTCGGCGGTGCGCAGGCGCACTACGGCATCACCCCGGACCTGACCACCTTCGGCAAGATCATCGGCGGCGGCATGCCGGTGGGCGCCTACGGCGGGCGCCGCGAGCTGATGCAGCAGATCGCCCCGGCCGGCCCGATCTACCAGGCCGGCACGCTGAGCGGCAACCCGGTGGCGATGGCCGCTGGCCTGACGATGCTGGAGCTGATCCAGCAGCCGGGCTTCCACGCCGACCTGGCCGAGCGCACTGCACGCCTGTGCGCCGGCCTGGAAGCGGCCGCCGCCGAAGCCGGCGTGGCGGTGACCACCAACCGCGTGGGTGCGATGTTCGGGCTGTTCTTCACCAGTGAGAAGGTGGAGACCTATGCGCAGGCCACCGCCTGTGACATCCCAGCGTTCAACCGCTTCTTCCACGCGATGCTGGAGCAGGGCGTGTTCCTGGCGCCGTCGGCGTACGAGGCCGGTTTCCTGTCCAGCGCGCACGATGATGCCGTGATCGAGGCCACCCTCGCCGCTGCACGCGTGGCATTCAAGGCCGCCAAGGGCTGATCGCAAAAAAGGGGACGGAGGGGATTAAGTCGTTTGTGCATATACGACTTAATCCCCTCCGTCCCCTTTTTTTCAACCGAAGACGAACTTGCCCTTCATCATCGCGAAGTGGCCGGGGAACGAGCAGAAGAAGGTGTAGTCGCCGCCCTTCTGCAGGCCCTGCGTGGAAAAGCGCACGCGCGTGGTCTCGCCACCACCAATTACTTTGGTGTGCGCCAGCACGCGCTTGTCGGCCTTCGGCAGGTAGCTATCGGCCAGGGTCATGCGCATGCCTGCCAGTGCCACCGGCTGGTAGTCGGCCGTGCGGGTCAGCACCCAGTTATGGCCCATCGCGGTAGCGGCGAGCTTGCCGGTGTGGCGCAAGGTCAGGTCCACGGCAGTGCAGTCGGCGACAAGCTTGATCTCGCGAGTGCTGAAGCTCATCTGGTCGGTGCTGTCGATGCTCACCGCACACACCCGCGCCATCGCCGACGGCGCCAGCATCAGCGCGCCCAGTCCCACTGCCACCCACCAAGCCTTCATCGTTGCCTCTCCTGCGGATTCAAGCACCATTCTAGGCAGGCCCCTGCGGCCGCGTCTGCGACCGTCTGTCGCATGCCTACTCCAGGGTTTCCCGCGCACTCACTGCAATGGCATGCTCGACCGATGCGGATCGACCTGTTGCTGCTGGATGTGGATGGCGTGCTGGTGCAGTACCAGCGCGCGCAGCGCGTGCTGCATCTGGCCCAGGCACTGCAGGTTCCGACGCAGGCCGTACAGGCCGCGCTGTATGACAGCGGACTGGAAGCGGCGCATGACAACGGCACGCTGGATGGCCCGGCCTATCTGGCGCAGCTGGGGGAGTGCCTGGGCAGGACCATCGATGTACCCAGCTGGATCGCCGCACGCCAAGCGGCCAGCCATCCGCAGCACGCGGTGCTGCAGCGGCTGCAGGTTCTGCAGCTGCCGCTGGCGGTACTGACCAACAATGGCGCGCTGATGGTGCAGGCGCTGCCCACCCTGCTGCCGGAACTGTTCCCTGCGCTGCAGGGACGCGTGTTCTGCAGCGCCGATTTCGGCCTGCGCAAACCCGCACCGGAGGTCTTCCTGCGCACGCTTGAGGCCCTCGGCGTGGCGCCTTCGCGCACGCTGTTCGTCGATGACCTGTTCGCCAATGTGCGCGGTGCACGCGCCGCCGGCCTGCACGCGGAAACCGTGCGCGATGGCCGTGGCTTGGGCAAGGTGTTGAAGCGTTACCAGATTGCGTGAACCACTGTAGAGCCGAGCCCCTGCTCGGCTCTACAGATGCCTCTGCCGGCTTCAGCGCGCGGCGATGAACGCAGCAATCGCTGCGCGCAGGCGCTTGAGGCCTTCGGCCACTTCTTCGTCGGTGATGTTCAACGACGGCACGAAGCGCAGCACGTCCGGGCCGGCCTGCAGGGTCAGCAGGCCGTGCTCGGCGGCATGGTCGAGGATCGCCCCGGCCTGGCCGGCGAAGTCCTTGCCCAGCACCGCGCCCAGCATCAGGCCGCGGCCGCGCACGTGGCTGAACACACCGAACTCGTCGTTGATGCGGGCAAAGCCATCGCGCAGTGCCTTCGACTGGCGGCTGACATTGGCGGCGATCTCTGCCGAGGCCAGCTTGCGCAGCGCCACGCGGGCCACCGCAGCAGCCAGCGGGTTGCCGCCGAAGGTGGTGCCGTGCGCGCCGAACTGCATGGTCTCGGCCACCTTCGGGCCGGCCAGCATCGCGCCGATCGGGAAGCCGCCACCGAGTGCCTTGGCCAGGGTGACCATGTCCGGCACCACATCATCCTGCCAGTGCGCGAACAGCGTGCCGGTACGGCCCATGCCGGCCTGGATCTCGTCCAGCACCAGCAGTGCGTTGTGCTGGTCGCACAGTTCACGCACGCGCTTGAGGAAACCGGACTTGGCCGGCATCACGCCGCCCTCGCCCTGGATGGGCTCCAGCATCACCGCCGCCACGTCGCCGGCGGCCATCGCGGTTTCCAGCTGCACCTCATCGTTGAAATCGATGTAGCGGAAGCCGCCAGGCAGCGGCTCGTAGCCTTCCTGGTACTTCGGCTGGGCGGTAGCGGTCACCGCGCCCATCGTGCGGCCGTGGAAGCTGCCACGGAAAGTGATGATCACCCGCTTGTCGGCGGGACGGCCCTGGCTGGAGGCCCACTTGCGGACCATCTTGATCGCCACTTCGTTGGCTTCGGCGCCGGAATTGCACAGGAACACGCGCTCGGCGAAGCGGCTGGCCTTCACCAGCTCCTCGGCCAGATGCAGCGGCGGTGCGCTGTAGAACACATTGCTGGTGTGCCAGAGCTTGCCGGCCTGCTCGACCAGCGCGGCCACCAGGTCCGGATCGTTGTGGCCCAGGCCGCACACGGCGATACCCGCAGCCAGGTCGATGAACTCACGCCCCTGGCTATCCCACACGCGGGCGCCCTGCCCTCGCTCCAGTACCACCTGGCGGGGCTTGTAGACCGGCAGGTAATAGTGCGAAAGGGAGATCAGCGGATCGGTCGCGGTGGTCATGGCAGTCGGCAGGGTTCAGGAACGCCCATTCTCGCGCCGGAGCCCCTGCTGCACAATGCGCCCATGCGACCGTTTTCCGCCCCCCAGCTCAACCCCGCCACCGAGACCGGCTGGCGCCGTCGGTGGTTCGACATCATCTACCGCCATGACTCGCGGCCCTCGCGCAACTTCGACCTGATCCTGGTGGTGGCGATCGTCGCCAGCATCCTGGTGGTGATGATCGACAGCGTGCAGCACCTGCATGCCGAGTGGTCCACCGGCCTGTACATCCTGGAATGGGGCTTCACCATCATCTTCACCGCCGAGTACCTGCTGCGCCTGGCGGTGGTCAAGCGCCCGCTGCGCTACGCGGTGAGCATCTGGGGCATCATCGACCTGCTGTCGATCCTGCCCGCCTACCTGTCGATGTTCATCCCGGGCGCGCAGAGCCTGCTGGTGGTGCGTGCGCTGCGCATCCTGCGCGTGTTCCGCATCCTCAAGCTGACCCGCTACATCGAGGAAAGCGGCGTCCTGATGACGTCGCTGTGGCGCAGCCGGCGCAAGGTGCTGGTGTTCCTGTTCACGGTGATCACCATCACCATCATCGCCGGCGCGCTGATGTACGTGATCGAGGGCCCCGAACACGGCTTCACGAATATCCCGGCCAGCATGTACTGGGCGGTGGTGACCATGGCCACGGTCGGCTTCGGCGACATCGTGCCGCAGACCGTGCTTGGCCGCTTCGTCACCTCGGTGCTGATCCTGATCGGCTACAGCATCATCGCCGTGCCCACCGGCATCTACACCGCCGAACTGGCCAGCACCATGCGCGAAGCCGAACTGGCCGCGCGCCGCGATGCCCGCGGCTGCCCGCATTGCGGGCTGGAGGGGCATGAACCGGATGCGCGCCACTGCCGCAAGTGTGGTGGCCAGCTGCCGGATGCGTTCAGCCATTGAGGCACATGCCGGCCCGCGGCCGGCACTACCGGACCAACAGGGTGCGGGGGCGGGGGGGGGCGCGGGGGGCCCGGGGGCCGCGCCCCCCCCCCCGGGGGGGGGCCCCCCCCCGGGGGGGGGGGGGGGGGGCGCCCCCGGATCGGCTGGGGGCCGCTGCAAGTACGTCCATGTAAGCTGTCGCCGCATCCATGCGGCTCACGCCCCCAGCCGACCCACCCTCCCGGCCACGGACAATTTCCTGCGCACCGCGGGAAGATCAAAAGAAAAAATCAAAAGCAAAAGCCGGTTCTTCAGGCATTCGGGTCGACCAAGGTCGACACCTACCAGAGCGGAACGCCGTTACGACAGATCGCGGGAATCTGTCGAAGGCGGGGTGGGTCCGGTTGAGGGGGCGTGAGCCGCATGGATGCGGCG
>NZ_JAVSKK010000007.1:0-40133 GCF_032025605.1 Stenotrophomonas maltophilia group sp. msm4 | reverse complement strand
GCCGGTTGCGGGGGCGTGAGCCGCATGGGCCCGAGGCATGCCTCGGGCGGGTTGGGCAGGACGCCCAACCCCGGTCTTGCCGTGTGCGCAGGATTGCGCACACGAGCAAGCGGCGACCGAGCTTACATGGGCGTACTTGCAGCAGCCCCTGCAAGCGGACCCACCCCGCCATCCCACGGATAGTCAGCTTTTGCCTTTGCCTTTGCCGTTGCCTTGGCAGGTGCAGGGCTGCAAGCCCTGCCGCAAACACACCCCTCACACCACCGGAATGCTGTGCTGCCCCAGATTCCGATATGGCGGCGTGGACATGACCATCTCCGCCAGCGAATAGGCCAGCTCGCGCTCGGCCATCACCGTGCCATCGGCACCATGCTCCAGCAGATGCTTCACTTCGGCATCGCTGTGCGCACGTGCCAGCAGGGTCAGGTCCGGGTTGATCGCACGCAGCTTGGCCAGCGCCTCACCGGCTTCCAGCGGCTGCGGAATCGCCAGCACTGCGATCTTGGCCCGCTCTGGATGGGCCTCGGCCAGCACCCGGTCGGCGGCGGCGCTGCCGCGGATCGCTGCCAGGCCCCTGGCGTGCGCCTGCTCGACGTGCTCCTTGTTGTCATCGATCACCAGCACCGGCACGCCGCGATCGCGCAGCACCTGTGCCAGCTCGCTGCCGACCCGGCCATAGCCGATCACGATGGCGTGGTCATGCAGGTCGCGCGACGGGCCGGTCGCCTCTTCCGGCTCTGGCGTTTGCGGCTGTGTTTCCTGCTTGGCCTGCCATCGGTCGAGCAGGCCGAACACCAGCGGATTGAGCATGATCGACACCAGCGCGCCGGCCAGCACCAGCGACTGGCCTTCCTTCGGCAGGATCTGCAGCGCCACGCCGAGGCCGGCGATGATGAAGGCGAACTCGCCGATCTGGGCGAGGCTGGCCGAGATGGTCAGCGCAGTGCTGGTCGGGTGGCCGAACGCGCGCACGATGAAGAACGCGGCTGCCGACTTGCCGAACATGATGATCAGCACCGTGGCCAGCACCTGCCACGGATGCTGGACGAGGATGTTGGGGTCGAACAGCATGCCGACCGAGACGAAGAACAACACCGCGAACGCATCGCGCAGCGGCAGCGAATCATGCGCGGCCTTGTGGCTCAGTTCCGATTCGTTGAGCAGCATGCCGGCGAAGAACGCGCCCAGCGCGAACGAGACACCGAACAGCATCGCAGAGCCGAACGCCACGCCCAGCGCAATTGCCAGCACCGACAGGGTGAACAGTTCGCGCGAGCCGGTACCGGCGATACGTTCGAGGATCCACGGGATGACCCGGCGCCCGACCACCAGCATCACCGCCACGAACAGGCCCAGCTGCACGAAGGTCCAGCCGATGTCGGCCAGCACGCTGCCCAGCGAGTGCGACTCCTTGGCCGCGTCGGGACCGAACACGCCGGCCATCACCGGCATCATCACCAGCGCCAGCACACAGGCCAGGTCTTCGACGATCAGCCAGCCGACCGCGATCTTGCCGCGCATCGTCTCCAGCAGGCGCCGTTCCTCCATTGCCCGCAGCAGCACCACGGTACTGGCCGTGGCCAGCGAGAAACCGAAGATGACGCCATGAATGGCCGGCCAGCCCATCAGCGAGGCCACGCCCCAGCCGAGCAGGGTGGCCACCGCGATCTGGCCGATGGCGCCGGGGATGGCGATGGCCTTGACCGCCATCAGGTCCTTCAGCGAGAAGTGCAGGCCGACGCCAAACATCAGCAGCATCACGCCCAGTTCGGCCAGCTGGTTGGCCAGCGCCTGGTCGGCGACGAAGCCGGGGGTGAACGGGCCTACGCAGATGCCAGCAACCAGGTAACCGACCAGGGGAGACAAGCGGAGCTTGTTGGCCAGCGCGCCGAAGATGAAGGCGAGCCCCAGGCCAACGGCAACGATGTTGATCAGGTCGGTGTCATGGTGCATCGGCACTCGCAGGAAATCGGGGGTGCCCCGATTTTCACCGATGAAGCCAGATACGGCAAACCTGCCGTCCACGTGCCGTGGCCGGCGGGTTTGCCACGCATTTCTCCTCTACCCCCGCCTTCGGCGCGCCCCTTCAACAAGAAGGGGCTCTCCTCCAGATGCGGCCCGGGGTTGCCGGCCAGCGGCCGGCACTACCGCTTACCAGGTGTACTTGATCCGCCCGTACACATACGCGCCGTTGAAGCCGAACGGCGAGTAGTTGCTGTACGGCAGCATGCCGAAGGTGGAGTTCTGCAGGTCTTCGGTGCGGTCCGGGTACTTGTCCAGCAGGTTGTCGGCGCCCACGGTCAGGGTCCAGTTGCTGCTCGGCTTGTAGCTGGCCGAGGCATCCACCACCCAGGCATCGCCGTAGGTCTGGTCGCGCAGCGCGGTGGCCGAGTTGCGTACGGTGAACTTGCCGTAGCGGGTCGCGGCCAGGCCCAGTTCCCAGTGGTCCGAACGCCAGGTGCCGCTCAGGATCGCCTTGTCGCGCGGGTAGCTGTCCTCGATGCGACCGATCTCATCACGGCCGATCAGCGACTGGGTCAGGCCCAGCGTGCCGAACACCGCCGGAGTGCCGCCGACGCGGCGCACTTCGGTGTCGTTGTAGCTGTAGGCGGCGGTCAGCTCCAGGCTGCTGGCGCTGAACGGCACGGTGTAGCTGGACACGAAGTCGACGCCGCGGGTGCGCGTATCCAGGCCGTTGGTGAAGTACGAGAACGCGGTCACCTGCGGCAGGCCGAGGGTGCCCAGCAGCGCGCTGGTGGCGGCGTTGGTGGTGATGCTGGACGACAGCGCGATGCGGTCATCGATGTCGATCTGGTACGCATCGACGGTGATGTACAGACGGTCGACCGGCTGCAGCACCAGCCCCAGGCTGTAGGAGGTGGAGGTTTCGGCCTTCAACGGCGAGGCACCCAGCGCCTGCGCGGCCGGGCTCGTGGTCGGGAAGGTGCCGCGTTCAACGAACACGCCATTGAGGAACTGGCTGGTGACCGCCTGGTAGCCCTGCTGCGCCAGCGACGGTGCACGGAAGCCGCTGGAGGCGGTGGCACGCAGCGCGACCTTGTCGGTGAACGCATAGCGCGCCGACAGCTTGCCGGAGAAGCGGTCGCCGAAGTCCGAGTAGTCCTCGTAGCGGCCGGTGATGCCGGCCGAGAACTTCTCGGTCAGGTCCGCTTCCAGGCCGGCATAGACCGCGTAGTTGTGGCGGTCGGCATGCACTTCATTGGTCGGGGTGAAGCCGGCGAAGCCCTGCGCGCCGCTGCCGGTGTACGAGTTCAGTTCGCCCGGATTCTGGTCCCACTTCTCCTTGCGGTACTCACCGCCGAAGGACAGCGTGACCGGGTAGGCCAGGCCCCAGTCCAGCGACTTGGTCAGGTCGGCGTTGAAGATGTCCTGCTGGTACTTCAGCGTGCCGTCGTAGAACGAGCGCGGGCTGGTCGCACCGAGGCTGTAGTTGATGCTGTTGCGGGTGTGGAAATCGAGGGTGTTCTCGCCGTGGTTCAGGCTCAGGTCCCAGGTCCAGCCGCTGTCGGTGTTGCCCTTGACCCCGGCCACCAGCGAGCGGTCCTTGGAATACTGGTTGATCTCCGGCACGTAGCCGTCCGGATAGGTCTGCGCCAGCAGCGCGCTCTGCCCGCTATGGTTGCGCGAACGGTAGAACGCGAACGAGGTGATGTCGCGGTTGCTGAGCAGCGCGCTGGCGTAGCCGGTCACGTGGTCGCTGAAATCGAAGCTGGCGTTGGCCGAGGCGGCAGTGGCGTCCACGCGCGGGTCGCCGACGATGAAGGTCTTCTGGCCGATGCTCGGGAAGTTGCCGGTATTCGGCGTGGTGCCGCGGTACGGGCCGGCGCGGTTGCTCTCGTCCTGCTGGCTGATCTGGCCGGCCACGTGCACGCGGCCACGGCCGTTGCCAAACTCGACGCCGGTATCGCCGGAAAGCTGGTACTTGTTTCCGTCACCGGCGGAGTACTGGCCGTAGTCCACGGCCAGGCTGCCGCCACGGCCGCTGCCCTTGAGCACGATGTTGATGACGCCGGCGATGGCGTCCGAGCCGTACTGCGCCGACGCGCCGTCGCGCAGCACTTCCACGCGCTCGATCGCGGCGATCGGGATCGCGTTGATGTCCACCGCCGACGAGCCACGGCCGATGCTGCCGTTGACGTTGATCATCGCCGAGGTGTGGCGGCGCTTGCCGTTGACCAGCACCAGCACCTGGTCCGGCGACAGGCCGCGCAGTTGCGCCGGGCGCACGCCGCTGGTGCCGTCGGTCAGTGCCGGGCGCGGGAAGTTCAGTGAGGGCAGGGCGCGTGACAGGGCGGTGGCCAGTTCACTGGTGCCGGTGGACTGCAGCGCTTCGGGGGTGATGATGTCGATCGGCGACTGCGATTCGGCGACGGTGCGGTCGGCCACGCGGGTGCCGGTGACGATCACGGTGTCCAGGGTGTTGGCGGCGGTGCCGGCCTGCTGGGCGGCGGCGACGAACGGAGAGCCACCGAGTGCGACAGCGACGGCGGCGGCGATCAGGCTGGTCTTGCGGGTCATCGGGATGGGCTCCGGTTGGCGGGGGCGGCACCGGAATCGACATCACGGGGGTGAGGCGGACGGCGGTTGTTGCGGTGCGCAATACAGCAATTAACGGGATATTCAGTGCCTGTCAAATGCCGGTCATTGGAAAAAACGTTGCAGCAGCAACCATTTAGCCCGGACAGGCATCGGCGGGGAGGAGACCCGGGACGCGCGCGGCGAGGACGTGGGAGAGAGGAACGTCGGCCACTGCGCATCCCGGGACGCGTCAAGTATTCGTTAACGCTAGAATTGCGTCGCAGGAACAGTGCTCACCAGCACATTCCATCCGGTTATATGGACCCCTTCCCCGATGATCTCCCTTCGTAATTTCGCCTTGCGCCGCGGCGAGCGGCTGCTGTTGTCCAATGTCGACCTGACCCTGCACGCCGGTTACCGGGTAGGTGTGGTCGGCCGCAACGGTGCTGGCAAATCCAGCCTGTTCGCGGCGGTGAAGGGCGAGCTGGAGGCCGACAAGGGTGACGTCGACCTGCCCGGCAAGGTCCGTATCGCCAGCGTGGCCCAGGAAACCCCGTCGCTGCCGGACCCGGCGCTGAGCTTCGTGCTGGGCGGCGACACTGAGGTGGCCGCGGTGCTGGCCGAAGAGGCCGAGGCGACCGCCCGCGAAGACTGGGAGGCGGTGGCCAACGCACACACGAAGATGGCCGAGATGGGCGCCTACGACGCCGAAGCGCGCGCCGGCAAGCTGCTGCACGGGCTCGGCTTCCCGGCCGAGACGCACCACCGCGCGGTGTCCTCGTTCTCCGGTGGCTGGCGCGTGCGCCTGAACCTGGCCCGTGCGCTGATGATGCCCAGCGACCTGCTGCTGCTCGACGAACCGACCAACCACCTGGACCTGGACGCGGTGTACTGGCTGGAACAGTGGCTGCTGAAGTACCCAGGCACCTTGTTGCTGATCTCGCATGACCGCGAGTTCCTCGACAACGTGGCCACCCATACCCTGCACCTGCACGGCGGCGGCGCCAAGCTCTACCCGGGCGGCTACACCGATTTCGAGCGCCAGCGCGCCGAACAGCTGCGCCAGCAGCAGATCGCGCACGAGAAGGAGCAGGCCGAGCGCGCCCACCTGCAGAGTTTCATCGACCGCTTCAAGGCGCAGGCGAGCAAGGCCGCGCAGGCGCAGAGCCGCATGAAGCGCCTGGCCAAGCTGGCCGGCACCGAAGCGGTGCGTGCCGAACGCGAGTTCCGCATCGAGTTCGCGCCGCCGGCCAAGCTGCCGTTCTCGCTGATCCGCCTCAACCACGTCGAGGCCGGCTACGGCCAGGATGCGGTGATCCTGCACAACGTCGGCTTCGGCCTGGAAGCGGGCCAGCGCATTGGCCTGCTCGGCCCCAACGGCGCCGGCAAGACCACCCTGGTGAAGACCCTGGTGGGTGAACTGGCGCCGATCGTCGGTGAGCGCATGGCGCACCCGGACCTGAAGATCGGCTACTTCGCCCAGCACACGGTGGAGTCGCTGCACGAAGGCCAGTCGCCGATGGAGCACTTCCGCGAGATCGCCCCGGATGCGCCGAACCAGTCGTTCCGCGATTTCCTTGGCAAGTGGAATTTCCCGGGCGACCGCGCGTTCGAGCCGGTCGATGGTTTCTCCGGTGGCGAGCGTGCGCGCCTGGCGCTGGCGCTGATCGCCTGGCAGCAGCCGAACGTGCTGCTGCTGGACGAACCGACCAACCACCTTGACCTGGAAATGCGCGAAGCGCTGGCCGAAGCACTGGCCACCTTCGAAGGCGCGATCGTGATGGTCTCGCACGACCGCCACCTGATCGGCCTGGTCTGCGATACCTATTGGCGCGTGGCTGATGGCGTGGTCGAGCCGTTCGACGGCGATCTGGATGCCTACGCCGCGTGGCTGCGTACCCGCCCGCAGGCACAGGGCACCAAGGCGCGCATGGAACAGGTGGAAGAGCCGGTGGTGGTCAAGACCGCCCCGGTGGCGCAGGTGGTGCAGAAGAAGCCGGTGAACCCGCACAAGCTGGCCGCCGCTGAAGCCAAGGTGGCCGAGCTGGAAGGTGCGCTGGCCGAACTGGATCGCCAGCTGGCCGACCCGGCCAACTACGCCGATGCCAGCCGCATGGCCGTGCTTGGCCGCGATCGGGAAACCGCCGCCGCGCAGCTGGAAAAGGCTGAAGCGGCGTGGATGGAGCTGCTGGAGTCCTGACCGGTCGTGCCGGCCAGCGGCCGACTGGCATTTCTGCAGTGCCGAGCCACGCTCGGCTTTCGCGCGTAGCGCGGCATTGGACACGGAGCAGCCGAGCGTAGGCTCGGCGCTACATCATGCCTGCGCCTGCAGCCACTCGCGGAAGCGCTTGGCCGGCTCGCGCTCGGCGCGCGAGCGTAGCCGCGTCAGCCAGTAGCGGCCCAGCTCCAGCGTGGTGCCGAACGGCTGCAGCAGGCGGCCTTCGGCCAGTTCCTGCTCAAACATGCGCAGCGGCAGCAAGGCCACGCCGGCACCGCCGGCGGCGGCCATCGCCACCGTCAGCGAGGAATCGAACACCGGCCCACGTGCTTCCACACCGCTGACGCCGGCCGCCTGCAGCCAGCGCGGCCATTCGTCGCTGCGATAGGAACGCAACAACGGCAGCGTGGCCAGGTCGCGCGGCTGCTTCAGCCGCCGCGCCAATGCCGGGGCGCACAGCGGCGCGAAGGGCGCATCGAGGATCGCCGTGCAGGCCTGGCCCTGCCAGTCGCCATCACCGAAGCGGATGGCTAGATCCAGCCCCTCGCCGGCCAGGTCGATGCGGTTGTTGTGGGTCTGCAGGCGCAGCTCGATGTCCGGATGCGCGGCCTCGAATGCGGCCAACCGTGGCAGCAGCCAGCCGGTGGCGAAGGTGCCGACCACCCCCAGCGTCAGCACTTCGCGGGCCGGCCCGCCGGTGTAGCGCGCGATGCTGGCCGAGATGCGTTCGAACGATTCGTTGAGCACCGGATACAGCGCTGCACCTTCATCGGTCAGCGCCACGCCGCGCGGCAGGCGATGGAACAGGCGGATGCCGAGCCGGTCTTCCAGGCCCCGGATCTGGTGGCTCAGCGCCGCCTGGCTGACACACAGCTCCAGCGCGGCACGGGTGAAGTTCTGATGGCGGGCGGCGGCCTCGAACGCGCGCAGCGCATTCAGCGACAGGGTCGGGTGCAGCATCGTACAGTCGTGAGCTGGAGTGATGGCTGATCCTACCCTGTCGATAGAATTGTTCGTAACAGCAGTGGGTTGAATGCGACAGGCATGAATAATTTTCATGTCTCTCGCTGATATTTCGCGCTGGTCGCCCATCGTGCTGGCCTGAATAATCGAGGGGTTGCCAGGAGATTCCGTATGCTCGCCCGTCGCCGATTCCTGCAGTTCAGTGGTGCCGCCGCCGCTTCTTCGCTTGCCCTGCCGTTGCTGGCGCGTGCGGCAGGCAAGGCCAGCGCACGCGCACCGACCGAGGCTGCCATTACCACCGCCAACGATTTCGCAGCGCTGGAGATGGCCTGCGCCGGCCGCCTGGGCGTGACCCTGCTCGACACCGCCAGCGGTCGCCGCTTGGGTCATCGCCAGGATGAGCGCTTCCCGATGTGCAGTACCTTCAAGAGCATGCTGGCGGCCACCGTGCTCAGCCAGGCCGAGCGTGCGCCCGCGCTGCTCGACCGGCGCATGCCGGTGCGCGATGCCGATCTGCTCTCGCATGCACCGGTCACCCGCCGTCATGCCGGCAAGGACATGACCGTGCGTGACCTGTGCCGGGCCACTGTGATCACCAGTGACAACACCGCCGCCAACCTGCTGTTCGGCGTGGTCGGTGGCCCGCCCGCGGTGACCGCGTTCCTGCGTGCCAGCGGCGATACGGTCAGCCGCAGCGATCGGCTGGAGCCGGAAATGAACAGCTTCGCCGAGGGCGACCCGCGCGACACCACCACCCCGGCGGCGATGGCCGCCACCCTTCAGCGTGTGGTGCTGGGCGATGTGCTGCAACCGGCGTCGCGGCAGCAGTTGTCCGACTGGCTGATCGACAATGAGACCGGTGATGCCTGCCTGCGCGCGGGACTCGGCAAGCGCTGGCGGGTGGGTGACAAGACCGGCAGCAATGGTGAAGACGCGCGCAACGACATCGCCGTCCTGTGGCCCTTGTCCGGCGGCGCACCGTGGGTGCTGACCGCCTATCTGCAGGCCAGTGCGATCAGCAACGAGCAGCGCGCCGGGGTGCTGGCGCAGGTGGGGCGCATTGCCGATCGCCTGATCGGTTGAGGTAACCGGGAGTCATCCAGAAACGGCTTGCCGGATCGGTTCAGCGCGCGCATCCTGCGCGCGTTCCAACCCCACGGAAGACCCCATGAGCCATGAACTGATCTACCTGCTGCTGATCTTCGCGCTGCTGGTGATCCCACGCGCGTTGCAGCGTTTCAGCCTGCCCGCCCCGTTGACCTGCCTGCTGTTCGGCATCATCGGCATGCTCTGGCTGGGGGATCAGGCACATGATGCGGTGATCGGACTGCTGGCCACCCTGGGCATTTCCTCGCTGTTCCTGTTCGCCGGCCTGGAAGTGGATCTGCAGGCGCTGCGCCGGGGCATGTGGCCGCTGCTGGCACATCTGGTCATCCGTACCGGCACGCTGTTCGGCGTCGGCTGGTTGGCCTGGCGTTACGCAGGATTGCCGTGGCAGGCCGCCGGGCTGCTGGCGTTGGCGCTGCTGACGCCCTCGACCGGTTTCATCATGGACTCGCTGTCGCGGCTGGGCCTGAGCGAGGACGAACGGTTCTGGGTGACCAGCAAGGCCATCGCCGGTGAGCTGCTGGCGCTGGCGGCGTTGTTCATCGTGCTGCAGGCCGGCGACCCGGGACACATGGCGCTGTCCAGCCTGGCGCTGCTGGCGATGATGGTCGGCCTGCCGCTGCTGTTCATCGCGCTGGGCCGCTGGGTGGCGCCGCACGCGCCGGGCTCGGAGTTCTCGCTGCTGGTGATGGTCGGCATGGTGGCGGCCTACATCACCTACCTGCTGGGCGTGTATTACCTGGTGGGCGCGTTCATCGCCGGCCTGGTTGCGCGCCTGCTGCACCAGCGCATGCCGCTGCTGGCCTCGCACGAGAACCTGCACGCGCTGCGCCTGTTCGCCTCGTTCTTCGTGCCGTTCTACTTCTTCAACGCCGGCACCAAGGTGCCCAGCGAAGCGTTGAGCTTCGAGGCGCTGGGGCTGGGCATCGTGATCACCCTGGTGGTGCTGCCGCTGCGCATCGGCGTGGTCTGGCTGCAGCGCCGGGTGATGTTCGGCGAGAGCTTCCGCAGCAGCCTGCGCGTCTCGCTGGCGCTGGCTCCGACCCTGATCTTCACCCTGGTGCTGGCGGCGATCATGCGCGAGCGTTTCCAGATTCCGGCGGTGCTGTTCGGCGCGCTGCTGCTGTACGCCGCACTGACCACGCTGCTGCCGTCGCTGGTGTTCCGTACACCGTTTGACGTTGATCCGGTGGAGCAGGAGCCGGCCGGCGAGGGCGAGGCCGCGCCGGTAGCGGCGGCGACCGAAGCACTGCCGGCAGCACCGTCTGCCGAGCGCTGAGCGGGACTGGCGCGCGGTTTGCGCCCATCGTCCATGGCCGTTAGGGTTGGGGTATGAGACCGATTGCCGTTGCCACTACCGCCGCCCTCCTGCTCAGCCTCGCTGCGTGCACGCAGCGCTCCGACACGGTCGCCCATGACCTGGCGACCGCACCGGCCGATGCGTTCATGGCCGCCATCGCCGCACATTGCGGCCAGGCCTACGTCGGCAAGGTGGTGGAGGACACGCCTGCACCGACCGCCAAGGATCCGTTCGCCGGGCAGCGCCTGGTCATGCATGTGCGCGGCTGCGCCGACCCGGCGCACGAACTGCGCATCCCGTTCCATGTCGGTGATGACCACTCGCGGACCTGGGTGCTGACCCGCACGCCGAACGGGCTGCGGCTGAAGCACGACCATCGCCACGAAGACGGCAGCCCCGACGCGATCACGCTGTACGGTGGCGACAGCACGCCGCCGGGCACCGCCGAGCGCCAGCAGTTCCCGGCCGATGCCGATTCGGTGGCGATGTTCCGCCGCGCCGACATGCTGGCTTCCACGCATAACACCTGGGCGATGGAGATCGATCCGGATCAGACGTTCGTCTACGAACTGACGCGCCCGGACGGTCGCCGCTTCCGCGTGCAGTTCGACCTGAGCAAGCCGGTCGACCTGCCACCGCCACCGTGGGGCGACGACACAGCACCCGCGCCGTGATCCCCGGGTCGGACCCCACCTGCGGAGGGCTCTGACCCCAACCCCGCAACTCAACGCGTACCGAAGCGCGCCCGGCAACCGTTGCTCACCCACACCTGGCCCCGAGCGTAGCCCCAGCTCCGGCCCTCCTGGCAGGCGCTGCCGGACAGCTGCTGCTGCAGCACCGGCCGGCCCTGGCGCTCATCCCAGTCGCAGTTCTGCGTGCGGTTGTTGTTGCTGCTGCAGGTGATGGAGTAGTTGCTGTTGCCGCCGCCCCAGCCACCGCCCCCGCCGCCCCAGCCGCGAGCTTCGGCGAATTCGGCGCGGCAGCCGTTGCTGACCCACACCGCGCCATTGCGCACCCCCCAGGTACGGCCTTCGTCGCAGGGGCTGCCGGACAGCTGGCGGACCAGGCGGGCATTGCGCCAGCCGACCGGGCAGCTGCGTTCGCGATTGTTCTGGCTCTCACAGCGGATGGTCTCGCCGGGCCGGCCGTTGTTGCCGCCCCAGCCACCGCCGTTGCCGCCGCCCCAGCCACCACGGGCCTCGACGAATTCGGCGCGGCAGCCATTGCTGACCCAGATGCTGCCATTGCGGCTGCCCCAGGTGCGGCCCTCGTCGCAGGCGCTGCCGGACAGCTGGCGGACCAGCTGCGCATTGCGCCAGCCTGTATTGCACACGCGTTCTCGGTTGTTCTGGCTCTCGCAACGGATCACCCCGCTCTGCGCGGCGGCCGGGGCGGAGGGCAGGGCGAGCGTGGCGATGGTGCCCAGGCTCAGGGTCACGGCCAGGCGGGCCAGGGACAGCGGATTCATGGCGGCATCCCATACGGTGGCAGGTGCCTGACTATAGGGAGGGGGATGATCAAGCCGGTGTGACTGGCCGGATTTGCCCCGGCCGGGGCCTCGGCCGCAGAATACGAGGCTTTCCGGCCCCCGTCCGGTGCCGGCGTTCTCCAGCGGAGCTTCCCCCAATGCGTACCCACTTCTGCGGCCTGGTCGACGAGACCCTGATTGGCCAGACTGTCACCCTCGCCGGTTGGACCGACGTGGCCCGTAACCAGGGCGGCGTCTGCTTCATCGATCTCCGCGATCATGAAGGCATCGTGCAGGTGACCGTGGAGGTCGATAACGCCGAAGTGTTCGCCGTGGCCGCTTCGCTGGGCTACGAGGACGTGCTGCAGGTGGAGGGTGTCGTGCGCGCCCGCCACGCGGTGAACGACAAGATGCGCACCGGCAAGGTGGAAGTGATCGCCACCGCCATCACCGTGCTGAACAAGGCTGCGCCGCTGCCGTTCCACGCCCACGAGAACCCGGGCGAGGAAACCCGCCTGAAGTACCGCTATCTGGACCTGCGCCGTCCGGAAATGCAGCGCATGCAGCGCACCCGCATCAAGCTGGTGCAGGCCCTGCGCCGCCACCTGGACGAAAAGGGCTTCCAGGACATCGAGACCCCGATCCTGACCAAGGCCACCCCGGAAGGCGCGCGCGACTTCCTGGTGCCGGCGCGCATGCACCCGGGCGAGTTCTACGCGCTGCCGCAGAGCCCGCAGCTGTTCAAGCAGATCCTGATGGTGGCCGGCTTCGACCGTTACTACCAGATCGCGCGCTGCTTCCGCGACGAAGCACTGCGTGCCGACCGCCAGCTGGAGTTCACCCAGCTGGACATGGAATTCGCCTTCGTGCGCGAGCGCGACGTGCAGGACTTCGTCGAAGACATGATCCGCGCCATCTTCAAGGAAGTGGTCGACGTCCAGCTGGATGCCAGCTTCCCGCGCATGACCTGGGCCGAGGCGATGCGCCGCTACGGTTCGGACAAGCCGGACCTGCGCATCGCGCTGGAGCTGGTCGACGTGGCTGAACTGGTCAAGGACAGCGGGTTCGCAGTGTTCACCGGCCCGGCCAACGATGCCGAAGGCCGCGTCGCCGCGCTGCGCATCCCGGGCGGTGCAGCGCTGAGCCGCAAGCAGATCGACGAGTACGCCGCGCACGCCGCCAAATACGGCGCCAAGGGCCTGGCCTACATCAAGATCGCCGACAACGGCGAAGTCAGCTCGCCGATCCAGAAGTTCTTCAGCGAGGCCTCCTTCGCTGCGCTGGTCGCCCATGTTGGCGCCGGCAACGGCGACATCGTGTTCTTCGGTGCCGGTGGCTACAACAAGGTCTCCGACTTCATGGGTGCGCTGCGCCTGAAGGCCGGCAAGGACTTCGGCCTGATCGCCGATGGCTGGGCGCCGCTGTGGGTCACCGACTTCCCGATGTTCGAATGGGACGAGGAAGAACAGCGCTACGTCGCCCTGCATCATCCCTTCACCGCACCGGCCGTGGACGACATCGCCGACCTGCGCGCCAACGCCCGTACCGCCGTCTCGCGCGGCTACGACATGGTGCTCAACGGCAATGAAATCGGCGGCGGTTCGATCCGTATCCACCGTCCGGACATGCAGAGCGCAGTGTTCGAGCTGCTCGGCATCGGCGCCGAAGAGGCCCGCGCCAAGTTCGGATTCCTGCTCGACGCGCTGAACTACGGCGCGCCGCCGCACGGTGGCATCGCCTTCGGCATCGACCGCATCGCCGCGCTGATGGCCGGCACCGAGTCGATCCGCGACGTCATCCCGTTCCCGAAGACCACCGGTGCACAGGATCTGATGACCGACGCGCCGTCGCCGATCGTCGACGCGCAGCTGGCCGAAGTGCACATCCAGGTTCGCCCCAAGACCAACTGATCAGGAGATCCAGGCAATGACCGAGTTTGCGTTTTCGCTGGAGTGGGAAAAGCTGGGCAATGAAGGCTCCGAGGCCAACCTGGTCACCGAGCGTGCACGCGTGTTCGGTGGTTGGCTGGTCCGCGTCGGTACCAACCCGGCGGCGATGGCCCTGACCTTCGTCGCCGACGGCGAAGGCCGTTGGGACGGTGAAGACTTCGGCGTCGAGGATTACGAGGACGACGAAGAGGAAGAGTACGACGAGGACGAGGAAGGCGAGGAAGAAGAGGACGAGGACGAGGACGAAGAAGAGTACGAGGAAGAGGACGAGGAAGAAGAGGAGTCGCCTGAAAAGGCTTGACCCCCGCTTCGCCCTGGCGTCAACTTCCTGCATGTATTCGATCCGCCGCGCCACTGTGGACGATGCGCCGACCCTGTCGGCGCTGGCCGCCCGCACGTTCACCGAAACCTTCGGCCATCTGTACCCGCCGCAGGACCTGCAGGCCTTCCTGGAGGAGGCCTACACGGTCGAGCGCCAGCGCGTGATCCTGGCCCACCCCGATTACGCAGTGTGGCTGCTGGAACTGGATGGGGAGGCGGTCGGCCATGCCGCCGCCGGCCCCTGTGGCCTGCCGCATCCGGATGTGAAACCCGGTGACGGCGAACTCAAGCGCCTGTACCTGATCAAGACGCAGCAGAGCTGCGGCTGGGGCAGCCGCCTGCTGGAAACCGCGCTGGCCTGGCTGGAGCGCGAAGGCCCGCGCACGCTGTGGCTGGGCGTGTGGTCGGAGAACTTCGGCGCGCAACGCTTCTACGCCCGCTATGGTTTCGAGAAGGCCGGCGAGTACCTGTTCCCGGTTGGCGATACCAACGATCTTGAATTCATCCTGCGCCGCGCACCGCGCGCGGCCTGACGTTCACCGCCGCTTGCTGCGCGCGCGTGTTCAATCACCTCACGTTCCTGCCCCGCTGACCGCCAGGCTGTTTGCATGACTCCCCCCGTATTGCTGCTGCATGGCATCTGGAATGCCCGCGCCTGGGTCGGGCCGCTGGCCTGGCGCCTGCGCGCGCGTGGTTTCCAGGTGCATGCGTTCGGTTACTCCTCGGTGTTCGGTGGTCCCGACGTGGCGGTGCCCCAGCTGCTGGAACGGTTGGCCGACGCCGGGCCGTTGTCGCTGGTCGGCCACAGCCTGGGCGGGTTGCTGGCGCTGGAAGCGCTGCGGCGCAATCCGCAGCTGCCGGTGCAGCGCGTGGTCTGCCTGGGTTCACCGCTGCGCGGCAGTGGCACCGCACGCTCGTTGTCCGAGCACGGCTGGGGCCTGGCGCTGGGACGCAGCAGCGAGCTGCTGCTCGATGGCCTGCCGGACTGGCAGGGCAGGGCCGAGGTTGGCCTGATTGCCGGCTCGGTGCCGCACGGGCTGGGCAGCCTGCTGGGTGCCATCGACGATGCCTCCGACGGCACCGTGGCACTGGCCGAGACCCGGCTGCCGGGCCTGGCCGACCATTGCGTGGTCCGCACCAGCCACAGCGGCCTGGTGGTGTCGCTCGACGCTGCGCGGCAGACCGCGCATTTCCTGCGCCATGGCAAGTTCGACCACAGCCGCGACGCGGCGGCAGCATAGGGGCAGGGGAGGCAGGCCGCCCTGTAGAGCCGAGCCCATGCTCGGCTGCATTCCGTCGGGCCCATTGAGCCGAGCATTGGCTCGGCTCTACAACAATACGGGCCTAGACACGGTTGCAGCGCCCGATCAGGTAGAATCCGCGCCTTGATCCTGAAGCAGCCAGACGGTAGCACCCATGGGTAGAGGCCCCTCCATCGAAGCCCGCAAGAACGCGTCCGACGCGAAGCGCGGCAAGATTTTCACCAAGATCATCCGCGAGATCGGCGTTGCCGCGCGCGGCGGTGGAGGCGACCCCAACAACAATCCGCGCCTGCGCGTGGCCGTGGACAAGGGCCTGGCCGTGAACATGTCCAAGGACGTGATCGAGCGTGCCATCAAGAAGGCGACCGGTGAGCTGGAAGGCGTCGACTACGAGGAAGTCCGCTACGAGGGCTACGCTCCGGGTGGCGTGGCCGTGATCGTCGACTGCCTGACCGACAATCGCGTGCGCACTGTGGCCGACGTCCGCCATGCGTTCAGCAAGTGCGGTGGCAACATGGGCACCGAAGGCTCGGTGGCCTTCATGTTCAAGCGCCTGGGCGTGCTCAGCTTCGCCGCAGGGGCCGACGAGGAAGCCATCACCGAAGCGGCCATTGAGGCCGGTGCCGATGACATCGTGGTCTACCCCGATGACGGCTCGATCGATGTGGTCACCAGCCCTGACGCGTTCAACGCGGTGAAGGATGCGATGGCCGCCGCCGGCCATGTCGCCGACCACGCCGAGATCACCTTCCGCGCGGACAACGACATCAAGGTTGAAGGCGACGTCGCCCTGCAGGTCAAGAAGCTGCTGGACATGCTCGAAGACCTGGACGACGTGCAGGACGTGTATTCCAACGCCGAACTCGGCGCCGACGCCTACGCCTGAGCCGTCTGCGACGGCCTGGGCGCGGGCCGTTGAACGGTCACCGCGGACAGCCATGAGCCCCCTACGCCTGCCAGCGCATCCCGTTCCGCCCCGCCAGGAGTGCAGCATGACCCGCATCCTCGGCATCGACCCCGGTTCGCAGCGGACCGGGGTCGGCATCATCGATGTCGATGCCGCCGGCCGCGTCACCTACGTGCACCACCAGCCATTGGTGCTGCTGGGCGCCGACGACTTCCCGCAGCGCATGAAGCTGCTGGTGCTGGGCCTGGCCGACCTGTGCCGCGAGTACCAGCCGCAGGAAGTGGCCATTGAAAAGGTGTTCATGGCCCGTAATCCCGATTCGGCGCTGAAGCTGGGCCAGGCCCGGGGCGCGGCGATCTCGGCCGTGGTGCTGCGCGACCTGCCGGTGCACGAATACGCCGCCAGCGAGATCAAGCTCGCCGTGGTTGGCCGTGGTGGCGCCGAAAAGCAACAGGTTCAACACATGGTCGGGCTCATGCTCAACCTGAAAACCAAGCTGCAGGCCGACGCGGCCGACGCGTTGGCGGTGGCGATCACCCATGCCCACGTACGGGCAACGGCCAACCGCCTGGGGCTCAGTGCCCGCCAGGCGTGGGGCCGCAAATGAGGAGCTGCACGCAATGATCGGTCGACTGCGCGGCATCGTCGCCTACAAGGCGCCGCCGTGGCTGGTGGTGGACGTGAACGGGGTGGGCTACGAACTGGAGGCGCCGATGAGCACCTTCTACGACCTGCCCGAGCTCGGCCGCGAGGTCACGCTGTACACCCACTACGCGCAGAAGGAAGACAGCGTTTCGCTGTACGGCTTCCTGCGCGAGGGGGAGCGGCGCCTGTTCCGCGACGTGCAGAAGGTCAGTGGCATCGGCGCGAAGATCGCGCTGGCGGTGCTGTCCGGCGTTTCCGTCGAGGAGTTCGCGCGCATGGTCCAGGCCGGTGACATCACCGCGCTGACCCGCATTCCCGGCATCGGCAAGAAGACTGCCGAACGCATGGTGCTGGAACTGCGTGACCGTGCAGCCCAGTTCGGCGCCGGCGGCGCGCTGCCCACCGGCAGCGGCCCAGCCCCGGCCGACCCGCTGTCCGATGCCACCGTGGCCCTGCAGCAGCTGGGCTACAAGCCGGCCGAAGCGGCACGCATGGCCCGCGACGCCTTCAATGAAGGCGACGAAGTGGCCACCGTGATCCGCAAGGCGCTGCAGTCGGCGCTGCGCTGAGCCGCGTCCCTTTCCTTCAACGAACCGCCTGAGCGTCGCCAGGAGTCCCATGTCCAGCAGTCAAACCCCGCACGCAGCTGCCCCCGGCAGCCACGGTCACGCCCCTCCAGCAGGAGGCATGGCGCTGATCATCGGTGCGATCGGCGTGGTGTTCGGCGATATCGGTACCAGCCCGCTGTACACGCTGAAGGAGGCGTTCTCGCCGCACTACGGGCTCAACAGCGACCACGACACCGTGCTGGGCGTGCTGTCGCTGGCGTTCTGGGCGCTGAACATCGTGGTCACGCTGAAGTACGTGACCATCATCATGCGCGCCGACAACGACGGCGAGGGCGGCATCATGGCGCTGATGGCGTTGACCCAGCGCACGCTGCGCAACGGCTCGCGCTCGGCCTACGTGGTCGGCATCCTCGGCATTTTCGGTGCGTCGCTGTTCTTCGGCGACGGCGTGATCACCCCGGCGATATCGGTGCTGGGTGCGGTGGAGGGCCTGGAGGTGGCCGCGCCGGGCCTGCATGCCTTCATCGTGCCGATCACGGTGGTGGTGCTGTTGATGGTGTTCGCGGCGCAGCGCTTCGGTACCGAGAAGATCGGCAAGGCCTTCGGCCCCATCACGTCGGTCTGGTTCATCTCGCTGGCGGCGATCGGCATCTACAACATCGTCGATGCGCCGGAAGTGCTCAAGGCATTCAACCCGTGGTGGGCGATCCGCTTCTTCATGGAGCACAGCTGGCATGGGATCTTCATCCTCGGCGCAGTGGTGCTGGCGGTGACCGGTGGCGAGGCGCTTTACGCCGACATGGGCCACTTCGGCGCCAAACCGATCCGCCACGCCTGGTATTTCTTCGTGCTGCCGTGCCTGGTGCTGAACTACCTGGGGCAGGGCGCACTGGTGCTCAACCACCCCGAAGCGCTGAAAAACCCGTTCTTCGAGGCGGTGCCGCCGTGGGCGCTGTACCCGATGATCATCCTGGCCACCATGGCGGCGGTGATTGCCTCGCAGTCGGTCATCACCGGCGCGTTCTCGGTCTCGCGTCAGGCGATGCAGCTGGGCTACATCCCGCGCATGCGCATCAAGCACACCTCGCACGACACCATCGGCCAGATCTACATCCCAGGCATCAACTGGGGCATCGCGGTAATGGTGATCGGCCTGGTGCTGGCCTTCCGCAGCTCGTCCAACCTGGCAGTGGCCTACGGCATCTCGGTGTCGGCCACCATGCTGATCGACACCCTGCTGCTGGCCCTGGTGGCCCGTTCGCTGTGGCCGAAGGCGCGCGCCTGGCTGCTGCCGCTGTGCGTGGTGTTCTTCATCATCGACCTCGGCTTCGTCATCGCCAACGGTGCCAAGCTGCTGCAGGGCGCCTGGTTCCCGGTGGTACTGGGGATCTTCCTGTTCACCATGATGCGCACCTGGCGCCGTGGCCGCGAACTGCTGCGCGATGAGATCCGCAAGGACGGCATCCGCCTGGATACCTTCCTGCCTGGGCTGATGCTGGCACCGCCGGTGCGCGTGCCGGGCACTGCAGTGTTCCTCACCGCCGACCCGACCGTCGCCCCGCATGCGCTGATGCACAACCTCAAGCACAACAAGGTGCTGCACGAACGCAACGTGTTCCTGCACGTGGAGACCCTGCCGATCCCGTATGCGATGGAAGGGCAGCGGCTGAAGATCGAATCGGTGGGCGACGAGTTCTACCGCGTCTACGTGCGCTTCGGCTTCATGGAAACCCCGGACGTGCCGCTGGCGCTGATGCGCTCGTGCGACCACGGTGGCATCTACTTCGACCCGATGGACACCACCTTCTTCGCCAGCCGCGAAACCATCGTGGCCACCGCCAACCGCGGCATGCCGATCTGGCGCGACAAGCTGTTCGCGCTGATGCACCGGAATGCCGCGCCGGCCACCGGCTTCTTCCGTATTCCCGGCAACCGCCTGGTCGAACTCGGGGCCCAGGTCGAGATCTGAGGTCTGGTAGTGCCGGCCGCTGGCGGGCATCCGCCGCACCACCGGTGTTCATGGGGTTGCCGGCCAGCGGCCGGCACTACCGTGCTTCCGGCCCCGGAATGCAACCATTTACCGCATAATCACGGTATGACCGACGACCGCATCATCGGCGCCGGCGCCACCCGCGAGGATGACGCCGCCGACGCCAGCATCCGCCCCAAGCGCCTGGCCGACTATCTCGGCCAGGCCCCGGTGCGCGAGCAGATGGAGATCTACATCGAAGCGGCCAAGGGACGCGGCGACGCGCTCGACCACGTGCTGATCTTCGGGCCGCCCGGCCTGGGCAAGACCACGCTCAGCCACGTCATCGCCAACGAACTGGGCGTGGCCCTGCGGGTGACCTCCGGCCCGGTGATCGAGAAGGCCGGCGACCTGGCCGCGCTGCTGACCAACCTGCAGCCGCACGACGTGTTGTTCGTGGATGAGATCCACCGCCTGTCGCCGGTGGTCGAGGAAGTGCTGTACCCGGCGATGGAAGACTTCCAGATCGACATCATGATCGGTGAGGGCCCCGCGGCCCGTTCGATCAAGATCGACCTGCCGCCGTTCACCCTGATCGGTGCCACCACCCGCGCCGGCCTGCTGACCGCGCCGCTGCGCGACCGCTTCGGCATCGTCCAGCGGCTGGAGTTCTACAGCGTCGAGGAGCTGACCCGGATCGTGCGCCGCTCGGCCACCATTCTCGGCATCGACTGCACCGCCGACGGCGCCGGCGAGATCGCGCGGCGCGCGCGCGGCACCCCGCGTATCGCCAACCGCCTGCTGCGCCGCGTGCGCGACTACGCGCAGGTGAAGGCGGGCGGCCACATCGACGAGGCCGTGGCGCAGGCCGCGATGAAGATGCTCAAGGTTGATCCGGAAGGCTTCGACGAGCTCGACCGGCGCCTGCTCAAGACCCTGGTCGACTACTTCGATGGCGGCCCGGTCGGCATCGAGTCGCTGGCCGCGGCGCTGTCCGAGGAGCGCGGCACGCTGGAAGACGTGGTCGAGCCGTACCTGATCCAGCAGGGCTTCCTGGTGCGCACCGCGCGCGGTCGCATGGCCACCCACAAGGCCTACCGGCACATGGGCCTGAAGCCGAAGAACCCGCCGCAGGATCTGTTCGCGGAGGTTCCCGATGTCGGTTGAGCCACTATTCAGTTGGCCGACACGCATTTACTGGGAAGATACCGACGCAGGCGGCGTGGTCTACCACGCCCGCTACGTGGCCTTCATGGAACGGGCCCGGACCGAATGGATGCGTGCGCTCGGCTACGGCCAGGAGCGCATGCGCGCCGAGCATGGGATGGTCTTCGCGGTGCGCTCGATGCAGATGGATTTCATCAAGCCGGCACGGCTGGATGACACCCTGCAGGTGAGCGCCCGCCTGGTCCAGCTGAAGAAGGCCAGCATGGTCTTCGACCAGCAGATCCTGCGCGACGGCGAGCTGCTGCTGTCGGCCCGGGTCCGCATCGCCGCACTGGAAGCGGCCAGTTTCCGCCCGCGTGGCATGGACGAGGCCGTCCTTGCCATGCTGCAACCCCACCTCCACCCCGAATCCGAACACTGAGGAACAACGGATGATCGCAACGCTCCTGGCCCTGCAGGCCACGGTCACCGAGGCACTGCCGGCCGACGTCAGCAACGCCGCGACACAGACCCTTGCCCAGGCCACCACCGGCGGCGGCATCAACTACCTCGAACTGATGGCCAAGGCCAGCCTGCCGGTGAAGATCATCGTGCTGCTGCTGCTGGTCGGCTCGTTCGTCAGCTGGGTGATCATTTTCCGCAAGGCCCGCGTGTTCAAGCAGGCCACCCGCGAAGCTGACGAGTTCGAGAACCGCTTCTGGTCCGGCGCCGACCTGGGCAAGCTGTACAGCGCCGCCACCGACCGCAGCCGCAGCGTGACCGGCCTGGAAGCCATCTTCGAAGCTGGTTTCCGCGAGTACACCCGCCTGCGCGACAAGCGCCGCCTGGATGGCCGTGCGCAGCTGGAAGGCGCGCAGCGTGCCATGCGCACCACCTACACCCGCGAAGTGGACCAGCTTGAGCGCAACCTGGAACTGCTGGCCAACATCGGTTCGACTGCCCCGTACGTGGGCCTGGTCGGTACCGTGTTCGGCATCATGGTGACCATGCACGACATGATCAGCAGCGGTGCGCAGGCCGGTATCGCCGCCGTCGCGCCAGGCATCTCCGAAGCCCTGTTCGCCACCGCCATCGGCCTGTTCGTGGCGATCCCGGCGGTGTGGGCCTACAACCGCTTCACCACCCGCGTGGAGCGCATGTCGGTGCGGTTCGAGACCTTCGCCGAAGAGTTCAGCTCCATCCTGCAGCGCCAGAGCGCTGGCGACGAGTAAGCGCCTGACCCGGGAGTCCAAGCCATGTCCGCTGCCATCGGTCGCCGCAAGCGCCGCAAGCTGAAATCGGAAATCAACGTCGTTCCCTACATCGACGTCATGCTGGTGCTGCTGATCATCTTCATGGTCACCGCGCCGCTGCTCACCCTGAGCTTCGACGTCGACCTGCCGCAATCCAACGCCAAGGCGCTGGAAAGCAAGCAGGACCCGGTGATCGTCTCGGTGCGCCAGGACGGCCAGCTCAGCCTGAAGCTGCCCGACGCCAAGGAGCCGACCGCCGTGTCGGCCGAGGAACTGGAAGGCCGCCTGGCCGGCATCGCCGCCCAGGACAAGGGCGTGCGCGTGATCGTCGCCGCCGACCGTGCCGTGGCCTATGAAAAGGTCATCGCCGCGATGGATGTCATCAAGCGCGCCAAGGTAGACAAGGTAGGCCTGGCCACCGATGCACGCTGACGCCCTGCCACCTCCGCAGCAGCGCGAACCCGGCTGGGGCCTGCCCCTGGCGCTGGCGTTGCTGGTGCACCTGCTGGTCGCGCTGGTCTTCATCGTGGCCTGGTTCTGGTCGCCCGAGCGCAACACCGACGCCGCCGCCGGTGATCCGTCGGTGGAGGCCAGCCTGGCGCTGTCCGCGTCCGAAGCGTCCGCCGCCCGCCAGGCCCTGCGCCAGTCCGAAAAGCTGGAGGACCTGCCGCCGCCGGTGGCCGAGCCGGTTCCGGTGCCGGAAGACACCATTCCGCCGCCACAGCCGATTCCCGAGCCGCGCCCACAGGACGCCCCCACGCCGCAGCAGCAACAGGCACAGGAGCGTGTCGCGCAGCCGGATACCAAGGACCAGGAAGCGGTCAGCGCGTTGGCCATCTCGCAGGAGAAGGCCAGGCAGGAGCAGGAAGCCAAGCGCCGCCAGGAGCAGATCGACCTGACCGAACGCAAGCGCCAGGAAGAGGCCGAGCAGAAGCTGCGCCTGGCCAAGCAGCAGGAAGAAGACGCGAAGAAGAAGCTGGCCGATCAGGCGCGTCAGGCTGCGGACAAGGCCGAGGCCGAGAAGCAGAAGAAGATCGCCGAGATCCGTGCCCGCCGCGAACAGGCCGAAAAGGAAGCCAAGCTGGCTGAGCAGAAGCTGCGCCAGGTCGCCGCCGCGCGCAATGCCGCGGGCAGTGCCGCCGCCGGTTCCAGCGGTGCGTCCCAGCCGGCCGCCGGTGGTGGTGGCAACAGCGATGATCTTTCGGCCAAGTACGCCGCGGCGATCCAGGCCAAGGTGCTGTCGCAGTGGGTGCGGCCGGACACGGTGCCGCTGGGCCAGCGCTGCCAGATCACCATCACCCAGATTCCGGGTGGCACGGTGATGCAGGCCAAGGTCAGCCCGAACTGCCCGTACGACGAGGCCGGCAAGCGTTCGATCGAGGCCGCCGTGCTCAACGCGCAGCCGCTGCCGTACCGTGGCTTCGAGTCGGTGTTCGCACGCACGCTCAACTTCACGTTTACTGCCCAAGATCGCTGAGGCGGCGGGCCGGGGCGGCTCTCGAGCCACCCGCGCCCACGGTTGTCGCGCTTGCCTCTGGTGTGCTCGGTTTCGACCGGGCAGGCTGTGGGCTGCTGTCGAACACCGTCCTCCGGGGCGGCGTGACCAGGGCAGACGGTGCGATGCTAGCCACGACGTTAACGGTGCGTGAGAAGACGGGCTGGAACTGACCCGGAATTCACGTACCCTTGGTTCATGATTGCGAAGCGGTTCACTCCCGCTTTGTTATCCCTCGTTCCGGTTTCCCCTTATTGAGCGCTCCATGAAAAAGATGCCTCGCTGGCTTGCCGTGTTTGCGGCCCTGTTGCTGCCCTTTGCTGCTGTCGCGCAGCAGAAGGGGCTGGATATCGACATCATCGGCGGCAATGCCTCCGCGCTGCCGATCACCATCGTGCCGATGCCCTATCAGGGTTCGTCGGCCGCTCCGCAGACCGACGTCGCCGGCGTGGTCCGTGCCGATCTGGAGCGTTCGGGTCAGTTCCGCACGCTGCCGGAAGCGCAGATCGTCGAGAAGCCCGTGCGGGGGGGGGATATCCAGTTCGCGACCTGGCGCGCGCTGAAGCAGAACTACATCGTGGTCGGCCGCGTGCTTGATGCCGGTGCGGGTGCCTACCGCGTCGAGTACGAACTGTTCGACGTGCCCAAGGGCGAGCGCCTGCTGGGCCTGGCGATGACCGCCCGTGGCAACGCCATGCGCGACGTTGCCCACCAGATGGCCGACGCCATCTACGAAAAGATCACCGGTGTGCGCGGCGCCTTCTGGACTCGCATCGCCTACGTGACCGCCAGTGGCAAGGGCGACGCCATGCGCTACGCGCTGATGGTGGCCGATTCCGATGGCTTCAACCCGCAGACCATCGTGCGCTCGGCCGAGCCGCTGCTGTCGCCGTCGTGGAGTCCGGATGGCAGCAAGCTGGCCTACGTCAGCTTCGAGCGTGGCAATTCGGCCATCTACATCCAGAACATCGGCACTGGAGCGCGCGAGCTGGTCACCAGCTTCCGCGGCATCAACAGCGCCCCGGCGTTCTCGCCGGATGGCCGCAAGCTGGCCCTGACCCTGTCGCGCTCCGGTAACCCGGAAATCTACGTGATGGACCTGGGCAGCAAGCAGCTGACCCAGCTGACCAACCACTTCGCCATTGATACCGAGCCGACCTGGGCACCGGACGGCAGCGCGGTGTACTTCACCTCCGATCGCGGCGGCCGTCCGCAGGTCTACAAGGTCGGTGCCGGTGGCGGCAGCGCCGAGCGCGTCACCTTCCAGGGCAACTACAATGCCAAGCCCTCGGTGTCCTACGATGGCAAGAAGATCGCCGTCGCCCAGGGCTCGGGCAACAGCTACAAGATCGCGATGATGGACAGCTCGCTGGGGTCGCCCCGCTGGAGCACGCTGTCCCCGGGTTCGCTGGATGAATCTCCGAGCTTTGCGCCCAACGCAAGCATGGTGCTGTACGCCGCCCGCGAAGGTGGCCGTGGTGTGTTGTATGCCGTTTCGGCCGATGCGCGGGTTCGCCAGCGCCTGGTCCTGGCCGACGGTGATGTGCGCGAACCGGCATGGTCCCCATACCGTACCCAGCGCTAAAAGAGTGTTAATATTTTCGTTGTCTTGAACCCCTCATCGGCTTAGGAGCCACAAAGGTATCGCCATGAACAAGTCCACCCGCGTTCTGCTTGTTTCCCTGCTGTCTGTGGCCGTCCTGGCCGGTTGCTCGAAGAAGGTGAAGGAAGAGCCGGCAGCCCCGGTCGACACCGGCACCTCGACCACCACCCCGACCGGTCCGTCGACCTCCGGCCTGTACGGCCCGGGCGATCTGGACACCGACGCCTGCCTGCGCCAGCGCGTTGTCTACTTCGACCTGGACAAGGAAGACGTGAAGCCGGAATTCCAGGCCATCATGGCGTGCCACGCCAAGTACCTGCGTGACCGTCCGTCCTCGCGCATCACCCTGCAGGGCCACACCGACGAGCGCGGTTCGCGCGCGTACAACCAGGCCCTGGGTGAGCGTCGTGGCAACGGCGTCAGCTCGGCCCTGCAGGCCAACGGTGGTTCGGCTTCGCAGCTGACCGTCGTGTCCTACGGTGAAGAGCGTCCGGTCTGCACCGAGTCGAACGAGTCGTGCTGGTCGCAGAACCGTCGCGTCGAAATCGTCTACACCGCGCAGTAATCCATGCGCATTGGCATCAAACTGATGCTGGTCGTTGCGGCAGCCCTCGTGGCTGCCGCACCGGCGCACGCACAGCGACAGAGCCTGGCTGACCGTGTCGGCGCGCTCGAGCAGCAGATGTACAACAACAGTGCCAACCAGGACCTGTTGAACCAGATCAATCAGCTGCGGCAGCAGGTCACCAGCCTGCAGGCCTCGATCGAGCAGTTGCAGCATGACAACGCCCAGCTCAAGCAGTCCGCCCAGGACCAGTACCTGGATCTGGACAGCCGCCTGAACCGGTTGGAAGGGGGCAACGCCGCCCCGGCCCTGCCGCCCGTTCCGGCGAGCGCGCCGAAGGCCGCACCGGCCCCGGCAAAACCCGCAGCGGCGGCCACTTCCGAGCGGCCGCCTTCGGTCCATGGTGATGCTGGCAGCCTTGCCGCCACCGGCGACGAGCGCACCTCCTACAACGTTGCCTTCGATGCGTTGAAGGCCGGCAGGTACGACGATTCGGCGCAGCTGTTCCTGAGCTTCCTGGAGTTGTACCCGAACGGCGTGTACGCGCCGAACGCGCTGTACTGGCTGGGCGAGAGCTACTACGCCACCCGCAATTTCCCGATGGCCGAGACCCAGTTCCGAGAGCTGCTCTCGCGCTATCCGACCCACGACAAGGCCGCGGGCGGCCTGCTCAAGATCGGCCTCTCGCAGTACGGCGAGGGAAAGGTCGACCAGGCCCAGCAGACGCTGGAGACCGTCGTGGCGCAGTACCCCGGCTCGGACGCCGCGCGCACCGCGCAGGACCGCCTGCAGTCCATCCGCCTGGGCAAGCAGATCCGCTGATCCGCTGAGCGGGCGTACAATAGGTGCCCTGTAGAGCCGAGCCCACGCTCGGCTGCTTTCGTTTCCGGACCAGCAAAGCCGTCCGGTTGCTGTTGTAGAGCCGAGCCATGCTCGGCTGCTTTCGTTACCGGCCACGGTAGCCCACCCGCCACGTGTCCCACCAAGAAGTACCCGCCATGACCGCCGTTACCCCGTCAAACGCCGTCGCCACCCCCAGCGACATCGTGCAGTCGCCGCTGCCGCGCCTGAAGATCACCGAGATATTCACCTCGCTGCAAGGCGAGGCCGATACCGCCGGCTGGCCGACCGTGTTCGTGCGCCTGACCGGCTGCCCGCTGCGCTGCCAGTACTGCGACACCGCCTATGCCTTCCACGGCGGCACCTGGTGGGACATCGACGACATCGTGGCCGAGGTGCTGGCCCAGGGCGTCCGCCACGTCTGCGTGACCGGCGGCGAGCCGCTGGCGCAGAAGCGCTGCCTGGTGCTGCTGCAGAAGCTGTGCGATGCGGGCATGGATGTCTCGCTGGAAACCTCCGGCGCGCTGGATGTCAGTGCAGTGGACCCGCGCGTGTCGCGCGTGGTCGACATCAAGACGCCGGGCTCGGCCGAAGCCGTCCGCAATCGCCTGGAAAACCTGCCGCTGCTGACCGTCCGCGACCAGATCAAGTTCGTCATCTGCAACCGCGAGGACTACGACTGGGCCAAGGCCATGGTCGCCGAGCACGGCCTGGTGGAGCGTTGCACCGTGTTCTTCTCGCCGAGCAAGGGCGAGATCAGCGCGCGGCAGTTGGCCGACTGGATCGTCGAAGACCGGCTGCCGGTGCGCTTCCAGATGCAGTTGCATAAAATCCTGTGGAACGACGAGCCGGGCCGATGAGCCGGCGCAGCGTTCCCTGATGTAGCTCCGGCGCGGGACAGCGTGCTGGCTTTCCCCTCCCAACCGGAAGATTTCCCATGAAGAAGGCAGTCGTGCTTCTCTCCGGCGGCATGGATTCAGCCGCCGTCATCGCCATGGCCCAGGAACAGGGCTTTGCCGTGCATGCCCTGAGCGTGCGCTACGGCCAGCGCCACACCTCCGAACTGGATGCCGCAGCCCGCGTGGCCAAGGCCCAGGGCGTGGTCGCGCACAAGACCGTGGACGTGGACCTGCGCAGCATCGGTGGCTCGGCGCTGACCGATGACATCGACGTACCGGAGGCGGGCGGAGCCGGCATTCCGGTCACCTACGTGCCGGCGCGCAATACCATCATGCTGTCGCTGGCGCTGGGCTGGGCCGAAGTGCTCGGTGCCAATGACATCTTCTGCGGCGTCAACGCTGTCGACTACTCCGGCTACCCGGACTGCCGCCCCGAGTTCGTGGCCGCGTTCCAGGCGCTGGCCAACCTGGCCACAAAGTCGGGCGTGGAAGGCGCCGGCATCAAGGTGCATGCCCCGCTGCAGTTCCTCAGCAAGGGCCAGATCGTCAGCGAAGGCGTGCGCCTGGGCGTGGACTTCGGCCTGACCGTGTCCTGCTACAACGCCGACGCCAACGGCGCTGCCTGTGGCCACTGCGACGCCTGCCGCCTGCGCGCGCAGGGTTTCGCCGAAGCCGGCGTGCCCGACCCCACGCGGTACGCCTGACCGCGCCTGGTAGAGCCGGCCGCTGGCCGGCTTCCCCGGTGGGGCAATCACTCCCTCGGTGGTGCCAACCGTTGGTCCGCACTCCTTGACCTAGCGGGCCTGCAACCATCCCGATGCCTCGATGAAGGCCCGCACCGCAGCCGGATCGGCATAGTCCAACTCAATCATCCGCGCGATACCGGCCTTCTCGTCGGCCTGCTGGCGCATGTACTCCTGCGCGATACGGTAGCCGGCGTAGTAGCCCAGGTCACTCACCCCGAACGGATTGCGCGCGCTGTTGTACAGCCAGTTGTCCAGGTTGTCCCCGTGCATCTCCGCACGGAAGCGCGCGCGGATTTCCGCTTCGTGCGCTGGCCCATAGGTGTACAGCGGCAACGCCGGGCGGCGCCCGCTGATGCGCTCTGTCACGTATTCGGCCACGCCTTCGCGTACCGCGTACTGGGCCAGGCTGCCGGTGGTCTCGCGCTGCTGGGTATGCACGTATTCGTGCAGGTTGTTCTGCGCGTTGTTCGCACCGGGGCGGCTGTCGTAGAAGATCCGCAGGCGGCTGCGCATCGGCTCGGGCAGCTCGCTCACGTCCACGCGCTCATCGCCGAGCGCCATCTCCGCGCCGATCAATACCTTGTTGCCCAGCGTGGTGCCGCCTGTGCGCAGCACGCCCACTGCATAGGTGATGGTGGCTGGACGCAGTGCCGGGTAGAGCGCCCGGAACGCAGTCAGGTCGCGCTCCAGCGTGGCGCTGGCGAGCTGTGCGTTGGCGGTGAGCGGCCGCACCGACGTCCAGAAGCGCGGCCACGCCCACATGGCCACGGCGTATTCGCGGGCAGTGTAGTGGCGCACCTGCATCAGCGCATGCAGCCCGGGGCTGCCGGGATCGATGTAGCGTTGCTGGACCAGCGCCACCCGGCGTTCGCCATCGGGTTCGGCGCGCACCGCATCATAGGTGGCCCAGAAGCGGGCGATGTCGTCGGTGACGACCTGGGGCGGGGCGGCCAGGGCTGCGCAGGGCAGCAGGGCGGCAAGCAGGCTGGCGATCAGACGCATCCATGGCTCCGGGAAAGGATCACAGATGGGATGCGACAATGGCCCGAAAGGTTTAAGCCGCTGGTAGTGCCGGCCGCTGGCCGGCATCCTCGACACACCCGGGTTTCACGCGACCGGCCAAAGTAGGGTAGAATGCCCACCCCGCCGAAAGGCTGGGGCAGTGCAATGGGCCGTTAGCTCAGTCGGTAGAGCAGAAGACTTTTAATCTTTTGGTCGAAGGTTCGAATCCTTCACGGCCCACCAATGCGGTCAATGACCCAAGTCATTCAAAAAGGCACCGCTCAGCGGTGCCTTTTGTGTTGTTGCCCGCAAAATGCCTATTTCGCCTTGGCGCCGCGCGCCCGCGCCGCCTCGCGTTCCGCCGCCACCTGCGTGGCAACGGCTGCAGCATTGGCGGCGGCATTCGCAGCCCGCTCCGCCGCAGCACGATCCGCATCGAACCGCGCCTGCCGCTGGGCGCTGTAGGCGCGTTCCAGTTCCAGCGAGGCAAGGAAACTGTCTGGATGCTTCGCCGCACACGCCCGCTGTACCAGTTGCACAGCATGATCGGACAGCCCGGGCTGGATATTGCCCAGCAGGCAATCGGCATACGGTACGGACGCAGCGGGGCCAGCAGCCAGCGCGGCAACGATCACGACATTCAACACGCAAACCTCCTTGTAGGTTTCGATGGGACCCGGTACCGGCCGGTCCGGCCCCAGTATGGCCCGGTTTGCAGTACAGGGTGAGGCTACTCCGGCCGCACGTCCCGGCACACCAGCTCGGCCAGACTGCGGCAGGCAAAGAACAGCCCTTCAACCACGCCGGCATCCAGATGCCGGTCCGGCGTGGCCATTGCTCGGCAGCGGTCGGCGGCGTGCAGCATTTCCGCCACGGTCAGCATGCCAATGGCGGCTCGTTCCACCCGCGACAGGGCAACCCCGCGCCCCGCAGATAGGCTGGTTTCAGGCCAGGGCAGGCCATCGGCGCCTTCGCCCGCGCGGATGCGTTTGAGGCAGCCAGAAACGTGCTCAGTTCGGGCGCAGGGTTGTCGTCGTCATCGTGGGTGCTGGCGGCGTATGAAGCATAGGGCGGACGGTCGGTCATCTCGGCTTCCTCAGCTCTGGAGTGGGCGTGCCACCGCGCAGGGCGGGTGGCAGGCGATGCGTGGCTGCAAGCCGGAATGACATCACGTAGTAGCCGGCGGGTCCGAAGACCCCCACGCACCGCCCGCCATGAAGGCCGACGGATCACCCGCCGGCACGGTCCAAAGACAGTGTCGGCGGGTGAGCGCAAACAACAGCGTGAATGTCATTACGGGCTTGCAGGCCCGCTGCCACCCGTTGTCGGTGGCGCAGTATGGTGTTTACGCCTGCGCCTGGAGCTCAATGAGGATTTTCCGAAGAACGATGCGGAATCCAGGCGCGCGACGATGGTGGCGCAGGCCGCGCCGACGCAGCAAGCGACAGGGCGCGACGCATGTGCTCATGCGCTCGGTCGGTCGCGTTGGACAATGTCGGTAACTGCCGCTGACGGCACGTTTGCCGTGGTGGGGAACGTGGAAAGTGCGCGCCACGTTTGCCAGCCGTGGTGGTGCGGAACAGCGGGTCACGCACTCAAAAATCGGTGCATCTGCGACGTCCAAGGTGTTGTAGAGCCGAGCCATGCTCGGCTGCGGTTTGCGCGGTGGGCTGAGCCGAGCGTGGGCTCGGCTCTACAGTGATCCGTCCCATCCGCGACGGTTGAACTGTTGTAGAGCCGAGCCATGCTCGGCTGCGATTCGCATGGGAAACCGAGCCGTACCCGGTTGCGCGCGGGGAGGTCATCCCCCGCATGGCATGGATCTATGCATCTGGCAGGGATGCTGAGCGTGCAGAAGCCGCCAATGCCTGCCGCTGGGCGCTATGCTCGGCCTCTTTCCCAGGACGGGTCACCCCATGCGCTTGATCATGCTGTCGCTGTTGTTGTCCGCCGTCTCCGTCGCGCCGTTGATGGCCGCCGAACCGGCGCCGTCCGTACAATCAGCGGCCGCAACCCCGCTGGTGATCGGCGAGACCTTCACCGTTGAGTCGAAGGCGCTGGGCGAGACCCGCCGCATCAACGTCTACCGCCCGCAGCCGTGGGGCCTGGACCCGAAAACACCGCTGCCGGTGATCTACATGCCCGACGGCGGCATCGATGAGGACTTCCTGCACGTGGCAGGACTGGTGCAGGTGCTGAGCGGCAATGGCAGCATGCGCCCGTTCCTGCTGGTCGGCATCGAGAACACCGAGCGCCGTCGCGACATGACCGGCCCCAGCAGCGATCCGCAGGACCAGAAGATCGCGCCGCGCATTGGGGGTTCCGCGGCCTACCGCACGTTTCTGCGCGATGAACTGATGCCGCAGGTACGCCAGCGCTACCCGACCACCGACGAGCGCGCGCTGATCGGTGAGTCGCTGGCCGGCCTGTTCGTGGTTGAGACGCTGCTGCAGGAACCGGCGCTGTTCAACAGCTACATCGCGCTGGATCCCAGCCTGTGGTGGAACCGCGGCGCGATGCTGGCCGGAGTGGCCAAGCAGTTGCCTGCGGTGACGCGTGCGCAGCCGCACGTATTCCTGGCCAGCAGCGGGCAGCCGGAGCTGGCCGCCTCTGCCGCACGACTAGCCGCATTGCTGCAGCACGCCTCGCCGTCGCCGCTGGTGAAGTACCTGCCACTGCCGGAGGAAACCCACGCGACCCTCTATCACCCGGCCGCAATGTAGGCGCTGCGCACGCTGTTCCCGGCACCACCGCCGGCCTCGCCCTGACCGCACTGGCACCGGGCTGCACGCCATGCAAGGATGCGGCAGCGGTGCCATGCGGTGCGCCGCCCGCAATGGGAGAGTGTGGATGCAGCGTGTGCGTGGATGGAGTATGGCGGCCTGCCTGGCCATGAGTAGCTGTGCGATGTCGGTGGCGCCACCGGCAACGCAGAATGAAGCGAAAGAAAGCGCGGCCACCGCTGTGCCGGGCGTGGTGCTGCCGGATACCGAAGCGCTGCGCGTGCACGATCCGGTGGGCCGCGATTATCCGATCTGGGTAGCACTGCCGGCTGACTACGCGGCGCATCCAGAGAAGCGCTATCCGGTGCTGTATGTGACCGATGCGCTGTACACCTTCCCGCTGGTGCGCAGCGTGCGCAACATGGTGGGGCAGAAGGGCGTGAACCTCGAGGATTTCATCCTGGTCGGGCTGCCGCCGCAGGAAGGCCTGACGTCCAAGCAGAGCCGCTCGCGCGATTACACGCCCAGCGATCCGGCGCGCACCGATCCGCGTGACTACAGCGACGACGTCAGCTACGGCGGCGCGGCGCACTACCGTGATTTCCTCGCTGAGCAGGTGCTGCCGATGATCGATGCGCGCTACCGCACTGATCCGGCGCGGCGCGCCTATGCCGGTCATTCCTATGGTGGCTTGTTCGGTGCCTACGTGCTGACCACGCGCCCAGACATGTTCCGCACCTACATCCTGTCAAGCCCGTCGCTGTGGTTCGACAACCATCGGGTGCCGCGCATGCAGGCCGAGGCCAAGGCGCCCACGCAGCCGACCACGGTGGTGCTGTCGATCGGCAGCTTCGAAACGGTGAAGCCGGAGCCGCGCTATTTCACCCGCAACGACATGCTGCGCCACAACGCCGAATTCGCCGAGCAGCTGCGCGCCAACGGGCGCTCGTTGACGGTGGACAACATGGTGATCGATGACCAGGATCACTTCACCGTGTATCCGGACATGATCACCCGCGCGCTGCTGAAGGTGTTCCCGGGTACCGGACCGTACAGCAGCGGTTGATTGCAGGTTCAATCCACGCCATGCGTGAATGATTGCCTCAGGCCGCGCTGGCCTGCGGCGGCGGCATCAACGTGGCATCCGCTGCATGGCGGAAGCACAGGCGGATGGCATCGAGCAGCTCGCTCATGCTGTACGGCTTGGGCAGGAAGTGGATGTCGGCGCGCAGCTGCGGCAGCACATGATGCTGGTCCATGCCGGAGGTGACCAGGATCGGCAGCTGCGGCAGATGCTCGCGCACGCGGTTGGCGGTTTCGATGCCGCTGATCCCGCCCAGGCAGACGTCGGTGAACAGCAGGTCGAACGGCTCGCCGGCGTTGAGCAGGCCCAGCGCGGCCTCGGCACTGCTGACAGCGGTGACCTGGCAGGCCTGGCTTTCCAGGGCGAGGCGGCTGAGTTCCTGGGTTTCCTCGGCGTCCTCGATCAGCAGGACGCGCGGTTCCACAAAGCGCTTGGACAGCAACATGACGCGGCAACTCCGGACAACAGGGGAGCAGAAGGCGCGCAAGTATGCGCAAGCCGGGGGTGATCCCGGCGTGCACGCCAGGCTAAGTGGGCGTTACAGCCGATGCTGCTGCCGGCGGCGTACCTGCCAGGCCAGCACCGCCACCGCCAGCAGCGCGGTGCCGATACGCAGGCTGGTGGCCTGCCAGCCCAGCGCGACGGCGTCATCGAGGCTGAACGCGTTCCACGCCATGTTCATCGATACATGCAGCACCAGGCCGCACCACAGGGTGTCGCCGTCCAGATGGTCGAGCCAAGCGAAGATGAAGCCGCCCAGTGCGATGACCGCGCCGACGAACAGGGCAGTGCCGCCGCCGTCGAAGCCGCCGAAGCCCAGCCAGTGCACCCAACCGAACAGCAGCGCCTGCGGCAGCGCAAGCAGGGACCACGGGCCACGCATGAGCTTCACCAGCAACACGAAGCCGAGGCCGCGGAACAGCACTTCCTCGGCCAGTGGGAACAGCACGGCGAGCATCGTTGCATCCAGGGTGGTCAGTGCGGTGTTGGGCGTGCCCAGCAGCGCCAGGCCCAGCCAGCAGGGCAGGCTGGCCAGCAGCACCCACATCGGGCCGCGCCAGCCGTTGCCGCGCAGCCCCAGGCTGGCCATCAGGCCTACCCCATGGGGGCGCAGCAGTGCGGCCAGCAGCAGTGCCAGCAGCACGGCCAGTGCGTTGTCCAGCAGGCTGCCGCCGTAGGGCATGGGCAAGGCGGGAATCCGCGCGCCTGCGGCCGCAGCGACATCGCGCAGATTGAGGCCCAGGCCGACGCCGAGGAGCACCAGCAGCAGGCGCGCCGCGTTGGGCAGGCGGGACAGGACGGTCATGCACGCACTCCCTGCGGAACCAGCGTGCAGTGTGGAAGGCGGCCGAGGACGCTGGCACGCGCCGGAAGTCCCTGTGCCATCGGTCATGTGTTGCCGCACAGTCATCCGTGGGCAGGTAGAGTCGTTGCCAGACCTTCAGGAGCCATGCCCATGCTGTGCCCCGTGTGCAAGACCCAGACCCTGCAGATGGCCGAGCGCCATGGCATCGAGATCGATTACTGCCCCGGTTGCCGTGGCGTGTGGCTGGACCGTGGCGAGCTGGACAAGATCATCGAACGTGCCGGCGCCGGTGCTGCGGTGCCGCCGCCCGCCCCTGTGCAGGCACAGCCGGCCGCTGCGCCGCCGCCGGTGATGCATCGCGATACCCGCCACCTGGGCCAGCGCTACGAGGACAACCGGGGCCAGCAGTACGGCCATGGGTACAAGAAAAAGAAGAAGGACAGCTTCCTGTCGGAGTTGTTCGACTTCTAGGTGCTTCGCTTTTGTAGAGTCGGGGGGGGGGGGGGGGGGGGGGGGGGGCGGCGGGGCGGGGGGGGGGGGGGGGGGGGGGGGGCCGGCGGCGGCCCCCCCCCCGCGCCCGGGGGGGGGGGGGGGGGGGCCGCCGCCCCCCCCCGCCCCCCCCGCGCCCCCCCCCCCCCCCCCCCCCCCCCCCCCCCCCCCCCCCCCCCCCCCCCCCCCCCCCCCCCGCCCAGCAAACAGAAAAGCCAGAGCCGGCTGTTGCTCCGGCTCCGGTTCTGGCGCCGGCTCTGGCTTTTGCTTCGGCGGTTGCCTCTGCGGGTGCCGGGCCGCAGGCCCGGCCGATGAACTCAGACCACCGGTTCGCGCAGGACGGGGTTGTCCCAGCCCGGGCGCGGGGCGAAACGGTTGCCGTGGCGCTGCTGCAGCGCCTTCAACCGCTCGACGATCGCATCGGCACCGACCGCACGGATGTGCTGGACCGGACCGCCGCGGAACGGGGCGAAACCGGTGCCGAAGATCACGCCGGCATCCAGCAGGTCCGCGTCGGCCACCACGCCTTCGTGCAGGCACGCCACTGCCTCGTTCAACAGCGGCAGGATCAGGCGGTCTTCCAGGTCGGCCGGGGCCTGGTAGTCGCTGGCCACGTCCGGCTTCTTCGGCTTGCCGTTCTCCCAGGTGTAGATGCCCTGGCCATCCTTCTTGCCACGCTTGTCCGGTTCCACCGTCTGCAGCGCGGCCGGAATCTGCAGGCCCAGGAACGGCGCCAGTTCGCGGCCGACACCGGCGGCCACGTCCAGGCCAACGGTATCGATCAGTTCGATCGGGCCCATCGGCATGCCGAACTTCACGGCGGCCTTGTCGATCACCGGGCCCGGGACGCCTTCGGCGTAGGCGGTGGCGGCTTCCAGCATGTACGGGAACAGCACGCGGTTGACCAGGAAGCCCGGACTGCCGGCCACCGGCACCGGGAACTTGCCCAGCGCCTTGCAGAACGCGGCCAGGCGGCGCTCGGTCTCCGGCGCCATGCCATCGTGGTGGATGATTTCCACCAGCGGCATCTGCGCTACCGGGTTGAAGTAGTGCAGGCCGGCGAACTGCGCCGGGCGCTGGATGTGATCGCGCAGTTCCACCAGTGGAATCGACGAGGTATTGGTGGTCAGCAGGGCGTCCTGCTTCATCTTCGGTTCCAGCGTCTGGTACAGCGCACGCTTGGCTTCCGGGTTCTCGATGATCGCCTCGATCACCAGATCCGCTTCGGCAACCCCATTGCCTTCCAGGTCGGCACGCAGGCGTGCGGCCACGGCGGGGCGCTTGCTTTCGTCGCGCACCTTCTTGGCAAACAGCGCCTGCGCGCGTTCCATGGCCGGGTCGATGAAGCGCTGCTCGCGGTCCTGCAGGGTCACCTCGAAGCCCTTGTAAGCGGCCCACGCGGCGATGTCGCCGCCCATCACGCCGGCGCCGACCACGTGCACGTGACGGATGCCGGAATCACCACTGCCCAGGCCCTTCAGTCGCTCGGTGAGGAAGAAGATACGGATCAGGTTGCGCGCGGTCGGTGTACTGGCCAGCTTCACCACGGCGCGCCGCTCGGCGTCCAGGCGGACCTGGATCGGCTTGCCGCCACTGCGTTGCCAGGTGCTGATCAGCGCGTACGGCGCCGGGTAATGGTCCTTCTTCGCCTTGCGTGCGACCTGCTTGACCATCTGCGGCGCCAGCAGCCTGCGTGCCAGCCAGGTGTTGGTGGCCCATGCCGTCGCGCGCTGCTTGAACGGGCGGGTGGTACCGGACAGCGCCAGCGCGACGGCGGTGTCGAGCACCACCGCTGGCGCCACCACCTTGTCGACCAGGCCGATGCCACGCGCGGCCGAGGCCGACAGGGTGCGGCCGGTCAGCATCATGTCCATCGCCGCCGGCGCGCCCACCAACTGCGGCAGGCGGGCGCTGCCGCCCCAGCCCGGGAAGATGCCCAGCTGGGTTTCCGGCAGGCCGATGCGGGTGCTGCTGTCATTGGACGCCACGCGGTAGCGGCAGGCCAGCGCCAGTTCGGTGCCGCCGCCCAGGCAGTGGCCGTGGATCGCCGCAACGGTGGGGCAGGGCAGCTCGGCCAGCTTCTGATAGGTCGCCTGGCCACGACGGATCGCGTCGTTGACAGTGCCGCGACGGTCGAATTCCTGGAACTCCTTCAGGTCGGCACCGGCAATGAAGCCGGCCTTCTTCAGCGACTGGACCACCACGCCCTTGGGCGGGTCCAGCGCGATGCGCTCAAGCAGGTCGCCCAGCTCCAGCAGCACGTCCTGCGACATCGCGTTGACGCTGCTGTCCTGACGATCCAGGGAGAGAACCACCACGCCGTCGTCGCGGATCTCGGGGTGCCAGTGGCTGAAGCGGAGACCATCGAAGCCTGAGAGCATGGACGTTCCATCCGGTTGTGTATGGAGAAGCGGCTATGATCCAGAGGTTGTTTCCCCCGCGTCAAATCCCAATAGCAGGGGAGTGGCGCCCCCGGATCCATGGCCGTGGACCGGGACGCTAACGGAACGGTGGTTAAAAGCTGGTGCGGCGCCAGGTGATCGGCGACTGAACTTTTCCCGGGATTGGCAGTCTCATTGCCCGACGTCGGTTGGGCTGACAGGAGTGCGGCCCCTCATGGCCGAGGTTGATACACCACAGGAGCTGGATCTGGAACTGGTCCGGCGCGTGCAGCACGGCGAGAGTGCCGCCTTCGATGTCCTGGTGCGCAAGTACCAGCATCGGGTGGTGGCCCTGGTCGGTCGCTACATCGCCGACTGGAGCGAATGTCAGGACGTCGCCCAGGACACTTTCATCCGTGCCTACCGCGCGATCGGGAGTTTCCGTGGCGATGCCCAGTTCTCAACCTGGTTGCATCGAATCGCCGTGAATACCGCCAAAAACTACCTGGCTTCACACAATCGACGGCCGCCGACCGATGACATCGACATCGGCGATGCCGAACAGTTCGACAGTGGTACGCGCCTGCGTGACACCGACACGCCCGAACGCGAGTTGATGCGCCAGGAGCTGGAACAGACGGTGATGAAGGCCGTCAACGCGCTGCCGGAAGAACTCCGGTCAGCGATCACCCTGCGCGAGGTGGAAGGCCTGAGCTACGAGGATATCGCGCAGAAGATGGGGTGCCCGATCGGCACGGTGCGTTCACGGATCTTCCGGGCGCGCGAGGCGATCGACACCGAACTCCGGCCGCTGCTGGACATCGGCAGCGCCACCCGTGAGAAGAGCCGCGTATGACCAGTAACCCGTTCAACGAATCGCAGAACCATCAATCGCCCGCCGGGCAGCGCCTGGACCAGCGCCATCGCGAGCAGCTGTCGGCCCTGGTCGATGGCGAGCTGGGCGCCGATGAAGCGCGCTTCCTGCTGCGCCGGATGGAGCACGACCCCGAGCTGGCCGGCTGCCAGGAACGCTGGCAGCTGCTGGGCGACGTGATGCGCGGACAGGCGTCGGCGCTGGCGCCGGCCGGCTTCAGTGCCGCCGTGGCTGCCGCCATCGCGGCCGAGCCGGCGCCACAGGCCGAGCCGCGTCGCCAGGTACGTCGCAGTGGCTGGCGGGCCTGGGGCGGCGGCGCCGCCCTGGCCGCGTCGGTGGCCGCCGTCGCACTGTTCATCGGCGGCGAGAAACTGAAGGAGGCCACGCCGGGTGAACCGCTGGCGCCGCAGGTGATCGCCAGCCAGGCGGAACTGCCACCGGCGCCAACCGCGCCGGCCCCGGTGACCGAAGCATCGGTGGATACCGCCGCGATGGCCGTGGCGGCGGCGCCGGCTGTGGCGATGGCTGCTACCAGCCGTCGCCAGGACGCCCGCCGCGCCAGTGCAACCCGCAGCCAGCAGGCCGCGCGTGCCGCCCAGCGCGATGACGCTCCGCAGCGCGCCATCGCCGCCGTGCAGGCACCGCTGGCTCCGACCGTACCGGCCAACGCCAACCACAACCTGCCGTTTGGTGAGGTCGGTGGGCTGCAGGCCCGGCCATGGCCGCGCTCCAGCCTGGCGCCCGCCGCCGGTGGTGCGCTCAATGCCAGCTTCCCGGCCCATGCCGGTGGTGCCGCGTTCTACCCGTTCGAGCCGCGCCTGCAGGACGACCTGCCGGTGCCGCCGCGCCCGCGCGACTGAGCCGGGCGCCTTCACGCCCCGCCGTCGGCGGGGCCCGTATTCCTCTTTCCACCCGATCCGGAGGTTGCCGTCCGATGACTCCCCGACTCCGCACGCAGGCCATTGGCCTGCTGGCCCTGACCCTTCCCCTGGTGGCCTGCGCACAGGCGCCGGCGCCTGCCGCGCAGACCCAGCCTGCGCCGGCCGCGGCGCCGCGGGCGCCTGCACAACCGCTGGTCAGTGGCTTGCCTGACTTCACCAACCTGGTCGAACAGGTCGGCCCGGGCGTGGTCAACGTCGACACCACCATCGTCCGCAACAACCGCCAGGCCTCGCGCGGCCCGATGGGCGACGATGACATGCCGGAGTTCTTCCGCCGCTTCTTCGGCCCTGACTTCCCGATGCCGGGGCGGGGGCCGGGTGGGCAGGATGGCGGTCCCAGCATCAAGGGGCGTGGCATGGGATCGGGCTTCATCATCTCGCCCGATGGCTATGTACTGACCAACTACCACGTGGTGGCCGACGCCAGCGAAGTGAAGGTCAAGCTGGGCGACAGCCGCGAGTTCACCGCCAAGGTGGTGGGCAGCGACCAGCAGTACGACGTGGCCCTGCTCAAGATCGATGGCAAGAACCTGCCCACCGTGCGCGTGGGCGATTCCAACACCCTGAAGCCCGGTCAATGGGTTGTCGCGATCGGCTCGCCGTTCGGCCTCGACCATTCCGTTACCGCCGGCGTGGTCAGCGCCGTTGGTCGCAGTACGGGGGGGCCGGACCAGCGCTACGTGCCATTCATCCAGACCGACGTGGCGATCAACCAGGGCAATTCCGGTGGGCCGCTGCTGAACACCCGCGGCGAAGTGGTCGGCATCAACTCGCAGATCTTCTCGGCCTCCGGCGGCTACATGGGCATCAGCTTCGCGATCCCGATCGACCTGGCGATGAGCGCGGTCGAGCAGATCAAGAAGAGCGGCAAGGTCACCCGCGGCCAGCTCGGCGCGGTGGTCGAACCGATCGATTCGCTGAAGGCGCAGGGACTGGGCCTGCCGGACAGCCGCGGCGCGCTGGTCAACCAGATCGTGGCCGGCAGTGCGGCCGCCAAGGCCGGCGTGCAGGTGGGCGATGTCATCCGCTCGGTCAACGGCAGCGCGGTCAACAGCTGGTCCGACCTGCCGCCGCTGATCGGTGCGATGGCGCCGGGCAGCAAGGTGAACCTGGTGGTTTACCGCGACGGCAAGCCGCATGAGCTCAGTGCCACGCTGACCGCACTGAGCGAGGACGGGCAGGCCAATGCCCGCGGGCCGTCGGCTGGCGGTGGCGAGGCGGCTCCGCAGACCGGTGCCAACGCCCTGCTGGGGCTGGACGTCAGCGACCTGAACGCGGCCCAGCGCAAGCAGTTGGGGCTCAACGGCAATGAAGGCGTGCGCATCACCGGGGTCAAGGGCCAGGCGGCACGCGATGCCGGCCTGTCGCCGGGCATGGTGATCCTGCAGGTCGGCCGCACTGCGGTCGGCAGCGTGGATGCCCTGAACCGGGCATTGTCCAGCTTCAAGAAGGACGACGTGGTGATGCTGCTGGTCCGCACGGCCAACGGCAACAGCGCCTTCGTGGCGGTGAAGGCCGGCCAGTAAGGCTCCTGCCGGGGCCGCTTCGGCGGCGCCGGCGCGGCCCCCG
>NZ_JAVSKK010000006.1:0-54515 GCF_032025605.1 Stenotrophomonas maltophilia group sp. msm4 | reverse complement strand
CCGGCACTACCCGGTCGCGTCGCCGATGGATTCCAATGAAACCAAATTTCCCTTGCCGCACAAGGCCGCAAGGCTGGTGCACTGCGGCATACTAGGGGTCTTGCCCCACAGGTGTGACATGACGCGCGCGTTCAACTTCAGTGCCGGCCCTGCGACTTTGCCGGAATCGGTCCTGCGTCAGGCGCAGGCGGAAATGCTGGACTGGCACGGGTCCGGCGCTTCGATCGTGGAAATGAGCCATCGCGGCACGGAATTCATGTCCGTGGCCGCCGAGGCCGAGGCCGACCTGCGTCGCCTGCTCGATATCCCCGAAGACTATGCGGTGCTGTTCCTGTCCGGTGGTGCCACCACCCAGCAGGCGTTGATCCCGCTGAACTTCGCCGCCCCCGGCCAGCGTGCCGACTACGTGGTCAGTGGCCACTGGGGCAAGACCGCGGTCAGGCAGGCCGGTGTCTACGTGGACGTCAACATCGCCGCCAGCAGCGAGGCCGATGGCTATCGCACGCTGCCGCCGCACGCCGATTGGCAGCTCTCGCCGGATGCCGCCTACGTGCACATCACCGCCAACGAGACCATCCACGGCGTCGAGTTCCGTGATGTGCCCGATACCGGCAATGTGCCGCTGGTGGCCGACTTCAGTTCGTCCATTGCCAGCGAGCCGCTGGACGTGCGCCGCTACGGCGTGATCTATGCCGGTGCGCAGAAGAACCTGGGTCCGGTCGGCATCGCGGTGATGATCATCCGCCGCGACCTGCTCGAGCGCAGTGGCCAGCCACGCGCGGACATCTTCGATTACCGCTCGCATGTCGCCCGCGATTCGATGCTGAACACCCCGCCGACCTGGAACTGGTATCTGGCCGGTCTGGTGTTCAAGTGGATGCTGGCCGAGGGCGGCGTGACCGAGTTCGCCAGGCGCAATGCCGCCAAGGCCGCGCTGGTGTACGGCGCCATCGACGGCTCCGGCGGCTTCTACCGCAATGAGGTTGCACACGCGGCCCGTTCGCGGATGAACATCCCGTTCTTCCTGCCCGATGCCGATCTCGATGCCCGCTTCGTGGCCGAGGCCAAGGCCGCTGGCCTGCTGGCGCTGAAGGGGCACAAGGTCGTCGGTGGCATCCGTGCCTCGCTGTACAACGCCATGCCGCTGGCCGGGGCCGAGGCGCTGGTCGCCTTCATGGCCGATTTCCAGCAGCGTCACGGCTGAGCAATGAACGGCGCGCACCGTCGGGTGCGTTCCCCGCAACAAGGAATTCCGATGGCAAGCAGCAAATCCAGCAAGAAGGCGCCGAAGAAGGCCGAACCGGCCAAGGACAGCGTGCCCACCAAGGCGAAGGGCAAGGCCAAGGCCACCTCGAACCCGGCACCCACCCTGGCGCCGCTGGCGCTGGCCGATGTGCGCTCGAAGATCGACCAGATCGACCGCGACATCCAGAGCCTGATCGCCGAGCGCGCGCGCTTCGCCCACCAGGTCGGCAAGGCCAAGGGCAAGCTCGCCGCCGCCGTCGACTACTACCGCCCCGAGCGCGAAGCGCAGGTGCTGCGCATGGTGGTGGACCGCAACGAAGGCCCGCTCAGCGATGAACTGCTGGTGCACGTCTACCGCGAGATCATGTCGGCCTGCCTGGCCCAGCAGGAGCCGCTGAAGATCGGCTACCTCGGCCCGGAAGGTACTTTCAGCCAGCAGGCCGTGCTCAAGCACTTCGGCCGCTCCGCGCTGGGCCTGCCGATGGCCAGCATCGAAGAGGTGTTCCAGGAAGTGGAAGCGGGCAACGCCGATTTCGGCGTGGTGCCGGTGGAGAATTCGGGGCAGGGCACCATCCAGATCACCCTGGACATGTTCCTGACCTCCAACCTGAAGATCTGCGGCGAAGTGGAACTGCGCGTGCAGCAGTACCTGATGTCGCGCAGCGGCCGCATCGAGGACATCGAGCGCATCTACGCGCACCCGCAGTCGTTCATGCAGACCTCGGCGTGGCTGCGCGCCAATCTGCCGAAGGCCGAGAAGATTCCGGTGTCGAGCAACGCCGAAGGCGCGCGCCGTGCGCGCAACGCCGACGACGCGGCGGCCATCGGCGGCGAGAGTGCCGGCCACGTGTACGGCCTGAAGAAGGTGGTCACCAAGCCGATCCAGAACGATGCCGACAACACCACCCGCTTCCTGGTGGTGGGCCGCAACATTTTTCCGACCTCCGGCCACGACCGCACCTCGGTGCTGGTGTTCATCCATGACAAGCCCGGTGCGCTGTTCGACGTGCTCAGCCCGTTCGCCCGCCACGGCATCAGCATGAACCGCATCGAGTCGCGGCCGTCACACCACGGCAAGTGGGAGTACGGTTTCTTCATCGACCTGGCCGGCCACATCGACGACGCGCCGATGCAGGCCGCGCTGGCCGAACTGGAAGCGCACTCGGCGCAGATCAAGGTGCTGGGCTCCTATCCGGTGGCCGTGCCCTGAGTGCTGCTGCGGCGGCAACAGCCGCCGCTCCCTGATGCATCGCCGGCGCTGCCGGTGTTTACGGAATGATCGAACGATGAGCAACGCGCAACACTGGATAGCCCGCAAGGGCCAGCCGCTGCAGGGCAGCCTGACCATTCCCGGCGACAAGTCGGTCTCGCACCGCTCGGTGATGTTTGCCGCGCTGGCCGATGGCACCTCGCACATCGAAGGCTTCCTGGAAGGCGAGGACACCCGCGCGACCGCGCGCATCTTCAGCCAGCTGGGGGTGCGCATCGAAACGCCCAGCCCGTCGCAGCGCGTCGTGCACGGTGTCGGCATCGATGGCCTGAAGGCGCCGGATGCACCGCTGGATTGCGGCAATGCCGGTACCGGCATGCGCCTGCTGGCCGGCCTGTTGGCGGGCCAGTCGTTCGACTGCACGCTGATCGGCGATGAATCGCTGTCCGGCCGCCCGATGCGCCGCGTCACTGGCCCGCTGTCGCAGATGGGCGCAAGGATCGACACCCAGGACGACGGCACACCGCCGCTGCACGTGCATGGTGGCCAAGCGCTGCACGGCATCGATTTCGCCTCGCCGGTGGCCAGTGCGCAGGTCAAGTCGGCGGTGCTGCTGGCCGGGCTGTATGCGCAGGGCGAAACCTGCGTGACCGAACCGCACCCGACCCGCGACTACACCGAGCGCATGTTGTCCGCGTTCGGCGTGGACATCGCGTTTTCGCCGGGCAAGGCCCGCCTGCGCGGTGGCCAGCGCCTGCGCGCCACGGATATCGTGGTGCCCGCCGATTTCTCTTCGGCCGCGTTCTACCTGGTCGCCGCCAGCATCATTCCCGGTTCCGAGCTGCGCCTGAAGCAGGTCGGCCTGAATCCGCGCCGCACCGGCCTGTTGCATGCGCTGCGCCTGATGGGTGCGGACATCACCGAAGAGAACCCGGCAGAACAGGGCGGTGAACCGGTGGCCGACCTGGTGGTGCGCTACGCCCCGCTGAAGGGCGCACGCATTCCGGAAGAACTGGTGCCGGACATGATCGACGAGTTCCCGGCGCTGTTCGTGGCGGCAGCTGCTGCAGAAGGCCAGACCGTGGTGACCGGCGCCGCCGAGCTGCGGGTGAAGGAATCCGATCGTCTCGCAGCGATGGCCACCGGCCTGCGCGCGCTGGGCATGCAGGTGGACGAAACTGAAGACGGTGCCACCTTGCATGGTGGCGTGCGCCTGGGCAGCGGCACCATCGAAAGCCACGGCGACCACCGCATCGCCATGGCGTTCGCCATTGCCGGCCAGATCAGTAACGGCGAAGTGCGCATCAACGACATCGCCAATGTCGCCACGTCCTTCCCGGACTTCGACGGCCTGGCGCGCAGCGCCGGCTTCAACCTGGCCTGACCGGCGGATCAGGTTTTCCGGTAGGTGCCAACCATGGTTGGCACGCGCCCCCTGTCCGGTAGGTGCCAACCTCGGTCGGCACGCTCACATCGCCCGGTAGGTGCCGACCTTCCTTGGTCGGCACGCTTCTCCGCATAAAAGGACGGAGGCCGAAGCCTCCGTCTAAACATCACGAACCCCTCGTCCGCGATCAACGCTGTCCGGTACGGAAATCCACCGGGACCCGCACCACACTGGCCACTGCACGGCCTTCATGCATCGCCGGCTGGAACTTCCAGTTCTGCACGGTGCTCAGCACCGCACGATCCAGGTCACGGCTGCGCTCGCCGCTGCGCGAAACAATCGCAGCATTGGTCACTTGGCCGCGGGCATCGACATTCAGGCTGGCGATCACGCTGCCCTGCACGCCATTGCGCAGCGCGGCAGCGGGGTAGGTCGGCTTGCTGTTGCCCGCCAGCGGGCGCGCCTCGCGATTGCGTACGGCAGGGGTCGCCTTGCGCTGGTAGCCGGCCGCTGCGGCCTGGCGTGCCGCAGGCTGCTGTACGTCGGCGACCGGCGCCTGCTCGGGCGCGGGCAGCATGCGCTCGCCGACCGGTGCCGGCGCCACGTCTTCCTGGTTCGAGTGACGCAGCCAGAGCAGTGCGGCGGCAAACATCGCCACGATCAGCGCGATCCACATCCAGGGCGACGTGGGCTTGTGCTGTTCGCTGGCGTCCTGCTGTTGCTGCGGCGAATGAAGGTCTTCGTGGGTGGTGGCGGTCATCGCAAACTCCTTCCGTCAATGGACGACGGGGAGAGTGTTGCGCGGGCCAGTGGCGTAAAGTGTCAGCGTTGCGTCAACGCAACCGGCAGGGTTCAGTTTGCCTGCCGGGAAACGTTCAGTTACTGGGTCTTGAAGTCGAACGGCACTTCAATGCTGCCCGGTACGGCCTGGCCGTTACTCTGTGCCGGGGTGAAGCGCCAGCGGCGCACCGCATCGGTCGCGGCACGGTCGAGCTCGCGTGAGCCGCTGCGCTGGATCACCGTGGCATTGTTCGGATAGCCGGTGGCATCCACGTCCACGCGTACGACCACCGTACCGGTTTCACCGGCGCGCAGGGCGGCGGCGGGATAGGACGGCGGTGGCGACTGGCCGGCAATCGGCATCGGCTGGCTGTTGCCCGTGGCAGCCGGCGCGGGAGCCGGTGCGGCCGGGGCCGCTTCGGCGACGGGCGCCGGCGGTGGCGGCGGGGTTTCGACCAGCTTCGGGGCTTCCTCTTCGACCGGGGCCGGCTTGGCATCGGGCATGTCGCTGGAACCGGCGGCCGCCGCCAGCGGTTCGGGCAGCGGTTCCACCTGCGCCGTCTCCTGCGGGGTCTGTGCGGCCGGGTCGGCGCGGAAGAATTCCTTGTCGCGACCGGTGAACCAGACCAGCACGAACAGCAGCACGCCCACGCCGAAGGCGATGCCCGCGATCTTCAGGGCGTTGCGCGGGATATGCACGGTAAACGACTTGGCGGACGACGAGCGGGGTGCAGACATGGACCGGACCAGTACGGAATGCCCCGATTCTGCCACGGCGGGAATGAACCGGGCGGCAGAAATCCGTATAACAAGCGATAATCCCATCCCTGATACCCACCACGACACCTGCCATGCTTGATCCAGCCCTGCTCCGCCACCAGCCCGCCGACCTCGCCGAACGCCTGCGCGCCAGCCGCGGCTTCGAGCTCGACGTGTCTGCCTTGGAGTCCCTGGAGGCTGATCGCAAGCGCATCCAGGTGCGGACCCAGGAGCTGCAGAGCCTGCGCAACAGCCGTTCCAAGGCCATCGGCCAGGCCAAGGCCAAGGGCGAGGACGTGTCGGCCATCATGGCTGAAGTTGCCGCCTTCGCCGACGAGCTGAAGGCCTCGGAAGTGGCGCTGGACGAGCTGCGCGAGAAGATCGAAGCGATCTCGATGGGGATCCCGAACCTGCCGGCCGATGACGTGCCAGCCGGTGCTGACGAGAACGACAACGTCGAGCAGGCGCGCTGGGGTACTCCGCGCCAGTTCGACTTCAAGGTGCTTGACCACGTCGAACTGGGCGCCCGCAATGGCTGGCTGGACGGCGAGACCGCGGCCAAACTGTCCGGTTCGCGCTTCACCGTCCTGCGCGGCCCGATCGCGCGCCTGCACCGCGCCCTGGCCCAGTTCATGGTCGACCTGCACACCGGCGAGCACGGTTACGAGGAAACCAACGTACCGCTGCTGGTCAATGCTGACTCGCTGCGCGGCACCAGCCAGCTGCCGAAGTTCGAGGACGACCTGTTCAAGACCGCCGTGGGCGACTCCACGCGTTATCTGATCCCGACCTCGGAAGTGCCGCTGACCAACATCGTGCGCGGCGAGATCGTCGACGCCGAGCGTCTGCCGCTGCGCATGACCGCTCACTCGATGTGCTTCCGTGCCGAAGCCGGCAGCGGCGGCCGCGACGTGCGCGGCATGATCCGCCAGCACCAGTTCGAGAAGGTCGAGCTGGTCTCGATCAGCCGCCCGGAAGACAGCGACGCCGAGCACCAGCGCATGACCCGCTGTGCCGAAGTGGTGCTGGAAAAGCTGGGCCTGCCGTACCGCAAGGTGCTGCTGTGCACCGGCGACATGGGCTTCTCGGCGGTGAAGACCTACGATCTGGAAGTCTGGCTGCCGTCGCAGGAGACCTACCGCGAGATCTCCTCGTGCTCGAACTGTGGTGATTTCCAGGCCCGCCGCATGCAGGCGCGCTGGCGCAACCCGGCCACCGGCAAGCCGGAGCTGGTGCATACCCTGAACGGCTCGGGCGTGGCGGTTGGCCGTGCGATGATCGCGGTGATGGAGAACTACCAGAACGCCGACGGCAGCATCACCGTGCCGGAGGCCCTGCGCCCGTACATGGGCGGCCTGGAAACGATCGCCTGACAGCCGGCGCTTTGCGCCGCCGCCCGAGCGTAGGCTCGGGCGCTACAGATCCATGTAGAGCCGAGCCTATGCTCGGCTCTCCTTTATGACCCGCAGCTTCTCCAGCGGCACCCATCCCGGTTCGCCGTTCTCCGGCACGCACCACGCCCAGCCATTGAGGATGCGCAGCCCGCGCAAGATCTGCCTGGGATCCACATCCAGCTCCCGCGCGCAGTAATCCTCCGTGGCATAGGCGTCATCCTGCGCATCGCGACCGATCACCGGCGCCGGCACGAAACCGGGCTGCTGCCCTTCGGCTTGGCACAGGAACCAGTCTTCCCAGCCCTCCGGGCCTTCATAACGTTCGCCCACCACCAGCGCCTGGCCACGGCGCAGGGTGATCGGGTGCGGAAATTCGCTGCGGTGCGCAGCCGTCACGATGTAGTTCATGGCCCCAGCCTAGCGCGTCGCAAAAGAAAACGGCCCCGCATAGCGGGGCCGCCAGGGTGGGCCGGGATGGGGGAGGGGATCCCGGCCCGCGTTCAGCGCCCAGACGAGGAGAGAGGGGCGCCGAACGTTGGAACGCGTTACGCAGCGACGGCTTCGGCCGCTTCGTGCGACGGCAGTGCCGCCAGTGCACCGGCAATGGCGTCTTCACGGTGCTGCGGCGAATAGGCGATGCCCTCGGCGCGCACGAATTCGACCTCGTTGATGCCCATGAAGGCGAACACCTGGCGCAGGAACGGCTCCTGGAAGTCGGCCGGCGAGTCGGTGTAGATGCCGCCACGGCTGCTGGCGATGATCACCCGCTTGCCACCGGCCAGGCCCACCGGGCCGTTCTCGGTGTACTTGAAGGTGCGGCCGGCCACGGCCACGCGGTCGATCCAGGCCTTCAGCGTGGACGGAATGCTGAAGTTGTACATCGGCGCGCCGATCACCACGATGTCGGCGTCCAGGAACTGCTGCATCACCTGTTCAGCATCGGTCGCCTCGGCCGCGTCGGTCCTGGCCAGCGAGCTGCTGCGCAGATGCGGTACCGGATTGGCGTCAAGATCGCGATAATCGACCTGCAGGTCATCGATCTGGCTGGCGAAGCGGGCGACCACGGCGGCCGACAGCTGGCGCGAGACGGAGTTGTCGCCAAGCACGCTGGCGTCGAGATGCAGAAGCTTCATGGCAGTCACCTGTGTTCTGGGAGGAAGGGGCGGGGTGGCCCCGCCGACGGAGAGAACGATAGGTTGTTGCAAAGGCGGAATAAAGGTGATTGAATGCCACGTATTGTTCTAGATATGGAACTCGGGTATGCATGACCTGAATGACCTGTACTACTTCGCGATGGTGGTCGACCACGGCGGATTCGCCGCCGCCGAGCGCGCACTGGGTATTCCCAAGTCGCGCCTGAGCCGCCGCATCAGCCAGCTGGAAACCGACCTGGGCGTACGCCTGCTGCAGCGCTCCACGCGCCGTTTCGCGGTCACCGATGTCGGCACCAGCGTGCATCGCCATGCGCAGACGATGCTGGCCGAGGCCCAGGCCGCCCGCGAAGTGGTGGACCGCCTCAGCGCGGAGCCGCGCGGCGTGGTGCGCGCCAGCGTGCCGGTGTCACTGGCGCAGATGCAGCTTCCCAAGCTGCTGCCCAAGTTCCTTGAGCAGTACCCGAAGGTGCGGCTGCAGCTGAACATCAGCAACCGCCGCGTGGATATCATCAATGAAGGCTACGACGTCGCCCTGCGCGTGCGTTCGCGCCTGGACGACGACGGCAGCCTGGTGATGCGCAGCTTCGGCCAGGTGCAGGAACTGCTGGTGGCCAGCCCGAAGTACCTGGACCGCGCCGGACGCCCCAAGGACCCGGAAGAGCTCACCCAGCACGTCACCCTCAGCATCAGCGAAGACGAAGCACGCCAGCGCTGGGAACTGCATGGCCCGGAAGGCGAAGTGCGCCGGGTCGACTTGCAGCCGCGCGTGGCCGGTTTCGACTTCCCGCTGCTGCAGAGCATGGTGAAGGACGGTTTCGGCATCACCATGCTGCCGGAGACCGTGTGCGCCGACGCCGTGCGCAACGGCGAGCTGGAAGTGGTGCTGCCGGACTGGTCGCTGCCGCAGGGCGTGTGCCACGCCGTGTTCGCTTCGCGCCGCGGCCTGCTGCCGGCGGTGCGCGTGTTCATCGACTTCCTGGCCGAGCACCTGCCGCCGCAGCTGGAGGCCTCGCGCCTGGATTGCGGTGGCGCCTGTGAGAAGGCCAAGGAGCGAATCAAGGCCAGTGCACTGGGTGCGCTGGCGGTGGATGCCGGCTGAGAGCGCTGAACGGTAGCGCCGGGCCATGCCCGGCGTTGCTGTTTTCCGACGATCAGTTCCGGCCGAACAGCCGGTCCCAGAAGCTGCGGCGTCGCGCTGCGGCCGGTGGCGGTTCGGCCGCAACGACGGGCGCTTCCAGCACCGCCATCAGTTCCGCGCTGCGCGGCTTCTTCAGGAAGCGCGCATAGTCCAGATAGCCGGTCACCTTGCTCATGTGAAGGCGTTCGGGCATTGCCGGCAATGCGCCGCCCTGCAACAGCACCCGCAATGCCTGCGGGCGGTCCAGGCGGATCGCCTCGTACAGGGCGGTGCCGCCGCAGCCCGGTTCGATCTGGTTGGCGCGCTGCGGCGCATCCTTCAGCAGGTCCTGCAATGCCTCCGCGTCGTCTCCTTCTACCGCAGCCACCAGCCGCGCCAGCGCCTCGGCTTCCGCAGGGGGCAGGTTGTCGCGATAGGCCTGGTCGGCAATCTCGCGCTCGTCGCGCCCATCGCCGCCCTGGATGCACAGGAAATCGGTGACCAGGGCGACCGGAATGCCGGACGTATCCAGCCCCCAGTAGCTGGGATAGACACCGTCGCCCCAGCCGCTGGTGAAGACCACCAGGCCGTGCGGCGAGTTCTCCCCCCAGGGGCGGTATTCGACGCCTTCGTCCAGGCCATCGTGGTCGATCAGTGCATCCGACCATTCACTCTCTTCCTCGCCATCGGCCTGTTCGATCAGGGCCAGCAGCGCCTGCTGGGTGTCGGTGTCCATGAAACAACCGATGCCAGCGTCGACCGGATAGCCGATGAAGCTGTCCTCATCCAGGCCGGTCAGGTCCTGGGTGGCCCAGCGCGCCATCTGCCAGTGCAGGGCGGTCGCGGTAAGAGCTTCGCGGGGCTTGAACCAGACCACGGCCAGGGCCGGGTGGCCGCTGTGCACGATGATTTCGACCGGGTGCCGCCCCAGCGGGGCGGTGTAGTCGGCCAGCGCAGGCGCCTCGGCCTGGACCAGCGGATCGCAGACCACCAGCTGCCCGCTGCTGACCGGCAGGTGCCCCGCGAAGGTGCGGTGCAGGGCCACAGCGGCCAGCTGTGTATCGTCCAGCAGGCAGGTGCGCAGGTTGGCCAGATCGAGATGGGCCATGGCGGCTCCGAGTGCGGTGAAGGCTCCCACCGTGCCGGATGCGAAGGGCAGGGGCAAGGTGGTCTTGGGCAAATGCCCTTCACGTGCGAGAATACGTCGCTGCCCGGGCGACCGGGACCCGATTGGAGAGATGGCCGAGCGGTTTAAGGCACCGGTCTTGAAAACCGGCGAAGGGTTAAACCTTCCGTGGGTTCGAATCCCACTCTCTCCGCCAGTCTTTGCAAAAAGCTCCTGGAAATAGGGGCTTTTTCGCTTCTACAGCCTTAGCTGCCCGCCCGCTTACCCTTCCACCTGCAAAGGTCGATTCTGCGCGATCTGCTGCCGAACCCAGCCTTGCACCCCGGATTCTATCCAGAGGAAGTTGTCGCCTCGGCCAACAACAGGCGCAGCGCAATCTTCTCCCTGCAGCGACGGAGGCTGCGCCGAACCTTCTGCTCTACGAATTGACCGTCTGACGAAACAGGGCACCGCCCGGGCGTCGGCAAGCATCCGGGCAGTGCCCCAAAACAGGTGATCTCAGCACCTGACATGGCCGTCGCCCCTCGCCAGAGCGTCGGGATTGTCGTCAGGGTCTACGGTAATGGGGAACAGCAAGTGTCTACTCTGCGTTGGGTTGCTCAGCTGCTGCGCCTGTACGTACCAACGAATACTGATCTGAATGTGGATTCAGGGAGACTGCACAGCGCTGAGGGAACCTCTACCAGTAGCACACCGCTGCGGTATGCATCCTTCCATCGACGTGTTCACAGTTCGGGCATCACTTATCAGACACGCCACTTGCGCTGTGTGTGTGCCTTCGAATGGTGAGCTATATGGCTCGGTCACCGACGTTGTACATCTTCCATCATCGATGGAGAGCGTTGCCTTCATGTCTCCCGCGACTACACTCTTAAAAGCAACAGCGCCAGTGGATGTAAAATTTTTGCTACAGGATAGTACCCTTCGGGGGCGACAGCGTACAGATAGTCCGAGCTCCTGGCGGAGATTGGAGCATTGCTCGAAGAGGGGACATCAGCTTTGCTGTTTGTGCAGGACCAACTCCACACTGCCTCTCCGGAGATTGTGGTTGCCCCTCTTGAGGGGACAGAGTCTTTTGCTTCACACAGGGCCTGGTGATAGATCTTGGTTGCTTGACTTTGGTCGTCAAACCGATAGACAAGCCCGCCCTTTCCATCTCTGAACAGACGTTGCTCAACCATCACCGTACCGCCTTGGAAATCGGACGTCGGGATGGTTCGAACGATCCACTTCTTTCCATCGGAAGATTCAAGCTGGCGTTCATGAATCGCCGAGCTTTCACTGGCAATCGGATTGGCGGCCGCTAGTCCTGGCGCGACCGCAACGAGAATGGCGAGGGCGATCAAGGCCTTTCCAATCGGCTTCGATGATTTCTTTACAGTGTCCATACTTTTCCCTTGTTCGATTTGGCGCATCAGTCGAGCTGTTTTCGCAGCTGGCCAGTGACCTCCTGGACTCAAATGCCGAGAGACTTGGAGACACTGCCTACACCGATGCAGGGCTCGCTTGTGCGAGGTTGCTCGCATTTTGTGAAATTGGTTGGCATTTTAACTTTCCCGCGCTGATCGTAATCTTCGCTGGGTCGTGCCTATATTCTTGGCCCTAGTTTCATGGTGATACTGGGAGACAGCCGGCTGGGTGCGGTCACTCTCATCGCCATGCGCGAATGCCCAGGGAGAGGCATTTGTGTTTCTGACAGACTACGACCCCTGGATACTTGAACTGCTGGCTCGCTGGTGAGGTCACGTGTTCATCCCCGACGCCCACCCTTCGGCTTGTTATGGCACAACGGGTAACTCGAGCACGACCGGAACGCCCCGTGCGGCCCATTGCGGTCCACGAACACGCCCACCTTGCACACCGGGCAGCGCTCTTCGTGGATGGCTGTGCCTGAAATCGCGGTCACTTCCACTGCGCCTTCCTTCACCAGCTCATCCAGGAACGGCGAGTGCCTGCCCTGCAGGGTGAACATCGCAACCGATCGTCGCGCCCGCGTCAGCGCGACATAGAACAGGCGCCGTTCTTCGCTCAGCGGATAGGTATCGCCGTCCGGCATTGCCAGCGAAAGCACCGGGTCATCCGCGCGCAGGCTCGGGAAGCTGCGGTTGATCACGCCCGGCAGGATCACGTAGTCCGCCTCGCGCCCCTTCGATCGATGGGCGGTCAGGAACTCGACCTCCATCGTGCTGCCAAAGGCCGTCTTCCAATCCAAAGGCATCGCGCTGCGGTCCGCGCGATACCGCCCCAGAATGAATACAGTCACGCGCCCGTTGCGGCCCTGCGGCACTGCACCTGACAGCAGTTGCTGGTGCAGCGTCGCAAGGTATTGGCGAACACCATCCTGTACCTCTTCACGCCGGTTCATCTGGAACGCCTGCAGCACCGGACCCATTGCCGGCGCAGCAGAGCGGACCTTCTTGGCGATCTGCGCGGGGTTGCGGCTGATGAAGCGGCTGGAAACATCACACAGCGCCTGCGGGCAGCGGAACGTCTGCTCCAGTTTCAGCACCTGGCCATGCCCCATCCATTCGCGGAATCCGGTCATCACCGAAACGTCGGCGCCAGCGAAGCGATTGATCGATTGCCAGTCATCGCCCACCGCAAACAGATGGCGGCCCGGTTGGCTGACCAAGGCACGGCAGAGGCGCGCACGGGCGCGCGACGCGTCCTGGAATTCGTCGGCCATCACCAGTTCGTAGGGCGACTCATAGTGGCCCTGTTCCAGCAGCCCGGCGGCCATGTTGAGCATGTCTTCGAAGTCGATGCTGCGCTCGTCAGCCAGTGCGTTGTCCCAGGCCTGGAAAACCGGCCCGGCGATCTCCAGGAAGCGCCGGTAGCGTTCCTTGAACTGATCCTCAGGCATCTGCCGCAGGCGTGCCGCCATGTCATCCAGCGTCAGGCAGTTGCTCTTGGCATGCGCAATGAAGGTGCGCATCAGGCCGATCAGGTCTGCGTCCGGCATCGGCTTGGCGCCCGGGTCAGGCAGCTCGCGGTCCGGGTTCGGGTCGAGTTCGACACCAGACGCACCCAGCCGCCCGGCAAGATGCTGCAGGGCCTGTCCGCTGCGCAGGCCAAACGACGTCGTCTCGACCAGGGCGGTGCCGCGCGCCACATGCTGCTGGCGCTTCCAGTGCATCCCTTCGCTGTAGTTGGCAAAGTGCTTCGGCGGCTGGCCATCGGCATCCAGCGCAAAGTGCTCGTGATACAGCCGGGCGTCCGGGTAGTAGAAGTCCGGGCGATACTGGCGATGGGTGTCCGTCGCGGTATCGAATTCGTAGCGCCGCTCGTAGTCGTACGCCACGCCGTTGTAGAACAGCCAGTCGGCGATGACGCACTCTTCCAGGCTCTTCACCCGCTCACCCTGCAGGGTACGCATGTAGGGCGTGCCATCGCGGTCGTAACCATCGGCCATCATGTCGGCGCCGAACGGCGGAAGATCGCGCCCGAACACCAGGCGGAACATGTCCCACTGGGTGCGGAAGTGGGTCGAGCGGTCCTTCAGGTCGTCCACCAGTTCGGCCAGCTTGTTGAAGCCCAGCGTCGCGTCGACCGCCCATTCCGGGATATCCGGCTTGCGCCCTGTGGCTTTGGCGATGATGGACAGGCCCAGGGCGTGGAAGGTCCGGGCTTCCACCACGGTATCGCCCATGCCGAGCCGGTCGAAGCATCGCTGCGCGCGCTCTTCGAGCTCCTTGGCGGCGTCCTTGTTGAAGGCGAGCATCACGATCCGTTCGGGCTCCATGAAGCCGCGATCGATGGCATAGGCGGCCTTGGCAACCATCGTGGAGGTCTTGCCAGAGCCGGCCGCGGCCACGACCTGCACGCGGTTGTCGAAGCAGATGACGGCGCGGGCCTGCTCCTCGGTCAGCGGCCTGCTCTCGACCCGGTCCAGGAAGGGCTTGGCCAGACCCAGTTCGCGGGTCGCCATTGCCTCATTGGCGTCCGCCCACAGGGCGGGCCAATCCAGCTGCCAGTCATGCAGTGCGTCCAGTGCCATGCGGTGGCGGTCCGAGTGCAGGTCGTCATGCACCTCCTCGTCGAGGAACAGCTGCTCCAGCTCGGCGGGCGGCAGGGGCAGGGACGGGCGGTCGGCCAGCAACGCCTGCTGCTGTTCGTACGTGATCCAGCGGCGGCCGGTGGTGCCTCGGTCGGTAAGCGCATCTGCCTCGGCCAGCCACGCCTGGATCTGCGCCAGAACGTGCTCAAACAGTGCCTTGCGCCCTCGTCTGGAGCGCGCGAAAAGCACGTGCTGAACGGCAGCGGCAAGCCGGGAGCCCTGGCTGTTCGGCAGCCCATCCACAGACAGTGCTTCGCCGCGCTCGGTCGTCAGTTCGACCCTGGACCAGAGTACGCCGCGAACGACCCGCACGCTGTGTTCGTTCGCTACATGCTGGCGGTACTGCCTGCCGTCGATCAAAAGCGCGACCTGTTCGCCATCCAGCCGCAACTGCCAGTCCGGCGAGCGGGTCACACGCTGGCCCCAGCCCGAGGGGCGCCATTCCATAGACATCCAGATACTGCCTTGCGTACGTCACCGGGCGTAAAGCGCCCTTGCCGCCCCATGATAAGGCGGCTTGGCGTGGCACGTTGCGTTTTTCCGGTCAGTCGCGCGCGTGAGCCAGCGATGGCATTGCACCCTCGCCGGTACGACAGGCGTCAGGCGTTCACATCCACGACGATGCGGCCGCGCACCTTGCCGGGGATGATCTGCTCATAGACATGCAGCACCTCGGCGAGGCCGATCTGCTGCACGGTACTTTCCAGCTTCTGCGGGTCCAGGTCAGTTGCAAGCCGATCCCAGGCGCGCTGGCGAACCTCTTGTGGGGCATTCACCGAATCCACGCCGGCCAGGGTCACGTTGCGCAGGATGAAGGGCAATACCGAGCCGTGCAGAGCGTCGCTCTGGGCCAGGCCGCACGCGGCCACGGCGCCGCGGTACTTGGTCTCGGCGATGGCGTTGACAAGGGTGGGGCCGCCGGCCACATCGACCACGCCTGCCCAGCGCTCGGCACTCACCGGCCGCTCGCGCGGCTCCGAAAGCTGCGCACGATCGATGATCTCGGCCGCACCCAGGTTGTGCAGATACTCAGCATGCTCCGGACGTCCGGTGGCGGCTACCACGCGGTAACCCAGCTTCGAGAGGATTGCCACCGCGATCGAGCCGACGCCACCGTTGGCGCCGGTTACCAGCACATCGCCCTTGTCGGGCGTCACGCCGGCATGTTCCAGGGCGAGCACGCACAGCATCGCGGTATAGCCAGCGGTGCCGATGGCCATGGCATCGCGGGTGCTCAGGTTGCCGGGAATCCGGTTGAGCCATTCACCGCGTACGCGGGCGCGCTGGGCCAGGCCGCCGTGGTGGCCCATGCTCAGGTCCCAGCCATTGAGTACGACGCGGTCGCCTGGCTTGAAGTCGGTCCTGCTGGATTCCAGTACCACGCCTGCCAGATCGATGCCGGGAATGAGCGGGAATGTCCGGATGATCGGACTCTTGCCGGTGAGCGCAAGCGCATCCTTGTAGTTGAGCGTGGAGTACTCGACCTGCACCAGGACGTCGCCGTCCATCAGATTCGCCTCATCGAAATCGACCAACTCGGTCGAGAGCTGGTTGTTCGTCTTGCGTGTCAGCAGGGCTTTGAACGTCATGGATGGCCTCACATTCATGGAATGGGGCCATGCTAGGCTCGTGCCACTATTGCAACAAGAACGATGATTTTCCGTAGGTACTATGGTTTTCCGGAGTATGCATGCGTAGCAGGCGTTGGGATGGCAAGAGCGGGTGTGCGGTGGAAGTCACGCTGTCCGTGATCGGTGGCGTGTGGAAGCCGATCATTCTGTTTCACCTGATGACCCGCAAGCGACGTTTCATGGAATTGACCCGGCGGGTGCCCAACGCCACCCAGTCCATGCTCACCAGCCAGCTCCGTGAACTGGAAGCCGATGGCGTGGTGATCCGCCACGTGTATCCGGAAGTGCCGCCAAAGGTGGAATACGAGCTGTCCGAGTTCGGTCGCACGCTGGTGCCGGTGCTGCTGGCCATGCGCGAGTGGGGCGAGACCTACCGCGGCTATCAGAGCACCCAAGGCGATAGCTGAAGGCTGAGGGGCGTTGCGCCTGCCGCATGTGGGTTTCGCGAATGCCTACAGCCATCGGCGGGTCTTTGGCACCGCGACCGCGCATGTCGTATACGGCTGGATAGGGCGTCCGGAAAGTACGCGTCGATGGTAGTCGCCTGCTGGCGAAGAACGCCAGTCAATGGACAACTCGACATCCACTGACGCAACCAACGTAGCGACGTGATCGATCAGGATTTCCCTGCTTTCCACCGCCGGTTCAGGGCGGTAACCATGTCCGCGCCAAGGCATTCGCCGTGGCCGGGATTGGCGTCCCGAACTTACGTAGTACAAGGCGTCGTAGTTGCAACGTATGTTGCGATCACGACAATGCACCTTCTGTCAGTTCATGGCGGATGGTGCGTGGGGGTCTTAGGGCCCGTCGGCTTTCGTACTACGTATCCGGCACGCCAACCCGCACCGTCCGCCACCTTGCATCTGCAGGTGGCCACAACGTGAGGTTGCCGTCATGCCCGAACGTCTTCCCGACCATCCCCGCCTGCACGCGCTGCTGGGTGCCGCTGTACTTGATCTTCCCGCTGCCTTGGCCGAAACGCTGGAGGACGCGCTCCGCGAATCCGCCGAGTTCGTCACCCCATCGGCATTCTTTGCACACCTGAAAGGCCACGGCAGGAACCTGCGCGCCGATGGCGAGGCCTGGAGTGAAATGTGCCTGAGCCCCGGCCGCGCCTTCGACATGGCCCTGGCCACCCGCAGCGTTTCGGGCATCACGGCTTTGACTGCGGTGCTGCACGCCGCGCATGTGGCGCGGGAGAGCGACGATCCCGCCTGCTGCCCCTCCGCAGCCGTGGTCGAAGGTCTGTTCAACGCCTGCCAGGCGTTGTCGCTGCAGGTGGAACGCTGCCTGGTGCCGTGAAGGGCTGCGACGCGGTTCCTGTTCCGTTGACGCCCGGTTCCCTATAGTGGCGCTGGAACCCCGCAATGGAATGCCCATGCACGTGATGTCCCCCGGCCGTTGCCTGACGCTTGCACTTGCCGTCGCGGTGAGCGCCAGCGCATGTGCACGGTCACCGTCCACCGAACACGAAAGGAATCCCGCCATGTCCGGCGCAACGCAGACCGGCCGCACGATCAACGGCCACACCTATACCGATGCGCCCGTGGACGTGAAGCTCGGGCCGAATACCTTCCGCATTCCGGCCAACTACCTGGACAGCCAGATCGCACCATGGCCAGGCGAGGGCGTGACGCTGGTCATCGAGTGGCCGGACATGAAGCCGACGGCGCCGGGTGCGCGGGCCAATCCGCGTACGAATGATTTCCGGAAGGAGATTCCCATCCGGATCAACTATGTTGATCGCGTTCCCGTTGAAACACTGCTTTCAAGGCTGTCGTCAAATGAAGCCATCACGGAGGAGGGCTCTGTGGAAAGGGAGGATCCCAGGGACCGTCTCGATCAACGCGTTGCGCAGCCGGAAACCTTGGGCCTGACGCCCCATGCAATCGATGAAGCGAAGATGGTGGTGTACGCGAAGAAGTATGAGGCGCGGTACGGGAAGCCGCCTGTGCGCAATCCCGCCTACGAAAGAGACTGGTACATCGCACGTCAGAGCGACGGCCGGATCAGCTCATTCATCAAATGTGACGGCGAGGAATTCCGAGGCGACGGCGTGCGGCTGGAGGGGCGCGAGGTGATCAGTGAGCCAGGGGAAGTGGCCGCGGGCTGCGTTCATTACTTCGTGGACATCGACAACAAGCTGTCCGTCAGCCTGGACTACAAGAGAGCGTTTCTGAAAGACTGGAAGCGCATGGAAGAGGCCGTCAGGGACGTCATCGCGCGCACCCGGTCCAAGTGATCGGTGATTCAAGGAAGAGAAGGGGCAGGGTATGAGTGGATTGACAGAACGCGATCTGAGCGTCCTTGGCAGCTATGCCAGAGACGGCAACCGCGAGCTTTACTGGAACTACCTGTCGCAACTGCCGGGAGCCGATGGATACGGGACACTGGCACTGGGTGTTGTACGCAATGACAGCCTGCCGGGACGCGTCGCGAACGCGTATGTACAAAGCTACGCAAAGACCCAGCAGGACGAGGGATCCCGGTTTTCAAATGCACAGTTGACGGAGCGGCAATGGGAGTCCTTTGGGCAGACCCTGCTCGAAAGAGATCTTGAGTTGCGGCAGCAGTGGAAGAACGAGCGCCGTCCAGACCTGGCACTGAATCTCCCCGGCAAGGATGTAATGCTGGCTCACGACCGGGCATTTGAACGGCATGAACTTGATCCTAACTGCTGGACGCCGCGCGTGTTGCTGCAAGCGGCTGAGCAGAAGAGCGGCCCCGAGAAGCTGGAACAGATCTGGACCAACATGCTCAACAATGACTACGCCGGAGGCCCGCGCGTAGGCAACACCAGTGTCGATGCCGTCAGCCAGATGGGATGAGTGAAGGGCGGCCAGTACCTCACCCGGTTGAGCGTGCTGGAAGCCACCCAGGCGCTGGAGGGCCGCTCAGCAGTCGATCCGAACGTCATCGGTGGCAACAGCTACTACGCGATGTACTTCGAAGCGGACAGGAAGTGGGCCAGTGTCAGCGCGGGCGGCGGCCACATCTCGATGCGGGAGATCACCGACCCCGCACGCATCGCCGAACTCAACGACACGCGCGAGGTCCGTCTGGAGCGCCAGGAAAAACGCACCCAGTTCCACCCGGATGACCCGTACCGGACCATCACCCGCAGCCCGCTGACCGCAGCCGTGGACGACGTGCCGGATCCCTCGCAGGCACCGACCCGCCTGGCCGACATTGGTCCGGGCCACCGCGACTACGCACTGATGCAGCAGGTGCGCGAAGGCGTGGCCGCGATCGATGCCAGCGCGGGACGTACCCACGATGAGAACAGCGAGCGCTTGGTGGCGAGCGTGATGGCATTGGCCCGTCGCAACCAGCTTGAACGGGCGGACCATGTCCTGCTGAGCGCGCAGACCGCCGAGCATCCGGCCGGCCGCAACGTGTTCGTGGTGCAGGGCGAGATGAGCGATCCCGCGCATCTGCGAGCCGTCATGCCTACCGATGTTGCGGTGCAGATGCCGGTTGAACAATCACTGCAGCAGATCGAAGCTGCCAGCCTTGAGCGCCAGCAGGCGGCCATGCAGCGCCAGCAGGATATCGATGTGCAGGCGCGCGAAAGTCACGCGATACGCATGGGGTGACCAGGCGAGCGCCGAGCCGGGCGTGGGCACGGCGCCACAGGAGCGGCTCGTCAGAAGCTGTAAGCCGCCTGCACATACACCCGCCGCGGCTCGCCCGGGAAATGCCCGTTGCGCTCGATGAAGCCGCTGGCCGCGTACACCTTGTCGAACAGGTTCTTGACGTTGGCCTGGAACTGCCACTGCTTCCACGTGGTCTTCCAGCTCATGTCGAATACCGTGTATGCCTTGACCGTCTGCCCATCCAGGCTGACACGCTCGCCCACATGGTCGGCGCCGAAGCCGATTGCCGAGTTGATCGAAGGCAGGTCGTAGCGCGTCCACAGGCCGAGCTTGTTGCGTGGCGCATTCGCGAAGCGGTCGCCGGAGGCATTGGTGATGCCGTTCGGTCCGGCGTCCTTCACCCGTGCGTCGTTGTAGGCGTAGGTCAGGTTCACCACCCAGCGCTCGGTCACGTCGGCCAGCAGGTCCAGTTCCATGCCCGTACTGCATACCAGGCCCAGCGCGGCCAGCTGGTTCACGCCGTCCCGTACTTCACCGGTGGCCTGCACGATGTTGCTGCGGTCGATGCGGTAGGCCGCCATGTTCAGGGTCACACGGTCGGCCAGCAGGGACTTCAGGCCGACTTCCCATTGCCTGCTGCGCTCCGCGTCGAACGGTCCGCCGGCCGCCGGGTTCTGGTTGGTGGCACTCTGCGGCACGAAGCCGCTGGCGATGTTGGCATACAGGTTCACGCCGTCCCGGACGGTAAAGGTACTGCCCAGGCGCCAGCTGAGATCGTTGCCATCCACGCTGCCGCCACCCATGCGGTCCTCATCCTTGAAGCCATCCCAGCGCAGTCCGGCCAGCACGTGCCAGCGCGTGCCCAGCGCCAGCTCATCCTGCAGATAGCCGCCGTAGCGCTTGCTGCGGGTTGCGGTGCTGCGCCAGGGCAGGGCGGCCAGGTTGTAGTCATGCCAGGTGCTCGCGCCATAGACCGGGTTGAACAGGTCGATGCCGCGCACCGGGCCGGCGCCGCGTGCCAGGTCGGCACTGTTGGCGGTCTGCGCCGTGAAGTCGGCGTCGAGCTGATACACGTCGGCGCCGAACAGCACCTTGTGTTCGATACGGCCGGTGTTGATCCGCCAGACGGCATTGCCGCTGGCGGTGAAGGCCTCGTTGTCGCGGATCTGGTTGCGCAGCTGGCGCGTCATCCATTCGGCTACGCCATCGCGGTCACGATCGATCAAGCCCATCGGTTCGTGGTACATCTGGTGCTCGTTGTTGCTGAACCAGCGTGCAGCAATGTCCACGTCCAGCGTATCGAGCGGTGCGAAGCGGTACTGCGCCAGTGCAACCCTGGCGCGCATGTCGAGGAAATCACTGGCCTCGTTGTGGTTCCATCGCCGGTCGGTCAGGAAGCTGCCGGCATCGTTCACCGGCACACCGCGCAGCCGGTTGCCGCCCAGGTTCTGGGTGATGTCGGTGAACTGCAGCACCAGTTCGCCGGTCTGGCCAACGTCGAAGGCCAGCGATGCATCGCCGATCACGCTTTCGCTGTCGGCGTTCCAGCGCACCCCCTGCTCGCTGTCGGCATACAGGCCGGCGCGATAGCGGATGCTGCCGCTGGCATTCAGCGGGCCGGTGCCTTCGATCGATCCGGCGCGGAAGTCCTTGTCGCCTGCCTGCAGCTCGATGCGGCGTTCGGCGCGCGCCTTGGGCTTGCGCGTCACGTAGTTGATGATGCCGCCCGCATCACCACCGCCGTACAGCGCACCGGCCGGGCCCTTCAGCACTTCCACGCGTTCGATGTTGAACAGCTGCGGCACCGAGAAGCCTGCATACGGATCGCCGCGCAGACCGTCGTAGAGCACGTTCTCCTGGCGGAAACCGCGCAGCGTGACGCCGGCATAGCTGAAGAAGCTGATGCCGCTGATGCTGCGGTACAGATCGGTGACCTGGCGCGCCGCCTGGTCGTCGATCAGCTCGCGTGGCACGACCTGGATCGACTGCGGTACCCGCTCCAGCGGAGTATCGGTGCGGCTGCCGACGGCTGCATCGTTGGCGCGATACAGGGTCTGCGCGCGGCCGCGGACTTCCACTTTGTCCAGGTCCTTCGGGGCGTCAGTGGAGGTCTCGGAAGCCAGTGCAGGTGTAGCCAGGGAGAGGGGCAGCGCCAGGCAGAGGGCGTGCTTGAGCGGGGTTGGAAGGGGCATGAGGGACGAGGCCGGGCTGCAAATGAGAAAGATTAGCATTTGCAGTGCTTCGAGGCCTATCCCCCGGGTGCACTATGGACGCGGGCCCGGGTCGGTATACGGAGTGCCGGCCAGGGCCACCAGCACGCCGGTCCCGCCGCGCACGATCAGCTGCAGCATCGCCTGGCGCGGATCCTCACCCTCCTGCTGGCTGGCCAGTCCTCCCTGATAGGCCGCCACCATCGACGCCAGCAGCATCGCCGCACCCAGGCGTGCCTCGGCATCATCCGCTGGCCGCCCGACCGCGCTTGCCATCAACAGCGTGAGGTCGTCGGCCAGCAGTGCCTGCAGCCGTCGCGCGTGCGCCACCAGCACCGGACTGTCGGCCACGGTGGCCCAGAAGGCCGCTGCACCGGCATTGATCCGCAACAGGGGATGGCCGCTGTCGAGCAGCTCCCTCACCAGCGACTGGAAGGCGGCCAGCGGCGTCATGCCGCGGCGCGCCGCCATGCCCTCGCGCAGCAACGCCCGCGCCTCCTCGTCGCGGTCGAATACCAGGTCCTCCTTGCTGGCGAAATAGTTGAAGACCGTCTTGCGCGAGACTCCGGCGGCCTCGGCGATCTCGGACATCGACACCGCCTCGAAGCCACGCCGGATGATCAGCGCGGTGGCGACATCGGAAATTGCCTGTCGGGTCTGTGCCTTGCGTTGCTCGCGACGGCCTTGGGGCGGGGTCATGGCGGTTGGCTTGTGTAAACGTACACCGAGTGTAACATTGTGCGCACCAGCGCCGGGCCGGCGCAGAGCGGGGATCCTGATGCTGTACGACGTTGTCATTGCCGGGGCCGGCCCGGTCGGCCTGTTCCTGTCCTGCGAGCTGGCCCAGGCCGGCTGTTCGGTCCTGCTGCTGGAGCAGGCTGAGTCGCCCGATTCAGCCCTGAAGCGCCTGCCCTTTGGCCTGCGCGGCTTGAACGCGCCCACGCTGGAAGCGCTGGATCGGCGCGGCCTGCTGGACGCGGTCGCGGCCCGCCAGGTGCTGAAGCCGGACAAGGGCGCACCGCCGCCCGGCACCGCCCATTGGCTGGCGCAACCGCGGCCGCTGGGAGGCCACTTCGCCGGCATTCCTTTCGCCCTGGATGACGTGGACGGCGGGCGCTGGCGTGATCGCCTGCCGACCCCGGTACCCACCCAGATGGCGGTGGAGCTGCAGTCGCTGGAGGCGGTGCTGGCCGAGCGCGCAGTGTCACTGGGTGTGCAGATCGAGCGGGGCTGTACGGTGCAGGCAGTGCAGGCACACGACGCACAGATGCAGGTGCAGACCGTTCGCGGGCTGATGCGGGGCCGCTGGCTGGTCGGTTGCGACGGCGCCCGCAGCACGGTACGCAAGCAATCGGGCTTCGTGTTCGCAGGGACCACGCCGGAGTTCACCGCGTACACGCTGCAGGTTGAACTGGCCGATCCGTCGGTGCTCACCCCGGGGCGTCAGTTCACCGAATACGGCATGTGCAATTTCAACCCGCCGGGCGTGCTGGCGCTGGCCGATTTCGACGGTGGCGCAGGCCACCGCGGGCCACTGGACCTGCACGCCGCCCAGGCGTTGCTGCGGCGGGTGTCCGGGCGGCAGGCAACGATCGCCGCGTTGCATCTGGCCACCACATGGACCGATGCCGGGCGCCAGGCCACGGCCTATCGCAGCGGCCGCGTGCTGTTGGCTGGTGATGCGGCGCACATGCATTCGCCGCTGGGAGGTCAGGGCCTGAATCTCGGCATCGGCGATGCGATGAACCTGGGGTGGAAGCTGGCCGCCGTGGCGCGAGGCGACGCCGCCGAGACGCTGCTGGACAGCTATCAGGCTGAGCGTCATCCGATCGGCGCCCGGGTGCTCGACTGGTCGCGTGCGCAGGTGGCGTTGATGCGACCAGGCCCAGGGCAGCGCGCGCTGGCGGCGGTCTTCGCCGACCTGGCCGCGACCCGCGACGGTGCCACCTATCTCGCTGAGCGGCTGTGGGGCGTGGCACAACCAGCGGTGTTCAACGGCGAGCATCCGTGGGTTGGCCAAAGCGTGCCTGACGTCCAGCTGGCCAATGGCGATCGCATGGGGGAGCTGCTGCGCGCAGGGAAGGGCGTGCTGCTGGGGCTCGATACCGGCGTTTCACTCGGCCCGGTCTTTGCGCGCTGGCAACGCTCGGTTACCTGCGTGATATCCACGGCGCGCGATGCGATGGGACTGGGTGCGTTGCTGGTCCGCCCTGACGGTATCGTGGCCTGGGCCTGCGATGCCGGCGGCGATGCGTCGGGGCTGGCGCCCTCGCTGGAACGCTGGTTCGGTCCGCCGCGGGGAGCGACCGGCTAGGGCGATGCCACCACAGCCAGCGCGCGGCGCGCGGTCTCGGTCATCACCGAGGCCAGCTGCTTCAATGAGTACGGCTTGCGCAGCAGGGTGAAGCCATGGCCAGGATCCCGCGCCAGCAATTCGCTGTAGCCGCTGGTGAGGATCACCGGAAGCTCCGGGAAGCGGGCGCGGATGGCACGGGCCAGATCCAGGCCGTTCATGCCCGGCATTACCACGTCGCTGAACACCACATGGAAGCGCGAGGCATCCCGTTCCAGCTCGGCCAGGGCCTCGTCCGCATTGCGTGCAAGGACCACGCTGTAGTCGAGTTCGCGCAGGGCGCCCACCGCAAATTCGGCCACGTCGACGTTGTCTTCCACCACCAGCACGCAGACGCCATGCCCATGCTGCAGCCCCGATTGCGCCGCCGGCCGTTCCGTCGTTTCTCCTGCCTGCGCCAGCGGCAGGTACAGCGTAAAGCGGGTGCCGGCGCCGGCCTGGCTCTGCACGTCCACCTCGCCTTCTGACTGCTTGACGAAGCCGAATACCTGGCTGAGACCGAGTCCGGTCCCGGCGCCCACGCTCTTGGTGGTGAAGAAGGGCTCGAAAATGCGGTCAACCACCGCAGGGTCGATGCCCGCTCCGGTGTCGGTCACACTGATTGCGGCAAAGTCGCCCTTCATCGGCGCGGCGAAGCGCACCGAAGGCACGGCGGTTACCTGCTCCACCTGGATGGTCACCCTGCCGTGTCCCTCGATCGCATCGCGGGCATTGACCGCGATGTTGATCAATGCAGTGTCCAGCTGGGTCCGGTCCAGCAGTACCGGCATCGGTGTATCGGGCAATGTCAACGACACCTGGATGCGCGCGCCAAGTACCGTGGTGATGATATCCGAGAGCGCGTGCACGCTTTCGCAGAGGTCGAAGACCTCCGGCGACAGGCTCTGGCGACGCGAGAATGCAAGCAGTTGCGCGGTCAGCTTGGTGGCGCGGTCCGACGCTGTTGCAATGGCCTGGATGTAGCGGCGCCGGGTGTCGTCTGCCGGCCACGTGTGCAGGAGCATGTCTACCGAACCGGTGATGACCTGCAGCAGGTTGTTGAAGTCGTGGGCCACCCCGCCGGTGAGCTGGCCGATCGCCTCCAGCTTCTGCGACTGGCGCAGCTGCTCGCGGGCGCGCACCAGTTCCAGATGGGCCTCCCGCGCCTGCTCGGTGATCGCCGCGACCTGGCGGCTGTGCAGGTCGCGCTCGATCACCCGTTCGGTCTGTTCGCTGACCACGCACAGGATGCCGGCCACGCTGCCGCAGCCGACGCGCAGCGGCGAATAGGAGAACGTCCAGAATGTTTCACGCAGCGTGCCGTCGCGATCCATCATCAACGGGAGGTTCTTGAAGCTGCGGCTGGTGCCGGCGAAGGCATCGTTGACGGCCTGCACCACGTCCGGCCATACGTCCTCCCAGACATCCTCCAGGCGATTGCCCATCGCGCCGTGCAGTTTTTCCCCCAGCATGGGCAGGTACGCATCATTGAAGAAGAACGCCTTGTCTTCCTTGCCCCAGGCAAGCCACAGGGGTTCTGGCGAATCCAGGATCATCGCCAGCAACGTGCGAAGTTCGGCGGGTGCGCTTGCGGCAGTGGCCGAGCGGGCCCAGTCACTGTCCTGCAGCAGTCGGTAAGCGAGCTGATCAGGTGCAGAGACTGGCAGGGGAAAAGGATGCATGGCCGCCATTGGCGCAGGAAGGTGGCGCAGCATAGCCCAGCGCATGTCATGACGCTCTGCACACCGCCGACATGAAAGACCTCGCCACTTCGCCGCCGACGTGGCAGCGATGTACCCTTTGTTCCGCAGGTTGCCGCTATCGCGACGCAGCGCGAAGGGAGGCGACGCTGGCCTGAGCGGCGGGTCTAGCCCTCACGACCTGCCTGCGCGGTGAGCGCATCCCGGCCAGCCTCGGTGAGATCGATATCCCCGTCCTCTGCCTGTACAGCCCATCCGGCGGTCACCGCCCACGTTGCGGCATCACCGCGCACCGGTTCTGCAGCGGCGATGGCTTGGAGTATTTTCCGCTGTTCCACAGTCATTGCCACGTTGCGGTCCTCAGATACCCAGCAACGACGCCGGTTGCCAGTCCGACAGCCGGGCATGGCTGACCGGTTGATGGCAGCCGCACCCGTCGCAGCGGAACAATGCTCCACCTGGCAAGTGCACCAGATTGTCCTCACTGGCCGAACTGGTCGATGTGCAATGCCGGCAGGTGACCGTGAGCGCGGTGATGCGCTGCACGCCCCCTGACAGATCGAACACGGCCTCGAACGCGCGAATGACAGGGTGGGCAGTGTCCGGCATCTGAATCTCGACAGGGTGGGGAGACCCCATCGTCGCGCGCCGGTTGTGATGGGCCAGTCAGCCAGGTGCATGGACATGATCAAGACAGCCGCGGCAACCGGCAGCGCTCCATTTCAGAGATCCTTTTTCTTTCCGCTCAGGTCCAGCGGCTTGTCACTGCCGCCGCGCTCGCTCGACCACACTTCCACACCCTTGTTGCAACGGCTCTCGCGGGCAGCGACCTCGCGTGGCAGATCCTTCAGATGGGGTGACTCCTGGCAGGCCGGATGCATGGCACTGTCGTCGTAGGTGGCGCAGGCGCTGAGCGACGCCAGAGCGATGGCAGTGAGGGTGGCGCGGAATGAAGGCTGCAGGTTCATGGGATGGCCTCGGGTAATGCCAGGATGGCCATGGAATTCAAATCCGTGACGCCGGGCATGCACAATCGGACCCGTTGCACTTGTTATTCTGTAACAAATGCGCGATAGTCCGGCCCCTGCTGGGTCAGGCGATGCAGATCATCAGCACCATGCACAGCGCCACCATCAGCACGAACACACGACGGCTCAGCGCCAGGCAGGCCAGATAGGCTGCGAGCGCCCACGCAGCCAGCAGTGCACAGGCCACCACCCACAGCCCGATCCCCATCATCGAACCGGCTGCCAACGCGGACAAGGCAATGGCCTTGGACAACGCCACCCCCAGCACGCTGCCCAGCATGCCGGCCTGCAAGGCGATGGCATCGTGGCGGGCAGGGGCGCGAGGGTGGTGCATTGCGGGTCCGGTGCAGGCCGAGAAAACGGCGTCGGCTGCACTGTGCCCAAATGCACATCCACGAAATGTGTTCATCGCGCGTCAGGAGCGCGACAAAAACCGCGCAGTCGACCGATGGACCTGTGGATGCGGTCGTCCGTTCTTCAGTGGTTGCCGGCGGCGACGGTCTTGCGCTTCCTGTCCAGCATCACCGCCACGCACCACAGCAGCAGGCCGCCGATCGCGGTGGCTGCACCGACATAGCCGGTGCTGGCCGGGCTGAAGCCGGCGCTGATCGCCATGCCGCCCAGCCACGGGCCGAGTGCGTTGGCGGTATTGAAGGCGGCGTGATTGGAGGCGGCCGCCAGCGTCTGCGCTTCGCCGGCCACATCCATCAGTCGCGTCTGCAGCACCGCCGCCAGCGCACCCATGGTGCCAACCGTGATGATCATCGGGCCGATGGTCCAGACCGACTGTGCGGCCAGCGGATACAGCAGCAGCATCATGATCGACCACAGCAGCACCACGGCGGCGGCCTTGAAATGGAACTTGTCCACCAGCCAGCCACCGGCGATGTTGCCGATGATCGCGCCGATGCCGAACACGCCCACTGCCAGCGGCATCCACGATTCGGCCACGCCGGTGACCTGCACCAGGGTGGGTGCGAGGTAGGTGAACACGCAGAACATGCCGGCGAAGCCGACTGCACCGATTGCCAGCGCCAGCCACACCTGGGGAGTGTTGAAGGCGCGCAGTTCGCGCATCGGCGAGGTACGCACTTCGTCCGGGTCCGGCAGCAGGAAGCGCGCGATCATCGCCACCGTGGCAATGGCCAGCACGCTGACCAGGGCAAAGGCGGTGCGCCAGCTCAACTGCTGGCCCAGCCAGGTGGTCAACGGATTGCCGACCAGGATCGCGATCGACAGGCCCAGCAGCACCCGCGACATCGCCTGGCCGCGCTGGCCGGCAGGACTGATCGCAGCCGCCACCAGCATCGCAACGCCGAAGTAGGCGCCATGCGGCAGGCCGGCGACGAAGCGTGCCACCAGCATCGTGCCGTAATTCGGTGCCAGCGCGCTGGCCAGGTTGCCGATCGCGTAGAAGCCCATCAGCGCCAGCAGCAGCTTGCGGCGCGGGAAGCTGGCACCCACGAAGGCGAGGATCGGGGCGCCGACCACCACGCCGATGGCGTAGGCGCTGATCAGGTGCCCGACCTGGGTTTCGGAAATCGACAGGCCGCGGCTGATCTCCAGCATCAGGCCCATGCTGGCGAACTCGCTGGTGCCGATGGCGAAGCCACCCAGTGACAGGGCGAGGATGATCAGGGTGCGCTGACGTGGCGTCAGCCGCGCAGCCAGGGAAGAGTTGGGGCTCATGCGGGGGCGCGATGGGGCGGGGAGCCGTCCATTGTACTGCTGCACTGCAGCAGGAGCAGCAGTACTCAGGGTAAATCAGCGTTTGATCGGTGACACGCCGGCCCTCCGCGCCGCCTCGCGGCCGGCTCAGATGCCCAGCGCCGCCCGGGCATGAGCGTATTTGTCGCGAAGGCGCCCTGCCGTGGTCCCGTCCAGCATCGCCAGCCGCTGTGGATCGGCGTTGTCATCCAGATCGGCGCGCTTCACTTTCAGTGCCAGCGGGTGGGCGGCAATGCGCGCGTAGTAGCTGTCCGCGTCAGGAGCTGCATCGCGGTTGAGCAGTTGCACCGCCTCGCGCAGCGGCGCAGGAAATACCTCGATCCGTGCGGCAAACGCCGGGCAGTCCTCGGCCACGTCATGCAGCCAGGCCACCACTTCGGCGTCATCGTCGCCGCGCACCGCAGCCGCCACCCGCGCCACATGGCCGATGTAAGGCTGGCCGGCCTTGTCGATCTGCCCCGCGTGGGCCTCGGTGGCCAGCGTGCGGGCAAGTGCTACCCAGTCCATTGCAGTCTCCTTGGATATCCGCGCACAGTTTCGCGCAAACGCCGCAGCGGTTGTGGATGCGCCCATGACGCTGCCACCGGCATGATGGCGGGGCAGGGGGCGCAGTGTTGCCCCGACAAGGAGGAGTGAGATGCAGGAATTCAGGCATGTGCTGGAAACCCGTGGGCGCTACCAGCTGGTAGCGGTGTCCTACGAGCCGGTGTACGCTCCCGGCGATGTGGTCGGCCATGCGGTCGTCGCCGACGATGGGGATCGTCTGACCGACCTGATATCACTGGCCGAAGCGCGCCAACGCTTGCTGCAACTGGTGCGTGAAGAGGGCGAGGAGCCCGGGCTGGAAAACGAGAACCACCTGCGGAAGAAGGCGTCGCGCTGGCGCCACCGCTAGGCCGTCGCGCCGCGTGCGCATCATGGAGGATTCGGGTGTTGCCCAGTAAGAAGTATCTGCTCATCGCCATCATCACGCTGGCGACCCTGCTGCTCGGTTTCGTGTTTTCCGGCTATCTGACCCTGCTGTTCCTGGGGCTGGACACCCAGCTGTTCACCTGGAACACCTACTACCAGTACGTCCACGCCATCGGCCAACCGCAGGTCGCGCCCTTCGTGGGCAAGATCAAATGGGCTGGCTACGTGGGCTTCGGCCTGCCCCTGCTGGTGCTGCTGGTGGCCGGCCTGGTGCTGCTGCTGAAGAAGGACAAGCGCTCGCTGCACGGCGACGCGCGCTTCGCTACCGGCGCCGACCTGGCCAAGCACGGCATGTTCAAGAAGACCGGCCAGAGCATCGTGGTCGGCAGCCATGGCGGCAAGCTGGTGCGCCTGGATGGCCAGCAGTTCGTGATCCTGGCCGCGCCGACCCGCTCGGGCAAGGGCGTGGGCGTGGTCATCCCGAACCTGCTGGAGTACGGCGAATCGCTGGTGGTGCTGGACATCAAGCAGGAGAACTTCGACCTGACCAGTGGCTGGCGCGCCAGCCAGGGCCAGGAAATCTACCTGTTCAATCCCTTCGCCGAGGACCGGCGCACGCACCGCTGGAACCCGCTCAGCTACGTCTCCGATGATCCGGCCTTCCGCGTGTCGGACCTGATGAGCATCGCCGCGATGCTGTATCCGGACGGGGCCGAGGACCAGAAATTCTGGGTCAGCCAGGCGCGCAACGCGTTCATGGCCTTCACCCTGTACCTGTTCGAGAACTGGGACGACGAGCGCAGCAGCGGTTTCCCGGGCGGCGCCGGCACCCCCACGCTCGGTGCGGTGTACCGTCTGTCCTCCGGCGACGGCACCGACCTGAAGAAGTACCTCAAGACCCTGTCGGAGCGGCCGTTCCTCAGCGCCAACGCCCGTTCGGCGTTCGCCAACATGCTGTCGCAGGCCGATGAGACCTTCGCCTCGATCCTGGGCACCTTCAAGGAACCGCTCAATCCCTGGATCAATCCGGTGCTGGACAAGGCCACCAGCTGCAACGACTTCCTGCTGACCGATGTCCGCAAGAAGAAGATGACCATCTATATCGGCATCCAGCCGAACAAGCTGGCCGAGAGCCGGCTGATCATCAACCTGTTCTTCAGCCAGCTGATCAACCTCAACACCAAGGAACTGCCCAAGTCCAACCCGGACCTGAAGTACCAGTGCCTGCTGCTGATGGACGAATTCACCTCGATCGGCAAAGTGGAGATCATCGCCTCGGCGGTGTCCTACATGGCTGGCTACAACATCCGCCTGCTGCCGATCATCCAGAGCATGTCCCAGCTCGACGCCACCTACGGCCGGGAAGTGTCACGCACCATCATCACCAACCATGCCCTGCAGATCCTGTACGCGCCGCGTGAGCAACAGGATGCCAACGACTATTCGGACATGCTGGGCTACACCACGGTGCGCAAGAAGAACGTCACCCATGCCCGCGAGAAGACCCACAACTTCACCGAGGAACGGCGCGCGCTGATGCTGCCGCAGGAGCTGAAGGCAATGGGGCCGGACATGGAGGTGTTCCTGTATGAGGGCATACCGCATCCGGTGAAGTGCGACAAGATCCGCTACTACAAGGACCGCTACTTCACTTCGAGGCTGCTGCCGAAGGTGGATGTTCCGATGCTGAACGTCTAATTCACGACGCTTAATTTGTGAATTTGGTTCGAAGTTAAGAATGTGAATTCGTGATTTCGGTCAAGAATTTGGCATTTGTTCATGGATTTTCAGACTTGTCTGACATGGAATTGACGCGTGGTTGTGCGACCCTGTGTCTGTCGTCCAGAAGTGTGTGCTGGATGTCAAAGATGTAGCAGCAGGGTGGCCAGGAGTTTGTGCCATGGAAACAAGGATGGTTTCGACGTTGGTGAGGTATGCGGATGTGTTGTCGGCTGCGCCGATGGCCCCGCGACCTGGTTGGCAGCCTTTGGGCTGCAGGGGAGCCGGAGTGGGTGCGCTGCACACAGCGTGTCCCTCCGATTCCGGCGTGCGCGATGCAGCGCCGGACGACCAGGAGGACCAATGCTCGGGACTGCTTTTTCGTACGTCAAAGTGAAGCCCGTATGAATCAGGCGTTTATCGCGAAAATGTCCATCGCCGCAGTGGCGGCGCTGATGGTGGCCGGTTGCGCCACCAAGTCCGCTCCGGATTTCGGAGGCCGCTGGAAGCCGGTCAACCGCTTTGCTGCGACGACGACCGAAATTCCGCTGTACTCCAGCTACGTCTACCAGGCCTCGCCGATGGATGGCACGCTCAAAGCCATGCTCGAGCGTTGGGCCAAGGATTCCGGGCGCACGCTGGACTACCGCCTCAGCTCGGATTTCACTCTGTATGGCGCGGTCTCGAACATCGACACCACCAACGCACAGCAGGCCGTGATCGATCTGACCGCAGCCTATGCGGCGCAGGGCATCTCCGTCTCCATCGTTGGCAACCAGATCGTTGTGCAGAGCGCTGGCTCGACGCCGACCGCGTCGGCGCAGGGCGCTGATTCCAACAGCGGCACCTGAGTCCACCTCGAAATCATCGAACGTGCCGCTCCCCGCGCCTGTCGCAGGGGTGCCACGCCCATTGATGTTTCAGCAGTACGGAAGAATCCATGTTCCGCAAGAAGGATCCCGGCAATAGTCCCAAGGTCGAGCAGTCGGTCGCCAAGGCGGTCAGCTACGAGATCACCGTGGCCGACATGGCGCGCCGCAGCGAGCGGCGCGCGTGGTGGGTCGCCACGGGCTCGTTGTTGATGTCGCTCGCCCTGGCGGGCGGCTACTACTACATGCTGCCGCTGAAGGAGAAGGTGCCGTTCCTGGTGATGGCCGATGCCTACACGGGTACCGCGACCGTCGCGCGCCTGAGTGGCACCTTCCAAGGGCAACAGATCACCATGAACGAGGCTGTCAATCGCAGCAATGTCGCTCAATACGTGCTGGCGCGCGAGTCATATGACTCGGCGGTAATGGGCCTGCGCGACTGGGAACTTGTGTTCGTGATGTCTACCGATGAGGTGGGTCAGGGCATGAAGCAGCGCTATGCAGGAAACAATCCTCAGAATCCCTTTGTCCTGTACGGCCGAGGTAAAGCAATTCGAGTCAAGATTCTCAGCATTACGCCGCTCGGCGTGCAGCCCAATGGCAGCTTCCGCGGTGCTTCCGTTCGCATCCAGCGCAGCCTGCTGGACAAGCGCACTGGCGCGTCCAATTACTTGGACAATCAGCTGGTCACAATGCGTTTTGATTACAACAAGAATCTTGCACTTTCCGAGCAGGATCGTGTTCTAAATCCACTTGCCTTCCAGGTCACCGAGTACCGGGTTGACAATGATTATGCTCGCGGTGTGCCGGTGCCGGATGACAGCGCAATGCAGGTTCAGGCGCAGCAGGCCGCGCAGCAGGCTCAGGGCATCTACGATCCCAGTAATCCGGCAGCGGCCACGATGATCGACCCGGCTACCGGGCAGCCGATCCCGGTTCCTGCCGCCAACCAAGTGCCGGGCCAGCCGCTGCCTGGTCAGCCGGTGCAGGGGCAAGCAATGCCGGGGCAGGCCATGCCCGGACAGCCGGCCATGAGGCCGGCGCAGAACAATTCCACCGGAACTGCTGATGGAGCAAGCAACCGATGAGTAGTCGAAATATCAGGGGAAGCGCGCTGGCGCTGCTGTCGATGTTGTCGTTGCTGTTCTCAGCAGCGGCGATGGCGCAGGCGGTTGACCACTACGAGTACGAGAAGGACCGCATCTATCCGGTTCGAACCGGCCTGGGCCTGACCACCCAGATCGAGTTGAGCCCGAACGAGAAGATCCTCGACTACAGCACCGGCTTCAGCAGCGGCTGGGAACTGACCCGTCGCGAGAACGTGTTCTACCTCAAGCCGAAGAACGTCGACGTCGACACCAACATGATGGTGCGCACCGAGACCCATTCCTACATCTTCGAACTGAAGGTGGTGGCCACCGACTGGCGCCAGTTGGAACAGGCTCGTCGCGCGGGCGTGCAGTACAAGATCGCTTTCAGCTACCCGAGTGATACCGAGTTTGGATTGGCGCAAGCGGCGGTTGACGAGGAGGCGAAACCTCTGCTCAGTGCCGAACTGGCCAAGGACAGGCAATACAACTTCAACTATTCCTATTCGACCAGCAAGGCGAAGAAGATGGGATGGTTGATTCCGGTGAACGCCTACGACGATGGGCGCTTTACGTATCTGAAATTGCCCAATTCACCGGAATATAAGACCGGTATCTTCCCGGCTGTTTTTGGTCGTGAGAAGGAATACGGTGAGGATTTTGTGGTCAATACCACCGTTGAGGGAAACACCTTGATCGTCCACGGGACTTACCCGTACCTGGTCATCCGCCACGGCGACTTCGTCGTTGGCTTGCGAAGGAACGTGAAGAAATGAGCCAGCAGAATACTCCCGGAACCGATCCGAACAATGGGCCCGGAGAAAGCCATAGCCCGTACGGCGGCACGTCAAGCGCTGCTCCCGAAGTGTCGTCCAATCCATACTTCGGCAGCACCTTGAACAATGATGAGGCCCCCAACCTTGATGCTGGTGCGCCACAGTTGCGCTCGGCCGAAGAGCAGCGGCTCAATCGTAAAGCATTAATGTTCTTGGGCGGTATTGTGGTACTGCTTGTTTGCATGGGTCTGCTCCTGTTCCGTAAGGGGCGGGATGAATCCGATGTTCCCAAGCCTAAGGAAGTTGCGCGCGCGAGCACGCCGCAATTGCCCAGCGTTGCTGCTGCGCCGGCAGCTGAGGTTGCGGCACCGACCCAACCCATTGAAATGATGCCGCCGTTGCCGGCGCCACCACCACCGAACTCGTCCAGTTTCATGCCGCCGCGTGAACGAGACGAGCGCCCGATAGATCGAGGCCCGTCGTTGTTGGACCGTCGAATCGGCTCGAGTGCTGGCGTCAGTGCAGGCGATGGACAAGGACAAGGCCAGGCTAGCGGTGGCATGTCCGAGTACCAGAAGGCGATGATCGCGAGTCTACAGGGGCAGAGTGGCACGGGCACTCCGGGTAGGGTTCGACGTGGACCGGACGTTGATGACGTCTCCAGCGCGACTTATATCCACAGTCCGGATGCGCTGCTGGTTCGTGGAACCTATCTGCGTTGCGTACTGGAGACCAGAATCATTACGGATCTGGCCGGCTATACCTCGTGTCTGCTGACGGAGCCGGTCTACTCTATCAATGGCCGCAGTCTGCTGCTTCCCAAGGGCTCGAAGATCTATGGTGCATATGGCGGCGGGCCGACTGGAAAGCGAGTAGAGGTGATCTGGGACCGGATCACGACGCCCAACGGCATTGATGTTGCGATGTCCAGCCCGGGCGTTGACGGCTTGGGCGGCGCTGGCCATCCCGGGCAGTACAGCGCGCACTGGGGCAGCCGTATCGCCTCGGCGCTGATGATTAGTCTGATCTCCGATGCCTTCAAGTACGCCGCCGCCGAGCATGGCCCGGAGACGACCACCATCGCCAACAATGGCATGACGGTACAGTCGCCTTACGAGAGTGCTACCGCACGTACGATGGAACGCTTGGCTAACGACGCGCTCAACAGCGGCCGTCGCCCGCCGACCGTTACCATCAACCAGGGCACGATCGTGAATGTCTACGTCGCCAAGGACGTTGACTTCACCAACGTGCTGAACCCCCGCCGGTAACCCAACGAACGATCATGGACGCCGAAGTGTCACCCCTCGCCCTCGTCTCCAGCGATTTCCTGCGCTATCAGTACGAAGTGCTGGGCATCGCCGAGTACATGACCTCTCCGGAAGTGACGGAAATCTGCATCAACCGTCCCGGCGAGCTGTACCTGGAAACCCGGGCGGGGTGGCAGCGGGTGGACGTGCCGAGCCTGACGTTCGAGCGGGCCCGGCAGTTCTGCACGGCAGTGGTGAACGAGAGCAACACCGGCCAGCGCATCACCGATGCCGATCCGGTGGTGTCGCTCACGTTCCCCACCGGCCAGCGTGCGCAGTTCGTGATTCCGCCGGCCTGTGACGCGGGGAAGGTGTCGATCACCATCCGTCTGCCGTCCAAGCACACCAAGTCGCTCACGCAGTATCACGAAGACGGCTTCTTCAATCAGATCCTGGAAAGCGATGGCAGCATCAGCGAGCAGGATCGCGAGCTGCTGGAGCTGCGTCATTCGCGCGAGTACGCCGAGTTCTTCCGACGTGCGGTGATGTACCGCAAGAACATCGTGGTATCCGGTGCGACCGGCAGTGGCAAGACCACCTTCATGAAGGCGCTGGTCAACCATATCCCGGACAACGAGCGCCTGGTCACCATCGAGGACGCACGCGAGCTGTTCCTGACCCAGCCCAACGTGGTGCACCTGTTGTATTCCAAGGGCGGGCAGAGCACCAGCAATGTGACGGCCAAGAGCTGCATGGAAGCCTGCCTGCGCATGAAGCCCGAGCGCATCATCCTGGCCGAGCTGCGCGGTGACGAAGCGTTCTACTTCATCCGCAACTGCGCGTCCGGCCACCCGGGCTCGATCACCAGCTGCCATGCCGGCAGCCCGGAGCAGACCTGGGACCAGCTGGCGCTTATGGTGAAGGCTTCAGCCGAAGGTTCGGGCCTGGAGTTCAACGTGATCAAGCGGCTGTTGATGATGACCATCGACATCGTTGTGCATATCAAGGCGCATGCCGGCTCGCGCTACATCACCGGCATCGACTTCAATCCTGGGCGTGCCCAGGGGCAGGAGGGCTGAGGGATGCTGCCAGGACTGGAAATGATGGCGTGCCCAGAGATGGCCGTGTCGATGGATGTGATGCAGCACGTCATCAACGTCGAATCGTCGCGCAATCCCTACGCCATCGGCGTGGTCGGCGGTGCACTGGTGCGGCAGCCCAAGGCGTTGGATGAAGCGCTGGCGACGGTGCGCATGCTGGAAGAGAAGGGCTACAACTTCTCGATCGGGCTGGCCCAGGTCAATCGCTACAACCTGGGCAAGTACGGGCTGGATTCCTACGAGAAGGCCTTCCAGCAGTGCCCGAACCTGCAGGCGGGTTCGCGCATCCTCGCCGAGTGCTACAAGCGCTCCGGGGGGGATTGGGGCAAGTCGTTCAGCTGCTACTACTCGGGCAATTTCGAGACCGGCTTCCGTCACGGCTACGTGCAGAAGATCTACGACTCGATGCGCCGCGGCCAACAGGTCGCCAGCAATGGTGTTGCGCCGATCGACGTGGTCAGTCGCGGTGAGCGCCGTACAGTGAAGGTCGAGCATCACCCGCAGCTCGCTTCGCCGGCGCAGGCGCGCATCGTTGCTCAATCCAATGGCCCGGTGTACGTGCCGTCCGAAGATCCCGCACGCGCCTATGTCGTGTACCCGTCCACCGGGGCGATGGCGCGGGGTAGTTTGCTGAATCTCGCCGACCAGGCGCTGTCCAAGGTGGTGCTGGGTTCGGTGGACAGGATGATGCAGCCCCAGGCGCCGCCGGCCCAGGCGGGCGCCTATCCGCAGCAGCTGCCACAGCAGGGCTCCGCACAGGCGATGGCCATGCCGCAGCAATTGCCGGGCGCGGCTGGCGCCGGCAACGAGGGTCCAGTGATGTTGCGCCCCTGGAGCGAGCGTAACCAGCCTGTGGCCGGTACCGATAATTCGTACAACGCGCCGGTGCAGGCCGCACCGGTGCAGCAGATTCCCGCAGGGGATGCGGCCTTCGTGTTCTGACGAAGTCGTGGTGCGGCCAGTCCCCCGGCTGGCCGATTCAGTTGTGTTAGTCCATCAACAAGGAAATCAATCCATGAAGCGATCCAATCTCGACCTCGTCCAGGCCCAGCGCACGCTGAAGACCCTGCTGATGGCCACGATCTTCGTTGGCGCACTGTTCGCCCCGCAGGTATTCGCCACCAATGGCAGCCCCAACTATGGTGGTACGGACGGCAAGGTCTGTGGCTTTTTCTCCAGTGTCAACGGTCTGCTGAACATGGCGTCGATCGCTGTGGTCACCATTGCGGTCATTTTTGCCGGCTACCAGATCGCGTTTGCCCACAAGCGCATTGGTGATGTCGCTCCCATCCTGATTGGCGGCGTGCTGATTGGTGCTGCAGGTCAGATCGCTCGTATGCTGCTCGGGGACGACTTCGGCGACTGTGAGAACAAGACCGGCATGCTTATCCAGCAGGCTGTGCAGTACTACAGTGCATAAGAACGTCGTGTTCCGCGGCTGCACGCGCCCAGCAATGTTCCTGGGCGTGCCCTACCTGCCATTTTTCATGGTGGCAGGCGGGTTGCTGCTGCTCAGCATGTACACGAACTTCTGGTTCCTGCTCACCATTCCGGTGGCGGTCTTCATCATGCGGCAGATGGCCAAGCGTGACGAAATGATCTTCCGGCTGTTGGGTCTGCGCCTGATGTTCAAGCTGAAGGTGCGCAACGTGCAGGAACACGATGGCATGTGGGTGTTCAACCCCAACCATTACCGCGACAAGCCGGCCCGAATGGATTGAGGTCCGGATCCGGCCCGGCGGGCGCAAGCGCCCGTCGGGTCTGTTGAAACTTCTTGGCAGTACCTCTTTGGAAGCAGTCGTATGTTCAGCCCAGACACCTCCATCAGCGAGTTCATTCCATTGTCGTCGCACGTCGCCCCGAACGTGGTCAAGACCACGGGCGGCGACTACCTGCTGACCTGGCATCTGGAAGGGCTGCCGTTCGTCGGCCGTGAGGAGTGGGAGCTGGAGCATCGCCATAACACGTTCAACCGCCTGCTGCAGACGCTGCGTGCTCCCGACTTCGTGAACGTGGCGTTCTGGGTGCATGACATCCGTCGTCGCCGCACGCTGAAGGGAAAGAGCAACTACAAGCAGCGCTTCAACCAGGACGTGTCCGATCAGTACATGGGCATGCTGTCCTCGCAGCGCATCATGCAGAACGAGCTGTACCTGACCATGATCTATCGCCCCGTGGTGGCGGGTAAGCGCTTCGTCGAGAAGTCGGCGAACGTGGACAAGCTGCGCGCGGAGCAGGAGCAGGCAGTCGAAAAGCTAATGGAACTGGCCGGCAACGTCGAGGCCGTCATCCGAGACTATGCGCCGTATCGCCTGGGCATGTACGAGGCCAAGAACGGCGTGGTGTTCTCGGAAACGCTGGAGCTGTTCGGTTACCTGATCAATCGCATCGACGAACCGGTGCCGGTGCTGTCGGCGCCAATCAAGGATTACCTGCCGGTCAGCCGCCATATGTTCTCGGCCAAGACCGGTGACTTCGTCATCAATACCCCTAATGGTGCCAACCACTTCGGCGCCATCCTGAACATCAAGGAGTATGCCGAGGGGACTTACCCGGGCATCCTCAACGGCCTGAAGTACCTGGACTACGAGTACGTCATCACCCATTCGTTCAGCCCGATGGGGCGTCAGGACGCGCTCAAGGTGCTCGACCGCACCAAGGGCATGATGATCTCCTCCGGTGACAAGGCAGTCAGCCAGATCGTCGAGCTGGACCAGGCGATGGACCAACTGTCGTCGGGTAATTTCGTACTGGGCGAGTACCACTTCATCATGGCGGTCTACGGCGACAGCCAGGCCAAGCTGTCGCAGAACGTGGCCACGACGCGAGCCGAGCTGTCCAACGCGGGGTTTGTGTCGACAAAGGAAGATCTGGCGGTCACGTCGTCCTTCTATTCGCAGCTACCGGCCAACTGGCGCTATCGCACCCGCCTGGCCAATGTCAGCTCGCTGAACTTCCTGGGCCTGTCGCCGCTGCACAACTTCGCGACCGGCAAGCAGCACAATAACCCGTGGGGCGACTGCGTCACCACGCTGCAGACCACCAACGGCCAGCCGTACTATTTCAATTTCCACGCGACCCATCCGTCGGAGAACTCGCTGGGTGAGAAGGCGATCGCCAACACCATGGTGATTGGTAAGTCCGGTACCGGTAAGACCGCGCTGATCAACTTCCTGCTCAGCCAGGTGCAGAAGTACGAGCCGTCGCCGACCATCTTCTTCTTCGACAAGGACCGTGGTGCTGAGATCTTCGTCCGTGCCTGCGGTGGCAACTATCTGGCCCTGGAGAACGGCGCGCCGACCGGCTTCAACCCGTTCCAGTGCGAGAACAATGAAGCCAACGTGCAGTTCCTCGCCGACCTGATCAAAGTGCTGGCCGGCAAGCGTGAGTACAGCGCCCGCGAGGAAGAGGATATCTATCGCGCAGTGGAAAGCATGCTCGATACGCCGATGCACCTGCGCAGCATGACCAACTTCCAGAAGAGCCTGCCCAACATGGGCGACGATGGGCTCTACGCGCGCATGCGCCGCTGGACCTCGGGCAATTCGCTGGGCTGGGTGTTCGACAATCCGGTCGACACCGTTGATCTGAGCAAGGCCAACATCATCGGCTTCGACTACACCGACATCATTGACAACCCCGAAGTACGCGTGCCGGTCATCAATTACCTGCTGCACCGCCTGGAGTCGCTGATCGATGGTCGTCCGCTGATCTACGTGATGGACGAATTCTGGAAGATCCTGGATGGCGAAGGTGGGCTGAAGGAGTTCGCGAAGAACAAGCAGAAGACCATCCGTAAGCAGAACGGTCTGGGCATCTTCGCGACGCAGAGCCCGGAGGACGCGCTGAAGAGCGATATCTCCGCCGCGCTGATCGAACAGACCGCCACGCTGATCCTGCTGCCGAACCCGAATGCCAGCAAGAGCGATTACATGGACGGCCTGAAGCTGACCGAGGCCGAGTTCAGGGTGGTTACCGCCCTGGACGAGCGCTCGCGCTGCTTCCTGGTCAAGCAGGGCCATGCCTCCAGCGTCTGCCAGCTCAACCTGCGTGGCATGGACGATATCCTGTCGGTGATCTCGGCCTCGACCGACAACATCGACATCATGCACCGGGTATTGCAGACCGCTGCAGTCCGTAACCGGATTACCGTGGATGAGCTTACGCCGGAGCAGTGGCTGGAAGATTTCTACAAGAACCGGAAGGGATCGGGGAAGTCCAGTGACTCCACCGAATCCAGTGCGGCCTGAGTGCCGAAGAGCAAGGATGATAGTGATGAATCTCATTTCCGTGGAGAACGATATGAGCAAGGTGATCGAAAACCGCAAGTCTTGCCGCGGCGCGCGCCGCTCGCGTTTTGCCACGCTAGCGCTGGGCTGTGCACTGGCACTTTCCATCAATCCGGTATCAGCCAGCGGGTACCCAGTCTTCGATCTTTCCAACCTGCTGCAATCCATCGAGGAATTCGGGCTGATCGACAAACAATCAGGGCAGGATCTGATTGAGTTCCAGAAGCAGGCGGAACGCTGGAGTGCAACCGCTAAGCAGTATCAGCAAGCACTGGTTACGATTCAGGCGCAGATGCGTGCCATCGGGCTTCCCGAAGGGCAGGCGCTGGTCAAAGTGGATCCGAAGTATATGGTCGCCGAAACCTGTGGCGGCTCTGGAATGAATTTTTCTCTCTCTGGCCTGATGGCGACGTTAGGCTTGAGCGGTGACGAGGACCTGAAGAAGCGTCAGCAGCAGATCTGCGTGAATATCCGCATGATGGAAAACCGGAAGTACAACGAATCGATTGACTTCCTGAATGATACCGTCCCAAGCATGCAGAATGCATTGGTGGACATCTTCAATGCGCGCACGAGGAATAATGATCAGGGCACGGTGCAAGGCGCTGACAGCGAGTCATTGCGAACAGCAAATGACTTGGCAGTGGCGGCGCAGAAGTGGCAAGGGCGTATGGAATCCTACGATGCCTACATAGAAGTGATGAAGACCAATCAGAAGCTGATTGCCAAGACCGCGCTTAAGGGCGACCCGACCACACGTTTCGTGCGTGATATCTCCAAAACTGCAATTCTCGCAGGCGCGCTGGATCAATAAGAGCGGCGCTGCTTTGGCCTAGATTGCGGCTAAAGCGGTCATCGGTAGGAGCGGGCCATGGGCCCAAGGAACGTAGACAATGATGAAATCGGTCGCCAACTTTGAATTTTCTGGTGGTCTTCACGAACTGCTTGGATTTGCTACACGTGTCCAATCAATCGGCGACTTCGTGTTCTTCCGTCTGATCCTTAATTTCCTGAGGGAGAGGATCAGTGCATTCGGCCTGCAGCTCATGGAAAACATGATGGCGTGGGTTCTCGGAATTTCCCTTACCCTGATGACACTTTGGGTGCTGATTCAGGGTTACCGCATTGTGACTGGGCGCAGCCGAGACTCGATGATGATCCTGGTGACGAACATGGCACGTGCTGCGCTGATTGTGAGCGTGGCATCCAGCATGGGCATGTTCGGGACCAATTTGCATACGTTCTTTACGAAGACGGTTCGCGATGAGATCACTCATGTGGTGACCAATACGAACAAGTCGCCGGAAGAGCAAATCGATGACAATCTGGCCTATCTTCAGGTTGCGTTGGCTAGCATCGATGCCATCGATGTGATGTCTGATCCAGAAATGATCGATGAGAAGGCTCGGGCTATGTGGTACGTCGGGCTTGGTACTGCAGGTCCTGCAATCACGGCGGGTTCGATGCTGCTCTTGTATGAGATTGCTATCGCGTTGTTCATCGGATTGGGGCCCTTGTTCATTCTGTGCCTGTTGTTCGAACAGACTAAGTCCTTGTTCCAGCGTTGGCTCTTTTATGGCATCGGTACGCTGTTCTCGATGGCAGTACTGGCCGCGATGACGAGCATCGCCCTCGATATGGTTTATCGCGTCGCAAAAGCATTCTGGCTGGAGTCTGCGGGCGCGAAGCTCATTCTGGGTCCAGCGTTCGAGAACGGCCTGTCCAGCCAGGCGATGCAGCAAGGCGGGATGGGGCTGATCCTAACGACCCTGATTCTGACTGCGCCCCCAATGGCCGCCATGTTCTTCCAGGGTACTCTGGGTAGCTTCATGGCATATTCGCAGATAGGCGGTGGCGCCGCAGCCACTCCGAGTGCGGATGGTCGGCCGCCGGGCAGCCATGGTCAGGAACGCCCCGCGAGCTCAAATGTTGCTTCAACTGGCAGTGATCCGGGGAGGATGAGTGGATTCGGCGGTGGCAGTGCGGTGGCTCATCAGAGTGATACTGGCAAGTATGGTGCCGCTCGATGAATGTGAGATCTATCCATTTAAATAAATGCTGATTGGTGGCGCGATGTCTTGGAGGTTTACGCTTTTACGTAGCTGGCGGGTGATCCTGGGCCTGTTGTTGGCTGCCGTCTTCCAGTCGGCAGCGTTCGCAGAGGGTGGGTGCCCTGTGGGGCAGTATCCTATTGGCGGGCAAGGCGTCCAAGGATGCGCTCCGATCCCTGGGGCGGGTGACGGATCGCTCAAGACGCCGCAACCGGGAGGGAAGTGGATCAAAACGTGGGGCGCGATCTCTGTTTCTCCTGAGGGCGCGTCTGGAGTGTCTACCGGGAGGCGTAGTAAGTCTGACGCAGAGGCAGAGGCTGTGATGCAATGCCGGCAATCGGGCGGTCGTGCCTGTCGAACTTCTTTCTCCTACGAGAATCAATGCGTTGCTGCGGTGGTCCCCAGTTCGGGTTCCGGCGGCACCAGCTTTGGTGGAAAGGCGACTGTTGATGAAGCAATCCAATTGGCAACTCGTCTTTGTATAAGGGATGGGGGTCAGGGATGCCACGTCGTGTACACCGCGTGCTCAGCTCCTGAGTATGTGCGGAAGTGAAGCGAGGAAAGCGCCGGGCTAGCGCCCCGGTTGTTTCGTTGGACCGGCCGTAGTGTTTTCAGTTTTTTGGAAATTTTCATTGCGAATGACTGATCCCGAGCGCCGCAATGGTGCTTCTATTCGGGCGGGTTCGTTACGGCTGCTGATCTTTGCATTGTCAACACTTGGAACGAGCTTCAGTATTTTTCAGAAGCGCTTTGCCCGCTTGGCCAGTGTTCAACTGGTGGTGAATGCGTCGGCAGACGGTGCTCTCCGGATTCAATCCATGGCTTAATCGATCCCTGCTTCTTGCCCGCCGGAAAATCGAAGATGCGTGCGGTTCTCAGCTACGGCGGGGCTCCGTTCCACATTGAAGCTCGGGTTCGCTTGCGGGGACGATGACTGCATGGCGTGTGTCACCTGATCCGTGTTCGCTGCACCCGTTCCGCTTGCGTCTGCACGAGCGTCAAGTGGTTGGTCAGCGCTGCCGTCATCTCCAAGTGGGCATCCATTCGCGTTAACCGCGTACTTTTTGTGATCAAGTGCGCTTTTCATCCCAAGCCCCCTTCGACGAGCGCTGCCTCCTCGAAGTAAGCTGCGTGCGCGTCAAAATCCCGACGCGCCGGTGCCATCGAACGCAGGAGCTTTTCCGTCCATGAGGACTGTGTCCCCCCGCGGTGCGGGTGACGCTTGCCACCATCGCGGTTGCCGTGGGCTCGGGGCTATCATCCGCCATGGCGGCCGCAGGGCACGTGCGAGGCCTTGCCCCGTTTCCGGCCTCCGCTCGGGAACTGGCAAGACGGGATTGAAGGAGTTGCAGGGGATGGAGAAGGGGAGTGGCGTACACATGGACAATGCCTTGGCGTTCGTTCCGTCCGGCGCGAACCTGCTGGAAGCCGTGCGCGGTGATCTGACGGGCAATGGTTTCCAGGACCAGCTCCTGGTGATCGACCAACCTCCTCCGGAGGGCTTGCTGCCCGGCGAGCACGGTCCCAACCGGGTGCTGTTGCTGCTGCTGGGCGACGCCACGGGCCGCTGGCAGTTGGCGGCGCGCAACGACAAGCTGGTGCCGTGTTCCACCCGGGGAGGCATTGCCGGCGATCCCTTCGCGTACGTGACCATCGAGGATGGTGCGTTCAGTGTGATCACCAACGGCGGCAGTCGCGAACGCTGGAGCAGCGTCTACACGTTCCGGTATGCACCTGCCGAGCAGGCGTGCTGGGTGCATGGCGTGCAGCGCAAGGTGGTCGACACCGAGACCGAGGCCACCCATACGCGTGACTTCTCGGCCGCCGAACTTGGCCGGGTGCGGTTCGAGGATTTCGATCCGTCCGTCGTCGCCGACGTCAGCTTGCCCTGAGTGCCATGCCGGTGAGGAGGCGGGAGTATCCAACGATGATCGAGCAGGAGTTTCACCGTGTCGCAGGATAGGGAGTCGCAGCTGTTGCGGCAGGCCACGGAGGCCGGCATGACCTCGTCCCGGGAACTGGCCAACTTCATGGCGCAGGCCGGGCACGAGTCCCGTGGCCTGAGCCGGCTCAATGAAAGTTTCAACTTCACCCGGGGTATCTCGCAGATCCCGGTGGAAGCGGCGTGGCGCAATGGCAATGGTGCACTTGAGAGCGCGCGCCAGGAGGCGCTGCGTGGTCGGCCGGAGAACCTGGCCGAACTGATGTATGGCGGGCGTATGGGCAATGACGCGCTTGGCGATGCGTTGAAGTATCACGGCCGTGGCTATCTGCCTCTGGTCGGCAAGGAGAATTACGAGCGTGCCGGCAAGGCGCTGGATCTGGACCTGGTGAATCACCCGGAACTGGCCGCGCAGCCCGAGCACGCAGGCCGCATTGCCGTGTGGCAGTGGCAGACGCGGGTGCCGGAAGCGGCGCGCGAGGACGTGCGCGAAGCGACGCGCGCGATCAATGGTGGCATGAACGGCATCGAGGCCCGCCAGCAGCGATTCGAGGTGTGGCAGCAGAAGCTGACGCCTGATGTGATGGCGCGGCTGGAGCGGGGCGAAGTCGGGGCGCCGGCCCAGCAGGCCACCGTGCGCGACATGTCGCAGCCTGGCGCGCCGGGGCATGCCCTGTTCCAGGGCGCCCGCCACCATCTGCAGCAGATGGGACCACAAAGCGGTCTGCGCAGCGTGCAGGAACTGGACAATGCTGCCGGGGCACTGGCGCTGAGCGCGCAGAAGGCGGGGATGTCGCGCATCGATCATCTCCTGGCTGGCAACGACGGCCGCACGTTGTTTGCCGTGCAGGGCGCGCTGGGTGACCCGGCCATGCTGCGCGCTTCGGTCGAGCGCGAACAGGCGGCGCAGCAGCCGCTGGCGCAGAGCAGCCAGCAGTTGGCCGCCAGTGTCGCCCAGCAGGACCCCGCGGCCGCGCTCGCCCGCGAGCAGGAGCAGCGCTCTCGATCCCTGTAGCACCTGATGCCGGCGGGCAGAGTGCCCGCAGGCGCTTTACGTACGACGCGTGGCGCCCAGTGGCGCCGACATGGAAACCCACTCGTAAGGACACCACATGCGAATCGTTCCCTCGAATACCCGGCACGCCGCTGCCCGCTGCACTGCATCCGTGCGCTGCCTGCCGCCGGTCTGGCTGTTGTCACTTGGACTTGTCGCGGGGGCGGCACAGGCTCAGGAGGCAGCGGCACCTGTGGTGGAGACGCCCCCCGCTGCCGAGGCTACCGTTGAGGCGCCTGCAGAGGCGGCGCCCGTTGCCGCGCCCGCGGCGGCCGACGCCGTTGTCGTGGCGCCGACGCCCGAGGTGTCGGCTGCCGTGACACCCCCTGCGACCCCTGTGGTGGACGCGCAGCCGGCGCCGACTGCGGATCCGGCGCCGGCGCCCGTTGCGCCCGCAGCGGCGGCACCTGTGGCTGCACCGCCCGCCTCCGTCGAGCCAACCGTTCCCGCGGTAGCACCCTCACCGCCCGCATTGGCCATCGTGCCGTTGCCGCCCGAGCAGGCGACCGAGCGGGCGCTCGGTGCCCGCTGCCCGGTGGATCTGGCCGGGCGGCTGGCGACCCAGGGCGACCTGCTGATTGGCGCCTGCCAGGGCACCATGCCGGCGCATCTGGCCGCGTTGCTGGTCGCGCTGCCCGTGCAGGACATCCACCTGCCGCGCAGCTGGCGCGAGCGTGAGGTGCGGCAGAAGGCCTGGTTCAAGGCGGTGCCGGGCTACGGCCAGCGCCCGGACTTCATCGTGCGGATGGGCGACATCTGGGTGCGTTCGCTGGAAGGGCGCGACGCCGACAGCACGTTCTACCTGGTGTCGGCGCCGTTCACCTGCAGCGACCAGGTTGCCAACCGGGATGAGTACGGCGCGGAGCCGGTCCGCGTACCCGCAGGTGATTGCCGCGAGGCTTATGTGGCCCAGCGTGTGTACCAGGTCCGCGGGGATGCGGCGCCGCGGGATGTGACCGCCGATGCCATGCCGACGATGCCCCCGGTCACGGAGGCCGATCGTGCGCGCCAGCTGTCGCGTGAGGGACGGATCAGCCTGGACTACAGCAAACTGCAGTATGGCCCGGCAATGCGCTGGTTCGTGCAGTACCCGGAGACAGTGCAGAAGGGCGGTCCGCGCGCCTACAGCGACTGGAACCGTGAGCACATCGCATTCGTGGTCTGGACCGGTGATCGCTTCGAGCTGCGCGAGAAGGTCGCGCGCGCGCAGTGGCCCTGTGACCCGGTGGCACCCGGCGATCGCGCCTGTGGCGGATTCCCGGATTCCGGGCCCGATCTGTTCGTGACGGCCGGAGCATCCGTGCCAATGGCAGCGTCCAGCCCCTGAGCCTGAGTTTCGAAGTGATGCGGGAGCCGGGCTGACCGGCTCCCGCGCTGCATCAGGCCTGCAGGCTGCGGGTCTGGTTCCGCTGCTGTTCCAGCTGCTGGTCGCGCTCCAGCGCAACGCGCTGGTCGGCGGCCTGCTGGTCGATGCGCTGGCTGCTCTGTTCCAGCGGGGTGTTCATCGCCACTGCCGTATCTACCGATACGCGAAGGTGGGCCGGGTCGCCGCCCTGGCCCTGCACGGCGAAGCTGCGCGAGGCATCGGCATTCATGACCACTTCGTCGATGCGCTTGCCGCCTGCTGCGTGCATTTCGGCGGCCAGGCTGCCTGCCAATTGCGTGCTCATCACGTCTGGTACCCGGCCGACGCGGACATCCTGCGCGTGCACGCCACGGATCGCGTCGTTGAACAGTGGGTTGCCCACATGGTTGGCATCGTCCATTCGCAGCATGCTGGTGTGATGGCCGTTCTTCTCCGCTTCGCGGCGAGCCGGCTCACCGGGCTGCAGCGGGCCGCGGATGTGGTCGTACAGGTCGACGGCGCCGCCCGGAATGCCCCGCGCCGCGCGGGTGACACCACGGCGCAGTGATTCAACGTCGTCGCGGTATTCCTCGATCATCCTGGCGTTGTCTTTTGCCAGCTTCTGCGTTTCCGGGTGCTGCAGCACCGAGCCGTCACCGAGGAAGTTGCCCAGCTTGTGCGCGCCGAACGAGCTGCCTGCGGCGATGATCGGCCGGTCGGGGATAAGGGCGCGCAACGAGTGATTGCTGAAACCGTTCGCGGCGAGCGTGCTGATTTCATTCGGCCTGGCGTAGATGCGCACCTGGCCGAAGTGCGGCGACGCCGCGCTGACCGGATCGGAGGCCATGACATGGTTGATCATGGTGTTGCCGCCTTCCGGGATGCGGTAGCTGAGGCTGACCGCGCCATAGGCGTTGAAGGTTTCGCCCTTGACGTTGAAATGGTGCGAGGTGATCTGGGCCAGAGCGCCGCCGAGGGAGTGGCCGGTGACGGTGACCTCAGGAGCACGGCCTCCGAAGGCGGCGTCCTGCTTCGCGTAATCCAGTGCACTCTTGGTCAAAGCGATGGCATCGGGGGCCTGCACGTTGGTGCGGGCGACGACCATGCCGCCGTCGGTCAGGATGGCATCACGAGCTATCTGCTCGGTGCCGCGATGAGCCACAACGATCTCGTTGGTGTCGGCTCGCTGATAAACCGTGCCTTGGTAACCATTGAGCCGATTATTGACGTGATCGAGAATCTTGTATTCATGCCCGTTGATCGTGACGAGCTCTTCTTCCCCCGGACGCCTCCGGCCGACAGCGCGATCCTTGTAGGCATCGTCGGAAAGCGCCGCATAATCCTGCGTGCTGATGGTCATGGGGTGACCTCGCTGGCGCTGAGACTCATCGTGAACAACTTGCCCTGAAGTTCAGCAACGTAGTCAGCCGGGTCAGCCTTGCCGGTGGCCGGGTAGTTGGCAGCAAGTGGTGCCCGCGGATAGGCTGCGTCCGGATAATAAAGCGTGTGGGTCTTGCCTTCAGTCAGCGGTTCGGCCTTGACGAAAGTCAGGAAGCGGGTCTCTTCTTCAGCACCCGTTGCCTTCAGCATTGCCCCAGCACCAGTGAACTCCCAGTGGCACACGCCACGACCGTAGTAGTCTTCATCCAGCATGCGGTCCACATACAGCGTGCCCCGGTACTCACCATCGCTGACCTTGCGCAGTTCCACCGGTTCCTGGCTGGTAATCCGTGCAGCCGTGCCGGTGGCCGGCTCGATATAGCCACACTGGTCTTCGTTGGTGACGTCGTACTGCGCGACGGCTTCGACCACCGCGAAATCGCCGGGGGCGTCCTTCAGGCGCAGCACCAGTTCATAGGCCTTGCGCGGGCTGGGGTTGAGCTTGGCGAGGCCGCGCCCACCCTGGGCGACATCGGCTTCAGCAGCGGCACGTTCCTGGTTCATGGCGGTCTCCGGATGGCAGGCGGTCAACAGAAGCAGAGCAAGGCACGGAATGATCTTGTGGCGCAATGTCGGGCTCCTGGTGTGTAAGGGTGAATGTGGCACTGGCGGCTCATGGCACGAGCTTCTGCACAGTGGTGGTGGATGAGAACAGCGCGTTGCGTAGATCCTCCCTGTAGGCTGACGGATCTTCTTTACCGCTGGCAGGGAAGTTGGCAGCAAGCTCGGCGCGGGGATAGGCAGTCTTCGGGTAGTAGAGAGTCAGCGGCGATCCTGCGTCCATGCGCTCTTTATTGACGTAGGTCAGGAATCGCGTATCGGCTTCGCCGTTCGTCGCATGCAACATCGCGCCAACACCGGTCAGCGTCCAGTGGCACGTACCGCGATCGTAATAGTCCTGATCCTGCATGCGGTCGAGGTAGAACGTACCGCGGTATTCGTTCTCGCCAACCCTGCGCAGTTCCACCGGTTCCTGGCTGGTAATGCGGCTTGCCGTACCGGTGGACCATATGATCCGCCCGCAGTCTTCGTAGTTACTGACGTCGTACTGGGCCACGCCCTCCACGATCGCGAACGGGCCCGGCGCGTCCTTCAGTGTCAGCACCAATTCGTAGGCCTGCTTCGGCGCCGGGTTGAGTTTGGCCAGGCCGCGTCCACCCGCGGCGACGTCGCGCTCGGCATCGGCGTAGGGCGAACATGCCGCCAGCGGGACGAGGGCGAGCAATGCCAGCAGCGGCCGCCCCCTGGGTTCGGGGCGAGCTACACGCATGGCGCGAGCCTGCATCGTGCGTCCATGTCCATCTATCCTTCCTGGGTGGCAGGTTTCTCGATTATGGAACGTGCCGGGAGCGCTGTGCCACCCTTGGAGACGGATTTTTGACGCCCCGGCGAGGCATTGCCCGGGCGGATCGCTTGCCGCACAAGGCTCGCGATCATCACGTTGGCATTGCTGCCGGAGGCAGGTCTGCGGCTGAATCCGTGACTGAAATCAATCATTCACATATCCATCACTTCATTGAAGGCGCTCTCCTTGAACTGCACGATCCGCCCTGAAATCCGCGAAGACCGCGCTGTCATCCACGCACTCACCGAGGCAGCCTTCCGCGAAGCCCCACACAGCAGCCACACCGAGCAGTTCATTGTGGATGCACTGCGTTCGCGTGGAGAGCTGAGTCTCTCGCTGGTCGCCGAGAAGGACGGGCAGGTCGTCGGGCATGTTGCCTTGTCGCCGGTGACGATCAGCGATGGCAGTACGGGCTGGTTTGGCCTGGGACCAATCTCGGTGCTGCCCGGATGGCAGGGGCAGGGTGTCGGCGCGGCGCTGATGCATGCGGCGCTTGATGCACTGCGTGAGCAGGGGGCGCAGGGCTGCGTATTGCTGGGAGAACCCGCGTATTACGGTCGATTCGGATTCCGCGCCGAGCCCGGCCTGGTGCTGCCGGGTGTGCCGCCAGAGTACTTCCAGGCGCTGCACCTGAGGCCGTCGATGGCGCAGGGAGAGGTGCAGTACTCACCGGCATTCGAAGCCACGGCCTGATGATCGGGGGCGGGCCTCGAATATCCGTCCAATGTCAGCCGTCGTGCCGGAGATGGATCAGAGGATACGGACGGCCCTGCGAATCCAGCGGTGAACGTCCGGTTTCGACGAAGCCCATGCGCAGGTAGAAGCCAACGGCCTGTGCGTTCTGCTCATTGACGTCGGTACTCAGCTGCGGATGCCGGGCCAGCGCGTGCTGCAGCAGTTGCCGGCCGATACCAGTGCCGCGCACGTCCGGATCGATGAACAGCGCTTCCATGTGCGTGCCGTCGATCAGCATGAAGCCCAGTGGCCGATCCTGCGCATCGACCGCAACGGTCATCGGCGCCTGCGGCAGGAAGCTGGCGACTTCGGCATCGATGGCCTGCCGGTCTTCGGCGCTGATGAAGTCGTGGGTGGCGTCGACGGCACGGCGCCAGAGGTCGACGAGGGCGGCGCCGTCATCGGCGCGCGAGGGACGGAGGGTGGTCATGGGTTCACCAAGGTGCTTGCGGAAGGGCTCAGTATGAGGCCTGCAGCCTGGCTTCAGCGCGCTCGCTGCTTGGACCGCCTGTCGCGCGCAATGGCACCGCCTATACCCGCGCCGCCTGCACGGCCGCGGGCGTACAATGCGGCCCCGGCGGCCATCCTGGCCCTGCAGACATGCGAGAACCGCCATGACCGATGCCCTGGGTGTACCGGTGCACGACGCCGATGAACACTGGATGCGCCATGCGCTGGCGCTGGCCGAGCGTGCGCAGCGCGAGTTCGACGAGATTCCGGTCGGTGCGGTACTGGTGGGCGCCGATGGCCAGCTGCTGGGCGAGGGCTGGAACCTCAACATCGCCTCGCACGATCCCAGTGCGCATGCCGAGATCGTGGCCATGCGCGCCGGCGGCACGCGGCTGGCCAATCATCGGCTGCTCGGCAGCACCCTGTACGTGACCCTCGAACCCTGCGCGATGTGCGCGATGGCCATCGTGCATGCACGCGTCGCCCGCTTGGTCTACGGCGCCAGCGACCCCAAGACCGGCGCCTGCGGCAGCGTGTTCGACCTGCTGGGTGATGCCCGGCACAATCACCGGGTGGAAATCCACGGTGGGGTGCTGGCCAAGGAGGCCAGCATGCGCCTGACCAATTATTTCCGCGCCAAGCGCGGCAAGCCGCCGTTGCTGCTGGAAGACCATGCGGGCGAGGGCTGAGGGGCGAACGGGTATGATGGGCGCCTCTTTCCTTCACCGGTAGGCCGCGCGCCTGCCCAGCAACGAGGCGACACAATGGCGGACACCGGCGCGGCCAACGAGCGACTGATCTGGATCGACCTGGAGATGACCGGGTTGGATACCGACAACGATTCGATCATCGAGATCGCCACCGTGGTCACCGATGCCCAGCTCAATGTGCTGGCTGAAGGCCCCGAGTTTGCCATCCACCATCCGCTGGAAACGCTGGAAGCGATGGATGAGTGGAACCGCAACCAGCACCGTCGTTCCGGCCTGTGGCAGCGCGTGGTGGACAGCACCACCACCCTGGGCCAGGCCGAAGCGCAGACGGTGAACTTCCTGGCGCAGTGGATTCCGGCCGGTCTTTCGCCGATGTGCGGCAACTCGATCTGCCAGGATCGCCGCTTCCTGCACCGCCAGATGCCGAGGCTGGAGAAGTACTTCCACTACCGCAACCTGGACGTGTCCACGGTGAAGGAACTGGCCAAGCGCTGGGCGCCGAGCGTGGCCGCCGGCGTCGGCAAGAACAGCAACCATACCGCGCTGAGCGACGTGCATGATTCAATCGCCGAGCTGCGCCACTACCGCCAGTTCATGGGTGCGCTGTCGGGCCTGCCGGCTGCCTGAACGACGCCGTCGGGCATGGCCTGGCGCTACCGGGTGACACACCAACGGGTAGTGCCGGCCGCTGGCCGGCAAGGCGCCGGATCCGCGCCTTCTGTCGTGACCCACGACGAACCGTTCAACTTCCGGGCGCTAACATCGGCGTCATGAACGAGCCCATCCTGCTTCCCCGCGACATCGCCCATGACGCCCGCGACTGGTCCGACCTGCAGCGCGCGGTGGTGCTGCTGGAAGCGCCGACCCTGACCGCGCGCATGGCGAACCTGGTCGGTACGCCGCTGGAGTTCGCGGTGAAGGCGCTGCCCAGTTCGGTCTCCAACCGCATCCACGGTGCGGTGCAGGCGGCACTGTCCAAGTCGGCGCAGGCAGCCCTGTGGAGCATGGACAACTCGCCCGGCAAGGGAGCGTCGACCCGCTGGCACAAATTGGCGGCAGCCACCTCCGGTGCGGTCGGCGGTGCCTTCGGCTTTGCCGCCCTGCTCATCGAGCTGCCGGTGTCGACCACGATCATGATGCGTGCGGTGGCCGACGTCGCCCGCAGCGAGGGGTTTGACCTGTCCGAGTTCAGCACCCGCCAGGCGTGCCTGGAAGTGTTCGCGCTGGGCGGCAACTCGCCGCGTGATGACGCCAGCGAGACGGGCTATTACCTGGCCCGCGGCTTCACCACCGATGTGATGCGCCACCTGTCGGCCGAGCTGGCCGGGCGGGTGGTGACCGGCCGCGACCTGACGCTGGGCGTGGCGCCGAAGGAAGCCGGCAAGCTGCTGGCGAAGATGGTGGAGAAGGTGGCGGCGCGCTTCGGCGTGGTTGTTACCGAGAAATTCGCTGCGCAGGCGGTGCCGATCGTTGGTGCGGCCGCGGGTGCAACACTGAATACCATGTTCACCGATTACTACCAGGACATGGCGCGTGGTCACTTCATCGTGCGCCGGCTGGAGTTGAAGTATGGGGAAGATGTGGTGCGCGCCTGCTATGACCGCGTGGCACACGGTGCGGTAAAGATCGAGCCAAGGGTGGAGTAGATACACGCTGTGCGTGGATGAGCCCTCGTACAGGGTGATCCTTGCCGTGGGGGAACAACTGTTTTGCCAGTGCGTGCCTGTTGCCTGGCGGGCGCCATCCCCATTCTTGGTGGCACTCCTCCCGCAAGAGATCGCCGCCATGTTGTTCACTCCTCATCATCTGGGCGCACTGACGCTGCCCAACCGCATCGTGATGCCGCCGATGACCCGCTCGCGCTCGTCGGCCGGCAACGTGCCCACTGCCGAAATGGCCACGTATTACGCGCAGCGCGCCAGCGCCGGCCTGATCGTCAGCGAAGGCACCCAGATCAGCCCTCAAGGCCAGGGCTATGCCTGGACCCCGGGCATCCATAGCCCGGACCAGGTGAAGGGCTGGCGCCGGGTGACCGATGCCGTGCACGCTGCCGGCGGTCGCATCTACGCCCAGTTGTGGCATGTCGGCCGGGTCTCGCACGTGGCGCTGCAGCCGGGCGGCGCCGCGCCGGTGTCGTCGTCGGCGTTGTTGGCGGAAGGCGTGAAGGTGTTCGTCGACCCGACCGGGGCAGGTCCCGAAGCCGGGGTGGGCGAAATGATCCAGCATTCGATGCCGCGCGCGCTGCGCGAAGACGAGATTCCGGGCATCGTCGCCGATTACGCGCAGGCCGCGCGCAATGCGCTGGCCGCGGGATTTGATGGTGTGGAGCTGCACGGCGCCAACGGATACCTGATCAACCAGTTCATCGACTCACAGGCCAACCAGCGCACCGATCGTTACGGTGGTTCGCTGCAGAACCGCCTGCGGTTCCTGCGCGAAGTGGTGCAGGCGGTGGTTGCGGTGGTCGGTGGTGACCGCGTCGGTGTCCGTCTGGCGCCGCTGACGACGTTGCAGGGCGCGGTGGACGATACGCCACAGGCGACCTATCTGGCCGCGGCGCACCTGCTGGGTGAGCTGGGCGTGGGCTACCTGCACATCGCCGAAGCCGACTGGGACGATGCACCGCTGATGCCGGTGGCGTTCAAGCAGGCGCTGCGCATGGTCTACCCGGGCACGCTGATCTACGCCGGCAAGTACACCGCCGAGCGCGCCGAGCAGGCACTGGCTGAAGGCTGGGCCGACTTGATCGGCTTCGGTCGCCCGTTCATCGCCAACCCGGATTTGCCGGAGCGTCTGCGTTTGGGGGCGGAATTGAACCCGCCGGATCGGGCGACGTTCTTTGGCGGTGGCGCGGCGGGCTTCACCGATTATCCGACGCTGGAAGAGAGCGTCGCGGCCTGATCCTGAAGGCTGCCGGCCAGCGGCCGGCACTACCGGTGCATGGAGATGGGTGGGTGCCGGCCAGCGGCCGGCACTACCAGGGGGC
>NZ_JAVSKK010000005.1:0-125456 GCF_032025605.1 Stenotrophomonas maltophilia group sp. msm4 | reverse complement strand
GACACCGCCCCACCCCTGACAGTTTCCCGGTGACGGTGGGTGAACTGCGATGGCTGTAGGTGTCGACCTTGTTCAGCACGGATCATTACGAACTGGCGGGTGTGGACCATGGTGGACACCAAGAGCGAAGCGACCGGCGTTTGATTTTGATTTTCTTTTTCTTCTCCGTGGCTGGACGCACACGGAAACTGTCTGGGGCCGGGCGGGGTGGGTTCGCGGGGGACGCCGTGAATCCGTCCGTGGAAGCTTGGCCGCGGCATCCATGCCGCGGACACCCCCGCGAACCCACCCCGCCCGGCCAAGCACGGCTTGTGCTTGTGCCGTCAGCGACCAAGCGACCAGCCACGAGGGGCTGCGCCGTTGGCTGGAACACCCTGTTACCCATACGAGGCATGTCCCCGTCACAGCTGCATGCGATGCTGGCCCCCTGATCCCTGCCAGCGAGAACGCCCGCATGACCACCATCATCGCCCCGCGCGTGCACGACATCGGCGGCCTCGAAGTCCGCCGCGCCGTTCCCACCCTGCAGGCGCGCAGCATCGGTTCGTTCGTGTTCGTCGACCAGATGGGCCCGGCACTGATGCACCCCGGCACCGCCATCGACGTGCGCCCGCATCCGCATATCGGCCTGGCCACGGTCACCTACCTGTGGTCGGGCGCGATCGGCCACCGCGACACCCTTGGATCGGACCAGGTGATCCGTCCCGGTGACGTCAACTGGATGACCGCTGGTCGCGGCATTGCCCATTCCGAGCGAACACCGCAACCGGACCGCGACCATGACAACCCGATCCACGGCATGCAGACCTGGGTCGCGCTGCCGAAGTCGCATGAGGAAATCGAGCCGGCGTTCTATCACCATGCCGCGGCCACCCTGCCCGAGCAGCGCCGCAACGGCGCCTGGCTGCGGGTGATCGCTGGCCGCGCCTATGGCGAGGAATCGCCGGTGAAAGTGTTCGCCGATACGCTCAATGTGGCGATCGATCTGGACCCGGACGCGGAAATCGACATCGACGACGGCCACCGCGAGCGCGCGTTGTACATCCTTGAGGGCGACGCGCAGTTGGATGGCGTGGACATCCCCGCACAGCACCTGGTCATCCCCGAAGCCGGCGCACGCGGCCGCCTGCGCGCAAAGACACCGGTAAAGGCGATGCTGTTCGGTGGCGAGCCGCTGGATGGCCCGCGCCACCTGTGGTGGAACTTCGTGTCCAGCTCGAAGGAGCGTATCGAGCAGGCCAAGCACGATTGGGAAGCCGGTCGCTTCGGCACCATCCCCGGCGACGACAAGGAATTCATCCCGCTGCCGCAGTACTGAGCATCGCGTGTTGCACACAGCCGAGGGTGTATTCCTGCACCCGGCGTTGAAGCTACAGTCACCCGCTGATCATTGAAATGTGACATAAATCACACTTTCGACCGTCAAAGGAGTGCAACACATGAGCATGGGTAAACGCTTGTCCACCGAATTCCTCGGCACGTTCTGGCTGGTTCTGGGTGGCTGTGGCAGTGCGGTGCTGGCCGCCAAGTTCGGTGGTGACGGCAATCCGCTGGGTATCGGCTTCCTCGGCGTGGCGCTCGCCTTCGGCCTGACCGTGGTGACCGGCGCCTATGCGTTCGGCCATATCTCCGGTGCGCACTTCAATCCGGCGGTCAGCGTCGGCCTGTGGGCGGGTGGTCGCTTCCCGACCAAGGACCTGGTGCCGTACATCATCGCCCAGGTTGCGGGCGGCCTGCTGGCCGGCTTCATCCTGCTGCAGATCGCCTCCGGCGCCAGTGGCTTCGCCATCGACGGCAGCCAGGCCGGAGCGTTCGCCAGCAATGGCTATGGCGCGCTGTCGCCCGGTGGTTACAGCGTGGCTGCGGCCTTCCTGTGCGAAGTGGTACTGACGGCGGTGTTCCTGATCGTGATCATGGGTACCACCCACGGCAAGGCACCGGCCGGGTTCGCCCCGCTGGCGATCGGCCTGTCGCTGACCCTGATCCACCTGATCAGCATCCCGGTCACCAACACGTCGGTGAACCCGGCCCGCTCCACGGCCGTGGCCTTCTTCGCCGGCAGCGGTGCGGTCAGCCAGTTGTGGCTGTTCTGGGTCGCCCCGTTGCTGGGCGGCGCGATTGGCGGCCTGATCTACAAGTGGATCGGCAACGACCGCTGATCCCCGCAGCAACCATTGCGGCCGACGGTCGGCCGCAATGGTTGCGCTTGCAACCGCGAATTGTGCGATTGCTCACGTTCCGTTAAGGTTGAGTTGACCGTCCGTGCACATGCCGGATGGGGTGGCGTCCGGGGATGGGATGCCATGGTCGCCGGCTCCGCTGGCGAAGCCAACCAATTCATCACCTTGGGGGATGCATGAAGTTCGTGCCTGTCATGTTGTCGAGCCTGCTTTTCGCTGCGGCCCAGGCCGCCGCGCAGGCGCCGTCCGAATGTCCTTCGCTGCCGGCCAGCAGCGGTCTGCAGTGGCAGCAGCAGGTGCAGGCCGATTTCCTGGTCTGCCGCGCCAGCACCCCTGATGGCCGCGAAGTGCTGAGCCTGATGCTCAGCGCGCGTGATCCGTCCATTCCGCTGAACCGCTCGCTGCGGCAGGAAAAAGGCAGCTTCGGCGGTGAATCGCTGTACTGGTACCAGCCCGACCTGGGCGGCCAGCAACCGCCGGGGTATGCCGAACGGCGCATCAGCGTGGTCAAGCTCGACAAGGGGCGTTACGCGCAGATTTCGCTGTATCCGGACAGCGCGCAGGAGCTGGGGTCACTGCAACAGCTGGCGCAGGGCATGAGCCTGACCCCGTCGGCCGTGGCCGCCGGGCGCTGAGGATGACGGGGATGACTGCTTGGCAGCATCCCCGCAGCGCGACCCGATCCAACGGTAGTGCCGGGGGGGGGGTGGCGCCCCCCCCCCCCCCCCCCCCCCCGGGGGGGGGGGCCCCCCCCCCCCCCCCCCCGGCCCCCCCGGCCCCCCCCCCCCCCCCCCCCCCCCCCCCCCCCCCCCCCCCCCGCCGGGGGCGGGCCCCCCCCCCCCGCCCCCCACTACCGCGGGTGCAGGGCGCAACCCTGCAACGCCCCCCTTCCCCATACTCCGCCGAATGGGTATACAGTCGACCCATGCCGGCACCGTGCCGGAATGAACCCTGGGAGGGGACCATGCGCAAGACCTTCAAGACCCTGCTGCTGGCATTGCCGCTGTGCCTGGCCGCGCTCTCGGCGCAGGCCGCCGACGGCGCCGCCGGCCGCTGGAAGACCATCGACGACAAGACCGGGAAGGTGAAGTCGATCGTCGAGATCACCCAGGCCCCCAACGGCACGCTGACCGGCAAGGTGGTCGACATCCTGCACTCGGACAAGGGCCCGAACCCGGTCTGTGACGGCTGTGAAGGCGCCAACAGGAACAAGCCGGTGAAGGGCATGACCATCCTCTGGAACCTGAAGGCCGACGGCGCCAACAAGTGGTCCGGCGGCACCATCCTCGACCCGGCCAACGGCAAGACCTACAAGTCGAAGATGGAACTGCAGCCCGGCGGCACCCGGCTGGACGTGTCCGGCTGCATCGCCTTCATCTGCCGCGCGCAGACCTGGCAGCGCGAATAAGCGCCCCGCACCTGCTTCAACCCCGTGACCCGGCCCCGGCCGGGTCACGTCGTTGCGGGCATGCGATACTCTGCGGTTCCCCTCGGATCCACCCGCGACCATGACCCGTACCGCGCTCGTCACCACCGCCCTGCCCTACGCCAACGGCCCGCTGCACCTGGGCCATCTGGTCGGCTACATCCAGGCTGACATCTGGGTACGTGCGCGGCGAATGAGCGGCGGCAGGACCTGGTTCGTCTGCGCCGATGACACCCACGGCACGCCGATCATGCTGGCCGCGGAAAAGGCCGGGGTCACCCCGGAAACCTTCATCGCCAACATCCAGGCCAGCCACGAACGTGACTTCGCCGCCTTCGGCGTGGCCTTCGACCACTACGACTCGACCAATTCGGCGGCCAACAAGGCGTTGACCGAGCAGTTCTACCTGAAGCTGGAAGCGGCCGGCCTCATCAGCCGCCGTTCGGTCGCGCAGTTCTACGACCCGGCCAAGGGCATGTTCCTGCCCGACCGCTACGTCAAGGGCATCTGTCCGAACTGTGGCAGTGCCGACCAGTACGGCGACAACTGCGAAGTCTGCGGCGCGACCTATGCACCGACCGACCTGAAGGAGCCGCGTTCGGTCATCTCCGGCGCCACGCCGGAAATGCGCGATTCGGAGCACTTCTTCTTCGAGGTGGGCCACTTCGATGCGTTCCTGCGCGAGTGGCTGGCCGGCGATGTCGCCCTGCCGGGCGTGAAGGCCAAGCTGGGCGAGTGGCTCAATGCCGAAGGCGGCCTGCGCGCGTGGGACATCTCGCGCGATGCGCCGTACTTCGGTTTCCAGATTCCCGGCCAGCCGGGCAAGTACTTCTATGTCTGGCTGGACGCACCGATCGGCTACCTGTCCAGCTTCCAGACCCTGTGCGGCAGGATCGGTGAGGACTTCGAAGCGCACCTGCGTGCCGGCACCGCCACCGAACTGCACCACTTCATCGGCAAGGACATCGTCAACTTCCACGGGCTGTTCTGGCCGGCGGTGCTGCACGGAACCGGCCACCGCGCGCCGACCCGCCTGCACGTCAACGGCTACCTGACCGTGGACGGCGCCAAGATGAGCAAGTCTCGCGGCACCTTCGTGATGGCCCGTACCTTCCTCGATGCTGGCCTGGAGCCGGAAGCGCTGCGCTACTACTACGCCGCCAAGTCCGGCGGTGGCGTCGACGATCTCGACCTGAACCTGGGTGACTTCATCGCCCGCGTCAACGCCGACCTGGTCGGCAAGTTCGTCAACCTGGCCAGCCGCTGCGCCGGCTTCATCAGCAAGCGCTTCGACGGCCAGCTGGCCGCGCAGCTCCCCGATGCGGCGCAGTACCAGCGCTTCGTCGATGGCCTGGCGCCGATCCGTGAAGCCTACGAGCGCAACGACCCGGCCGCGGCGATCCGCTTGACCATGACCCTGGCCGACGAAGCCAACCGCTACATCGACGACGTCAAGCCGTGGGTCATCGCCAAGCAGGAAGGCGCCGATGCGCAGCTGCAGGCCGTGTGCAGCCAGGGCCTGAACCTGTTCCGCGTGCTGGTCACCGCCCTGAAGCCGGTGCTGCCGGCCACCGCCGCGCAGGCCGAGGCCTTCCTCGCCGCGCCGGTGAATGACTGGACCGAGCTGGCGCAACCGCTGCTGGGACACCGCATCACCGAGTACACCCCGCTGTTCACCCGTATTGACCCGAAGAAGATTGACGCCATGATCGACGCCTCCAAGGACACCCTGCAGCCGGCGGCTGCCGCTGCCCCCGCCGCCAAGCCGGCCGCCCCGGCTCCGGCCCCGGCCAAGGACGAAGCAATGAGCGCCGACGCGTCGGCCTACATCGGCATCGACGATTTCGCCAAGCTCGACCTGCGCATCGGCAAGGTGCTGGTCTGCGAGTTCGTGGAAGGTTCGGACAAGCTGCTGCGCTTCGAACTGGACGCCGGCGAGCTGGGCAAGCGCCAGATCTTCTCCGGCATCCGTGGCAGCTACGGCGAACCGGAGAAGCTGGTGGGCCGCAGCGTGGTGTTCATCGCCAACCTGGCCCCGCGCAAGATGCGCTTCGGCCTGAGCGAAGGCATGATCCTGTCGGCCGGCTTCGACGGTGGCGCACTGGCGCTGCTGGACGCCGACAGCGGCGCGCAGCCGGGCATGCCGGTCCGCTGATGCCTGCAGCGGGCGTGGTTACGTCCACGCCCGCCGGCAGCTCCGGCCCCGGGACGCAACGCGATGGGAAGCAACGCAATGGAACTGGCGCTGTTCGACTTCGACCACACCGTGACCACCTGCGATACCTATGGCCGCTTCCTGCGCCGCGTGGCCACCGCCGAACAGCTGGCACAGGCATGGTGGAAAGTCGGGCCGTGGCTGGCCGCGTACAGGCTGAAGCTGATCTCGGCCGAACGCATCCGCGCCCGCGTCACCCGCCTGACCTTCAGTGACCGCCACAGCGATGACATCGCCACGCTGGCCGCAGGCTTCTCGCGCGAGTTCCTGCCCGACGTGGTGCGCCCGGAAATGCTGGAGCAGATCCGTTGGCACAAGGAACAGCAGCACACCGTCGTGATCGTGTCCGGCTCGCTGGACCTGTACCTGAAGCCCTGGTGCGAACAGTTGGGCCTGCAGCTGATCTGCAACCGGCTGGAAAGCCGCGACGGCCGCCTGACCGGTCGCTATGCCGACGGCGACTGCGGCCCGCGCAAGGTCGAGCACATCCGCCGCCAGTTCGATCTGTCGCGCTACGTGCGCATCCATGCCTACGGTGACAGTTCCGAAGACAGGCCGATGCTGGCGCTGGCCCACGAGCGCTGGTTCCGCGGCAAGCCCCTGAAATAACCCAACGCGCAGCCTCCGCCACGCATGAGCCTGATCCCGCCCCTGACCGAACGCCTCGACCGCCTGCTGCCGCAGACCCAATGCGGGCAATGCGGCTATGACGGCTGCCGCCCGTACGCGCAGGCAATGGCACGTGGCGAGGCGGGTGTGGACCGCTGCCCGCCGGGTGGCGACGCCGGTGCACGGGCGTTGGCGCAGGTGCTGGGCGTACCGGCGATTCCATTCGATCGTTCGCGCGGCGAGCACAAGGCGGCCCAGGTGGCGTTGATCGTCGAAGCCGACTGCATCGGCTGCACCAAGTGCATCCAGGCCTGCCCGGTGGACGCCATCGTCGGCGGCGCCAAGTACATGCACACGGTCATTGCCGACCTGTGCACCGGCTGCGAGCTGTGCATCCCGCCGTGCCCGGTGGACTGCATCGAGCTGCTGCCCCTGTAACAGGGGTCAGATCCCTTTCCGCAGGAAAGGGATCTGACCCCATCCCGCAGTTACGGCACCGCTGCCGTCACCACGATCTCGACCTTCCACTCGGCGTGGGCGAGCTTGGCTTCGAAGGTTGCGCGGGCCGGGGTCGCGCCCTCGACCACCCACTCGTCCCACGCCTTGTTCATGCCGTCGAAGTCGGCGATGTCGGCCAGGAACACTTCCGCACGCAGCACGTGCTGGCGATCGCTGGCGACCAGCGCCAGCAGCTTGTCGATCTCCGCCAGCACCTGCCGGGTCTGGCCGGTGATGTCCTGGCTGGTGTCTTCCGGAATCTGGCCGGAGAGGTAGGCGACCTTGTTGTACACGGTCATTTCGGACATGCGCGGTCCGACGTCGTAACGCTCCATCATGGGCGTGGCTCCTGCGGGTGATCAGGCCCGCATTGTCCTCCAATCCGGTCAACGGTGGGTGCACGGGTCCCCCGCGCGACACGTCACTACCGGGCTCCGACACATCCGCTGGTCAAATGGCGGTGACAGGCGCACGATGCGCCACGCCCCGCGTTGACACCGCACTCGCCCCTCCTGACGCACCCTTGCGCCGATGACCGCAGCCACCAACCCCGCCGCCGCTTCCTCCACCCCGGCATGGAAGCGGGTCCTCACCATTGTCGTTCCCCTGCTGATCCTGTCGCTGGCCCTGCATGGCCTGGCCAATGAATTCGATGAGCACGGCTACCGCGCCATCCGCCAGGCATTCCGCCAGCTCAGTGGCCTGCAGATCACGCTCACCGTGATGCTCGGCCTGGCCAGCTACGCCTGCCTGATCGGCTTCGATGCCATCGGCCTGCGCCGCAGCGGCATCCGCGTGCATCCGGCACGCATCGGCATCACCGCCTTCCTTGCGCATACGCTGGGCCAGACCGTGGGCTTTGCCGCGCTGACCGGCGGCGCAGTGCGCCTGCGTGGCTACCGCAGCGCCGGCCTGGACCTGGCGCAGATCGGCCAGGTGGTGCTGATGAGCACGCTCGGTTTCGTATTCGGTGCGTGGCTGTTGATCAGCGTGGCGCTCTGCATGGAACCGGCGGCAGCGGCGTTGGCATTGCCACTGAATCCCGATGCCGTGCGCATCGTCGGCATCGTCGCCCTGCTCGCCTATCTGGGTACCGTGCTGCTGGTCGGTCGCGATGGACGGCAGTTCAGCGTGTTCGGCCATGCGTTGTGGCTACCCGACCGCCGCACCATGCTCGGCGTCACCGTGCTCAGCGTGATCGAGCTGGTGCTGGCCAGCGCCGCGTTCTATGTGCTGCTGCCGGACTCGACGCCCACCGGCCTGCCCGGCTTCGTCGGCCTGTACCTCGTCGCGGTACTGGCCGGCCTGGTCTCGACCGTGCCGGCCGGCCTGGGCGTGTTCGAATGGAGCCTGTTGAAGCTGTTGCCCCAGGTGGCACCGGCGGCGGTGCTGGCGGCCGCGTTGATCTACCGCGTGACCTATTACGTACTACCGCTGGTGCTGGCCACGTTGCTCGCCCTTGCGCCCGCGCTGCGCCAGCCGCTGCAGGCCAGTGCCGGGGCAACCCGCGCCGGCTGGAACGCACTGCGCCCATGGTTGCCGCAGATCATCGCGCTGGCGGTGTTCAGCATCGGCGCCGCGCTGGTCATCGATGGCACGCTGCCCACGCCACGCCGGCACCTGGTGAATGCCTCGCTGCCGATCCTGGAAACCTCGCACCTGATCGGCAGCCTCAGTGGTGTCGCGCTGCTGCTGATCGGGCAGGGCCTGGCCCGGCGCAGCCACGCGGCGTGGATGCTGGCGATGGCGGTGTGCGTGGCCACCCCGCTGCCGCTGTGGCTGCGCGGTGGCCAACCGTTGATTGCCGTCTCGGCGGTGCTGGTGGCGATGGCGCTGTGGGCCGCGCGCCGCGAGTTCTACCGCCAGGGTGCGCTGCTGGATGAAGCCTGGTCGTGGCCGTGGCTGCGTAACCTGGGCCTGGTGCTGGTGGCAGTGACCTGGCTGCTGTTCTTCACCTACAGCCATGTCGAATACCAGAACGAGCTGTGGTGGCAGTTCGCGGTCTCCGGCAACGCACCGCGCGCGTTGCGCGCGTTGCTGGTGGTGGCCATCGCGCTGGTGATGTTCGGCCTGGCGCGGCTGCTGCACAGCACACGCAGCCCGCTGCCCGCCGCCGATGAAGCGACGCTGCAATCGCTGGCGCCAGTCCTGGCCGGTGCCACCGACACCCAGGCCTGCCTGGTGCTGACCGCTGACAAGGCAGTGCTGCGCGATGAAGCGAAACTGGGCTTCGTGATGATGCAGCGCTATGGAGGTTCGCTGATCGCGATGGGCGACCCGGTCGGCCCGCCGGACGTCGCCCGCGCATTGATCTGGCGCTTCCGCGAGGAAGCCGACCGCCTCGGCCTGCGCCCCGTCTTCTACCAGGTCGGCGAGTCCTACTGGCAGACCTACCTTGACCTCGGCCTGGGGCTGGTCAAGCTGGGCGAAGAAGCGATGGTGCCGCTGCATGATTTCGGCCTGGAAGGGCGCGAGCGCGCCGACCTGCGCCAGGCCTGGAACCGGGGCAAGCGGGGTGGCCTGTCCTTCCGCGTGGCGCCCGTGGAGGAAGTTCCCAGCCTGCTGCCGCGCCTGCACGCGATCTCCAACGCATGGCTGGAAGACAAGGCCGGCGACGAAAAGGGCTTCTCGCTCGGCAGCTACGACCCGGATTACCTGGTGCGCTTCCCGGTGGCGCTGGTCGAGGCCGAAGGCCAGATCGTGGCCTTCGCCAACCTGTGGCAGGCACCGGCAGGCGCCGAGCTGTCGGTGGACCTGATGCGCCACGTCAGCGAAGCACCGAAGGGCACGATGGACTTCCTCTTCATCGAGCTGTTCCTGTGGGGCCGCGCACAGGGCTATGCACGTTTCTCGCTGGGCATGGCGCCGCTTTCCGGGCTGGCACAGCATCGTCTGGCTGGCCGCTGGAACCGGCTGGCCGGCCTGCTGGCGCGGCATGGCGAACGTTTCTACGGGTTCAGTGGCCTGCGCCGCTTCAAGTCGAAGTTCGATCCGCAGTGGCGGCCACGCTATCTCGCCGCGCCTGGCGGCATGCACCTGCCGGCGGCGCTGCTGGACGCCACGCGCCTGATCTCTCTGGACCCGCGGCGCAACTGACGACCCGCACCACCCGGCAGGTGTCGACCTTGGTCGACACGCCAGCGCCGACCAAGGTCGGCATTTTCCAGCACGCTGGCCAGCGTGGCCCGGCGCTACGCCCCGCCCTTGAGGATCACCTCGGCCAGCCGATCATAGTCACCGCCGAAATGGTGGTCGCCCGGCAGCTTCACCCGCTTCACGCCGTCATTGGCCGGCAGGTCCGGGCACAGTGCGTCCTCGTCCTTGTCGCCATATACGCACAGGGTTTTTTCCGCCGGCAGCCTGGCCACCTCCGGTGCGATCGGCAGGCCATCGCCGCCACCGCCCAGCCAGTTGCTGACGTGGAACTCGAAGTCGGCCTTCCTGCCCACCGACAGCAGCACGATACGATCCAACGCTGCGCGGGTATCGGCGTCGAGCTGGTTGATGGTCGCCGGCAGCACGTCGGCACCCTGCGAGAAGCCGATCAGCATTACCTTGTCGCGGTGCCACTGCTGGCGGTAGTGGTCGATGATCTTCTGCAGGTCAGCGGCGAAGCCCTTCGGCGTGCGCTCGCTCCAGAAGTAGCGCAGCGAGTCGATGCCGACCACGGCCACGCCGTGCTCGTTGAGCGACGACGCCACGTCCTTGTCCAGGCCGGCCCAGCCGCCATCGCCGGACACGAACACGGCCAGCGTGTCACCGTTGCCACTCGCCGGCACTTCCACTATCGGCAGGTCCTTCAGCGCTGCCGGTGGCGGTGCCAGGCTGACACCCGCCTGCGCACCGATCACGCGCGCCGCGGCGACCAGACCCGGCGACGCATCACCGCGCGCGGTGCGCTTGAATTCGCGCGCCATCGCCACCTGCTGCACGAACTGGCTGGCCTCGCCCACCTTGCAGCCGTGATCGCCAGCGGCACTCAACCACGGAAAATTCAGTTCGGCGGGCTGCAGCGTGTTGTGCTTCACACCATCGCCGCAGACCATGCGCTCATGGTTGTGGTCCGGGCAGAAGCCGGTGGTCAGCAGGCCGGCAAACACCTGGGTGTCGGCCTGCGCCGCGAGCGAATAGGCCATCTCGGCACCCTCGCCGTCACCGCCGACCAGCGGCAGGTGGTAGCCGGGCAGATGCAGGGACGCCTGCAGCCAGCGCGAGAAGTTCTCGACGTCACCGGCGCCGAACGAGCAGGTCGGATCACCCTCGCGCTTGAGCACCCCGCGCAGGTGCGCGATGTCCACAGCGGCAACCATGGCGCCGTCGGCACGCAGGGCTTCGATCGGCAGGCGGCTGGTGTCACCCCCTGGGGTGGGTTCGTGGAACCAGATCACCACCCGCTGCGGCGTGCCGGCCGGCATGTGCACCGGAATCTGCTCGAACCGCCCGTGGCTGAACTGCTGCACGTTGGCCGCCGCCATTGCCGGCAGCGCCGCCAGCGCCAGAACCACACCCATTGCCCTGCCCAGCCCTGCACGCTTCATATCGCATCCCCGATGGAATGCGCACACGATACGCCGCCACCGCGTGCACGGCACGTACCGGTGCAGGCCGTTGGCGATTCAGTCGGCCGTGGTACGCCGACTGCGCCGGTACAGTGCCAGCGCCAGGTACAGCAGCCAGCCTACGATCACCACGATCACGACCTTCTGCCCCAACTCGCGCGGCGGCCCGCCACGCCACAGCACATGCAGCCACAACAGTACGAACGCCAGCCAGGCCCAGCCCCAGAGCAGGCCCGCGGCGGACTGCCAACCCGGTTCGCGGCGCAGGTACCAGGCCTGCAGCAGCATGCCGACGCTGGCACACAGGAACGCAGTGTTGGCCGCCAGCCCATGGATGAACGGTGCCAGCAGCGGCGTCGCTTCCGGCAGCCAGCTGTCACCGATGGCGACCGTGGCCAGGCCCAGCGCCGAGACAGTGAAGAGCAGCGGCGCCGCCGCGCTGCGCCGCGGGCCGACGCTGCCCCGGTAGAGGCTGATGCCGAGCAGGGCGATCGCCAATGCCAGCAGGCAGTAGGCCGCGCGCAATGCCAGCCCCCACGGCCCGTGCAGGTAGAGGCTGAGCGTGGCCCGCACCCAGTCCAGATCAGTGCGTGCGAACTGGGTCCACAGCGCGGTGGCCACGAACAGCAGCAGCGCCGCCAGCGCCAGCAGTGCCGCTGGGCGCGCGCGGCTCATGCGGACGCCTCCGGGTGCCGCGCCAGCCATTCGGCCAACGCCTTGCGATAGCGCTGCAGCTCGTCGGCATACAGGTCCAGCACGCACAGCGGGCAACCGCTGCCGCAGCATTCGTTCGGACCGGGCTCTTCCGGCGGCAACGGGCGGGGATCGGGATCAGGGACAGACACGGTTGGAAGCGGCAATCGGTGGAAACAGGCCCCAGTGTACCGGGCTGGTTCAGCGGCCCAGCTGCCGGCGCAGGTTGTCGCGCGCGGCCGCGTCGAGTCGCTGGTGGAAGAATTCGCTGAGGAAGATGCGCGGTGCACGCAGCAGGCCCTGCAGGAAACGGCGGCGGCCGGCGCGATAAAGGAAGCCCGGCACCACGCCCTTGTACTCTTCGGCCACGCCGCGGTCATAGGCGCTGAACACCGGTTCCGGCGCGGCCAGGATCGCCATGTCGCAGTCCAGGAACAACGCGGCCTCGGCATCGACATCGTCCAGGCCGAGCTCGCCATGACGGGCAGTCAGCAGGATCAGCTGCTCGACCCGGGCCGCGTCGACCGTGGCAAGTTCCGGCGCCTGCGCGATCACTTGCAGGGCCAGCTGCGCCGAACGCGCCTCATTGTCCTTTCGCCCCGCCACATAGATCGCATCGTGGTAGAGCGCGGCCAGGTAGACCTCGGCCGGCTGCTGCCAGCCTGGACCGTCGGCAACCTCCTGGCAGTGCTGCAGCACCGCACGCACGTGGCCGAAGTGATGGTAGGCACGTGGTGGCGTCGCATAGCTGTCCTGCAGCGCCTGCCACTGCGCCGGAGCGAGCGTCAGCGGGGAGAAGTCCATGACCGGATCATCCCGCCTGCGCCGGTGGCGGGCAAGCTGGCCATTTTTTCACCACACCCTCACAACGCCCTTCGCACGGGGCCCCAACGCGGTTGTCCACAGCTTTGTCGAGCGCTGGTCCACACCGGCTGTGGATGAACGCGCGGACCGACCAGCGGTCACTGCAGGGGTGCGCGCACAGGTCTACACTCGCCTCAGGCGGGAGCGCCCGCCGCTGCCGGGAGCCGTCATGTACCGTCCTGCCGCCCGATCCGTTCTACTCGCACTGGCCGCATTGGCGGCACCCTCCGCGATCGCCCTGAACCCTGACGCGAACGAAGCCCCTGCGCTCACTGCCAGCACCGCCGCGTCGACGATTCCGACGCCGCAGCAGGTGTTCGCGATTCCACCGGCCATGCTCGATATGCTGCACACCCAGGTGACCCGTCGCAGCTATTCGCGCGAGCAGCGCCTGCAGGCGCTGGTGGAGATGATCTTCGACCCCCATGGCATGGACCTGCAGTACGACGCCGACGCGACCCTTACCGTCAGCGAGATCTGGCAGCAGCGACGCGCCAACTGCCTGGCCTTTACCCTGATGTTCGTCGCGCTGGCACGCGAAGCCGGCATCCAGGCGCGCGTGCAGGAGGTCGGCCAGGTGGTGTCGTGGTACCAGGACCAGGCCCAGGGCCTGGTCTACAGCGTAGGCCACGTCAATGCCGGGGTCGGCTTCGCCGGCCGCTTCGCCACCGTCGATCTGGATCGCAATGTGCTGTACGACCGCCGAGGGCCGCTGCCGATCAGCCAGGCGCGGGCGTTGGCGCACTTCTACAACAATCGCGGTGCCGAACGCATGGCCAGCGGCGACCTGGCGGGCGCACGTACCTTCTTCGATACCGCGCTGGCGCAGGACGACAGCTTCGCTGCCACCTGGAACAACCTGGGCGTGCTGGAAAATCGCACGGGCGATACCGCCGCCGCGCGACGGGCACTGGAAAGGGCGCTGCGACTGGACGGCCGCCAGGATGCTGCACTCACCAACGCCAGCGCCCTCTACCGCAAGCTCGGCATGATTGCGCAGGCGCAGGCACTGGAGCAGCGGCTGCAATCGGTGCAGCGCGAAGACCCGTTCGCGCAGTACATGCTCGGTGCCGAGGCCGAACGCGCCGGGCAACTGCAGCAGGCGATCCGCTATTACCGGCAGGCCGTGCGCCTGTACGACACCGCGCACCAGTTCCACTTCGGGCTGGCGCGGGTCTATTTCCTGGCGGGCCAGCTCAAGCACGCTGATCGTGAGCTGCTGCGTGCACAGGAACTGGGCGGGGCGCCGCAGCAGGCGCGCTACCAGGCCAAGCTGGACAGCCTGGCCCGCTGGCGCGCACGGCAGCAGGCCAGGCGCTGAAGGCCGGTCAGGCCTTCTTGAGGAAGCAGGTCTTCAGGACCAGGCCCTTGATCTTGTCCGAATTGCCTTCGATGTGCTCGGCATCGTCCTCGACCAAGCGGATGTTGCGGATCACGGTGCCCTGCTTGAGCGGGATCGAGGAGCCCTTCACCTTCAGGTCCTTGATCACGGTGACGGTGTCACCGGCCTGCAGGGTATTGCCGTTGCTGTCACGCACGACCAGGGTCGAACCGGCACTTTCCTCGGCGGTCCATTCGAAGCCGCAGTCGGCGCAGATCCACAGCGCGCCATCGGCGTAGGTGTTTTCCAGGGTGCACTGCGGGCAGGCGGGGGCAGAAGACATCAGCAAGTACCTCAAAGTGAATCAACAGCCGCCATTGTAACCGCCCGGCTCCCCTGGCCTTTTCCGGGCAGTAAGCCGCGACCTCCTTGACCCGGCCCGGAACAGGAAACCGCGGGACCTTGCAGTCGGCGGCGAACTGCAGCAGAGTGCGCGGCCCCTGATCGCCCCCGGAACTCCCCATGCGCCTCGGCATCGACTTCGGTACCAGCAACTCCGCCGCCGCCATCGTGCATGAAGGGAAGCTGCTGCCGATCCGCTTCGGCGACGCCGAGCAGTTCCGGACCAGCGTGTACTTCCCCGGCGTGGTTCCCGACCCGGATGACTTCCAGCTCGATGACGGCCAGGAGCACCAGCTGCAGCAGATGATCGACAGCGCTGCGCGTGCGGCGCGCGCCGCCGGCCAGGAACGCACGCCGCAGGCGCTGCGCCGCGAAGCCCTGCGCGCGCTGCGCCGGGAATGGATGGAAGCCCGTGCCGGCAAGGAACGCAGTGCCAGCGACCTGCTGCAGAATGCGGTCTACGGTGACGAAGCGCTGGAAGCCTATTTCGAGGAACACGAAGGCAACCTAGTGCAGAGCCCGAAATCGATGCTCGGCTACAACCTGCACCCACGCGCCAAGCAGACCATCACCGGCATCGCCGCGCACATCCTCGAGCACATCCGCCTGACCGCCAGCGCCCAGCTCGGCCAGCCGCTGCGAGCGGCCCTGCTCGGGCGTCCGGTGCAGTTCCGCAGCTCGATCGGTGCGGCCGGCAATGACCAGGCGCTGGACATCCTGCGCGAAGCCGCCAGCCAGGCCGGTTTCGACCAGATCGATTTCCTCGAGGAACCGGCTGCGGCGGCCATGCACTATCACGCCGAAAGCCGCGAACGGCACCAGGCCGTGATCGTCGACATCGGCGGCGGTACCACCGATATCGCCCACGCCGAAGTCGGCGGCGACGACGCCCCGCGCATCCACCGCGCCTGGGGCATCGCCCGCGGCGGTACCGACATCGACCTGGCGCTTAGCCTGTCCAGCTACATGCCGCTGTTCGGCCGCGGCATCACCCGCGTGCCCGCCCACCACTACGTAGAAGCGGCCACCGTGCAGGACATGACCCGCCAGCGCGACTTCCGCCAGCACAAGTATGACCATGTCGACAATCCGTGGGGCGCGCGCCTGCAGGCCCTGCAGGACACCGGCAATACCGCCCGCCTGTACCGCGATGTCGAGCGCGCCAAGATCGCCCTCAGCGCCGCCAGCGAACATCGCAGCACGCTGGACTACATCGCCCGCGACCTGCATGCCGACAGCAGCGCCGACGGCCTGGCCGCAGCCGCCCATGGTTATCTGGAGCAGCTCCGGGAGCTGCTGGCCCAGGTCCGCAGCGACATCGGCGGCGACCCGGACGCGGTGTTCCTGACCGGCGGCATGTCCCGCGCCGGGTATCTGCGCCAAGCCGTTGCGGAGGCCTTCCCGGGCGCCCGCATGGTCCACGGCGAGCCCTCGCTGGGCGTGGTCCAGGGCCTTGCGCTGGCGGCAGCCAGCCAGGATTAACAAAACGTTACGCGATCTAAGTTACTCTTGGTCGGCTAGAACCCTGCTGTACCTTCCACCGTCCACGCCGGTGTGTGTCCACGGTGCAGCCTGGCCCGCCCTGCGGGCCTAGCGGCCATGCCTTCCTGGCTCGTTCATGGTCCGCGTCCCACCGGAGCCGCCATCGAGACCCGCTTTGGGCACCCGCCAGGCCCCTGAGGCCTTACAACCTGACGCAGCACATGCACCCATCGACTGCCGCCGTTGTGACGCGGTCTGTTGCCGGCTGCCCGTGTTGCTGCAGTCCGGCGACCACGTGCCCGGCCAGTTCCTGTCACGCGACACCCACGGCCGTGCCGTGATGGCGCGCAACGAGGAAGGCTGGTGTGCGGCGATCGATCCCTATCACCTGCGCTGCACGATCTATTCGCAGCGCCCGGCGATCTGCCGCCAGTTCTCGATGGGCGGCAGTGACTGCCGCCGCGAGCGGCAGGACTACCTGCGCCAGGCTGATGCCTGGGCGCTTTCCTCCCCTTCCACCTGACAGGAGCAACCATGCCCCGCAAGGCAAAGACCCCCGCGAAGGCCAGCAACAGCATCCGCAGCGAACGCAAGGGCGCGGCCGCCAGCACCGTGGTCAGCAGCGATTCGATCGCTTCGGACCTGGCAGCGTTCCGCAAGGCCGGTGGCAAGATCGAAGTCCTCGGCACCACCTGGGCGCTGAAGAAAGCCAGCTGACCCAGTAGCGACCGCGGCGGCGCTGCCGCCGCGGCCTGCCGGATCGCGCTCAGCGATCCAGGCTTACCCGAACACTGCCCGAATGCGACTGGATGCGGATATCACCGTCGCCGCTGCCCAGCCGCGTATCAAGATGGCTGCCGGGGCCGTAGCGCGGCCGCTCCACCTGGCCAGCATCGCTGTTGATCGACCCGCTGAAGCTGTTCACCGACAGCTGCGCCGAGACGGCGCGCGGCAGGCGCAGGTTGACCGACGCACTCACCGATTCGACATTGATACGGCCTCCCGGCGCCAGCCCGGCCGCCGACAGGTCAATGCTGCCCGATACGGTTTCCACCGCCAGCCGCTGCACCCGCCCGGCATCGACCTCGACCCGGCCGGATACCGTCTGTGCACCGATGTCGCCGGACACGCCGCTCCCGGCCACGATCCGGCCACTGACCGTATTTACGTCCAGCTTCGGCGTCTGCAGGCGCGCGCTGACACCGCCACTGACCGTATTGAGCTTGCTGTCACCGCTGCGACCGGAGGCGCTGAGGCTGCCGCTGACGGTGTCGGCCTGCAGGCGGCGCACGTCGATGCCACTGATGTCCTGGCTGGCACTGACCGTGCTCAGCAGCAGCTCCACCGAGCGCGGCACGTTCAGCACCAGCGTTGCGCCGCCGTTGTTGCTGCGACGCGGATACTCGATCTCCCAGCGGACGCGGTTGGCACTCTTTTCCTGGCGCAGCTGCAGGCCATCACTGAGCGTACCGGTGAGCTGCACGTCGTTGCGGTCCCAGCCACGCACGGTCACCTTGCCGGCCACGTTGCTCAGTTCGATGCGGCCGCCGGCGGCCAGGTTGTGGCGTTCGTCGATCCGGGTGTCAGCCAGGGCCACCGCGGGCAGCAGCAACAGCGCGGCGCAGCAGGTCATCAGGGTTCGTGTCATCGGGGGTCTCCTCAGGTCGTCAGGCCGGACTCGGCGGCATAGGCCGCCTGCCGGGTCAGTTCCAGCCGCAGCGAATAGGTGCGCTTGAGCTGGCCAAGCAGGTGAGGCGCACGTGGGTCCTGCGCCAGCGCGGCCTGGATCTGTGCCGCGCTTTCATCCAGTTCGTGCAGCGCCGGCTGCCATTCCGGTGCCCGGCCTGCGGGCAGCGAGGCCACCGCCTGCCGGTACTGCTCGGTCATCGCCGCAGCCTGCAACTGCAGCGCGGACGGCACCGGTATATCCGGCTGCGCATGCCGCCAAGGGGCCACGGCGTAGATCGCCAGGCTGGCAGCCAGGGCAGCGCCGGCCGGCAACCACCAGCGGCGCCGCGAACGCGTTGCCAGGGCCACCACGTTGCCCGTTGGCGCAGGTGCTGCCTCTGGTTCACGCGGCGGCAGCCGCGCGGACAGGCGTGCCCAGCCATCGGCCGGTACATCGCGCTCGTTCGGCAGCGCGCGCAGCCGGGCCAGCAGATCGTGATCGCAATCGTGTTCGTGTGTACTCATGCCATGTCTCCCAGCCGTGCGCGCAGCAGGCCGCGCGCACGATGCAGCTGTGCCTTTGAACTGCCGACGGCCATCTGCAGCTGCTCGGCGATTTCCTGGTGTTTCCAGCCTTCGATGTCGTGCAGTACCAGTACCGCACGCGCCCTCGGAGGCAGCGTCGCGAGTGCGCGCTCCAGGTCGCGCTCGGTACCGGCACAACGGTCGTGCACCGCCAGCTCCTGCACGCCGCCGTCGACCTCCTCCAGACTGTCGTGGTCCTGCCCGGCGGCGCGCCCGCGCAGTTCCATCAGTGCGGCGTTGACGCCCAGCCGATGCAACCAGGTCGACAGGCTGCTTTCGAACCGGAACCCCGGCAGCGCCTTCCATGCCTGCAGGAAGGCCTCCTGCAGGGCATCCTCGGCACGCGCCTGCTGGCCCCCGCACAGGCGCCACAGTACGGCGAACACGCGCGGCGCATGGCGCCGGTACAGCAGTTCGTAGGCCGCAGTGTCACCGGCGGCGGCCGCCCGCACCAGGGCGGGTTCGTCGACAGGGGCGTGGGCGGCAGGCGGCGATGGCATCGTGGTGTCGAGCATATCGCTTGGATGCGGCGACCCGGAAAAAGGTTTAGAGCCGATCGCCAATCGAGGCCATGCAACCTTTTCGACGATGGCTGCATCCATGCATGGTCATTCGAGAAAACACCTCCAGGCAGTTCCGCCATGTCCAGCCCATCCTGCGCCGCCCTGCTGGTAATCGTCGCTTGCGTCGTGCTGCAGGCATCGGGCCTGTCCTTGCGGTTGTGCCCCGACAACGGCCGCGCCTGCCTGCAGCAGGATCGCCAGGAGCTGGTCTGCCTGGCGTGGTCACCGATGGTCGAAACCCCGGCACGCGCCGGGTAACATCGAGGCCGTTCCCGCCACCTGTTTTCGCCCCCATGATGTTGTCGCTGAAGGATCACCTGCCGGCCTGGAGCCACCCATGGCTGAACTACGCGGGCGTGGCCCTGCAGATCGTGCTGGTGCTGCTGGTCGCCTGGCTGCTGCGGGTACTGGCCCGTCGCCTGATCCGGCGCTTTGCCGAGCACTACACGCTGCCACCTGAAATGGTGATGGGCGCGCGCCGGATCACCAGTTTCGTGGTCTATTTCAGCGCCCTGCTGTATATCCTCAGCCTGCTCGGCGCGAAGCCTTCAGTGCTGTGGACCGCGTTCACCGGCTTCGCGGCCGTGGGCGCAGTGGCCTTCTTCGCGGCCTGGAGCGTGCTCTCCAACATCTTCTGCACGTTGCTGATCTTCACCACTCGCCCGTTCCGCCTGCATGACTACATCGAAGTGCTGGAGAACGGCGAGAAGCCGGGCCTGAAAGGCCGGGTGATCGACGTGAACCTGATCTACACCACACTGCAGGAAACCGGCGACGGCCACGAAGGCACGGTGCTGCAGTTGCCGAACAACCTGTTCTTCCAGCGCACGGTGCGCCGCTGGCGTGACCCGGCGCAGGCGCCCGGCGGCATCCAGGGCGACGGCTGAGGGTAGTTTTCGGCAGGGCTGCGCCCTGCACCTGCAGAGGCCGAAGCCGAAGCAAGATCAAGAGCGGCATTCCGTGGGATGGCGGGGCGGTGTGGGTGGTCAGGACACGCCGTAAACCCATCCATGGGGGCTCGATGGCGCCATCCATGGCGCCAACGGTCCTGCCCACCCACACCGCCCCACCTCTGACAGATTCCGCGCGCTGTTGGTGGGTGCCGACCGTTGGTCGGCACATCTGTCAGATATCGATAGTCAGAATTGGATCCGACCCCGTGCCGACCAACGGTCGGCACCCACCATCAGCAGCAGGTTCCAACAGATCGCGGAAATCTGTCGAAGGCGGGGTGGGTCCGGTTGAGGGGGCGTGAGCCGCATGGATGCGGCGGCCGAGCTTACATGGACGTACTTGCAGCGTCCCCCTCAATCGGCCCCCCCCCCGCCATCCCACGGATAGCACGCTTTTGCCGTTGCCGTTGCCGTTGCTCCAAGCAGGTGCAGGGCGCAGCCCTGCCCAACACCCCTTACCTCAACTGGCTGTCCTTGCTGCCGCGCCGGTTGTAACCGGCATGCGCCTGCGCTTCTTCGTCATGCGCCTGCTGGCACGCCACGCACAGGCGAACTCCCGGCACAGCACGACGTCGCGCCAACGGAATCGGCGCGTCACATTCCTCACAGTGTTCAAGGCCCGGGCCCTGCCGCAGCTGGCCTCGCGCGCGGGCGATCGCATCGTCGACGGTGGCGTCGATCTGGTCCTGGACCGCGCCATCTCCCGCCCAACCGGTGGCCATGGTCTTCCTCCGCAGGTGTGTCGCCTGATATGGGGACGATACACCCGCGCACAAAGGAGCAGGCCAGTGTTGCGCCGAGCCGTGCCCGGTGCGCCTTCAGCAAGCTGAGCAGAACGCCAACGGATCCAATCGGGGCGATCGCGACTTAATCCCCTCCGTCCCCTTTTTGCTTACCAGATCAGGTCGTCCGGCACCTGGAACTGGGCGTAGTAGGCGTCGTCCTCGGCGTTGCCGGTGGAGATCTCGGCGGTCGAGCCCGGCTGGCCGTGGTCGACGATGATCGCCTCCGGGGTCCGCTCGCGTACCTTCTCGGCGGCGGCGCGCGGCAGCAGGGCGTAACCCTCGCCATTGGCGACGATGACCAGCACGCCCACCGACAGCGCCTTGCGCAGCTTGGGGTCGATCAGCAGGGTGCGGATCGCCGCGCCATCGCTGAAGCGATACTCGTCATCGCCCTTGTGGGGCACGGCATGGGCCGCGATGATCTGCTTCGCCTGCGCCTTCTGTTCCGCCTGCCTGGCCTGGGCATTGCGCTCGGCGGCCAGCGCACGGTCGCGCTCGACCTTCTCGGCACGGGCACGTTCAGCCTCACGCTGGACCTCGGCCGAGGCCGATTCGGCCTTGCCCTGGCGGGCCTTGGCCTGCTCCCGCGCGGCGGCGCTGGCCTGCGATTTCTTGGCCAGACCGGCCTTGAGCAATTGTTCCTGCAGCGCGTTGGGCTTTGCCATGGTCGGTACGTACCGCGTGTAATCTTGGATGCTTCCATTCTACCGACGCCCCGCCGCCCCTGCATGGCAGTCCTGAAGTACCTCACCGGCTACCCCGAACCCCTGGTCGCCCAGGTCAGCGAACTGCTGGCGCAGGGCAAGCTCGGCCCCTGGCTGCAGCAGCGCTATCCCGACCCGCACGAGGTCCGCAGCGACCGCCAGCTGTACGACTACACCCAGGCGCTGAAGGACCGCTACCTGCGCAAGTCGGTGCCGCTCAACAAGGTCTGCTACGACAACACGCTGGAAGTGATCAAGCACGCGCTGGGCACCCACACCGCCATCTCCCGCGTGCACGGTGGCCGCCTCAAGGCCAGCCGCGAGATCCGCATCGCTACCGTATTCCGGCAGGCACCCGCGGCGTTCCTGCGCATGATCGTGGTGCATGAGCTGGCCCACCTGAAGGAAGCCGACCACAACAAGGCCTTCTACCAGCTGTGCCAGCACATGGAACCGGATTACCTGCAGCTGGAGTTCGATACCCGTCTGTACCTGACCGAGCTGGCCAACCGCAGCCAGCGCTGACCGGCCGCAGCAGCTACACTGCGCGCCCCCTGCCCGACCTGCCCGCCATGGAACCGATCCGTCTCGACAAACGCCTGTCCGCCCTGCTCGGCATCCCCCGCGGCGAAGCGCGGCGCTATATCGAAGGCGGCTGGGTAACGGTCAACGGCGAAGTGGTGGAACAGCCGCAGCGCCCGGTCGATGACAGCGTGGTGATCGTCGTGGCCGAGCAGGCCAGCGATGAAAAGGCCGAGCGGGTCAGCATGCTGCTGCACAAGCCGGCCGGCGTTGCTGCTGAGACCCTGTGTGCGCTGGTCAGCAGTGACAGCCGCAGCGAACTTGATGCCAGCGACATCCGTCCGTTGCAGCGCCATTTCCACGGCCTGCAGCTGGCCGCTGCGCTTCCGGCCAGCGACAGCGGCCTGGTGGTGGTCAGCCAGGATCCGGCCACGCTGGCCCATCTACAGCGCAATCTGGGCCGCACCGAACAGGAGTACCTGATCGAAGTGGCCGAAGGCGGCCCCGAGCGAGGACCGTGGCTGCTGGCGCGGCTGCAGCAGGAATCCGGCGGCGCCAAGGTCAGCTGGCAAAGCGAGCAGCGCCTGCGCTTTGCCGGCAAGGGGCTGACCGCCAAGGGGCTGCGCGTGGCGGTGACCGCCGCCGGGCTGCAGGTGCTGGCCGTGCGCCGACTGCGCATCGGCCGCGTGGCATTGGGGCCGCTGCCGCCGGCGCAGTGGCGTTACCTGGGCAGCGACGAGCGGTTCTGAGGCCTGCGGGTCAGGGCCCTTTCCTGCGGAAACGGGTCCGCCCCCATCCTGACGCCCCCGGGGTCGGACCCGTTGCCGAAGGCAAGCGCGCTGACGCCCTATCGATCCTGCAGGCATTCCTTCACGCAGGGCGTGGATCTACCATCGAGGCATGAGCCTGCCCATGCCCCTGTGGCGACGCCTGTTGCGCGTCGCTGCAATCATCCTCGCCGCGCTGTTGCTGCTGGTCCTGTCCGGGCTGCTGCTGGCCGACCATCTCACGCCACAGGCACAGGGCGCGCCCTCGCATGTACTGCCATTGCAGCCGGCGCAGACCCGCATCGACCAGCAGATCGTGCCGCTGCAGGACGCGCATCCCGGGCAATCAGGCGTAGCGTTCCTCGGTGATGGCATGGATGCCTTCGCCGCGCGCGCGATGATCACCGCGCACGCTGGCCGCAGCCTGGACCTGCAGTACTACATCTGGCACGACGACCTGATCGGCCACCTGATGGCCAAGGCGCTGCATGACGCCGCCGAGCGCGGTGTGCGCGTGCGCATCCTGCTCGATGACATGAATGCCAAGGACAAGGACGCGCTGATGATGGCGCTGGACCGGCACCCCAACATTGAAATCCGCCTCTACAACCCGTTCCGCAACCGGACCGGCATCCTGCGCATGGTGGAGATGGTGCAACGCTTCTTCAGCGTGAACCACCGCATGCACAACAAGAGCTGGATCGCCGATGGCCGCGTCGCGATCGTCGGCGGCCGCAACATCGGCGAGGAGTACTTCAGCGCGCGCACCGATGTGAATTTCCAGGATCTGGACCTGCTGGTCGCCGGCCCTGCCGTGGAGCAGGCCAACCGGATCTTCGACGACTACTGGAACAGCGAGGCCGCCATTCCGGTATCCGCGCTTGCCTTCCATACCGATGCACAGCTGCGCCTGCTGATGCGCGAATCGGATCATGAGGCGCAGCGGGACGTGGCCCGGCCCTACCTCGCGCGCGTGGCCGAATCACGCCAGCGGCAGCGCCCGACTCCCGAGCCATTGCACTGGAGCAGTGCAGTGCGCATCGTCTCGGACCCGCCGATGAAGCATCGCAGGGATGATCGCGCTGCCTGGCTGGTGTCGACCCTGATCAGCGAGCTGCAGGCCGCCCGGCACAAAACGTTGTTGATTTCGCCCTACTTCGTGCCAGGCGACGAAGGCCTGGATGGCTTTTCGGCCATGGCCGGGCGGGGCGTGCAGGTCGGCGTGGTGACCAACTCACTGGCTGCCAACGACGTCGCCGCCGTGCACGGCGGCTACATGAGCTACCGCGTGCCGTTGCTCGAAGCGGGCGTCCACCTGTACGAACTGAAGGCGCAGGGTCAGTCCGGCGATGCCGGCATGTTCGGCAGCAGCGGCGCGAGCCTGCACACCAAGGCGTTCGTGGTCGACGACCGCCGCGGCTTCGTCGGCTCGTTCAACCTCGACCCGCGCTCGGCCTACCTCAACACCGAAATGGGCGTACTGTTCGACGACCCGGTGCTGGGGGCGCGGCTGCGCGATGAGTACCTGCGCCTGGCAGACCCCAGGCACAGCTGGTGGCTGGCGCTGGACGACCGTGGCCGGTTGCGCTGGCTGGAGCGCGAGCCGCCACCGCACTGGGTCGAGGCCGAGCCAGGGGCAACGGCGCGCAAACGCTGGTTGTCGCGGGTGATCAGCTGGCTGCCTGTCGAATCGCAGCTGTAGCACTCACGCCGCCGGGCCGGCCTGGTCCTGTCCGGCCTCATCCAGCGTTTCCACGCTGCGCCCATGCAGGCGCCGCCAGATCCAGCGCAATGCATGCGGCGGCGCTGAAGGCAGCTGCTCCAGCAGCGCCAGCATGCGGCTCTGGCTGGCATGCCCATGGCGGCACAACAGGCTGGCCGCTGCGGCGGCGCTGGCCAGGCGCAGGCTGTCGGCCAGCGCCCCTTCTGCATCCACGGCCAGGGCCTGGTGAACCGGCTCAGGCAACTCCCATGCGGCGGCCACCCGCTGCGCCAACGGTAACGACCACTGCTGCAGCAGCTGCAGGGCCAACGCCGGCTCCACGGCCTCGCCGCGGGCCTGCGCTTCCTGCAGCAGCTGGCGCATTACCAGTGACGCGCCCAGTCCCTGCACCAGGCCCAGCCACTGCGCAGCGAAGGCATCACCAAAGGTGACCGTACGTGCGTGATCGGCGGCCGCGCGCGAGGCCAGCAGCGCGTGCTCCCAGATGATCGCGCTGAACTGCGGGAACACTTCGCACTGCACCTGCATCACCGGCTGCACCAGTACCGCGCTGATGATCTGCCGCACGCCTTCGGTACCCACCAGTGTCACCGCCCGCTGCAGGCTTTCGACCGGGCGCTCATGCACCTTGTAGGCCGGGCTGTTGGCGATGCGCAGCAGGTTGCCGGTCAGTACCGGGTCCTGGCCGATGATCGCGGCCATCACCCGCGCTGAGGCGGCATCGTCGTTGACGGTCTGGATCAGCTGCGGCAGCAGTTGCGGCCGGCGGGGCAGCTGCCTGGCCGCCCAGTTGCGGTCCTGCAGCGCGCGCGCCACCGCCTCGCCCAGCCCTGCGGCCTGCACCGGCGTGGATTCACCGGCCAGACGCGGGTACAGGGCCAGCGCATGCAGGCCACGTTGCAGATGTGCAGCGATCTCGGCCGGGGGCAGCGCCTCGCCCTGCAGGCTCGCCGCTGCGGCGGCCACCGCCTGGCGGGACGCAGCAACCAGCCGCGACGGTGCCGCCCCGGTCGAACGCGCCAGCCAGGCGCGCAGCGATCGCCACCAGGCCGCTGTCATCGCCGCCTGCCCTGTCGTTGTGGTGCCCTTGCCGTCACTGACCGCCTGCCTCTTCACGCGAATCCGGCCACCCGCCGTCGTCGCAGCATCGGCCGCATTTTCATCTTCTTTAACTGCAAGGCATGCGATGTCGACGGCACCGGCCGGGGGAATGGACTAGAATGGCGCCGCGCGACCCGTCCCCCAGCCATGACGACGTCGCTTTTTTTGTTTTGGGACCCTACCGTTCACTGGCCGTTCGCTGCAGTTCGCCGCTGTTCGCGCCATCGGAGACGCCATGCTATTCGAAACCCTCGCCACCACCGGCCACGAACAAGTGGTGTTCTGCCACAACCACGATGCCGGCCTGCAGGCGATCATCGCCATCCACAACACCACCCTGGGCCCGGCCCTGGGCGGCGTGCGCATGCGTCCGTATGCCAGCACCGACGAGGCGCTGGCCGACGTGCTGCGGCTGAGCCGGACGATGACCTACAAGAATGCGCTGGCCGGCCTCAACGTCGGTGGTGGCAAGGCGGTGATCATCGGCGACCCGAAGGTGGACAAGACTGAAGTACTGTTCCGCGCCTTCGGCCGTTATGTCGACTCGCTGGGAGGGCGCTACATCACCGCCGAGGACGTCGGTACCGACGTCAACGACATGGAGAACATCTACCTGGAGAGCCAGTTCGTGACCGGCGTGCACCAGGTCCATGGCGGCTCCGGCGATCCGGCCCCGTTCACCGCCTACGGTGCGCTGCAGGCGCTGATGGCGGCGATGCGCTTCAAGTTCGGCCATGAGGAAGTGGGCAAGACCAGCATCGCAGTGCAGGGCCTGGGCCACATCGGCATGGAGCTGGTCAAGCTGCTGCGCGATCGCGGCGCCAAACTGTATGTCACCGACCTGGACAGCGCGCTGGTTGATCGCGCGGTCAGCGATTTCGGCGCCGAAGCGGTCAAGCCGGACGAGATCCACGAAGTGAACGCCGATGTGTTCGCACCGTGCGCGCTGGAAGGCGCGATCAACGCCGACACCCTGCCGCGGATCAAGGCGAAGATCATCTGCGGTACCGCCAACAACCAGCTGTCGAGCCTGGAAATCGGCGATGAACTGCATGCGCGCGGCGTCCTGTATGCACCTGACTACGCGGTCAACGCGGGCGGCGTGATGAACGTGTCGCTGGAGATCGATGGCTACAACCGCGAACGCGCGATGCGCCTGATCCGCAGCATCTACCACAACCTCACCCGCATCTTCGAACTGTCGCAACGCGAGAACATCGCGCCGCAGCGGGCAGCCGACCGCATCGCCGAAAGCCGTATCCTGTCGATCGGCAAGCTGAAGATGCCGCTGGGCCGCAGCACCCCGCGCCTGGGCAACCTGCGCGGCGGCTGAGCCTGCCGATGTCGCGCCCCGGGGGGGGGGCCCCCCCCCGGGGGGGGGGCGCCCCCCCCGCCCCCCCCCCCCCCCACCGCTCGTTCAGAAGCCGGTGCTGTAGCGCAACGCCGCCTGGCGCGCGCCTTCGCCGCCGACGCGCTGGTCAAAGCCCAGGCTCAGGCGGCCGTTGCGGCCCCACCACGACTCCAGCGCCACGCCGAACAGCGCACTGCCGCGCGGCGCGTTCCAGCCCGCCAAGGGCGCCCAGGCATCGACGCCGACGAAACTGGCCTGCCAGTCCGCATCGGCACCATCGAGCCGCTGCTGCCATTCGGCATGCCCGCGCAGGGTCCAGCGCCCCCAGCCGCGTTCACCGCGGATACCGGCCAGCATCTGGCTGCGCTGTACGCGGTTGGCATCGCCACGCAGGCCGAAGCCGAACCCGCCCAGTTCGTTGAAGGCATCGGTATCCACGCGCGTCGTGCTGGCGCCCAGATACGGTGTCAACGACGCACCTACGCGGCCGAAACGATAGCCGCCTTCGACACTGGCACTGCTGAAACGTCCGCCGTAACGTGCAGAGACACCGTAGGCGCCGGCGCCCAGCAGCAACTGGCGATCCAGCGCCCGGGTGAACTGTCCGCTGCCGACCTGGGCCAGCGCATAGCCCCGGCCCAGGTTCCAGCCGGCGTACAGCTGCGCCTGCGCCTGGCGATCACGCCCACGATCACCGCCGAAGCTGCTGCCACCATTGCTGCGGGTTTCGCCGAAGGCCACACCCATCAGCCCATTGCTGCCCAGCGGCAGGTCCTGGCCGGCCATCCAACCACGGCTGTCGGCGGCATTGCCGGCGAAACTGCCCTGCCCGGCTTCGCCGAGCGCGCTCTGCCAGGCCCCGCGCAGGCGCGGCGCCGCCTGCACGCGATTGAAGCGCTCGGCGATCGCGCGGCGTGACATGTCGATGCTGTCGAAGGTGGCCGACTCGGCCCGCGCATGCGCCTGTCCGGACAGGCTCTGCAAACTGGCCTCGAGGCCTTTGCTGCCACCGCCGGTCCACTGCAGCGCACCGGCGGCCGTACCGAAGGCCGAGCCCTGCAGCGTCGTATCGCCATCAAGCGCGCTGAACGCACTGTCCACGCGTTGCGCAGCCGACTGCGCCGAGGCCGTGAGCCCGGTCGCTGCCGCCGTGACGCTGACCTGGGTCAGGTTCAACCAAGCGTTGTTGCTGTCATAGCCATAGCTGCTCTGCAGCAGCGACAGGCCCTGCAGGCCGCTGGAGGTGGCCGGGCTGCTGAAGGTGCCGCTGAGGCCGCCGGCGGCGTGGATCAGGTCCTGGCGGCTGCCGTTCTGCGGCACATAGCCGGAGACGAAGCCGTGTACGCGCACGCCCCCGTTGATCGTGGCGTTGCCGGTGACCTGCAGCGCATTGGCACCGAGCGCGATCATCAGCTGCGCGCCGGCCTGCTGGGTGTAGTTGCCCTCGATGGTGCCGGTGGTGCTACCGGTGGTCAGGAACACGCTGCTGCCGTTGACCACATTGCCGATCACGCGCGGCGTACCGCCATTGAACTGCAGGCCGGTCGAATCCGGATCGGGCTGCGCCAGGATCGTCACGTTGGAGCGGATCACGCTGCCGTTCTGGAGTGACAGGATGCCGCGCTCGATGCGGGTGGCGCCGCTGTAGCTGTTGTTGCCCCCCAGCACCAGGGTTCCCCCGCCCTGCTTGACCAGGCCACCGCTGCCGACGATGTCGTTGCTCCACAGCGAGCCACTCGATGGCGCATCGACATTGGCCACCACATCGCCCCAGTCGAAGCGCCCCGGCCCCTTGATCGCCCGCGAGATGTCGAGCAGACCGTAGCCGAACACCGCATCCACGCCGGGCGCACCGATGTCCTTGGCGGTGCCCAGCAGGGTCTGCCGCACCAGGTTGTTGTCGAAGTACGGGTAGCGCTGCCAGACCAGGGCGGCGGCGCCGGAAATCAGCGGGGCGGCGAAGGACGTGCCGTAGTTCCAGTAATAGCTGCCGCCGTTGGCATCGGGATAGACCGCGCTGCCCGGCGCCGCCAGGCAGTAGCGCGCGGCCTGGCCGCAGGCATTGGCGTAGCTGGCCAGCGTGCCCGGTGCATACGGATCCACCGCAGTGGCCACCAGCCAGCCGCGCTCCAGATCGGCCGCTGGCAGCGAGCCGGCAACGCCCAGCTGGCTGGGCAGCGCGGCCAGGCTGCTCGGCTCGGGGCGCGCATCGTTGCCGGCCGCGAACACCACCAGGCCGCCATGATTGATGACGAACGGCCGGTACTCGGCCGCCACCTGCGCGGTGGTCGGCAGGTCGGTCCAGTACAGGCCGCCCCACGAATTGTTCATCACCTTCACGTTGTAGCTGATCAGGTCCTGGTGGACCTGCGCCACGCCCAGTGGGCCGCTGAAGGAATTGCCCTTGCCGCTGCCGTCATCGACGGGCGGCTTGTCGGCAATGATCCGCGCCGAAACGATCTGTGCGCCGGGGGCGATGCCGCCCGGCCAGGACCCCACCGGAGCACCCGCGGCCAGGCTGGCCACCGCCGTGCCGTGGCCCACCACGTCGTCCACCTGCAGGTTGTTGCGGGCGGGGTCGATGTAGTTGAGGTTGGCGACCACGCGCCCGTTCAGCGCCACTGCGTTGCGCTGCACGCCCGAATCGACGATGCCGATGCGCACCCCCTGCCCGGTCAGGCCGGCGGCCTGTGCGGCACGCGCATTGGTCACGGACAGGTGCGCGTCGAAGGCCGGCTCCTGCGGCTTGGCCGGAGGCGGGGTGGTCGGCGGGGGCGTGGTCGGGGGCGTCGGGGTGGTCGGGGGTGGATCGATGCGGACATTGCCGCCGCCTCCGCCGCCACCACATGCCGTCAATGCCATCGCCAGCGCCGACGCCAGCGCCGACCTCACCATCATCGTGCGTTCCATCGATTCCTTCCCATGAACGTTGGCCTGCCTACATCCCGGCAGGCGTGCGGTGCCGCCCAGCGGCGGCCCTCCCCGACCCTCTATACTTGGGTCGACCCCCACGCAGTCTGCCGGGAAATCGCGGCGCTTCCAACGTCCTCGGTCTCCTTTCCGAACATTGCTTACGCATCAACGAGATTGCCATGTCCAACATCGTCATCGCCGCCGCCAAGCGCACCGCCATCGGCTCCTTCCTCGGCCAGTTCAACGGCGTGCCGACCCCGACCCTCGGCGCGGCCGCCATCGCGGCCGCCCTGGAACAATCGGGCGTGCCGGCCAGCGACGTCTCTGAAGTCCTCATGGGCTGCGTGCTGCCGGCCAACCTCGGCCAGGCGCCCGCCCGCCAGGCGGCGATCGCCGCCGGCATTCCGCTGTCGACCGGTGCCACCACCCTCAACAAGGTGTGCGGCTCGGGCATGAAGACCATCATGCTCGGCCATGACCTGATCAAGGCCGGTTCGGCCAGCATCGTGGTCGCCGGTGGCATGGAATCGATGTCCAACGCCCCGCACCTGCTGCCCAACTCGCGCACGGGCAACCGCTTCGGCAACTTCCAGGCGATCGACCACATGGCCCACGACGGCCTGGTCAACGCCTACGACGGCAAGGCCATGGGCGAGTTCGCCGAATGCGCCGTGGACAAGTACCAGTTCAGCCGCGAGGAACAGGACGCCTACGCGATCGAATCGGTCAAGCGCGCACAGGCCGCACAGGCCAATGGGGCATTCGCCGATGAGATCGTCGCGGTGAAGGTGGCCACCCGCAAGGGTGAGGTCGAGGTCGCCACCGATGAGCAACCCGGCCGCTCCGACATCGCCAAGATCCCGACCCTGCGCCCGGCCTTCAAGAAGGACGGCAGCGTCACCGCCGCCAGCTCCTCCAGCATCTCCGACGGCGCCGCTGCGGTGGTCCTGCTGACCGAGGAAGACGCCAACGCACGTGGCATTACCCCGCTGGCGCGCATCGTCGGCCACGCCACCCATTCGCAGGAACCGGAATGGTTCACCACCGCCCCGATCGGCGCGATCCACACACTGCTGGCCAAGACCGGATGGTCGCTGGACCAGATCGACCTGTTCGAAATCAATGAGGCCTTCGCCGTGGTGGCGATGGCACCGATGCGTGAACTGGGCATCCCGCACGACAAGCTCAACGTGAATGGCGGGGCCTGCGCACTGGGCCATCCCATCGGTGCCTCCGGTGCACGCCTGGTGGTGACCTTGGTCAACGCCCTGCGCACGCGCGGTGGCAAGCGCGGCATTGCCACCCTGTGCATCGGTGGTGGTGAAGCAACAGCCATCGCCATCGAATTGATTTAAAAAGATTTAACGACGATTTCGCAAAAATGAATGCGGGATCGCTTGACACCCAATCTTGGCTTGTCATCATGTTGTCGGCGCGCAGCATGCGCGTTGCCTAATTCTAACGACGAGGATTTACACAATGAGCATCAACAAGCTGCTGGTCGCGATGTCCCTGGCTCTGGCCCTGGCCGCCTGCTCGAAGCAGGAAGCTGCCCAGGACGCCGCTGCTTCGGCCAACGAAGCCGCCACCGAAGCCCAGGCTGCTGCCGACCAGGCCGCCGCTGCCGGCGCCCAGACCGCCGACGCTGCCCAGCAGGCTGCCAACACCGCCGCCACCGCTGCTGACGCTGCGACCGACGCTGCTGCCAACACCGCTGCTGCCGCGACCGACGCTGCTGCTGGCGAAGCCAAGGACGCTGCCAAGGCTGCCGAAGCTACCGCTGAGCAGGCCAAGGACGCTGCTGAAGAAGCCAAGAAGTAATAACTTCTTTCTTCAGGCTGTTCTGGAAAAGCCGCTGGTTTGCCAGCGGCTTTTTCTTTGGCCTGCTGCCTGCGCGCGCCTCGGATCGCGACCCCGTCTTCACAACGTCATGAATAGGCTGGCGTCCCCATCCATTGCAGTACCGGAGACCGCCATGAAGATTCGCCCGATCACCACCACGCTGCTGGCCGCCTCCCTGCTGCTGGCCCTGGCCGCCTGCAAGGGTCCGGAAGCCGAACAGGCCAAGCAGGACGCGCAGCAGGCCGCCGACAGCGCCGGCGCTGCCGCCCGTGACGCCGTGGACAGGGCCGCCGAAGCCACCCGCAACGCTGCCGACAAGACCGCTGCCGCTTCCGAGCAGGCCGCCGCCGATACCCAGCAGGCACTGGACAAGGCCGCAGACGCCACCGCAAACGCCGCAGACAAGGCCAAGGTTGCGGCCACCGACGCCGCTGCACATGCCAGCGACGCCACTGCGGACGCCGCACAGAAGGTTGCTGACAAGGCCCGTGATGTCGCCAATGACGCCAAGGCCAACGCCGCCAAGGAAGAAGCCAAGCACTAAGGCCTACCGGCAGCCGGGCATCGTCTCGGCGCTACAGGAAAAGCTGCGGCACTGCCGCGGCTTTTCTGCTTTTCGCTCTCTGCTCTTTCTGTTGATTCCGTGCTGGACGCGTACGGAAAGTGTCCAAGGACGCGCGGGTAGGTTGCGCAGGGGCGTAAGCGCCATGGATGGCGCGCCCGAGCCTACAAGGACGTATTCACGGCGCCCCCTGCGCGACCTACCCGCGCGGCCCACCCATCAGTATCAGCGCCCACCACGAGGGGCTTCGCCGTTGGCCGCCCTACGGCAGCGCGCGCGCCAGCATTGCCGACAGATCCACACCCGCCGGCAGCGTCCCGAACACCAGCCCATGCTGCCCTTCCAGCCGGCTGCACACGAACGCTTCAGCCATTGGACTGCCCGCCCGCAACATCAACGCTGCCTGCAACAGCAGCGCAGTGCGCTCGCAGAACAGCCTCGCCTGCGACTCATCCGGTGCCGGCGCCGCTGCCCAACGCTGCAGCGCCGCCGCGTAGCGCGCATCATGATCGGCCACCGCTGCCAGCTCGGCGCGCAGCGCCGCCAGTGCCTCCGGTTCACGTGCCAGCGCGCGCAGTACGTCCAGGCACTGGATGTTGCCACTGCCTTCCCAGATCGAATTCAACGGCGCCTGCCGGTACAGACGCGGCAGCATCGATTCCTCCACATAGCCTGCGCCGCCGAGGCATTCCTGCGCTTCGTTGACGAAGGCCGGTGCGCGCTTGCACAGCCAGTACTTGCCCAGTGCCGTTCCCAGTCGCGCCAGCGCGGCCTCGTTGGCATCCACGCCTGCGCGATCCACCGCGCGTGCGATGCGCATCGAAAGTACCGTGGCCGCTTCCGATTCCAGTGCCAGGTCGGCCAGCACATTGGTCATCAACGGGTGCTCGACCAGCAGCTTGCCGAAGGTGCGGCGATGGCGTGCGTGGTGCAACGCCTGCGCCAACGCCATGCGCATTTCCGCCGCTGCGCCCAGCATGCAATCCAGGCGGGTCATCATCACCATGCCGATGATGGTGGCCACGCCACGCCCCTCCTCGCCCACCCGCCATGCCTGCGCGCCGCAGAACTCGACTTCGCTGGAGGCATTGGCCCAATCGCCGAGCTTGTCCTTCAATCGCATCAGGCGGAACGCGTTGCGGTCACCGTCGGCCAGCCGGCGCGGCATCAGCAGGCAGGTCAGTCCTCCCGGCGCCTGCGCCAGCACCAGGAAGCCATCGCACATCGGTGCGGAAAAGAACCACTTGTGGCCGACAAGGCGATAGCGCTCACCATCGATCGGTTCGGCGCGCGTGCTGTTGGCGCGCACATCCGAGCCGCCCTGCTTCTCGGTCATGCCCATGCCCAGGGTGATGCCGGCCTTGTCAGCCACCGGCACGTCGCGCGGGTCATAGACCGGCGCTGCGGCCTTGCGTGCCCACTCGGCCAGATGCGACTGCGCGTGCAGCACCGCTACTGCTGCATGGGTCATCGTCAAGGGGCAACTGGTGCCGGCCTCGGCCTGGTGGTGCAGGTAGCTCAACACCGCGCGCGCGACGTGCGCGCCGGGTTGCGGTTCGTGCCAGGACAAGCCGGCGACACCGTGCGATTTCGCCGTTTCCATCAACTGGTGATAGGCCGGGTGGAACTCCACCGTATCGATGCGATGACCCTGCGCATCATGCGTGCGCAGGCGTGGGCGGTCGCGGTTGGCATCAAAGCCGAGCCGGTACAGCTCGTCGCCGGCCAGCGCGCCATAGACCGCCAGGCGTGGCGCGAAGCTGCCAGCGCCTTCGCGCTGCACAGCTTCCATCAGCGCCACGTCGTCAGTCCACAACTGGCGCCCCGCGAACGGTGGCGGCTGGTTCAACACCACATGGGTTTCGTAGGGCGCGTCGCTGCTGAAGCTCGGTCCACTCATCCGGTCCATCCTGGCGGCAAGAGGTATGCGGTCCGATTGTGCCGCATGACTTGCCAAGCCCGTGTTCAGGCCGGTTCTCACCCTGTGCACGAGCGGCAGGCCACAGTGACCGCATGGCAGCCAACGACGATCTGGTGGTGTTGCGCCCGGAAGGGCTGTACTGCGCCGCCGGCGATTTCCACATTGATCCCTGGCGACCGGTAGCGCGCGCGGTCATCACCCATGGCCACGGGGATCACGCCCGCCCGGGCATGGGCGAGTACCACTGCAGCGAAGGCAGCCTGCCGATCCTGCGCTGGCGCCTGGGCGATGTGCCGGTGCAGGCGCACGTCGAGGGCGTGCCGTTCCGCCTGGGCCGGGTACAGGTCTCGCTGCATCCAGCCGGTCACGTCCTGGGATCTTCGCAGGTGCGCATCGACGACGGGCGGCAGGTCTGGGTCGCCTCCGGCGACTACAAGCGGCAGCCTGACCCAACCTGTGCGCCGTTCGAAGTGGTGCCCTGCGATACCTTCATCACCGAAGCCACCTTCGCCCTGCCGATCTACCGCTGGCCGGACACGCCGGCCGTCGCTGCTGAGATCGTGGCGTGGCGCCGCGAATGCGAACAACGCGGCGAGGCTGCGATCCTGCTGTGCTATGCACTCGGCAAGGCACAACGGGTGCTGGCCGAGCTGCGGCCGCTGGACGATCGGCCGGCCTGGCTGCATGGCGCCATCGCCAATGGCGTGGCGGTGTACCGGCAGGCCGGCGTACCGATGCTGGAGACGCTCACCGTGGCCGAACAGGGCCGCCAGCCCGATGCCGCCGGCCAGTTGATCCTCGCCCCGCCCTCGGCTGCGGGCACGCCCTGGATGCGCCGCTTCGGCCGTCACCAGCTGGGCTTCGCCTCGGGCTGGATGCAACTGCGCGGCAACCGCCGCCGCCGCAACGTTGATCGTGGCTTCGTCATTTCCGACCACGCCGATTGGCCCGCACTGCTGCAGACGATCGAACAGACCGGCGCGCAGCGGGTGATCGCCACCCATGGCAATACCGATGCGTTGATTCCGTTCCTGCGCGAGCGCGGCGTGGCTGCCGAAGCCTTCCGTACCGATTTCGGGAGCGAGGAATGAAGGCCTTCGCAGCACTCTACCAACGCCTGGACCGCAGCACTGCCACGCTGGACAAGCGAGCGGCACTGGTCGATTACTTCGGCCAGGCAGGCGCGCACGATGCGGCGTGGGCGCTGTACCTGCTCAGTGGTGGCAAGGTGGGCGGCGCGCGCAGGAAGATCGCCGCCAGTGGCGAACTGCGCGCCTGGATTGCCGAGGAATCAGGGTTGCCACCGTGGCTGGTGGAGGACAGCTATGCGCAGGTGGGTGACCTGGCCGAAACGCTGACCCTGCTGCTGGACGACCCACCGAACCCCTCGCCTGACCGGCCCCTGGCCGAATGGATCGAACAGCACCTGCTGGCGGTGGCCAACCAACCCGAGGCGATGCGCCGTGCGGCAGTCGTGGCCGGCTGGCAGCAGCTGTGCAGCAGCGAACGCCTGGTGTTCAACAAGCTGCTGACCGGCGCCCTGCGCGTTGGCGTCTCGCAACGACTGGTGCAGCAGGCGCTGGCCGAATGGTCCGGCCTGGACATCGCACGCATCGCCCAGCGCATGCTGGGCGAGTGGGTGCCCTCGCCCGGACTGCTGGCCCAGCTGCTGTCGCCGGATGAGCTGCCGCTGGACCGGCAGCAGCCCTACCCGTTCTTCCTCGCCTCGCCACTGGAGGGCAACCCTGCCGAACGACTCGGCGCGATCGATGACTGGCTGCTGGAATGGAAGTGGGATGGCATCCGCCTGCAGCTGCTGCGCCGGCGCGGCGAGGTCGCCTTGTGGTCACGCGGCGAAGAGCGGCTGGATGGCCGCTTCCCCGAGATCGAACAGGCGGCGATGGCGCTTCCCGATGGCTGCGTGCTGGACGGCGAGCTGCTGGCCTGGGACGAAGCCGCGGACCTGCCGCGTGCCTTCACCGCGCTGCAGACGCGCATCCAGCGCCGAAAACCCGGTGCGGCCACCCTGCGCAACACGCCGGTGCGGGTGCTCGCCTATGACCTGCTTGAACTCGATGGCGTGGACCTGCGCGAACGTCCGCTGCAGCAGCGGCGCGCGCGTCTCGCCGAGGTCGTCGGTGCACTGAATGATGCACGGATCCAGCTCTCACCCGGCGTTGACGCCGACGACTGGCTTCAGGCGGCGGCAATGCGCGACGTGGCACGCGAACGCGGCGTGGAAGGACTGATGCTGAAGCGGCATGCCTCGCCCTACCAGGCCGGACGCCGCCGTGGTGACTGGTGGAAATGGAAGGTCGATCCGCTCACCATCGATGCGGTGCTCCTGTACGCGCAGGCCGGCCATGGGCGGCGCAGCACGCTGTACACCGACTACACCTTCGGCGTCTGGGACGGCGACACGCTGGTGCCGGTGGCCAAGGCCTATTCGGGCCTGGATGACAAGGAAATCCTCGCGCTTGATCGCTGGATCCGCGCCAACACCCGCGAGCGCTTCGGCCCGGTGCGCAGCGTTCGCGCCGAACACGTCTTCGAGCTGGGCTTCGAGGCGGTCAACCGCAGCAGCCGGCACAAGTCGGGCATCGCCGTGCGCTTTCCGCGCATCCTGCGCTGGCGCCACGACAAGCCCGCCAGCGAAGCCGATCAGTTGGCCACGCTGCAGGCGTTGGCACGATGAACCGCAGCCAGGCACTGCGCCGGCTTGAAGACTGGTTCGCGTCCAGAGGCTGGCGCTCACTGCCGTTCCAGCGCGCGATGTGGCGTCACTATCTCGCCGGCGAATCCGGACTGCTGCACACACCCACAGGCAGTGGCAAGACACTGGCGATGTTCGGAGGGCCGCTGCTGCAGGCCATGATCGACCCGCCGACCTCCCCCCGCCGCGCCAGCGCGGTACGCCCGCTGCAGGTGCTGTGGGTGACCCCCTTGCGCGCCTTGGCCAGCGACACTGCACGCGCGCTGCAGACCGTGGTCGATGGGCTGGGGCTGGGTTGGCGTGTCGGCCTGCGCAGTGGTGACGCCAGCAACCGCGAGCGGCGCCAGGCGCGCGAAGGCCGCATCGACGTACTGGTGACGACGCCGGAATCACTGGCGCTGCTGCTGAGCTATCCAGATACGCTGCCGCGCATGCAGCGGCTGCGCTGCGTGGTGGTGGACGAATGGCACGAACTGCTGGGAAACAAGCGCGGCGTCCTGCTGCAGTTGAACCTGGCGGTGTTGCGCGATGCCACGCCGGCATTGCAGCTGTGGGGACTGTCAGCCACCCTGGGCAATCTGCACGAGGCGCGCGACGTGCTGCTGCCCGGGCGACCGGAAGCACCGATCGTGCAGGGCGTACGGCCGCGCCCACTGAGCGTGCGCAGCCTGCTGCCAGACCCCGGCGAGCGCTTCCCATGGGCGGGGCATCTGGGCCTGGCACAGCTGCCACGCGTGCTGGAGGCGCTGATGCAGGCACGCAGCAGCCTGCTGTTCACCAACACCCGTGCACAGGCGGAACTGTGGCATCAGGCGCTGGCGGCGGTCTGGCCGGAAGAACCGGACACGCTTGCACTGCACCACGGCTCGCTGGATCCGGCACTGCGCCAGCAGGTGGAGGACGGCCTGCGCGCGGGCGCGCTGCGCTGCGTGGTTGCCACCTCCAGCCTCGACCTGGGCGTCGACTTCCCCGAGGTTGAGCAGGTCCTGCAGCTGGGCAGCCCGAAGGGCGTGGCGCGCCTGCGCCAGCGCGCCGGACGCGCACGCCACCGCCCGGGTGCCAGCGGCGCCATCCTGTGCGTGCCCAGCCATGCGCTGGAACTGGCCGAGTACGCTGCGGTGCGCCGTGCCTTGGCTGAAGGTGTGGTCGAAGCGCGCAGGCCGCCGACGCTGTCGCTGGATGTGCTGGCCCAGCACGCGGTCAGCCGCGCACTGGCGGGCGGCTTCGACAGCACTGCGCTGCTGGCACAGGTCCGGCGTACCCATGCCTTCGCGTCGCTCGGCGACGACCAGTGGCAGGCCGTGCTCACGTTCATCGTGCAGGGCGGGCAGGCGTTGGCCCAGTACCCCGATTTCCACAAGGTCGTGCGAGATGCCGATGGGTGGTACCGCATGCACGACCGCCGCCAGGCGCTGCGTCATCGGCTGTCGATCGGCACCATCAGCAGCGATGGCAGCGTGCGCGTGCAGTTCCTGCGCGGCGGCGGCCTGGGCGCCGTGGAGGAGCAGTTCGCCAGCCGCCTGCGCCGTGGCGACCGCTTCCAGTTCGCCGGGCGCCTGCTGGAGCTGGTGCAGCTGCGCGACATGACCGCCTTCGTGCGGTTGGCACGAGGGCGCGGAGACGGTGTCGTGCCACGCTGGCAGGGAGGCCAGTTGCCGCTGTCGATGCCACTCGGACGCGAGCTGGAGTGGGTACTGTCCGGTGCTGACGACAGCGCCGAATCACGCTGGCTGTCGCCCTTGCTGGCACTGCAGCAACAGTTGTCGGCGCTTCCCGGCCCGGACCACCTGCTGGTGGAAGAGGTGCGGCGTCGCGAAGGCCAGTTCCTGTTCGTCTATCCCTTTGCCGGCCGCCACGTGCATGAGGCGCTGGCCGCCCTGCTCGCGCTGCGCTGTACCCGCCGGCAGCGCAACAGCATCGGCTATGCGGTGAACGATCACGGCCTGGTGCTGGTACCGGCACAGGCCATCGATCTGGACGCGGCGCAATGGCGGGCGCTGTTCGCCACCGGTCAGCTGCTGGATGACCTGCGTGCTGCGGTGAACCTGGGCGAGCTGGCGCGTCGCCAGTTCCGCGGCATCGCACGCGTCGCCGGCCTGCTGGTCCCCAGCCTGCCCGGTGGCATGCCACGGGCACTGCGCCAGCTGCAGGCGTCCGCGGGACTGCTCTACGACGTACTGCGCGAGCACGACCCGGATCACCTGCTGCTGGCGCTGGCGGAACAGGAAGTGCTGAATGACAGCCTCGACATGCCGGGGCTGCAACAGGTACTGGCCAGGATTCGGATGCAGACCCTCTCGGTGCAGCGCCCGGCGTCACTGACGCCGTTGGGTTTCCCGCTGTGGGCCGAACGCCTGCGCGGGCAGTTCAGCAACGAAGACTGGCGTACCCGGGTGCAACGCGTGGCCCGGCAGCTGGAGCGTCGGCATGGCCGATGAACTGCCGCTGCTGCGCGCAGGCGAGCCGCTGGTGCTGCTCGGCGCGCGTGCACTGTACTGGCCCGCGCGGCAGGCACTGCTGCTCGCCGACCTGCACCTGGGCAAGGCCGATGTCTTCCGCCGCGCAGGCATCGCGCTGCCCGGCGGCGGTACCGGCAAGGACCTGCAACGCCTGCAGGGGCTGCTGGACGCGCGTGCCTGCCGCGAGGTGTGGATCCTGGGCGACATCCTGCACGGCCCGGCGCATCGTGCTGCGTGGTACCAGCAATGGCTGGGATGGCGCGAACGCAATGCCGCACTGGACGTGCATGTCCTGCGCGGAAATCATGACCGGCAGCTGCCGCGTGCCGAGCTGCAGGTGCAGATCCACGACGAAGTACGGTTGCCACCGTTCCTGCTTCGGCATGAGCCGGTGCCCGATGCGGAGCTGCATGTGATCGCCGGGCATCTGCATCCACAGATCGCTTTGCCTCCGTTGCGGCGGCGCTTCCCCGCATTCCGGCTGCGTGACAGGATGACACTCCTGCCGGCCTTCTCCGCGTTCACCGCCGGAATCGTTCCTGTTCCCGCTGCCGGCGAACAGATGGTCGCCTGCGTGGACAACGGCCTGGTGGCACTGCCCCTGGCTTGAATCAGGCCGGACGGATATCCAGCTGCGGCATCAGCTGGAACTCAGGCGTGTCCTCTTCCCGTCGCCGCGGCAAGGCCTGGATCGCCGCCAGCATCTCCTGCGCGCAGGTGCGGATGCGCGTGTGGTGCTCCGGCGACGCATGACTGATCAGGCTGCCGACATGGAACTCGAACACGTCCTCCAGTACGTCGGGCTGGTCCTCGTGCAGCATCTGCAACAGACCGCGCAGCTTGCAGATTTCCGATTCCAGCTCCTCGACCGCGAACAACATGGCATCCTCCTCTTCGACAACAGGCGGCACATCCGGGCCGCAACAGGCCGCGACGGCAGCGCCTCCCGGGCCACGCGCGATGTTGATCACGGAAAGGAAAACGGGCGACGCGCAATCGCGTGCAACCTACTTCTCGCATATGCGCAGTGAGGCAACCGTTAATTCACGTGACGACGCGTTTCACGCAGTGGCTGTGATCGCGTTGATGCGAGGCACCTGCGCCGCAGTGGCCAGCGCGTCGACGAAAGCCGGATCCAGCGCGAGCGAACCGAACCAGCCATGCTGGGTACCGCTGAGCACACGCAGCATGTGACCACGTCCACCCGGCAGGCGCCCCATCGGGCCGAGCAGCACGTCGCGCGCTTTGGCCCAGGCATCGCGATCGGACTGGAACAGCGGCGTCAGCCAACGGCTCCAGCGCTGGTAGATCGCAACGTGCGCCCTGCGCTGCGCCTGGTAGGCCTGCAATGCCGCGGCACCGCCACCATGCGCGCGCAAGGCATCGCGCAGCGCCAGCGCATCGAGCAGCGCCATGTTCACGCCCTGGCCCAGCTGTGGGCTCATCGCATGCGCGGCATCGCCGGCCAGCACCATGCGGCCGTGATGCCAGCGCGTCATCACCGCGTCGCGGTAGACGGCCCGTGCCAGCTGGCCGGCATCACGCAGATGCGCGAAGCGTGCACTGGCCTGCGGCCACAGCGCATGCAGTTCGTCCAGCCAGGGCGTCATGCCGTCGGCCTGCCAACGTTCGAAATCGGCGCGTGGCAGGCTCCAGAAAAAGCTCAGGCGCGGCGTGTCATCACCGGGCCGCGTACCGACCGGCAACAGCCCGATCATCTTGCGTGCGGCCACGTAGCGCTGCCGCAGCTCCTGCAGGTGTGGCCAGTCTTCGGCCGGCAACAGGCACCACAGCGCACCCCACGGATACACGCGATCCAGTCCGTTACCGTCTTTGATCGTGCCGCGCAGCGTCGAGGCCGCACCATCGGCGGCCACCACCAGGTCGAACGCACCGTGCAGGCGCCCTTCGCTGTCACGCAGGCGGCCCTGCTCGGCATCCACTGCGGCAATGCTGACGCCGGCATGCAGCTGGCCCGCACCAGCACGCGCATCATCCAGCAACGAGAACAGGGCGCCGCGCTGCATGCCAAGGCCGTGCAGGCGCGCGTCCAGGCCGGCGTAGCGCATGTCCATCACTGCGCGTTCGCACGGCGTATCGCCGTACAGGCGATGCACCGGCGCGGCATGCGCGCGCACGGCGTCAAGCAGGCCCATCTGCCACAGCACCTGCAGGCCGCTGGGCTGCAGCAGGAAACCGGCGCCAACCGGTCCCGGCGTGGGCACACGTTCGAAGATCTCCACCTCGTGGCCATCACGGGAGAGCAGGATGGACAATGCCTGTCCAGCGGTGCCGTAGCCGATCACGGCGATGCGCAGTCGTTCCTTCATGGGCGCATTGTGCCCGAGCGCAAATCCGGATGCCCAGCGGGGCCTCCGCCCACGGCAGCGCAATTCTTGTCGCAGCGCAAAAAAAAACCCCGCCGGGGCGGGGTTTTCAACGCACTGTCGAGTGGATCACTCGGCCGGCGTGATGTTCGAAGCCTGGGCGCCCTTCGGGCCCTGGGTCACGTCATAGGTGACACGCTGGCCTTCCTGCAGGCTGCGGAAGCCCTTGGAGTTAATGGCGGAGAAGTGCGCGAACACGTCGGCGCTGCCATCCTCCGGCGAGATGAAGCCAAATCCCTTGGCGTCGTTGAACCACTTGACGGTACCGTTCGGCATGGTGATGCGAGACCTTATGCAATGAATGGGTGGTGTACGCTGAACCCGCGCACAAGCTGAGTATGCAAAGCTTGCTCGGGGAAGACAATCACCCCCGCGCCAATTCGCCCACCAGTTCCGGAAGTCCGTTGCTGGCCGCCTGCACATTGGCCAGCACTTCGGCCATCGTAATCTCCTCGCCATCACCGCAGCCGGCGGCCCAGTTGGCGATGATCGCCAGGCAGGCATAATCCAGCCCCAGCTCCCGCGCCAGTGCGGCTTCCGGCATGCCGGTCATGCCCACCAGATCGCAACCGTCGCGGCGCATGCGGGCGATTTCGGCGATCGTTTCCAGGCGCGGGCCCTGCGTTGCGCCATAGCAGCCACCGTCATGGACCGTGACACCGGTCACTTTGGCTGCCGCCAGGATCTTGCTGCGCAGCATCGGCGTGTACGGATGGCCGAAATCGACGTGGACCACGTCGGAGCCTTCTTCTTCACAGATCGTGCTGATGCGGCCCCAGGTGTAGTCGATGATCTGGTCCGGGCAGGCGAGCACGCGCGGACCGAAGTTCTCGGTGATGCCACCCACCGTGTTCAATGCCAGCACCCGCTGCGCGCCCAGCCGCTGCAGCGCAGCCAAATTGGCTCGGTAGTTGATCTTGTGCGGCGGCAGCGAATGCCCCTCGCCATGCCGCGCCAGGAACGCCACGCGATGGCCGAGCAGCGTGCCCACGCGCACCGGGCCCGATGGGCGGCCGAAGCGGGTGTCGACCTCGTGGGTCTGCACGTCGTCAAGCTTGGCCAGGTTGTAGACACCGGTACCGCCGATCACGGCCAGGGCGATCTGTCGCATTCGAAGCACTCCATGAAAAGACGAACGCCGGCACCCGAGGATGCCGGCGGCAGAAGAAGACGCGCCGCGGGCGGCTGCGCCGTTATTCCTTCATCGCGTAGATGGCCGGCACGCAGCGCAGGGTCTCGTTGACGTCCATGCCGAAGCCGAACACGTAGCGGTCCGGCAGCTCGATGCCCGCGTAATCGGCGGTCACGTCAGGCAGCGCACGGTCGTGCTTCTTCACGGTCATCGCAGCGATGCGCACATCGGTCGCGCCCTGTTCCAGGCACCAGGTGCGAACGCCCTGCAGGGTGTAGCCCTCGTCGAGGATGTCGTCGACCAGCAGCACGCGGCGGCCGAACAGCGAGGTGGCCGGCTTGTGCTTCCAGACCAGGTCACCGCCGGTTGTTTCGCCGCGGTAGCGGGTGGCGTGCAGGTAATCGAACTGCACGTCCTGGCCGCGCGCGCCCAGTTCCAGCGCCAGCTGGCCGGCGAACGGCAGCGCACCATGCATGATCGACAGGAACAACGGCACCTCGCCCTTGTAATCGCGCGCGATGGCGTCGGCGATAGCAGCGATGGCCTTGTCGATGGTGGGGCGGTCGACCAGCAGGTCAGCCTGGGCCAGGGCCTGGGAAATGGTGAGGTTGGGCATCAGACGGTTCTTCCAAGGGTTTCAAGCAGACGGGATTGGGTGTCGCCATGGCGGGCATCGGCCAGCAGGCCGTCCCAGCCGAGTGCGCCGCGGCCGAGCAGGCCCAGCAGCGCAGCAGTATTGAGGGAGCGTCCCTGCACCGCATGCAGGGCTTCATCGACCAGTTCCGGATGGCAAACCAGCACCACGTCGCAGCCGGCGTCCAGGTGCGCGTGCACGCGTGCCGGCACGCCGCCGGCGCTGTGCGAGGCGGCCATGCCGATGTCATCGGAGAACACCACGCCGCGGAAGCCGAGTTCGCCGCGCAGGATGTCCTGGATCCAGCGTGGGGAATAGCCGGCGGGCTCCGGTGCCACCTGCGGATAGATCACGTGCGCCATCATCACCGCATCGGCACCGGCGGCGATGCCGGCCTGGAACGGCACCAGGTCCTGCGCGCGCAGTTCGTCCAGCGCGCGTGGATCGATCGCGGTATCCACGTGGGTGTCTTCCAGCACGGTGCCGTGGCCAGGGAAATGCTTGAGCGTGGCGGCCATGCCGACCGCGTGCATGCCGCGCACATAGGCTGCGGTGAACGCGGCCACGACCTGCGGGTCTTCACTGAAGGCGCGGTTGCCGATGGCGCGGTTGCCGCGGCCAAGGTCGACCACCGGGGCGAAGCTGAGATCCAGGCCGCTGGCGCGGACTTCACTGGCCATCAGCCAGGCATGCTGCTCGGCCAGCGCCAGGGCCTGCTGCGGGTCGGTGGCGTACAAGGCACCAATGTCCTGCAGCGGCGGAAGATCGCTGTAACCCTCGCGGAAGCGCTGTACGCGGCCGCCCTCCTGGTCCACGCAGATCAGCTGCGGGCGCGGGGCAGCGGCACGGATGGCCGCGCTCAGATCGGTCACCTGCTGGCGCGAGGCGAAGTTGCGCTTGAACAGCACCACTCCGGCCACGGCGTCGTGCTGCAGCCAGTCACGTTCCTGGGCGGTCAGTTCGATGCCGGCAACGCCGATCAGCAGCATGGTCGATCTCCACAACGCGCGCCCGCATGGCGCAGTGCCGCATTGTCGCAGAACCGGCCGACAGGCGCAGTGGTCAGAAAAAGGGGACGGAGGGGATCAAGGCGCAATCGGCCCCAAGGGGCTGGATACGTCTTAATCCCCTCCGTCCCCTTTTGAGGAGCCGGTCAGACCTTGCAGCCGTCCGGGCCGCAGGCCTCGTCGCCGTCAGCCGGGGTGGCCGGGGCGCCCTGTTCGGCCGCGATCTGCTGCAGGGCCTGGGCGAACGCCTCGGGTGGTTGGGCCCCGGAAATCGCCCACTTCCCATCGATGACGAAGGTCGGCACCGAAGAAATGCCCAGTGCATGGGCCTGCGCCAGCTTGGCTTCGACCTCGGCCAGCCCGCGGTCGGAGGCCAGCATCTGCGCGATTTCGCCACCGTCCAGGCCGCCCGCCACGCCGGCCTTCACCAGTACAGCGTTGTCAGCCAGGTTCTGGCCATGCTCGAAGTGGGCGCGGAACAGCGATTCACCCACCGCATCCTGCACGCCATGCTGGCCGGCCAGCCACAACACCCGATGCGCCGGCAGTGTGGTCACCCGCACCTGGCCCTGGTTGAAATCCATCGGCAGCCCCTCCGCGCGCGCGGTGGTCTGGGTCTGGCCGAGGATCTGCTCGGTGCGCTCGACGCCCCCGAACTTGCGCGAATAGGCCTCGCGCAGCGGCACCGGGGTGTCGTCCGCATCCGGGTCCAGCTGGAACGGCTGCCAGTGGATATCGAGGTCAGGCGCGTTCAGACCCAGCAACTGCACGCCCTGCTGGAAACGATGCTTGCCGATCCAGCACCAGGGGCAGACCACGTCGGAGTAGATGTCGATTCTCATCCGAACGACATGGGGACCGCCTTCCTCGATAAAAGGGGACGGAGGGGATTAAGTCGCTTTCCGCACAGCCGGGGCAAAGCCGACTTAATCCCCTCCGTCCCCTTTTTGGGGGTTCACCACTGTGAATACGGGCGGCTGGCCAGGGCAACGTTGTAGTAGCGGGCGTCATCGGTCACTTCGGCGCCGACCCAGTCCGGCAGGTCGATGGCCTGGTCGGCGCTTTCCAGCTCAACTTCGGCCACCACCAGGCCGGCGTTGTCACCGAGGAACTCGTCCACTTCCCAGGTCAAGCCGGCGTGTTCGACCAGATGGCGGCGCTTGTCGATCAGGCCGCCGACACACAGCGCCAGCATTGCGCGCGCGTCCTCCACGGGGATCGGGTAGTCGAACTCCTGCCGGGTGTGGCCGAGGGTGCGCGACTTCAGGTTCAGCGCGGCGTGGTCGCCTTCGATGCGCACGCGCACCGAGGCGTTCTGGGTGCCGCGGTCGAGCGCGCCCATGTCGTTGATGTAGCCCTGCGCCATCGGGATCACCCGATGCGCGGCGGTGCGCCAGCCATCGCTGCTGACCAGGAATTTGCGTTCGATTTCGATGCCCATGGCGCAATTATGCGCCACGGGTGATGACAGCTGCTCAGCGCTTTTCGAATACCGCGATGCTTTCCACGTGCGCGGTGTGCGGGAACATGTCCATGGCACCGGCGCTGACCAGGGTAAAGCCCTGTTCGTTGACCAGATAGCCGGCATCGCGCGCCAGCGAGCCCGGGTGGCAGCTGACGTAGACGATGCGCTTGAACTGCTTCAGCGGCAGCTGCTGCAGCACTTCGATCGCGCCCGAGCGCGGCGGATCCAGCAGCAGCTTGTCGAAGCCCTGGCGCATCCACGCCGTGCTGCGCTGGTCCTGGGTCAGGTCGGCGCTGAAGAACTGCGCGTTCGCCAGGCCGTTGCGCTCAGCGTTCTCACGCGCACGCGCGACGAGGCCGGCATCGCCTTCCACACCCACCACTTCACGCACACGGCGGGCCAATGGCAGGGTGAAGTTGCCCAGGCCGCAGAACAGGTCCAGCACGCGCTCGTCCTTACCCGGCTGCAGCAGGTCCAGGGCGTGGGCGATCATCTTCTCGTTGAGCTTGGCGTTGACCTGGATGAAATCCAACGGGCGGAACGCCAGCTCGACATCCCACGGCGCCAGTCGGAACGACAGCGGCACGCCCTGCCCGTCCAGCGGCTGCACGGTGTCCACGCCGCCGGACTGCAGGTAGATCACGAACCCATGCTGCTGGCCGAAGGCAGCCCAGGCCGCGCGGTCCGCATCGCTGAGCGGTTGCAGGTGGCGCACGGTCAGCACCACCGCCTGGTCACCGGCGATGAACTCGATCTGCGGGATGTCGCGCTTGCCATCGAGCGTTTCAATGAAGGTGGACAGCGCCTTGACCTGGGTGCCGATTTCCGGAATCACCGTCAGGCATTGGCTGAGGTCGGCGACGAAACGCGGATCCTGTTCACGGAAGCCGACCAGGGTCTTGTCCTTCTTCTCGACCCGGCGCACCGAGAAGCGGCCCTTGCGGCGGTAACCCCAGCTCTCGCCGACCAGCGGCGGCAGCACGGTGCCCGGCTTCACATGGCCGATCCGCTCCAGGTTGTCCATCAGCACGCGCTGCTTGGCGACGATCTGCTGGGCCTCGTCCAGGTGCTGCAGTACGCAGCCGGCACAGGTGCCGAAATGGGGGCACTTGGGGGTCACCCGCTGCGGCGAGGCCTGCAGCACCTCCAGCGTGCGCGCCTCGTCGAAATGGCGGCTGCGGGCTGTCTGTTCGGCCATCACCACCTCACCGGGCAGGGCGCCGCTGACGAAGGTAACCTTGCCGCCCTCGCCTTCACGGCGGGCGACACCGCGACCATCATGGCTGAGGTCGAGGATCTCGGTCTGGAACGGGGTACGGTCGGTGCGGGAGCGGGATCGGGCCACGTGGCAACAGGCTGCGGGCAAAAATGGGGGCGTATTGTCGCAGATCCTGACCGATGGGGCCCGGACCCGCTTGCGCCCGTGGCCGTCGTGCATGATGATTGGGACAGCTGACATGGAGGCAGCCCTGATGCAGATGACCCCGCGGGCCGCACGGCCCCGCTTCCTGCTTGTCGAGGACGACATCATCAGCCGCGGTTTTTTCAAGGCGGCGTTGGAAACGTTACCGGCGGATGTGGACACCGCAGATTCGCTGGCCAGTGCCCTGGCCAGTGCCGAGCCCGGCTCGCATGACCTGTGGCTGATCGACGTCAACCTGCCGGACGGCAATGGCGCGCAGCTGTTGCGTGAGTTGCGCCGTTCACATCCCGACACGCCGGCGCTGGCACATACCGCCGACGGCGATGCCTCCATTCACGCCCGCCTGCGCGAAGCTGGTTTCAGCGACACGCTGGTCAAGCCACTGGGCCGCGACCAGCTGCTGAAGGCCGTGCGCCGAGCGCTGGTCAACAGCCCGGCGGGGATCTTCGTGGCACAGGCCCCGGCCGCGGTCGAACTGGCCGTACAGGACTGGGACGAGACCGCAGCCCTGGCAGCGCTCAATGGCCAGCGCAACCACCTGATCGCACTGCGCGAACTGTTCCTGGCCGAGTTGCCGGGCGTGCGCGACGCGGTCGAGCAGGCGGTCGACCAGCACGACGAGCGCCAGTTGCGCAGCCAGTTGCACCGATTGCAGGCCAGCTGTGGCTTCGTGGGGGCGGCACGGTTGGGACGGGCGGTGCGCCAGCTGCATCATGCGCCCGATTCCGGGCAGGCCCAGGCGGGGTTCCGCGACGCGGTGGCTGCCCTGCTGCACTGAGGGTTGCTCGGCAGGGCTGCGCCCTGCACCCGCAGATGCTTCAAGCCAGAGCAACATCAAAGGCCAGAGCCAGAGCGGCTCTGTCTTTCTGCCTGTTGGACGGGGGGGATGGGTGGGCAGGACACGCCGTAAACCCCGCTCCGCGGTCCGGGCCCCCCCCCGGGGGGGGGGCGGGGGGGGGCGGGGGGGGGCGGGGGGGGGGGGCCCCCCCCCCCCCCCGCCATCCGACGGAATGCACGCTGTTGCTGTTGCTGTTGCTGTTGCTTTGGCCTCGGCAGGTGCAGGGCTGCAAGCCCTGCCGAACACCCCTTAACGCCTGGGCGCCAGCTGCTCGAGCATTTCCCAGGACTTCAGCCCGCGCGGCCCCAGGTGATGGGCCAGCACCCGCCGCATCGGCAGGCGCAGGCTAGCCAGATCGGCGGCATCCGGCTCTTCGTCAGCCGCCAGCGCCAACAGCGCCGACCCGGTGGCGGCTGCCCGGCGCTCCCCGCCGCGCTCGCTCAACAGGCGCTGCGCACCCTCCTGCGGGTCCAGTTCGTACCGCGCCGCCGGGTCGATCGGCTGGCCATCGCTGGCGCTGTCCAGCTCGAAACCCAGGCCCAGCGCAGACAGCAGCTCGCGTTCGAAACGGCGCAGGGTCCAGGCCAGGCCAGCGCCCACCGCCAGCCGCGCACGCGCCTCGCCGTAGGCGAGGTACAGCTCCGGCAGCGGGTCCTGGCGCGGGGCCAGGCGCAGGGTCAGTTCGCTCAGGTAGAAACCGGCCAGCATCGCCTGCCCGACCAGGCGAGGCGCCGCATCCAGCGCCTCGGCGCCACGCAGCTGGGCCAGTTCCCCCCGCTGCTGGGCGCTGAAGCGGATCCACTGCAACGGCTGCAGGGCGGCGCGCAGCACCTGGCCCTTGGCAGTGGACACGCCACGCGCAAGCAGGCCGATACGGCCATGCTGCGCGCTCAACACTTCGACCAGCAGGCTGGTCTCGCGGTAGGCCCGTGCGTGCAGCACGAAGCCGGTGTCGTCCTCGATCATCATCGAAGCGACTACAACGCCTTACTCGTAACCGAAGGCCTTCAGCGCGGCCTCGTCGTCGGACCAGCCTTCACGCACGCGCACCCAGGTTTCCAGGAACACCTTGGCCCCGAACAGACGCTCCATCTGCAGGCGGGACTTGGCGCCGATCTCCTTCAGGCGGGCGCCGCCCTTGCCGATCACGATGGCCTTCTGGCCTTCACGCTCGACCCAGATCACCGCACCGATGCGCAGCAGGTTGCCGTCCTCGGTGAAGCGTTCGATCTCGACAGTGGTGGCGTAGGGCAGTTCCTCGCCGAGCTGGCGCATCAGCTGCTCGCGCACCAGTTCACCGGCCAGGAAACGCTGGCTGCGGTCGGTGATCTCATCCTCGCCGAACATCGGCGGGGCTTCCGGCAGCAGCTTCAGCACGTCGCGCACCAGCGCTTCCAGGCCGTTGCGCTTCTGCGCGGAGATCGGATGCACGGCGGCGAAGTCGCGACCCTCGGTCACCTGCTGCAGGAACGGCAGCAACGCGCCCTTTTCCTTCAGGCGATCGATCTTGTTGACCACCAGCACCACCGGGATGCCGGCGTCGCGCAGCACGTTGAACGCCAGGCTGTCCTCTTCATCCCAGCGACCGGCTTCGATCACCAGCAGGCCGGCATCGACGCCTTCCAGCGAGCCACGCGCGGCGCGATTCATCACCCGATTCATCGCCCGCTTCTGCACCTTGTGCAGGCCGGGGGTGTCGACCAGCACCAGCTGGCCCTCCGGATAGGTGGCGATGCCCAGCAGGCGATGACGCGTGGTCTGCGGACGGTTGGAGACGATGCTGACCTTGGCGCCGACCAGGGCATTGGTCAGGGTCGACTTGCCCACGTTCGGGCGGCCGATGACGGCCACGCTGCCGCAATGATGGGGAGTTTGTTCGCTCACTTGGAATCCAGTTGTTCTAGGACGGCCGCAGCCGCCTGTTGTTCGGCAAGCCGCCGCGAGGCGCCTTCGCCCTCGGTGCTGGCGGCCGGGTCGGCTACGTTGCAGCGTACCCGGAAGTGCTTGGCGTGGTCGTCACCGGATTCTGACACCAGTTCATACTGCGGCAACGCCTTCTGTCGGGCCTGCAGCCATTCCTGCAGGCGGGTCTTGGGGTCCTTCTCGGGTCGGCCAGAGGCCGGCAGTGCCTCGATCGAAGCGCTGAACCAGGGCAGGACCACTGCCCGGCAGGCCTCGAAACCGGCATCCAGGTAGATCGCAGCCACCACGGCTTCCACCGCGTCGGCCAGGATCGAATCACGACGGTGGCCACCGGACTTCATTTCGCCCGGCCCAGGATCAGCCGCTCGCCCAGTTCCAGGCTACGTCCAATCACCGCCAGCGCGCCCTCACGCACCAGTTCGGCGCGGCGCGGGTCATCGCGCCCTCGTCAGCCTTGGGCCAGCGTCGGTACAGCGCCTCGGCCGCCATCATGTTGACGATGCTGTCGCCCAGGAATTCCAGGCGCTCGTTGTGTGGCGCACCGGCACTGCGATGCGTCAGCGCCTGCTTCAGCAGCGCCGGGTCGCGGAAGGGATGACCGATCAGGTCACCACGTTGGAAAGGTTTATTCGGCACCGCTTCGAGTCAGGTCCTGGGATGAATCGAATTTGCCAACCACGTCCAGGTTGCCGACCAACGGACGGCGCACTTCGTAGTTGACCTTGAGGGTCCAGCCATTGTCGCGACGGTCGAACTTCACGTTGGCCGGCTTCACGTTTTCCGAGTAATTGATGTACAGGCGCTTGAAGAACAGATCCTGGATCCGGGCCGGCTCCATGCTGCCCACGCCCGGCTCCTTGGCCAGGCTCTTCATCGCCGAGCGCACCGCGTAATACTCCTGGTACATCGGGAACAGCTTCATGCCGATGTAAAGGAAGAAACCCACCACGATCAGGACCGCCAGGAACGAGGTCAGGGTCATGCCACGCTGCGTGTTCATCGTCTTCATTGCGTTCTCCCCAGATACGCGTTGGATGTGAAGGTACTCAGTTGATGCTCGAGCCGATCCGCGACGGCTCGAAGCCATCCTTGCAGAACCAGCCCTGGCAGTTCAGCCAGATCAGGAAGGCCTTGCCGCGCAGGTTTTCTTCCGGCAGCAGGCCCCAGAAGCGGCCATCGTCGCTGTTGTCACGATTGTCGCCCATCACCAGGTACTTGCCGGCCGGTACGGTCCACTGGCCCTGGCCACGCGGATAGTCGGTCTCCAGCACGGTATGGGTACGGCCCGGCAGGTGCTCGACCAGCAGGTTGGCGCCCTCGCCCTGGCCCTTGTGGCCGGCATAGATGCCCTTGTTGTCGTACTTCAGCGGTTCGCCATTGAGGATCACGCCGTCGCCTTCGAAGACCACGGTGTCACCCGGCACGCCGATCACGCGCTTGATGAAGTTCTCGCCCTTGGCCGGGTCGTTGTCGCTGTGGCCGGGGAAGTGGAACACCACCACGTCGCCGCGCGACGGCTCGCCGAAGGGGACGATCTTGGTGTTGCTGATCGGCAGGCGCAGGCCGTAGGAAAATTTGTTGACCAGGATGAAATCGCCGATCAGCAGGTTCGGCATCATCGAGCTGGACGGGATCTTGTACGGCTCGGCGATGAAACTGCGCACGATCAGCACGATCGCCAGCACCGGGAAGAATGCACGCGAGTAGTCCACCAGCACCGGCTCGGTGTCGAGCAGGCCCGCGCGCTGGGCGCGGCGCTTGGCGAGGTACAGCTTGTCGGCGAGCAGGATCAGGCCCGAGGCCAGGGTCAGCACGACCAGGAGGATCTCAAACAGTTTCATTCAGGGTCCTTTGCAACGTCACCAGACGACCGGCCCCGCGAGGCCGGTGCGGGCTTACTTGTTGTCCATCTGCAGCACGGCCAGGAACGCTTCCTGCGGGATCTCCACGCGGCCGACCTGCTTCATGCGCTTCTTGCCTTCCTTCTGCTTTTCCAGAAGCTTCTTCTTGCGCGAGACGTCGCCACCATAGCACTTGGCCAGCACGTTCTTGCGCATCGCCTTGACCGTGGTGCGGGCGATGATCTGCGAGCCGACGGCGGCCTGGATGGCCACGTCGAACATCTGCCGGGGGATCAGGTCCTTCATCTTCTCGCACAGCTCGCGGCCACGGCGGTCGGCGTGGCTGCGGTGCACGATCAGCGACAGTGCGTCGACCTTGTCACCGTTGATCAGCACGTCGACGCGCACGAACGGGCCGGCGTCGAAGCGCACGAAGTGGTAGTCCAGCGAGGCATAGCCACGGCTGACCGACTTGAGCTTGTCGAAGAAGTCCAGCACCACCTCGGCCATCGGCAGCTCGTAGCTGATCTGCACCTGGCTGCCCAGGTAGTTGATGCCGATCTGGCTGCCGCGCTTTTCTTCGCACAGCTTGATGATGTTGCCGATGTATTCCTCGGGAGTGAGCACATTGGCGCGGATGATCGGCTCGCGGATCTCCTCGACCTGGTTCACCGGCGGCAGCTTGGCCGGGTTGTCCATGTTGATGACCGAGCCGTCGGTCTTCAGGACCTCATACACCACCGTCGGCGCGGTGCTGATCAGGTCCAGGTTGTATTCGCGTTCCAGGCGCTCCTGCACGATCTCCATGTGCAGCATGCCCAGGAAGCCACAGCGGAAGCCGAAGCCCATCGCTTCGGAGCTTTCCGGCTCTCAAAACGCAGCGCGGCATCGTTCAGGCGCAGCTTGTCCAGCGCTTCGCGCAGGTCCGGGTAGTCCTCGGCATCGACCGGGAACAGGCCGGCGAACACGCGCGGCTGCATTTCCTGGAAGCCCGGCAGCGGCTTCGGCCGGATCGCCGGCCAGGGTGAGGGTGTCGCCGACCGGCGCACCATGCACGTCCTTGATGCTGGCGGTGACCCAGCCCACTTCACCGGCACGCAGCGCCGGCAGCACCTTGCGCTTGGGAGTGAACACGCCGACGTTGTCGACCTGGTGGTTGCGGCCGGTCGACATCACCTGCAGCTTGTCACCGGCCTTGATCTCGCCCTGCATCACGCGCACCAGCGAGACCACGCCCAGGTAGTTGTCGAACCACGAGTCGATGATCAGCGCCTGCAGCTTGTCGGTGTCGCGCGGCACCGGCGGCGGGATGCGATGGACGATCGCCTCCAGCACGTCCTGCACGTTGAGGCCGGTCTTGGCACTGACCGGCACGGCGTCGGAGGCGTCGATGCCGATCACGGCCTCGATCTCGGCCTTGGCGCGCTCGATGTCGGCGGTGGGCAGGTCGATCTTGTTGATCACCGGCACCACTTCCAGGCCCTGCTCCACTGCGGTATAGCAGTTGGCCACCGACTGCGCTTCCACGCCCTGCGCCGCGTCGACCACCAGCAGCGCGCCTTCGCAGGCGGCCAGCGAGCGGCTGACTTCATAGGAGAAGTCGACGTGGCCGGGGGTGTCGATGAAGTTCAGGTGATAGGTCTGCCCGTCCTTGGCCAGGTACGGCAGTGACACCGATTGCGCCTTGATCGTGATGCCACGCTCGCGCTCGATGGGATTGGAGTCGAGCACCTGCGCTTCCATCTCGCGGGCCTGCAGGCCACCACAGAGCTGGATGATGCGGTCGGCCAGCGTGGACTTGCCGTGGTCGACATGGGCGATGATGGAGAAGTTGCGGATGTTCCGCATCGAATCAGAAGACATAGGTGGCGGCGGCGCGCGGCGTCGTCAGGGTAACGGTCGATTATCGCATGCCCGGCGCCCGGCCGCGAAAACTGCCTCATCGGGCCGGGGCCAGAACGGCCGAAGCCCCCCCGGGGGGGGGCTGCGGGGGCCGCGCCGGCGCCGCCGAAGCGGCCCCGGCAGGAGCCTTACTGGCCGGCCTTCACCGCCACGAAGGCGCTGTTGCCGTTGGCCGTGCGGACCAGCAGCATCACCACGTCGTCCTTCTTGAAGCTGGACAATGCCCGGTTCAGGGCATCCACGCTGCCGACCGCAGTGCGGCCGACCTGCAGGATCACCATGCCCGGCGACAGGCCGGCATCGCGTGCCGCCTGGCCCTTGACCCCGGTGATGCGCACGCCTTCATTGCCGTTGAGCCCCAACTGCTTGCGCTGGGCCGCGTTCAGGTCGCTGACGTCCAGCCCCAGCAGGGCGTTGGCACCGGTCTGCGGAGCCGCCTCGCCACCGCCAGCCGACGGCCCGCGGGCATTGGCCTGCCCGTCCTCGCTCAGTGCGGTCAGCGTGGCACTGAGCTCATGCGGCTTGCCGTCGCGGTAAACCACCAGGTTCACCTTGCTGCCCGGCGCCATCGCACCGATCAGCGGCGGCAGGTCGGACCAGCTGTTGACCGCGCTGCCGTTGACCGAGCGGATGACATCGCCCACCTGCACGCCGGCCTTGGCGGCCGCACTGCCGGCCACGATCTGGTTGACCAGCGCGCCGCGGCTGTCCGGCAGGCCCAGTCCCTGCGCCTTCAGCGAATCGATCGGTTCGACCACCGCGCCGAGCTGGCCGCGGGTGACCTTGCCGCTCTTCTTGATCTGCTCGACCGCGCTCATCGCCAGGTCGATCGGGATCGCGAAGCTGATGCCCATGTAGCCGCCGGAGGCCGAGAAGATCTGCGAGTTGATGCCGACCACTTCGCCGCGGGTGTTCAGCAGCGGCCCACCGGAATTGCCCTGGTTGATCGCCACGTCGGTCTGGATGAATGGCACGTAGCGCTGGTCCGGCCCCCGTACTGCGACCAACGGCGCTGACCACGCCGGCGGTAACGGAATGGTCGAGGCCGAACGGCGAGCCGATCGCGACAACCCATTGACCGGGCTTCAGGGTGTTGGAATCGCCCACGCGCACGGTGGGCAGGTTCTTGCCATCGATCTTGAGCAGGGCCACGTCGTACTGCTGGTCGCTGCCCACCACCTTGGCGGTGAACTCGCGGCTGTCGCCCAGCTTGACCTTCACTTCGCTGGCGTCGGCCACCACGTGGTAGTTGGTCAGTACATAGCCATCGGGCGAGATGATGAAGCCCGATCCCATGCCACGCCCCTTGATGCTGGGACCGCCATCCTGCCCACCCGGCCCCCGCCCCGGCATCGGGAAGTCAGGGCCGAAGAAGCGGCGGAAGAACTCCGGCATGTCATCGTCGCCCATCGGGCCGCGCGAGGCCTGGCGGTTGTTGCGGACGATGGTGGTGTCGACGTTGACCACGCCCGGGCCGACCTGTTCGACCAGGTTGGTGAAGTCAGGCAAGCCACTGACCAGCGGTTGTGCAGGCGCCCGCGGCGCCGCGGCCGGCGCAGGCTGGGTCTGCGCGGCAGGCGCCGGCGCCTGTGCGCAGGCCACCAGGGGAAGGGTCAGGGCCAGCAGGCCAATGGCCTGCGTGCGGAGTCGGGGAGTCATCGGACGGCAACCTCCGGATCGGGTGGAAAGAGGAATACGGGCCCCGCCGACGGCGGGGCGTGAAGGCGCCCGGCTCAGTCGCGCGGGCGCGGCGGCACCGGCAGGTCGTCCTGCAGGCGCGGCTCGAACGGGTAGAACGCGGCACCACCGGCATGGGCCGGGAAGCTGGCATTGAGCGCACCACCGGCGGCGGGCGCCAGGCTGGAGCGCGGCCATGGCCGGGCCTGCAGCCCACCGACCTCACCAAACGGCAGGTTGTGGTTGGCGTTGGCCGGTACGGTCGGAGCCAGCGGTGCCTGCACGGCGGCGATGGCGCGCTGCGGAGCGTCATCGCGCTGGGCGGCACGCGCGGCCTGCTGGCTGCGGGTTGCACTGGCGCGGCGGGCGTCCTGGCGACGGCTGGTAGCAGCCATCGCCACAGCCGGCGCCGCCGCCACGGCCATCGCGGCGGTATCCACCGATGCTTCGGTCACCGGGGCCGGCGCGGTTGGCGCCGGTGGCAGTTCCGCCTGGCTGGCGATCACCTGCGGCGCCAGCGGTTCACGCGTGGCCTCCTTCAGTTTCTCGCCGCCGATGAACAGTGCGACGGCGGCCACCGACGCGGCCAGGGCGGCGCCGCCGCCCCAGGCCCGCCAGCCACTGCGACGTACCTGGCGACGCGGCTCGGCCTGTGGCGCCGGCTCGGCCGCGATGGCGGCAGCCACGGCGGCACTGAAGCCGGCCGGCGCCAGCGCCGACGCCTGTCCGCGCATCACGTCGCCCAGCAGCTGCCAGCGTTCCTGGCAGCCGGCCAGCTCGGGGTCGTGCTCCATCCGGCGCAGCAGGAAGCGCGCTTCATCGGCGCCCAGCTCGCCATCGACCAGGGCCGACAGCTGCTCGCGATGGCGCTGGTCCAGGCGCTGCCCGGCGGGCGATTGATGGTTCTGCGATTCGTTGAACGGGTTACTGGTCATACGCGGCTCTTCTCACGGGTGGCGCTGCCGATGTCCAGCAGCGGCCGGAGTTCGGTGTCGATCGCCTCGCGCGCCCGGAAGATCCGTGAACGCACCGTGCCGATCGGCGACCCCATCTTCTGCGCGATATCCTCGTAGCTCAGGCCTTCCACCTCGCGCAGGGTGATCGCTGACCGGAGTTCTTCCGGCAGCGCGTTGACGGCCTTCATCACCGTCTGTTCCAGCTCCTGGCGCATCAACTCGCGTTCGGGCGTGTCGGTGTCACGCAGGCGCGTACCACTGTCGAACTGTTCGGCATCGCCGATGTCGATGTCATCGGTCGGCGGCCGTCGATTGTGTGAAGCCAGGTAGTTTTTGGCGGTATTCACGGCGATTCGATGCAACCAGGTTGAGAACTGGGCATCGCCACGGAAACTCCCGATCGCGCGGTAGGCACGGATGAAAGTGTCCTGGGCGACGTCCTGACATTCGCTCCAGTCGGCGATGTAGCGACCGACCAGGGCCACCACCCGATGCTGGTACTTGCGCACCAGGACATCGAAGGCGGCACTCTCGCCGTGCTGCACGCGCCGGACCAGTTCCAGATCCAGCTCCTGTGGTGTATCAACCTCGGCCATGAGGGGCCGCACTCCTGTCAGCCCAACCGACGTCGGGCAATGAGACTGCCAATCCCGGGAAAAGTTCAGTCGCCGATCACCTGGCGCCGCACCAGCTTTTAACCACCGTTCCGTTAGCGTCCCGGTCCACGGCCATGGATCCGGGGCGCCACTCCCCTGCTATTGGGATTTGACGCGGGGGAAACAACCTCTGGATCATAGCCGCTTCTCCATACACAACCGGATGGAACGTCCATGCTCTCAGGCTTCGATGGTCTCCGCTTCAGCCACTGGCACCCCGAGATCCGCGACGACGGCGTGGTGGTTCTCTCCCTGGATCGTCAGGACAGCAGCGTCAACGCGATGTCGCAGGACGTGCTGCTGGAGCTGGGCGACCTGCTTGAGCGCATCGCGCTGGACCCGCCCAAGGGCGTGGTGGTCCAGTCGCTGAAGAAGGCCGGCTTCATTGCCGGTGCCGACCTGAAGGAGTTCCAGGAATTCGACCGTCGCGGGCACTGTCAACGACGCGATCCGTCGTGGCCAGGCGACCTATCAGAAGCTGGCCGAGCTGCCCTGCCCCACCGTTGCGGCGATCCACGGCCACTGCCTGGGCGGCGGCACCGAACTGGCGCTGGCCTGCCGCTACCGCGTGGCGTCCAATGACAGCAGCACCCGCATCGGCCTGCCGGAAACCCAGCTGGGCATCTTCCCGGGCTGGGGCGGCAGCGCCCGCCTGCCGCAGTTGGTGGGCGCGCCGGCGGCGATGGACATGATGCTGACCGGCCGCACCCTGTCGGCCTCGGCCGCGCGTGGCATCGGCCTGGTCGACAAGGTGGTGGCGCCAGCGGTGGTGCTCGACACCGCCGTCGCGCTGGCGCTGTCCGGTACCACCCGCCCGTTCAAGCAGCGCGCGACGGCATGGGCCACCAACACCTGGCTGGCACGCAGGCTGCTGGCGCCGCAGATGGTCAAGCAGGTCGCACGCAAGGCGAAGAAGGACCATTACCCGGCGCCGTACGCGCTGATCAGCACCTGGCAACGCAGTGGCGGCAAGCCGATCCAGGTCCGCCTGGACGCCGAGCGGCGCGCCGTGGTGAAGCTGGCCAGTACACCGACCGCGCGCAACCTGATCCGTATCTTCTTCCTCACCGAGCGACTGAAGGGCCTGGGCAGTGGTGATTCCGGCATCCGTCACGTGCACGTGGTCGGCGCCGGCGTGATGGGCGGCGACATCGCCGCGTGGGCCGCTTACAAGGGCTTCGAGGTGACCCTGCAGGACCGCGAGCAGCGCTTCATCGACCCGGCCATGGAACGCGCGCAGGCGCTGTTTGCCAAGAAGGTGCGCGACGAAAGCAAGCGCCCCGCCGTGGCCGCACGCCTGCGTGCCGACCTGGAAGGCAATGGGGTTGCCGAAGCGGATCTGGTGATCGAGGCGATCATCGAGAACCCGGAAGCCAAGCGTGCGCTGTACCAGACGCTGGAACCGAAGATGAAGCAGGACGCCCTGCTGACCACCAATACCTCGTCGATTCCACTGGTGGAACTGCGCGATCACATCCAGCGCCCGGCGCAGTTCGCCGGCCTGCACTACTTCAACCCGGTAGCGCAGATGCCGCTGGTGGAAATCATCCACCACGATGGCATGGCGCCGGAGACCGAGCGCCGCCTGGCCGCGTTCTGCAAGGCGCTGGGCAAGTTCCCGGTGCCGGTGGCCGGCAGTCCGGGCTTCCTGGTCAACCGCGTGCTGTTCCCGTACATGCTGGAAAGCCGCCACCGCCTACGCCGAAGGCGTCCCAGGCCCGGTGATCGACAAGGCCGCCGTGAAGTTCGGCATGCCGATGGGCCGATCGAACTGATCGATACCGTTGGCCTGGACGTGGCCGCCGGTGTCGGCCGCGAACTGGCGCCGTTCCTGGGCCTGCAGATTCCGGCCGCGCTGCAGACGGTGGAACCGGACAAGCGTGGCAAGAAGGATGGCCAGGGCATCTACACCTGGGAGAACGGCAAGCCGAAGAAGCCGGACGTGGCCAGCGACTACCAGGCCCCGGCCGACCTGGAAGACCGCCTGATCCTGCCGCTGTTGAACGAGGCAGTGGCGTGCCTGCACGAAGGCGTGGTGGCCGACGCGGACCTGCTGGATGCCGGCGTGATCTTCGGCACCGGTTTCGCCCCGTTCCGCGGCGGTCCGGTCCAGCACATCCGTGCGGTCGGTGCCGATGCGATCGTCGAGCGGTTGAAGGCGCTGCAGCAGCGCCACGGCAACCGTTTCGCCCCGCGCCCGGGCTGGGACAACCCCGTCCTGCGCGAACCGGTGGTCTGAGTTCATCGGCCGGGCCGGCGGCCCGGCACCCGCAGAGGCAACCGCCGAAGCAAAAGCCAGAGCCGGCGCCAGAACCGGAGCCGGAGCAACAGCCGGCTCTGGCTTTTCTGTTTGCTGGGCGGGGCGGTGTCGGGTTGCGGGGACGCCGTAAACCCGTCCTTGGGGGCTTGGCCGCGGCATCCATGCCGCGGACACCCCGCAACCCGACACCGCCCCACCCCTGACAGTTTCCCGGTGACGGTGGGTGAACTGCGATGGCTGTAGGTGTCGACCTTGTTCAGCACGGATCATTACGAACTGGCGGGTGTCGACCTTGGTCGACACCAAGAGCGAAGCGACCGGCGTTTGATTTTGATTTTCTTTTTCTTCTCCGTGGCTGGACGCACACGGAAACTGTCTGGGGCCGGGCGGGGTGGGTTCGCGGGGGTGTCCGCGGCATGGATGCCGCGGCCAAGCTTCCACGGACGGATTCACGGCGTCCCCCGCGAACCCACCCCGCCCGGCCAAGCACGGCTTGTGCTTGTGCCGTCAGCGACCAAGCGACCAGCCACGAGGGGCTGCGCCGTTGGCTGGAACACCCTGTTACCCATACGAGGCATGTCCCCGTCACAGCTGCATGCGATGCTGGCCCCCTGATCCCTGCCAGCGAGAACGCCCGCATGACCACCATCATCGCCCCGCGCGTGCACGACATCGGCGGCCTCGAAGTCCGCCGCGCCGTTCCCACCCTGCAGGCGCGCAGCATCGGTTCGTTCGTGTTCGTCGACCAGATGGGCCGGCACTGATGCACCCCGGCACCGCCATCGACGTGCGCCCGCATCCGCATATCGGCCTGGCCACGGTCACCTACCTGTGGTCGGGCGCGATCGGCCACCGCGACACCCTTGGATCGGACCAGGTGATCCGTCCCGGTGACGTCAACTGGATGACCGCTGGTCGCGGCATTGCCCATTCCGAGCGAACACCGCAACCGGACCGCGACCATGACAACCCGATCCACGGCATGCAGACCTGGGTCGCGCTGCCGAAGTCGCATGAGGAAATCGAGCCGGCGTTCTATCACCATGCCGCGGCCACCCTGCCCGAGCAGCGCCGCAACGGCGCCTGGCTGCGGGTGATCGCTGGCCGCGCCTATGGCGAGGAATCGCCGGTGAAAGTGTTCGCCGATACGCTCAATGTGGCGATCGATCTGGACCCGGACGCGGAAATCGACATCGACGACGGCCACCGCGAGCGCGCGTTGTACATCCTTGAGGGCGACGCGCAGTTGGATGGCGTGGACATCCCCGCACAGCACCTGGTCATCCCCGAAGCCGGCGCACGCGGCCGCCTGCGCGCAAAGACACCGGTAAAGGCGATGCTGTTCGGTGGCGAGCCGCTGGATGGCCCGCGCCACCTGTGGTGGAACTTCGTGTCCAGCTCGAAGGAGCGTATCGAGCAGGCCAAGCACGATTGGGAAGCCGGTCGCTTCGGCACCATCCCCGGCGACGACAAGGAATTCATCCCGCTGCCGCAGTACTGAGCATCGCGTGTTGCACACAGCCGAGGGTGTATTCCTGCACCCGGCGTTGAAGCTACAGTCACCCGCTGATCATTGAAATGTGACATAAATCACACTTTCGACCGTCAAAGGAGTGCAACACATGAGCATGGGTAAACGCTTGTCCACCGAATTCCTCGGCACGTTCTGGCTGGTTCTGGGTGGCTGTGGCAGTGCGGTGCTGGCCGCCAAGTTCGGTGGTGACGGCAATCCGCTGGGTATCGGCTTCCTCGGCGTGGCGCTCGCCTTCGGCCTGACCGTGGTGACCGGCGCCTATGCGTTCGGCCATATCTCCGGTGCGCACTTCAATCCGGCGGTCAGCGTCGGCCTGTGGGCGGGTGGTCGCTTCCCGACCAAGGACCTGGTGCCGTACATCATCGCCCAGGTTGCGGGCGGCCTGCTGGCCGGCTTCATCCTGCTGCAGATCGCCTCCGGCGCCAGTGGCTTCGCCATCGACGGCAGCCAGGCCGGAGCGTTCGCCAGCAATGGCTATGGCGCGCTGTCGCCCGGTGGTTACAGCGTGGCTGCGGCCTTCCTGTGCGAAGTGGTACTGACGGCGGTGTTCCTGATCGTGATCATGGGTACCACCCACGGCAAGGCACCGGCCGGGTTCGCCCCGCTGGCGATCGGCCTGTCGCTGACCCTGATCCACCTGATCAGCATCCCGGTCACCACCGGCACGTCGGTGAACCCGGCCCGCTCCACGGCCGTGGCCTTCTTCGCCGGCAGCGGTGCGGTCAGCCAGTTGTGGCTGTTCTGGGTCGCCCCGTTGCTGGGCGGCGCGATTGGCGGCCTGATCTACAAGTGGATCGGCAACGACCGCTGATCCCCGCAGCAACCATTGCGGCCGACGGTCGGCCGCAATGGTTGCGCTTGCAACCGCGAATTGTGCGATTGCTCACGTTCCGTTAAGGTTGAGTTGACCGTCCGTGCACATGCCGGATGGGGTGGCGTCCGGGGATGGGATGCCATGGTCGCCGGCTCCGCTGGCGAAGCCAACCAATTCATCACCTTGGGGGATGCATGAAGTTCGTGCCTGTCATGTTGTCGAGCCTGCTTTTCGCTGCGGCCCAGGCCGCCGCGCAGGCGCCGTCCGAATGTCCTTCGCTGCCGGCCAGCAGCGGTCTGCAGTGGCAGCAGCAGGTGCAGGCCGATTTCCTGGTCTGCCGCGCCAGCACCCCTGATGGCCGCGAAGTGCTGAGCCTGATGCTCAGCGCGCGTGATCCGTCCATTCCGCTGAACCGCTCGCTGCGGCAGGAAAAAGGCAGCTTCGGCGGTGAATCGCTGTACTGGTACCAGCCCGACCTGGGCGGCCAGCAACCGCCGGGGTATGCCGAACGGCGCATCAGCGTGGTCAAGCTCGACAAGGGGCGTTACGCGCAGATTTCGCTGTATCCGGACAGCGCGCAGGAGCTGGGGTCACTGCAACAGCTGGCGCAGGGCATGAGCCTGACCCCGTCGGCCGTGGCCGCCGGGCGCTGAGGATGACGGGGATGACTGCTTGGCAGCATCCCCGCAGCGCGACCCGATCCAACGGTAGTGCCGGCCGCGGGCCGGCACCCCGATCCGCCTCCAGGCGAGGCAGTTGCCGGCCAGCGGCCGGTACTACGTCAGAACTTGCCTTCCTGGAAATCGACGAAGGCCTGCATCAGTTCCTGCCGCGTGTTCATCACGAACGGCCCGTGGCGCATCACCGGTTCGCGCAGCGGACGGCCGGCCACCAGGATCAGGCGCGCGCCTTCATTGCCGGCCGAGATGTGCAACTGCTCGCCACCGCCCAGCACCGCCAGTTCCTGGCGAGCGACGTCGCGCGCGGCGTCCTGCTCACCCACGGTCACGCCACCTTCGAACACGTACGCAAAGGCGTTGTGCCCTTCCGGCAGCGCATAGGTCCAGGCACGGTCGGGCGCCAACGTGATGTCGAGGTAGAGCGGGTCGGTGGCCGGTTGCACGATCGGGCCGCGGGTGCCATCGACCGTGCCAGCGATCACCTTCACCTCCACGCCCGCTTCCGGGTGCACCACGGGAATCCGCTCAGGCGCGAACTCCTGGTACTTCGGCTCGGTCATCTTCTCCTTCGCCGGCAGGTTCACCCACAGCTGGAAGCCACGCATCTGCCCGCTTTCCTGCTCGGGCATCTCCGAGTGCACCAGGCCGCGGCCAGCGGTCATCCACTGCACGCTGCCCGGGGTCAGCAGGCCTTCGTTGCCATGGTTGTCGCGATGCCGCATGCGCCCGTCGAGCATGTAGGTGACGGTCTCGAATCCGCGGTGCGGATGTTCCGGGAAACCGGCGATGTAGTCCTCGGCGCGGTCGGTGCCGAATTCATCGAGCAGCAGGAACGGATCGAGGTCGGGCAGCGTCGGGCCACCGATGACGCGGGTCAGGCGCACGCCGGCACCGTCGGAGGTGGGCATGCCACGGATGGTCCGCAGCACGCGGACCGGTTCGGGAAAGCTCATGGCGACTCCTGTTGGATGGATGCCACTGAAGATGGACGCCGCACGGCCACACGCCAATGGACGGCGCCGCAACCGATTATTCCATCCCTGATGTTCGCTGCACGTCAGCACAACAAGCGTACGACCAAAGTACTACCGCCGATTCGTCCTGTGCCAATTGACCCTGTCGAGGGCACGCGGGACTCTTTGACTGTCTTTCCGGGAGAGAGCACCTCATGAAAGGGTTTTCCAAAATAGGCTGGGCGGTCCTCGCCCTGCTCGGCGCCTTCTGTCTGGGCACCGTGGCCCTGCGCCGCGGCGAACACATCAATGCGCTGTGGATCGTCGTCGCCGCGGTTTCGCTGTACCTGGTGGCGTACCGCTTCTACAGCCTGTTCATCGCCAACAAGGTGATGCAGCTGGATCCGACCCGGGCCACGCCGGCGGTGATCAACAACGATGGCCTGGACTACGTGCCGACCAACAAGCACGTATTGTTCGGCCACCACTTCGCCGCCATCGCCGGCGCCGGCCCGCTGGTCGGCCCGGTCCTGGCCGCGCAGATGGGCTACCTGCCTGGACTGCTGTGGCTGGTGGTGGGCGTGGTGCTGGCTGGTGCGGTGCAGGACTTCATGGTGCTGTTCCTGTCCAGCCGTCGCAACGGCCGTTCGCTGGGCGACCTGGTAAGAGAAGAGATGGGCCAGGTACCTGGCACCATCGCGTTGTTCGGTGCGTTCCTGATCATGATCATCATTCTGGCGGTGCTGGCGATGGTGGTGGTCAAGGCGCTGGCCGAAAGCCCGTGGGGCATGTTCACGGTAATCGCGACGATGCCTATCGCCATCCTGATGGGCGTGTACATGCGCTATATCCGCCCCGGCAAGATCGGCGAGATCTCGGTGGTCGGCCTGATCCTGCTGCTGGCCGCGATCTGGTACGGCGGCAAGGTCGCCGCCGACCCGGTGTGGGGCCCGGCGTTCACGTTCACCGGCACCCAGATCACCTGGATGCTGATCGGCTACGGCTTCGTCGCATCGGTGCTGCCGGTGTGGCTGTTGCTGGCCCCGCGCGACTACCTGTCGACCTTCCTCAAGATCGGCACGATCATCGCGCTGGCCGTCGGCATCCTGATCGTGATGCCGGAACTGAAGATGCCGGCGCTGACCCAGTTCGCCGCCAGTGGCGACGGCCCGGTGTGGAAAGGCGGCATGTTCCCGTTCCTGTTCATCACCATCGCCTGCGGTGCGGTCTCTGGTTTCCATGCGCTGATCTCCTCCGGCACCACGCCGAAGCTGCTGGCCAATGAAGCGCACATGCGCTACATCGGCTACGGCGGCATGCTGATGGAATCGTTCGTGGCGGTGATGGCGCTGGTCGCGGCCTCGATCATCGATCCAGGCATCTACTTCGCGATGAACAGCCCGGCGGCGGTGATCGGCGCCGATGCGGCGTCGGCGGCGCACTACATCACAAACACCTGGGGCTTCACCATCACGCCGGAGCAGCTGACCGCGACCGCGGCGGCGATCGGCGAGCCGACCATCCTGCATCGTGCAGGTGGCGCACCGACACTCGCGGTGGGCATCGCGCAGATCCTGCACGAAGCGATCCCCAGTGGCAGCGACGCAATGATGGCGTTCTGGTACCACTTCGCGATCCTGTTCGAAGCATTGTTCATCCTGACCGCGGTGGACGCTGGCACCCGTGCCGGACGCTTCATGCTGCAGGACCTGCTGGGCAACTTCGTCCCGGCGCTGAAGAAGACCGAGTCGTGGACCGCCAACATCATCGGTACCGCCGGCTGCGTGGCGCTGTGGGGCTACCTGCTCTACACCGGTGTGGTCGATCCGTTCGGCGGCATCCAGACCTTGTGGCCGTTGTTCGGCATCTCCAACCAGATGCTGGCCGGTATCGCGCTGATGCTGGGCACGGTAGTGCTGTTCAAGATGAAGCGCGACCGCTATGCGTGGGTCACTGCGGTACCGGCGGTGTGGCTGCTGATCTGCACCACCTATGCCGGCTTCATCAAGATCTTCGACAGCAACCCGGCGCAGGGTTTCCTGGCACAGGCACACAAGTTCCAGGCCGCACTCGCCAGCGACACGATCACGGCGCCGGCCAAGTCGGTGGCGCAGATGAAGCAGATCGTGGTCAACGCCTACGTCAATACCGGCCTGACCGCGCTGTTCCTGCTGGTGGTGGGCGCAGTCCTGGTGTATTCGATCAAGACCATCCTGGCGGCACGCCGCAATCCGCAGCGCAGCGACCGCGAGACCCCTTACGTGGCGCTGAAGCCGCATGAAATGGTGGATCTGTGATGAGTACGCAACTGGTTCCCGCCGGCCAGTACCAGGCGCACCGCCGCATCTGGCGGCGCCTGGTGCAGACCGCACGACTGTGCTGTGGCATTCCTGATTACGACAACTACGTCCGGCATATGCTGGAAAAGCATCCGGACCAGGAGCCGATGGACTACAAGACGTTCTTCCGCGAGCGCCAGGAAGCGCGCTACGGCGGACGCAATGGTGGCCGCTGCTGTTGATGCTCGGGTTCGACAGCGCTGCAGCGGCCTTCAGTAGATCCACGCCATGCGTGGATGAGGACCGCCGCTGATCGAATGGTGTCCGGGGTCAGATCCGTTTCCTCCGGGAAACGGATCTGACCCCTTCTTTGAAAGAATGCCGAGCGCGTGCTCGGCCCTGCACGGGCAGAGCGGGTTCGCGGCGCACGCCGCGAACCCCGCAACAGGAACGTCCGGTCAGAACTCAGGCGCCGGCCATCCACTTCAGGATCAGGCCGGTGACATAGGCCAACCCGGTACCGGTGGCATAGCCCACCGTCCCCAGCAGCACCCCCACAGGCGCCAGCGTCGGATGGAAGGCCGCGGCCACCACGGGAGCCGAGGCGGCCGCCCCGATGTTGCCCTGCGAACCGATCGCGAAGAAGAACAACGGCGCGCGCAGCAGCTTGGCCACCCCCCACAGCACCAGCACGTGCGTGGCCATCCAGATCGCGCCGAGCAGGAACAGCCAAGGCCGATCCAGCAGCGACAGCAGGTTCATCTGCATGCCGATGCAGGCGATCAGGAAGTACAGGAACACCGTGCCCAACCGCGAAGCGCCTGCGGCTTCCAGCCGGCGCGCACGGGTGAAGCTCAGGCCCAGGCCCATCGCCGTGGACAGCAGGATCACCCACACGAACTGGCTGTCCAGGCTGAACTGGCTGGCCCAGCTGACGTTGGCCTTGAACCAGCCCGACAGCGGTGCGGCGATGGCGTGGGCCAGGCCGACGCCACCCAGTGCCACGCCGACGATCACCATCAGGTCGGTCATGCTGGGAATGCGCGCGTTCTGTGCCTCGTAGGCGCTGATGCGTGCCTTCATCTCGTCGATGGCACGCGTATCGGCCCCGTTGCGGGTGTCGATCTGCTGCGCGCGGTTGGCCAGGAACAGCAGGATCGCCATCCACAGGCTGGCGCAGGCCACGTCGACCACGGCGAACTGCCCGAAGGTGGTGGCATCGGTGCCGAACACTTCGCGCATGGCGACCATGTTGGCGCCGCCACCGATCCAGCTGCCGGCCAGCGCGGCCATGCCGGCCCAGGTATCACCGGCCACCGTTTCCGGATGGATCAGCTTCATCAGCTGGAAGGAGACGATCGCACCGAGCATGATGCCAGCGGTACCGGCACAGAACACAAGCAACAGCTTCGGCCCCAGCTTGATGACGCCCTTGAGGTCGATCGACAGCGTCAGCAGGACCAGCGCGGCCGGCAGCAGCACGTCACGCGCGACCGGGTTGTACAGCGAGGTGTTGTGGCCATCGATGACACCGGCGGTGTTGTAGATGGCGGGGATGAAGTAGCACAGCAGCAGTGCCGGCACCCAGGCGAAGATCTTCTTCAACAGCGGGGTCGGACCACTGGCGGCCCAGAAGATCAGGGCCAGGGTGGCGGCAATCAGGCCCAGTCCAACGATATCGTTGCTGATCAGGGCAGTAGCGGGTTCGGTCGGCATGGGATCCTCTGTCGATCGAAGGAGCGGGGAAAAAAAAGCGCCGCATGAAGCGGCGCAGGTCGAGATTAACATTGTCTTCACGTCGGGTCATGCCGCAGCGCGGAGCAGGTCGGCCGTCCGATCAAGCGGGGCGCGAAGCGCCGAAGTCCAGGGTGACACGCGTCCCGCGCGGTTGGCGGGGCTGCAACTGCAGCGTCCAGCCCAGGTGCTCGCACAGCCGCGCGATCAGGTCCAGGCCGATGCCACTGCCTCGATCGGCACGCTCGCCGCGGGCCATGCGCGCGTGGATCGCCGCGATCTCCTCCGGGCTCATCCCATGCCCGGGGTCCTGCAGGGTCAGTACCGCCGACGAACTCAGCTGCAGCTCGATATGGCCGCGGCCGCTGTTTTCGATGGCATTGCGCAGCAGGTTGCCGATCGCCGCCTGCACCACCGCCAGCGGCGCGACGATATCCACCGGCGCAGCCTGGATGCCGATGCTCAGGTCCTTGTCGCCGAGCAGGTGGCGATGGTCGTCGACGATCTCCGGCAGCAGCTGGTCCAGTGCGATGCGCTCGGCACGCGCGGCCAGGCGCGCAGGATCACGCGCCAGCACCAGCAGCAGCTCGATCAGCTGCTCCACGCTCTGTGCCGTGCGCAGGACCCGCTGCATCTGTTGGCGGGCACGTTCGGGCAGGCCCGGTTGCTCCAGCGCCAGCTCGGCTGCACCGGTCATCACTGCGATCGGCGTGCGCAGTTCGTGGCTGGCGGTACTGATGAAGACCCGCTCACGCTCGACGAACTGCTCGTTGCGGTCCAGGTAGTCGTTCAGCGCATCGGCGATGGTGTGCAGCTCGGAACTGCCGCGCGGGTCGACCTCGATGCGCTGGCCCTGAACGCCCGGCCGCAATGCGCCGATGTGCTGGGCCAGCAGGCTCAACGGGCGCACCATGCGTTCCATGCCGAAGGACGCCATCAGCACGGTGACGAAGATCATGATCACCCCGGCCAGCATCACCCAGCGCGTGGCGAACTGCTCCAGGTCATGGAAGTCGGAGATGTCCAGCGCCAGCGCGACCCGTCCCATCGACCGGGTCTCGCGCACCATCACCGCCGTCTCCCGGCCTTTGATCATCACGCCGTCGTGAAGGCCCGGATGCAGCGTACGCAGGCTGTCAGGCAGGTTGACTGCATCGAAGCGGTACAGGCTGAGCGTGTCCGAATCCTGCCAGCGATAGTGCGGTTCATGCTCGACGTGCTCGACGATGCTGTCCAGTTCGGAGTTGAGCAGCGCACGCCAGGCGGCATGTTCGGCGTGTTCGTGCACGTAGTTGCCGACGCTGAACACAGCGATCGACAGCAGGGCCAGGTAGCCCAGCAACCACCACACCACGCGCCGGTACAGCGGGCCCGGCCTACGCGCCTTCATCATCATCCTTGCCTGCATCGGCGGCCGCGGTCACCGCAAGGCGGTAACCAACCCGCGGCAGGGTGTGGATCAGCTTGTCGGCAAACGGACCATCGACGCTGCGGCGCAGCTCATAGACATGCGAGCGCAGCAGGTCACCATCCGGTGGCTCGTCGCCCCACAGGGCGAACTCCAGCTGTTGGCGGGTGACCGCACCGGGGCTGGCGCGCATCAGCACCTCCAGCAGCTTCCGGCAGGCCGGGTAGAGGTGGAGCACCTGACCACCCCGCTGGGCTTCGAGGGTCGCCAGGTCCAGCACCAGGTCGCCCACCTGCAGGCGCTTGCGCGGGTTCCGGCCCTGCGCACGCAGCAGCAGCGCCTCCAGCCGAACTTCCAGCTCGGGCAGGGCGAACGGCTTGGTCAGGTAATCGTCGGCACCCGCGCGGAAGCCGGTGATCTTGTCCGGCAGTTCGTCGCGCGCGGTCAGCATGATCACCGGCACCTCCGAAGCCTGCTCGGCGCGCAGGCGACGCAGCACCTCCGGCCCCTCCATGCGCGGCAGCATCCAGTCCAGGATCACCGCGTCGTAGGGATGGCTGCCGGCCAGGTGCAGGCCGGTGATGCCGTCCGGGGCCACGTCGAGCACGTGCCCGCGCGACTCGAAGTAGTCGAACAGGTTGGCCACCAGCTGGCGGTTGTCCTCGATCACCAACAGACGCATGCACGAAACATCCACGGAACTTCGTACCATGGTAGCGCTGCCCATGTCGGAATGCGGTCGCCCCGGCCTCCTCTGACGCTTTTCCAACCCCCGCCACCTCAGAATGGCCGTTTTGCTCCCGGAGCCTGCCGTGCCCGTAGTCCTGCCCCGCCGTTGGCGCCTGCCCCTGTTGTGGCTGTTGATCGTTGCTGCGCTGGCAGCGGGGATCGGCCTTCGGCAGCCGCAGCCACCGGACGAGCCGCGCTTCGTGCTGGCGGCCCGCACCATGGTCGAGAGTGGGCAATGGCTGCTGCCGCACCGGGGCGTGGAGCTGTATGCGGAGAAGCCACCGGTCTTCATGTGGCTGCAGGCGGCGGCCTACGAGATCGTCGGCAGCTGGCAGTGGTCGTTCCTGCTGCCATCGCTGCTGGGCGCCCTGCTCAGCCTGTGGTTGGTGTCGGATCTGGCACGCCGACTGTGGTCACCGCGGCATTCCCTCTACGCCCTGGCGGCGCTGTTCTGCACCCTGCAGTTTGGCCTGATGGCCAAGCGCGCGCAGATCGACATGGTGCTGGTCGGCATGACCACGGTGGCCCTGTGGGGCTTGATGCGCCACCTGTGCGAACGCCGCAACCTGGCTGCCTTGTGGCTGGCGGGGTTCGCCGCTGGCCTCGGCACGGTGACCAAAGGCGTGGGTTTCCTGCCGCTGCTGATGGTCCTGCCGTGGTTCGGCTGGTGGCTGTACCAGCGTCGCCGCGGGCGCAGCGTTGACGGCCCCCACCCGGCAACGCTGCTGTGGCTGATCCCGGCCTTCCTGCTGGGCGTGTCGGTGTGGCTTGCGCCGCTGGGCTGGGCCCTGCTGCACACGCCCAGCGCCGAACTGCAGGCCTACGCGCATGAGCTGTTGTTCAAGCAGACCGGTACCCGCTATGCCAACGCCTGGCACCATCGCCAACCGGCCTGGTACTACCTGCAGGTGATCCTGACCCTGTGGCTGCCGGGCAGCCTGCTGCTGCCGCTGCTGTTCAAGCCGTGGTGGCGCCGCATCCGCCGGGGCGACCGCCGGCAGTGGCTGCTGCTGGGTTGGGCGCTGCTGGTGCTGGTGTTCTTCAGCGCCAGCCCGGGCAAGCGCGAGGTCTATGTGCTGCCGATGCTGCCTGCGATGGCACTGGCGGTTGCGCCGTTGTTGCCGGGCTTGCTGCGCCGGCTGTGCGTGCGCCGGTATCTGTTCGGCTACAGCGTGGTGCTGATGCTGGCCACCGGCGTGCTCGGCGCGATGCTGATGACCGAGCACCCGTGGGCCTTGGCGCAACTGGAGCGCCGGGCCATGCCCGATACGCTGCTGCCGGTGCTGGGTGATGGCCTGCTGACCTTCGCCATCGCGCTGGCCACGTTGGCCGTCTGGTTGCGGGTGCGCCGCGCCACGACCCTGGTGCTGCTGACCCACGGCATGCTGTGGATGCTCTACGGCCTGGTGCTGATCCCGGCACTGGATCCCTACGCATCGGCATCGGCGCTGATGCGCCGCGTCGGCGCGCGGATCGGTCCGGACGCCGAATTGGCGCTGGTCGCCTGGCGCGAGCAGAACCTGCTGCAGGCTGACCGCCCGGTACGCGAGTTCGGCTTCAAGCGGCCCTGGGCCGAGCAATGGCACGATGCCGGCCCCTGGCTCGCCGAAGCGCCGGACAAGCGCTGGTTGCTGGTGCTGGACGAGGCGATGAGTCCCTGCGTGGACCGGGCCAAGGTGATCGACATCGGCATGGCCAACAGGAATCGTTGGCAACTGCTTCCCGGTACGGCCTGGGACCCGCAATGCCACGCCGAACGGGCCGGCTCGACCGCCGAAGAAGACTGAACGTTGACTCGTGCCGGGGAAATCATTAACCCGGCGCGAACGAGCGTCCGACCCTTCTCCGACATGCAGGTGACGAGCATGGCTGCGGATTCCCGAACCCGCCTTCCCTCAGCATGCCCGTTCGTCCCCTTGATTCGATCGCGCCGCTTGCGTCATCGCCACTGGCGTCAAGATTCGCCGTAACTCACTTTTGGCTGCCTGTCGCAATCGGTCTGCCCGTGTTTGCGCTGCTGATGGGGTTCGGCGGCGACCAGTGGGTGGCCGATCACCTGTTCCGCCTTGAGGGCAGCCGATGGGTGCTACAGGACGCCTGGATCACCCGCAGCGTCGTGCACAAGGCCGGTAAATGGTTGAGCACTGCGGCGGCGCTGGTCGTGCTCCTGCTGTGCTTCCACCACTGGCGTAAAGGACGCGATCACACCCTGCGGTGGGCGCTGCTTTATGTCGTACTTGCCCTGGCGCTGGGCACCGGCGTGATCTCCCTGCTGAAGTCACTGGTGCCGATGGAATGCCCTTGGGACTTGCTGCGCTACGGCGGCCACCAGCCATTTATCGGGCTTTTCACCGCACGCCCCGCTGGCATGGCCGCGCAGGCCTGCTTCCCGGCCGGGCACGCCAGTGCCGGCTACGCCTGGCTGTGCCTGTACTATTTCGCCCTCCTATGGCGCCCGTCGTGGCGCTGGGCCGGGTTGTGGATCGGCCTCGGCGCCGGTTTGGTGTTCGGCATCGGCCAGCAGCTGCGCGGTGCGCATTTCCTTTCGCATGACGTCGCCACTGCATTGATCTGCTGGCTGCTTTCGCTCGGCCTCTATCTGATCGCCAAGCGCGTCCTGACACACCGTCAACTGAACCATGCCAACCGCCAGGAGGCAAACGCATGAGCGCATCGGTCCAACGGCCCGCCCGCCTCCCCGCCCTTGCGGGTCTGCGCCACTGGCGGCCGCAGCTGTCCACCGAAGCGCTGATCGCGCTGACCAGCCTGTTCTTCGCGGTGGCCGGCAATGGCCTGTTCTGGCACAGCGCGATGGCCAGCCATCCAGGCAGCCTGCGCTACGCGCTTTCGCTGCTGCTGTTGCTGCTGGGTGCTCACGGCGTGCTGCTGGGCATCCTGGTCTGGCGCTGGAACGCCAAGGTGGTGATCAGCCTGTTGCTGCTGGTGACCGCATTCGCCGCGCACTACATGAGCCGCTACCACATCTACCTGGATGCGGACATGCTGCGCAACGTGCTGGCGACGGACCCCAAGGAAAGCCGCGAGCTGATGACCGTGTCGCTGCTGTGGCCGGTACTGTTGCTGGCCGTGTTGCCGATGGCGGTGTTGTGGCGCGTGCAGCTGCGTCGCCGCAGCTGGGGCCGCACCCTGCTGTGGCGGCTGGGCTTCCTGCTGGTGGCCGCGGTAACCGCCGTCGGCGGCGCGTTGATCTCGTTCCAGGATGTTTCAGCACTGATGCGCAACCAGCGCGAAGTGCGTTACCTCGCCACCCCGGCCAACGTGCTGCTGGGCATGCCGCGTGCACTGCGTGGCGACAACCCGGTGCAGCGCGCACCGAAGCTGCCGATCGGCACCGACGCCAAGGCCACTCCGCGAGCGCCGGCCAGCAAGCCGCGCCTGCTGGTGATCGTCATGGGCGAGACCGTGCGTGCGCAGAACTGGGGCCTCAACGGTGGCCGCAACACCACTCCGGAACTGGCGCAGGCCAGCGTGATCAATTTCCCGGACATGCATTCGTGCGGCACCAGCACGGAGGTCTCGCTGCCGTGCCTGTTCTCGCCGTGGGGCCGCCACGACTACGACGAGAAGAAGATCCGTGCGCACCAGTCGCTGCTGCACGTACTGAACCGCGCCGGCATCGCGCCGCTGTGGCGTGACAACCAGTCCGGCTGCAAGGGCGTGTGCGAGGGCTTGGACTTCCAGTCATTGTCCGACGCCACCACACCCGGCCTGTGCGCCGATGGCCGCTGCATGGACGAGGTCCTGCTGCAGGACCTGGCCACCCAGGTGCGGGCCAAGCCCGGCGACCGGGTGGTGGTGCTGCACCAGCTGGGCAACCACGGCCCGGCCTATTTCGAGCGCTATCCGCCCGCGTTCCGCCGCTTCACCCCGACCTGCGACACCCGTGACATCGGCCGCTGCTCGCGCGAAGAGATCACCAACAGCTATGACAACGCGGTGTTGTACACCGATCATTTCCTGAGCAAGACCATTGGTACCCTGCAGGGCATGCAGGATTACGACACGGCGATGATCTACCTGTCCGACCATGGTGAATCGCTGGGCGAGAAGGGCCTGTTCCTGCATGGCGTGCCGTATGCGATCGCACCGGCCGAGCAGACCCGCGTACCGATGACGATGTGGTTCTCGCCGGGCTTCGCCAGCAGCCGTGGGTTGGACCTGCAGTGCGTGCGCAAGCGTTCGGCGGCCTATACAGACCACGACAACCTGTTCCCGTCGGTGCTGGGCCTGATGCAGGTTAAGACGGCGCTGTACGAGCGCGACCGCGACGTGTTCGCCAACTGCGAAGGTTGAGGGGTGTTTGGCAGGGCTTGCAGCCCTGCACCTGCAGGGGCAACGGCAACGGCCGAAGCAACAGCAGAAGCGGGTTTCCTGAGGGGTGGCGGGGTGGGTCCGGTTGCGGGGGACGCTGCAAGTACGTCCATGTAAGCTCGGTCGCCGCATCCATGCGGCTCACGCCCCCGCAACCGGACCCACCCCGCCTTCGACAGTTTTCCGCGATCTGTTGGAACGATCTTGGGGTCAGATCCGTTTTCCGGAAGAAAACGGATCTGACCCCATTTTGATTGTCGATACCTGACAGATGTGTCGACCAAGGTCGACACCTACCAACAGCCGCCACGATCTGTCAGACGTGGGGCGGTGTGGGCTTGCAGGACCGTTGGCGCCATGGATGGCGCCATCGAGCCCCCATGGTGAAGTGACCCCCGAGACTTGGACGGTGGGGTCAGGCGGCTGCTTGGGCCTGTTCCCGGTACTTTACCGGGCTTAGCCCCTTCAATTTCAATCTGATTCGCTCTTGGTTGTAGTACTTGATGTACTCCACCAGCCCGGCCTCCAGGCTTTCGATGCTGTCAAAGCTGTTCAGGTAGAAGAACTCCGACTTCAGCGTCCCGAAGAAGCTTTCCATTGCCGCATTGTCCAAGCAGTTGCCACGTCGGGACATGCTTTGCTTCAACGAGTGCTTTTCCAGCATGTGCCGGTAGTTCTCATGCTGGTACTGCCAGCCCTGGTCGGAGTGGATCATTGGCCGCTCATCCGGCGAAAGCTTCTTGATGGCCTCCTCCAGCATCTGACCTACCAGATCGAACACAGGCTGGCGCTTGATCTGATAAGCCACGATTTCACCGTTGTAGAGGTCCATGATCGGCGACAGGTACAGCTTCATGCCTTGCACCTTGAACTCGGTGACGTCAGTCACCCACTTCTGGTTGGGCCGCTCGGCATGGAACTGGCGATTGAGGTCATTGCCAACCACAACATTGGCGGCCCCTTTGAAGGACCGGTAGCGCTTCACGCGTACCCGTGATTTCAGGCCCATCTCCCCCATCAGGCGCTGTACCCGCTTGTGATTGGTCCGATGGCCCTGATTGGCCAGTTCCAGCGTCACCGTGCGATACCCATAGCGCCCTTGGCTTTGATCGTAGATTGCCCGGATGCGCTCGCACAGGGCTGCCTCATCCTGATCCGGATGGGCCAGGACATGGTTCTGGTAATAGAACGTACTGCGTGACAGCTCTGCCGCTTCGAGCAGAAGCGACAGCGTATGAACCTGCCTCAATCCTTGGATGGCTTGCGCTTTGCGTCCTGCGCCGCCTGCTCTTCCCGGATCAAGGCATCGAGTTTTTTAGGTAGTCGGTCTCCGCACGCAGATAGGCAACTTCCTTGAGCAGCTCATCGCGGCTCATTTCCTCAGGTGGCTTGGACGAACGGGTCTTTTTCATCGGCTTTCGGGGCGGCGGCGGAGGTGGTGCCAGCGCTTGGGCGACCGCCTTGAGCATACAGGCGACGCCACCGACCCACCGCGCCGGCATCGCCAATTTGAAAGTAAGTGGTGGCCTCCCGCCCGGACATGCCGTCCTGGCCCATCTTCTTCAGGACAGCCAGCTTGAATGCGAGGTCATAGGACTGGGACTGGCGATGAAATCCCCGCCAACCATGCAGCCGATAGGTCGCCACCCAGCGCCTGACCGTGGAGAACTCCAGGCCGTAGCGACGAGCAACGGCTTTGACCGATGTGGAGGTCTTGCAGGCCTGTTTGGCGACCTGCAGTTTGAAACGCGCGTCGTATCTGTTCATGTATCCCTCGGGGTCGGATCTGATGTCCAACTCCCGGGGGTCACTTCATGGATGGGTTTACGGCGTGTCCTGCAAGCCCACACCGCCGCGCCATCCCACGGATACCCCGCTGTTGCGGTTGCTTCGGCGGTTGCTGTTGCTTGTGCTCTGGCCTCTGCGGGTGCCGGGCGCCGCCCGGCCGACTTCCGCCACTTGCGGTGGCAGCGACGGCCCACTAGCCTTCGGCCGTCGTTCACCACCCAAGGACCGCCCGTGAAACACCGTCATCTCCTGCTGGCCTCGGCAATCGCCGCCGCCACGCTGGCCCTGGCCGCCTGCAAGAAGGAAGCTGCCCCAGGCACCGATTCCGCCAGCAGCAGCGCTCCGGCCGGTGAAACCGCCGACCAGTTCGTGGCCCGCATCAATGCCGAATTCAAGGCCGCTTACCCGGAGATGACCTCGGCGCAGTGGCTGTCCTCCACCTACATCAACGGTGATTCGGAACGCATTGCGGCCAAGGCCAACGAGCGTTCGCTGACGCAGCTCAACAGCTGGATCGAACAGGCCGCCAAGTTCGACGGCAAGCCGATGAGCGAGGACAGCAAGCGCGCGATCCACCTGCTGAAGCTGATGTCCTCGATGCCTGCACCGCGCGACCCGGCCAAGCTGGCCGAGCTGACCCAGATCGCCACGCGCATGGAAGGCAGCTACGGTGCCGGCAAGTACTGCACCGATGCCAATGATCCGAACTCCTGCCGCCAGCTGGGCGAGCTGGAACAGGTGCTGGCGCGCAGCCGCGACTATGACAAGCAGCTCGACGCCTGGCAGGGCTGGCACAGCACCACCAAGAGCATGCGCGGCGACTACCAGAAGTTCGTCGGCCTGGTGAACGAAGGCGCCAAGGGCATGGGCTTTGCCGACGCCGGCCAGATGTGGCGCAGCGGCTACGACATGCCGCCGGAGCAGATCGGCCCGGAAACCGACCGGCTCTGGGAACAGGTCAAGCCGATGTACGAGCAGCTGCACTGCTATGCACGCGGCAAGCTGGACAAGACCTACGGCAAGGACAAGGCCGAAGTGGGCAACGGCCTGATTGCCGCGCACCTGCTGGGCAACATGTGGCAGCAGGACTGGTCGAACCTGTGGGACCAGCTGGAACCGTACCCGGGTGCCGGCAGCCTGGACATCACCGCTGCACTGGAAAAGCAGTACCAGGCCAACCTGAGCGCGGCGCTGGCCAAGGCCGGCAAGGACGCCAACGTGGCGGCCCAGTACAAGGCCCAGCGCGAAGCCGAACTGCGTACCGCCAAGCAGATGACCGAACGCGCACAGGACTTCTATGTGTCGCTGGGCATGCCGTCGCTGCCGCAGTCGTACTGGGAACGCACCCAGTTCATCAAGCCCGACGACCGCGATGTGGTCTGCCACGCCAGCGCCTGGGACATGAACATGGAAGGCGATGTGCGCACCAAGATGTGCATCAAGCCGAACGAAGAGAACTTCACCACCATCTACCACGAGCTGGGCCATATCTATTACGACCTGGCCTACAACCCGCTGCCGCCGCTGTTCCAGGGCGGTGCCAACGATGGCTTCCATGAGGCGATCGGCGACACCATCGTGCTGGCGATGACGCCCAAGTACCTCAGCTCGATCGGCCTGGTCGATGCACCGACCGAGAGCCGCGAAGCGGTCATCAACAACCAGATGCGCATGGCGCTGTCGGGCGTGTCGTTCCTGCCGTTCGGGCTGATGATCGACCGCTGGCGCTGGGGCGTGTTCGATGGTTCGATCACCGCCGACAACTACAACAAGGCGTGGTGGGACCTGAAGGCCAAGTACCAGGGCGTGGCCCCGGCCAGCCCCCGTGGCGAGGAATTCTTCGATCCGGGCGCGAAGTACCACGTGCCGGGCAACACCCCCTACACCCGCTACTTCCTGGCCCGCATCCTGCAGTTCCAGTTCTACAAGGGCCTGTGCGATGCAGCCGGCTACAAGGGCCCGCTGCACGAGTGCACCTTCTACGGCAACAAGGAAGCCGGCCAGAAATACTGGGCGATGCTGAGCAAGGGTGCCAGCCAGCCGTGGCAGGCCACGCTGAAGGAGCTGACCGGCACCGACAAGCTCGATGCCGGCCCGATGATCGAGTACTTCACTCCGGTCAACGAGTGGCTGAAGCAGCAGAACGAAGGCCAGATGTGTGGCTGGCAGGCCAACGCGGCCCCGGCGGCGAAATGAGAAAAGGGGCGGATCCGCAAGGATCCGCCCCTTCTCCGTGTTGTAGAGCCGAGCCATGCTCGGCTCTACAGATTCGGCGCGATCAGCTGTCCTTCTTCGCCGCCATCGCCGCGGCCAGTTCCGCCTTGAATTCCTCGAAGGTCTGGCCCTTCTCTTTCGCTTCGGCGTGCGCGGCGTCGCGCAGCGCATCGGAGTACATCAGGCGCACCGGCGTGCCGTTGCGCTCGTGCAGTTCACCGGCCTGCATGATCAGCGCCAGTACCTGTGCGGCGGAGTCACTGTGGCCGGCGATACGGCCGTCCATGCCCAGCACCCATTCACCGTCGCGGCGCACGACACCGGCCAGCAGGGTGCGCTGCGCGTCGCGCAGTTCGGCATGCGGCTCCACCGGCGAGGCCTGGGCAGCGGCCTTGTTGGCGGCCTGCTTTTCCTGGCGACGGCGCTGGTCGCGGCGGGTCTTGGAGCTGGTGGACATGGTGCAATACCGCTGCGAGGGGGGCGCAAGGATAGCGCACCCCACCCGCCACGCCGCTTCACACCCCCTCAATCCAGCACTTTGCCGTGCCGCCAGTAGCCCATGAAGCTGATCGCGCGGCGATCCAGCCCGCAGTCGCGGACCAGATGACGACGGATCGCCATCACCGCCGCTGCCTCGCCTGCCACCCAGGCATACAGCGGCCCGACCACGCGGGTATCGGCCTGTTCCCAGAGGATCTGCGTATCGACGTCGATCTCCTCCGGCGCATCGCCGGCAGCCACGCCCGAGGCCGCTGCCAGCCGCGCCTGCACCGCCTGCAACAGAGGCGCCCCGTACGCCGCGCGCCCGCGCGGCAGCCAGACCAGCTCGGCGGAAGCCGGTGCCTTCAGCGGCACCGCGTCGCCGGCCTGCGCCACTTCCAGCAGCGCCAGCGTACGCGGCGGATCCACCATGGCCGCCAGTTCCTCAAGAATGCCGGCCACCGCCGGTAACGCGGTTTCATCGGCCACCAGCAGCACCTGGCCGACGCCGGCCGGCGGCTTCCATTCCCAACCTTCGCTGCTGTCGGCACAGTCGGCATCGGGAGCCAGCAACACCACACGGTCGCCGGGGCGTGCATGGATGGCCCAGCGCGAGGCCGGCCCGGTCTCGCCATGCAGCACGAAATCAACATCGACTTCGCCCAGCTCTGCACGCAGCTGGCGGATGGTATAGGTGCGCATCGGCGGGCGCTGATCGTCCGGCAGCGCCCGGTAGCGGGGATACCAGTCCTCGCCGCTGGGCACCTGTGGCAGGTCCTGCCCGGGCAAGGGGAAGAATACCTTGATGCGCTGGTCCGGGCCTTCGGTCTTCATCCGCGCCACGTCGGCGCCGGTGAACACCATGCGGTCCAGGGAAGGGGAAAGAACGCGGCGCTCCTTCAGCGCCACCTCGAACAGGCGGTAGGTCTGCTGCGCAGCCATGGCGAAACCTCATGCAACGACATTGGGTCGGCTGGCTGTCGTGCACCCACGCACCGGCTGGCTGGAATGCCCAGCCTAGTCCGGCCGTTCCCTGCCGCAAGTGTTTCGGGCATCGCGGCCCACCCTACCCCTGCGCGCTGCTCAGTGACCCGTGCAGGCTGCCTGCGCCGCGCGCTCGCGCTGGTGTTCCCAGTACCAGAACACGAAACCGGCGCCGAAGAACGCCGCCTGGCCCAGTGCCAGGTGCAGCGGGCTGCCGCTCAGCAGTGGTGACACCACGCCGGCCACCACGGTGCTGATCATCAGCTGCACGAAGGCCTGCAGCGACGAGGCCAGGCCGCGCTGATGCGGGTACATGTCCAGCACCGCCAGCGCCAGGATCGGGAAGATCAGCGCCATGCCCATGCCACCCAGGAAGATCGGCAGTACCGCCCATGGCAGCACGAACTGTGGCGACAGCACCACGTAGCCAACGTTCAACAGCACTGACAATGCGCACAGGCCGAAACCAATGGAGACCTGGCGGGTGGGCGTGGTGTGCCCGGCCATGCGCCCGGACAGGAATGAGCCGGTGGTCATGCCGCCGATGGTCGGGATGAACAACCAGGCGAAACCGCCCTCGCCCAGGTGCAGGTGCTGCATCACGAACACCGGCGCCGAGGAGATGTACAGGAAGATTCCACCAAAGCCGATGCTGCCGGCCAGCGCCAGGCGCAGGAAGCGTGGATTGAAACCGATGCGCACGTAATCACGCAGCAGCACGCGCGGCGACAACGGCACGCGCGCTTCGACGGGATGGGTCTCGGGCAGGTAGCGTGCAGTGGCCGCCAGCAGGACCAGCCCGAACACCACCAGGAACCAGAAGATCAGCGGCCACCCCGCGCCACTGAGCAGGATCCAGCCACCGATGATCGGCGCGATGGCCGGGGCGATGCCGAACAGCATGGACACCTGGCTCATCAGCCGCTGCGCGTCATGGCCGTGGTACAGATCGCGGATCACCGCGCGGCCGACGATCATGCCGACACCCGCCGACAGGCCCTGCAGCGCACGGAACGCCAGCAGCGTGGTCAGGTCGGTGGACAGTGCGCAGCCCACCGAGGCGCCGACGAACACCACCAGGCCACCGAGGATCACCCGCTTGCGGCCCCAGGCGTCGGACAGCGGACCGTGCGCCAGGCTCATCAGGCCGTAGAACAGCAGGTAGACGCTGATGGTCTGCTGCACCGCCACCTCGTCCACCGCCAGGCGCTGGGCCAGCTGCGGGAAGGCCGGGAAGATGGTGTCGATCGAGAACGGGCCGAACATGGCCAGGCCGGCAAGCAGCAGGGCCATGCGGCGGGTGGAGGGAGCAACAGCGGCGGTCATGGGAAAGGCGTCCGGCAGGGCCATGCGTGGCACGCACGGCGGGCGCCGGTCCCTGTCTGCAGGGAGGGCGCCAGATGAATTCGGGTATCTGGCCATCATAGGTGGGGATTGCGCCTGATGCCATGCAGCGATGCACAAAACGCACGTCCGGGCCATCGGCCATTCAGGCGCAGCGGCCAGGCCCGTAGACGGCCAGCGGGGCCGCAACGGGCTATAATCGGCGGGCAACACGGTGGGAGAAGCGGAACACCGCTGCCGAAGGCGCAACGCCCGTAATCGCTCAGGCCCGATACCACCCGTAACAGAACTCTGGAGAGACCGGTTCGATCCGGCGCCGAAGGGGCACGAAGCCGCGGTTTTCCGCGCTTCCAAACTCTCAGGCAAAAGGACAGAGGGGCGCCCCGCAGACCGCCGACCGGCGGCTTGTGCCCGTGCGTGTGCCCTTTCCTGACGGATCCTTCGCCATGTCCCAGAACACCCCTTCCCTGCGTGAGCTCGAGCACCACAATGCGTTCGTCGAGCGCCACATCGGCCCCAACGATGCCGAGATCGCGCAGATGCTCGACGTCGTCGGCCACGCGTCGCTGGATGCGATGACCGATGCCATCGTGCCGGCCAAGATCAAGTCGCCGGCGCCGCTGGCGCTGCCGGAGTCGATGACCGAAGTGCAGGCACTGGCGAAGATCCGTGCGATCGCCGACAAGAACACCGTGCTGCGCAGCTTCATCGGCCAGGGCTACTACGGTACCCACACCCCGAACGTGATCCTGCGCAACATCCTGGAAAACCCGGCCTGGTACACCGCCTACACCCCGTACCAGGCCGAGATCTCGCAGGGCCGCATGGAAGCGCTGATCAACTTCCAGACCCTGTGCGCCGACCTGACCGGCATGGAGATCGCCAACGCCTCGCTGCTGGACGAAGCCACTGCCGCCGCCGAAGCGATGACCCTGGCCAAGCGTTCGGCCAAGTCGAAGTCGGACACCTTCTTCGTGCACGACGCCGTGCACCCGCAGACCCTGGAACTGCTGCGCACCCGCGCAGAACCGATGGGCATCGTGCTGCGCGTCGGCACCCCCGCCGAAGCACTGGAAGCGGAAGCCTTCGGCCTGCTGCTGCAGTACCCGGACACCTTCGGCCAGATCGGCGATTACAAGGCCCTGGTCGAGGCCGTGCACGCACGCGGCGGCTTGGTGGCCGTGGCCACCGACCTGCTGGCGCTGACCCTGCTGGCCGCACCGGGCGAATGGGGCGCGGACATCGTGGTCGGCAACAGTCAGCGTTTCGGCGTGCCGTTCGGCTTCGGCGGCCCGCACGCCGCGTTCATGGCCTGCCGTGACGCCTACAAGCGCTCGATGCCGGGCCGCCTGATCGGTGTCTCCATCGATGCCCAGGGCAACCCGGCCTATCGCCTGACCCTGCAGACCCGTGAGCAGCACATCCGCCGCGAGAAGGCGACGTCGAACATCTGTACCGCACAGGTGCTGCTGGCGGTGATGGCCTCGATGTATGCGGTCTACCACGGTCCGGAAGGCCTGACCCGCATCGCCCGGCGCACCCACCGCCTGGCTTCGATCCTGGCTGCGGCACTGCGCAACGCCGGCGTGCAGGTCGGTGGCGACTTCTTCGACACCCTGCACATCACCGGCGTGCATGCCGATGAGATCCACGCCAAGGCACGCGCCGCCGGTTACAACCTGCGCGCGATCGACAGCGACTCGGTCGGCATCAGCCTGGACGAGACCGCCACCCGCGCCGACGTGGTCGCGCTGGCCACCGTGTTCGGCGCGCAGGCTGACGTCGAGGCGCTGGACGCCAGCACCGCCGACGCGCTGCCGGCCGGCCTGCTGCGCCAGTCCGCGTTCCTGACCCATCCGGTGTTCAACACCCACCACAGCGAGCACGAACTGCTGCGCTACCTGCGTTCGCTGGCCGACAAGGACCTGGCGATGGACCGCACGATGATCCCGCTGGGCTCGTGCACCATGAAGCTCAACGCCACCGCCGAGATGATCCCGGTGACCTGGCCGGAGTTCTCGCAGATCCACCCGCTGGTGCCGGCCGACCAGGCGCTGGGCTACAAGGAACTGATCGACACGCTGGAAGCGATGCTGGTCGAATGCACCGGCTACGACGCGGTCAGCCTGCAGCCGAACTCCGGCGCGCAGGGCGAGTACGCCGGCCTGCTGGCGATCCGTGCCTACCACCGCTCGCGCGGCGAAGGCCACCGCGACATCTGCCTGATCCCGGACTCGGCGCACGGCACCAACCCGGCCTCGGCGCAGATGTGCGGCATGAAGGTCGTGGTGACCAAGACCGATGCCAACGGCAACGTCGACGTCGAGGACATCCGCCTCAACGCCGAGAAGTACAGCGACCGCCTGGCCGCAATCATGATGACCTACCCGTCCACGCACGGCGTGTTCGAGGAAGAGGTGGTCGAGATCTGCGAGATCATCCACAAGCACGGCGGCCAGGTGTACACCGACGGCGCCAACATGAACGCCCTGGTCGGCGTGGCCAAGCCGGGCAAGTGGGGTTCGGACGTTTCGCACCTGAACCTGCACAAGACCTTCTGCATCCCGCACGGCGGTGGTGGCCCGGGCGTGGGCCCATGCGCGGTCAAGGAGCACCTGGCCCCGTTCCTGCCGGGCAAGCTGGGTGACAACGGCCCGGTCGGCATGGTCAGCGCGGCCAGCTTCGGCAGTGCTTCGATCCTGCCGATCAGCTGGATGTACATCGCGATGATGGGCCGCGAAGGCCTGCGCAAGGCCACCCAGGTCGCGCAGCTCAACGCCAACTACATTGCCAAGCGCCTGGCCCCGCACTTCAAGACCCTGTACACCGGCCGTAACGGCCTGGTGGCGCACGAGTGCATCCTGGACGTGCGCCCGCTGGAGAAGACCAGCGGCATCGGTGCCGAGGACGTCGCCAAGCGCCTGATCGACTTCGGCTTCCACGCCCCGACCCTGAGCTTCCCGGTGGCCGGCACGCTGATGGTCGAGCCAACCGAGAGCGAGTCGCTGCACGAGCTGGACCGTTTCATCAACGCGATGATCCAGATCCGAGAGGAAATCAGCGCGATCGAAGACGGCCGCCTGGACCGCGAGGACAACCCGCTGAAGAACGCGCCGCACACCGCCACCGCGGTGACCGCCAGCGAGTGGACCCACGCCTATCCGCGCGAACTGGCCGCCTTCCCGCTGGCCAGCCTGAAGCAGAGCAAGTACTGGCCGCCGGTGGCACGCGTCGACAACGTGTACGGTGACAAGAACGTGATGTGCGCCTGCATCCCGGTCGATGCCTACAAGGATGATGAAGTCGAGGCTTGATTCCTCACTGCATCGATAAAGAAAACGGCCCGCGCAAGCGGGCCGTTTTCATGAGGGCGTGTGAACCAGGGTCCACACCCACAGTTACCCGATCACGGGTCCGGCATCTGCCCCAGGCTCAGCTGCCACGACACCCCGAAGCGGTCCTGCACCCAGCCGTAGCGATTGCTGAAGTCGTAATCACCCACCGGCATCAACCAATGGCCGCCCTCGCCCAGCACGCGTGCCGCACGCTCGAACTGCTCGGCACCGGAACACTCGACGAACAACGAGATCGACGGCGAGAAGGTGAAATCGTGCACGTCCAGGCTGTCAAAGCACAGGTAATGCGTGCCACCGAGCAGGAAGATCGCCTGGCGGACCTGGCCGGGCACGCCGGCGCCGGCCCCCTCGGGGTGGCGTTGCAGGGCCAGCAGGCGGAAATCGGCGAAGGCTTCGGCGTACAGGGCCAGGGCGGCCTCGGCCTGGCCGGTGAACATCAGGAAGGGACGGCTGCGCAGCATGCGGTACTCCTGGTCGACGGGCCGCTGGCGGCCCACGCGATCAGGATGGCACGGCGGATGTATGCCGGCTGTAGAGCCGAGCCCGCGCTCGGCTGGCGGCTACGCGAACAGCAGCCGACCGCAGGGTCGGCTCTACAGAAACTACAGCAACCGCAGCCGACCGTAGGGTCGGCTCTACAGCTTCAGTCACGCCTCGCGCATGCGCCGGGCGATGGCGCTGCCGGCGGCGATGGTGGCGGTCAGCGCCACCATCGACAGGAACTGCAGGCGGGTGTGCGCCTCGCTCAGCAGCAGGCCGAAGATCAGCGCCAGGATCGCCAGCGCGCAGCAGGTCAGCCACGGGAAACCGGCCATGCGGAATGGCAGCCGGGTACCCAGGCGATCGGCGCGGCGGCGCAGCACCAGCTGCGAAACCAGCGACAGCGTCCACACCAGCAGGCAGGTGGAACCGACGATGTTCAGCAGCACCGGCAGCACCCGGTCCGGGAACAGCAGCTCCATCACCGTGGCCGCAAAGCCGAACAGCACGCTGGCCAGCACGGCGATGACCGGCACCTGCCGCGGATCGGTCCAGCCCAGCACGGCCGGCGCTTCGCGGCGCTGCGCCAGCGAATACATCATGCGCGAGGCGCCGTAGAGGTTGGCATTGAGTGCCGACAGCAGCGCGATCACCGCGATCAGGGTGATGGCGGTGCCTGCGCCCGGAATGCGCGCAATGTCCAGCACGGCGGCGAAGGGCGACTTCAGTGCTTCGCTGGTCCACGGCACCACGGCGATGATCACGCTCAGCGAGCCGATGTAGAACACCAGGATGCGCCAGGCCACGGTACGGATGGCACGGGCGATGCTGCGTTCGGGATCTTCGGTTTCGGCCGCCGCAACGGCGACGATTTCGGTGCCGCCGAAGGCAAAAACGACAACCAGCAGCGCCGCACCGATCCCGGCCAGGCCCTTCGGTGCGAAACCGCCGTGTCCGGTGAAGTTGCTCAGGCCAGGTGAGGTGACCTGCGGCAGCCAGCCCATCAGCAGTGCCACGCCGATGGCAATGAAGGCCAGGATCGCCGCCACTTTCAGGATGGCGAACCAGAATTCGAACTCGCCGAAGTTCTTCACCCCGAGCAGGTTGATCGCAGTGAAAAACAGCATGAAGGCCAACGCAGCCATCGGCACCGGCACCACCGGCCAGACCGTGGCAAGCAACCCGGCCGCACCGACCGCCTCGGCGGCGATCACGATCACCAGCTGCACCCACCACAACCAGCCGACCGTGGCGCCAGCGGTGGCGCCCATGGCATCGGCGGCGTACACCGAGAACGCGCCGCTGGTCGGTTTGGCCGCCGCCATCTCGCCCAGTGCGTTCATCACGATGATCACCAGCGCGCCAGCGACCAGATACGAGACCAGAACGGCCGGACCGGCCGCCTGCACACCCACGCCCGAGCCGAGGAACAGGCCGGCGCCGATGGCACTGCCCAGGCCCATCATGATCAGCTGGCGGGGCTTGAGCGAATGTCCGAGGCGGGACGGCGAAGCGGTCGGAATCGAATTGGGCATCGGCGGGGCTGGCGGCGGGCTACAGGGGCGACACCTTACCCTGTCCCAGGCCCGCGGGGATAGGCACAGCGCAGCAGGGGGCTCAGGCCAGTGCGGGCTCGCCGACGTTGCCGCCGATCCGGGCGCGATAGGCGCGCGGCGAGAAACCGGTTTCAGCCTTGAACTTGCGGGTGAAGGCGCTCTGGTCACTGAAACCGCAGGCCTGGCCGATGCAGGCAATGCTGTCGTCGCCATGCAGCAAGTGCATGGCCATCTGGATCCGCAGCCGGGTCAGCACCTGCTGCGGGGTCATCTGGAACACCTTGCGGAAACTGCGCTCCAGCTTGGACAGCGAAAAGCCGGTGATGTCCAGCAGGGTCTGCATGCGCACGTTCTCGGCGTAGTGCGCGTTGAGGTGGGCCAGGGCCAGCCGCAGCTGCTCGTACTGGGCGCCCAGGCTGTCCTTCTGGCCCAGGTCGCGGGAAATGCCGATCAGGCCCTCGATGGCGCCATCGACCAGCAACGGGCGCTTGCAGGTCAGGCACCAGCCCGGTTCGCGGTTGGCGAACAGGTGCAGCTCCATCAGGTTCTCGATCACCTCGCCGGACAGCACGCGGGCGTCCTGGTCGACATAGTCCGCGCTGAGGCCGGTCGGGTAGATCTCGGCCGCTGTGCGCCCGATCACGTCCTTGCGCGCGCGCAGGCCCAGCCGTCGCAGCATGGTCTGGTTGACGTGGGTGTACCGCCCCTGGCGGTCCTTGATGAAGAACAGCACGTCCGGGATGGCGTCGAACAGGGCTTCGATGTCGGAGGGCTCGACTCGCATGGGGCAAGCATACCCGAGCCTGCTTTTGCCCGTACGTTCACCTTTGCCGGACCTGGGTTTAACGGGTTCGGTTCCAGTGTCGTGGTTCCCTTGATGATCCGGAGCCTCCCCCCCATGGCCGCCAGCAAGCCGACCGGCAAGCGCGCAACCGAAAACCACCCCCGCGGCAACGGCGATGAACTGCACCCGCGCGCCGGCGGCAGCCACCCGGCGATGACCACCGATCAGGGCATCCCGGTGGCAGACAACCAGAACTCCCTGCGGCAGGGACCTCGAGGACCCACGCTGCTGGAAGACTTCATCCTTCGCGAGAAGATCACCCACTTCGATCACGAACGCATTCCCGAGCGCATCGTGCACGCACGTGGCAGCGCGGCACATGGCTACTTCGAGTTGACCCGGTCTCTGGCCGCCCACACCCGGGCGCGCATCCTGACCGAGGTAGGCGTGAAGACGCCCGTGTTCACCCGCTTCTCGACCGTGGCCGGTGGCGCAGGGTCGGTGGACACTCCGCGCGACGTGCGCGGCTTCGCGGTCAAGTTCTATACCAAGGAAGGCAACTGGGATCTGGTCGGCAACAACATCCCGGTGTTCTTCATCCAGGACGCCATGAAATTCCCGGACCTGGTGCATGCGGTGAAGATGGAACCAGACCGTGCGTTCCCGCAGGCGGCTTCGGCCCATGACACCTTCTGGGACTTCATTTCGCTGATGCCCGAGTCGATGCACATGATCATGTGGGCGATGAGCGACCGCGCCATTCCGCGTTCGCTGCGCATGATCGAAGGCTTCGGGGTGCACAGCTTCCGCCTGCTGAACGAGGCGGGCGAGTCGACCTTCGTCAAGTTCCATTGGCGGCCAAAGCTGGGCATCCAGTCAACGGTCTGGGACGAAGCGTTGAAACTGCAATCGGCTGACAATGACTTCCATCGCCGTGACCTGTTCGAGGCCATCCAGCGCGGTGATTTCCCCGAGTGGGAACTGGCGGTGCAGCTGTTCACCGAAGAAGAAGCCGACGCGTTCCCGTTCGATCACCTGGACCCGACCAAGATCATTCCCGAATCGCTTGTGCCGCTGCAGGTGATCGGGCGGATGGTGCTGGACCGCTGGCCCGACAACTTCTTCGCCGAGACCGAACAGGTGGCGTTCTGCCCGGCCAACGTGCCGCCGGGCATCGACTTCAGCAACGATCCGCTGCTGCAAGGCCGCCTGTTCTCCTACCTGGACACCCAGCTGCTGCGGCTTGGCGGCCCGAACTTCCACCAGATCCCGGTGAATGCCCCGAAGTGCCCGTTCGCCAATCACCAGCGCGACGGCCACATGCAGATGCAGGTGCCCAAGGGCCGCGTCGCCTATGATCCCAGCTCGCTGCAGGAGGACTCGCCGCGCGAGACGCCCGCAGGTTTCCGCAGCCATGCCAGCGCCGACGATGGCCGCAAGGGCCGCACCCGCGCGGAGAGCTTCGCCGACCACTACAGCCAGGCCCGCATGTTCTTCCGTAGCCTCGAGAAGCCGGAACAGGCGCATCTGGCATCGGCACTCGTGTTCGAATTGTCCAAGGTGGAAACACTCAAGGTGCGGGTGCGTACCGTCAGCCACCTGCGCAACATCGACGAATCACTGGCGCAGCGCGTAGCCGATGGGCTCGCACTGCCTGCACTGCCCGACCCCGCGCCGACCGCCACGCCGGCGCAGGACATGCCTGCCGCTCCCGAGGTGCGCGTGATCGGGCGCAACAAGCCCACCCTGCAAGGACGCAGCATCGGCATCCTGTTTGATGAGGGCTCCGACGCGCGCGTGATGGCCAGCCTGAGCAAAGCGGCGCGGAAGGCAGGTGCAGACGTGAAGCTGGTCGCGCCCAAAGTAGGCGGCGCCACGCTGAGCGATGGGGCGATGCAGGCGGCAGATGGGCAACTGGCGGGCACACCATCGGCCGTGTTCGATGCGGTAGCCGTGGTGCTCAGTCCGGAAGCCGCGAAGGCCTTGTCGAAAGAGAGTGCAGCCATCGAGTTCGTCAGCCAGGCGTGGGCGCACCTGAAGGCCATCGCCAGCGACGCAGGCGGCCAGGCGCTGCTGAAGGCGGCGCGCGTCGGCAACGATGCCGGCATCGTCGAAGCGGAAGACGCCAAGGCCTTCCTGGCGGCGGCCGCCACCCGCCAGTGGGCGCGTGAACCCAAGCTGCGCCTGCTGGCCTGACTACTACAACAGGAGAACCGTCATGCCCCGTGGTGACAAATCCGCATATACCGAGAAACAGAAGCGCCAGGCCGAGCACATCGAGGACAGCGAGCGCGAGCGTGGCGCAAGTGAAGGGACTGCCGAGCGCATCGCCTGGGCCACCGTGAACAAGCAGGACGGTGGCGGCAAACGTAGCGGCAGCGCACGCAAGGGTACGAAGAAGGCGGCGAGCAAGAAGGCGGCCAGCAAGGCGCCTGCCAGGAAGTCAGCCGCAAAGAAGGCCACGACCAAGGCGACGGCCGCGAAGAAGGCGCCTGCGAAGAAGGCGGCGGCAAAGAAGGCACCGGCTCGTAAGACCGCCACCAAGAAGGCCGCAAAGAAGACAGCGGTCAAGAAGGCCGGTACAGCCGCCTCGCGCAGTGCTGCAGCGAAGAAGGCGGCCAAGACCCGTGCGGCGAAGAAGACCGTGCGCAAGGTGGCGGCCAGGAAAGCGGCACGTACCCGCGCCCGCAGCTGAGCGCATCGTTCAACGCGGCAACGTCCTCATCCACGCGGCCACTTCGGCTGCAGCTGCGTCGGCACGCGCCTGCAGCAGCAGATGTGGCCCCTCCAACGACACATGGCGGGCATCGGGCAACAGGGCCTGCAGCTCGGCCACGCTGGGCGGCCACAGCAGGCGGTCGTGGCACGCGTGCAGGCACAGCGTCGGCACCTGGATTGCCGGCAGCAATGCACGCACGTCGACCCGCAGGGTCGCTGCGGCGCGTTGCCGCAACGTGCTCGTCGGAGTCCTGGCCAACGCTTCGCGCAGCATCGACGTGTGCCCGCGGGTGTACCACGGCCCCAGCAACAGGCGCGCCAGCAATGCCACGGGAGGCAGCGGCCAGGCCGGCGACAGCAGGGCTGCGCTGGCTGCCGGCAGTAGCACCGGCCGACGCGCAAAGGTCGCTGCAAGCACCAGTCCGCGCAGCCCGGTGGGATGGCGCGTGGCCAGTTCAACAGCCAACGGGCCCGAGAAAGACTCGGCGAGCAGGATGAAGGGACGACTGGGCAGCTGCGACCACAGCCGTTGGGCAAGCGTGGCGTGATCCTGCGGTCCCTGCGCGGGCAGCGTGATCGCCTGCGTTGACAGACCGTAAGCCTGGAGTGCCGACAGGAACGGGGGCGACAGCCTGCTGGAGCCATCCAGACCGGGCAGCATCAGCACGTGCTGCGGCGCGGCCGATGCAGGGAAACAGATCGGCGTTTCCTCGCTCCCGATTCCCATGCCACCTCCTTTGCTGGCAAGCATCCACCCACATCGGCAGGCAACGGAACCCCTGCTCCGGCTGTCCTGCTGCTTTGCCGGCCAATGTTGGGCAATACTACCCGCTCTGCCGCGGGACGCGGCTACCCGGGAGAGCCGTTGATGCGATGGACCTGCGCGCTGGCCATGATGGCCATGATGCTGCCACTGAACAGCTCCGCCAGCGATGGTTGGATAAATGGGGATGGCAAAGCGTTGACGGAGACCGATGCCATGACATCCAGCGGCGGCTTCGCGGCATCGCTGCTGGTCACTTCCGATGCCGACTGGCGGGCCAAGTGGGCGACCCCGCCGGAGACCACTCCCCGCTTCAACGAGGCCGACGAAGTCCACCCGGGCGGTGAGTTGTTCCTGCTGACGTTCCTCTCCAACCCGCAACTGGACGAAAACCGCGTACCCAAGGTGCACTGCGATCTGCGCATGCTGCGCCCGGACGGCAGCACCAGTATCGACGAACGCGATGTTCCCTGTTTCACCGCCGCCCTGACCGGCCCGCCAAACCTGCTGTACATGACCAACCTGCACCTGAAGTTCGTCGCCGAGGCCGGTGATCCCAAAGGCACGTGGACTGCGCAGGTGGTGGTCCGGGATCTGCTGCGGAAGGTGAGCCTGCCGCTGCAGGCCCGCTTCGACGTCCGTTGAACCGGGGCATGCGGATGAAGATGCGGCGACTCCTGAGCTGGACCGGTCTTGCGCTTTGCGTGGTCTACCTGCTGTTGACCGCATGGCTGGTTCACGGCGCGCAGTCGGAGGGGGACCCGAAGGGTACCTATATCCTGATGGCGCTCCCCATCACCCTGCAGTCTGCCGCACTCGATGCCATCGGCGCAGGCGGCCTGCTGCGTGGCAAGCCCTGGTCGACCGCATATGCAGTGCTGGTTCCGCCAACACTGCTGTTGCTGTACGCAGCCGGCTGGCTGATCGAACGCTCAGCCCGCGGGCGCTAGCCCGCGGCATCGTTCCGGTGGGTGCATCGACGCCCTGCATGCGGGACATCGCAGGCAGGGCGCCATCCAGTATCCAGTTACAGGTCGCTTACGCCGCCCGCGCCGGCATGACCGGCATGCGCGGCCCCTGCTCCAGCTGGAATACCGCCACTGACGTGGTCAGTGCATGCGCCTGTTCTTCCAGCGCGCGGCTCGCGGCAGTGGCTTCTTCCACAAGCGCGGCGTTCTGCTGGGTCACCTGGTCCATCTGCACCACCACCTGGTTGACCTGCTCGATGCCGGCGGCCTGCTCCTTGCTGGCCGCTGCGATGTCGCTCATCAGCTGGGTGGTGCGCGAACTGGCCTGCGCCACGCGTGCGATCGCGGCTTCCGATTCAACGGTCACCGCCAGGCCACTCTTCACCTTGGAAGCGGCGTCCTCGATCAGTTCCTTGATCTCCTTGGCGGCGACACCGGCACGCTGTGCGAGCGTGCGCACTTCGCTGGCGACCACGGCAAAGCCACGGCCCTGCTCGCCTGCGCGCGCAGCTTCCACTGCCGCATTCAGCGCCAGGATATTGGTCTGGAACGCGATGCCGTCGATCACCGTGGAGATTTCCGAGATGCGCGCCGAGGACTGATCGATTTCGCCCATCACCGATGCCATCTGTGCCATCGCCTGCTCGGTCTCGCGCACGGCGGCACCGGCGGCATGCGCTTCGCTGTCGGCCTGACGCGCCAGTTCGGCGTTCTGGCGTACGGTGGAGGTCAGCTCCTCCATCGACGCGGCCGCTTCTTCCAGATTCGCGGCCTGCTGCTCGGTGCGGCGCGACAGGTCGTTGTTGCCCGCGGCCAGTTCCTGGGCCGCGTTGTTGATGCTGTCGGCAGCCACCTGGATGCCGCGGACAATGCCGGTCAGCTGCGCGGTGGTGGTGTTGGCATCGTCGCGCATGCGCGCAAATACGCCGTCGTACTCGCCCTCCATGCGTGCGGTCAGGTCGCCATGCGAGATCGCGCGCAGCACGTCGGAAACATCGGCGATGCTGGCCTGCGAACTGGCCATCATGCCGTTGAGGTGCTCGACCATCGTCTTGAACTGGTACTGGAACGCAGCGGCATCGCCACGCATGCTGAAATCGCCGGCGCGTGCGGCGCGGGCCAGTTCATCGATCTGCGCGTTGATCGCCATCAGGCTCTGCTTCACCGCTGCCAGGGTGCGGGTCAGCGTGCCCTTCTCGCCCGGGTAGTCCGGCAGGTCGCGGCTGAGGTCACCCATGGCGTAACGCTGCATCACCTCCGCCATCAGCAGTTCCACCTGCACGTGCGACTCGACCAGGCTGTTGGTGGCCTGCACCATGCGGCCGAAATCACCGGGGAACGCACTGGCGTCCATGCGATAGCGGATTGCACCGGCCTCGTGCTGCTCGGCCATCTGCAACTGCGCGCCGATCGCCGCCTGCACACTCTGGCGCACGCTGGCCATCGCCTCGCCCAGCTGGGTCAGTTCGTCACGGCCGCCGAGGCGGAACTCCTGGTCCAGCTGGCCCTTGGACAGGCGCTCGGCCAGGTTCACCGCGCGGGCCAGCGGGCCGGTCAGGCTGCGCCCGATCATCACCGAGGCACCGATGCCGACCAGCAGTGCAACGCCGCCCAGCACCAGCAGCTGCAGCAGGCTGCGCTCACCCAGGCGGATGGCCTCGGCGGCTGCCTCACGGCTTTCCTTCTCCTCGAAGTCCACGCCATCGGACAGTGCCTTGTTCCAGCCGTTGGCCGCTTCCTGCACCGGGCCCAGGGTCAGTGCCACGGCACCCGGGTAGTCGCCCTGCTCCATCAGTTCGCTGGTCTGCTTGTTGAGCGGGCGCGCGATGGCACGCTTGGCCGCGATGGTTTCCGCGATGGCCTTGCCCTCCGCATCGCCTGGCAGCGCCTGGTAGGCGGCCCAGCTGGCCTCATAGCGCTTGACCAGATCGGCAATGCGCTTCTCATCGCTGCCGCGGTCGTCGCCCTGGCGGATCAGCATTTCGCGCCGCACCACCATCATCTGGTTGTTGGCGTCGAGCATCTGCGACAACAGGCGCACCTTGGCCACGCTGACGTCGACCACCTGCTGCATCGCGCGCTTCTGCACGACGCTGGCGGTGGCGCCGGTGGCCACTACGGCGGCAACCAGCAGCAGCAACAGGCCAAAGCCCAGCCCAAGACGCCAGGCAACCCTGACGTTCCTCAAGTAGTTCATGGGGGTATCCAAAACGGGGGGATGTGGCCTTATCGGCGGCACGGCAGGCAATCTTGATCGCCGCCCATCGACGGCGTCGGCCACCGTTCACCTTGGTGAGCCCCCGTCCCCAGCGGCACCTGCCGCTGGCAACCGGCCGCAATGACATGCCTGCTCACGCGGGCATCAGATCCCTTTCACGGCGGCTCGGCGCCGCCCGCGGGCAAGGTGGCGGCGTACCTGCTGGAGATCCCAATGCGCTCATCTGTGTCCCGATCCACCCTGCTCGCAATCTCGCTGCTGGCGTCGCCGGCCTTCGCGCAGGCGCCGCCGCCCAACCTGCCCGCCCCCATTGCCGAGAAGGCTGGCCCGGACACCGCAGTGCGCTCCGCACTGCATGCCCAGGTGCTGCTGGATCGTGCGAACTTCTCTCCGGGCCAGATTGATGGTGAGGTAGGCAGCAACCAGCGGCGGGCGGTGTCAGGCTTCCAGACGGCACACGGCCTGACCGTAACGGGTGAGCTGGACGACGCCACCTGGAAGGCTCTGCAGGCCGATACGATCACGCCGCTGGCCAGCTACACGCTGACTGCTGAGGATGTCGCCGGCCCGTTCCAGCCGATACCGAAAGGACCCGCCGACCAGGCCAAGCTGAAACCGCTGGGCTACAGCAGTGTGGAAGAAGCCCTGGGCGAGCGCTTCCACGCGTCCCCAGAGCTGATGAAGATGCTCAATCCCGGCGTGGATCTGACCAGGGCTGGCAGCCGCATCCAGGTCCCCAACATCGCCCCGGCCGCATTGCCGAAGGCCGCCAGAATCGTGGTCGACAAATCCGACTCCACGCTGCAGCTACTGGACGCGCAGGGCAAGCTGATCGCGCAGGTGCCGGTGTCATCCGGCAGCCAGCACGACCCGTTGCCGATCGGTGAATGGAAAATCCTGGGCGTGTACCGCGACCCGCCGTTCCACTACAACCCCAAGCTGTTCTGGGATGCCCGCAAGGGGGAAAAGAAAGCCACGCTGCCGCCCGGCCCGAACAATCCGGTCGGCCGGGTCTGGATCGATCTGTCCAAGCCGCATTACGGCCTGCATGGCACGCCTGAACCCGGCCACGTGGGCAAGACCGAGTCGCATGGCTGCGTACGCATGACCAACTGGGATGCACTGCGCGTGGCCGACGCAGTGGACACCTCGGTGCCTGTCGTGATGCAGGAGTGAGTCGATGCGTCTTTCGCAACTGATCGTGCTGGGTGTTCTGCTGGGATTGGGTGCAGGTTGGTGGCTGCACCGCGATATGGATGAGCCGGTGACCGACGCGCTGCCGGAAGCGCCATCGACGGTGGCCGCCGCGCCGGTGACGGAACCGGCAGCGCCAGGCGCAACAGCCCCACCCGCCTCCACCGCGCCGCCGGCCGCCCAGGCTGCCGATGCACCGTCCGGCTTGCTGCTGCCGGTGCAGGGCATCCTGCCCTCGCAGCTGCGCGATACCTTCACCGATGCACGCAGCGAGGGCCGCGTACACGATGCCATCGACATCATGGCCGATGCAGGTACGCCGGTGCTGGCGGTGGCCGATGGCACGGTGGAGAAACTGTTCGACAGCGAGCGCGGTGGCCTGACGATCTACCAGTTCGAGCCCAGCGGGCATTGGTGCTACTACTACGCGCACCTGCAGCGCTACGCCGATGGCCTGGCCGAGAAGCAGGTGATCAAGCGCGGCGAGGTGATCGGCTACGTCGGCAGCACGGGCAACGCCAGCGCCGAGGCCCCACACCTGCATTTCGAGGTGCATGTGCTGGGGCCGGAGAAGCAGTGGTGGAAGGGAGAGTCGATCAATCCCTATCCGCTGCTGAAGTCGGCAGCGATGATGCCCGGCGCTGCCAGCGTCGCAATGCCACAGTAAAGACGGCCAACGCAGCTCCTGGAATCATCAGCAACAGCGCCGCCATCTTCCAGAAGAAGAACGGCCACAGCCAGAGGTAGTCGAGGTCGGTCAGCTTCAGCACGTCCATCGGCGGCAGCAGGTCCACCGAGGCCGCACGACCGACCAGCGCCGGGTCGACCTCCAGCACGGTCAGCCGCAGCGAGGAACGGCCTCGCCGCAGTGCGTCACTGCGGCCGTAGCCGAAGTACGAGGCGGCGAACCGGTCTCGCTCGACCGATTCCAGTGCGCGGTGGATCTCCGGATCGGTCACCGCCGAGCGGCTGTCCGCGCGGAACTCGGTGCGATCGGTCGGGGTTTCCGCGCGCAGGCGCAGCTCGGGATCGACCGCCGGATCGGCGCCGTCATCCGCATAACGCAGACGCAGTCGCAGCGGGTCGTCGATGAAGCGGTACACCGTGATCTCGGCGGTCGCGCCCGGCTGCAGCACCAGCGGCAGGGTCTGCGTGCGCGAAGCCAGGTAATTGGCGAGCGCGCCCAGCACCAGCACGATGCAGGCCAGCGTCCACAGGCTCCACAGCAGCCACAGAGTCACCCGTGCGACCGTCTCGCCCTTCATGCCGAAGTCTCCGTCATCGCTGCGCTGCCCTGCCGGCTGTGCCGCCACAGTACCGAAAACGAAAAAGCCCCGCTTGCGCGGGGCTTTTCCTTCAGCAACACCAGGCAGGGCCCAGCGCTACCGGTCTCTCACTCAGGCAAACGGGTCCTGCAGGACCATGGTGTGGTCGCGGTCCGGGCCGGTCGAAACGATGCTGATCGGGCAGCCGGCCAGTTCTTCCAGCGAACGCAGGTAGGCGCGTGCCGCCGGCGGCAGTTCGTCCCACTGGGTGATGCCGTGGGTGTTCTCGCTCCAGCCCGGGAACTCCAGGTATACCGGGGTGCACTCTTCCCAGCCCTGCGCATCCAGCGGAGCATATTCAGTGCGCTTGCCGTTGTATTCGTAGGCGATGCAGACCTTCAGCTTTTCCATGCCATCGAGCACGTCCAGCTTGGTGATGCACAGGCCGCTGATGCCGTTGATGGCCACGGCGCGCTTCAGCGCGACGATGTCCATCCAGCCGCAACGACGCGGGCGGCCGGTCGATGCGCCGTATTCGGCGCCGCGGTCACGGATGCCCTGGCCGACTTCGTCGTCCAGTTCGGTCGGGAACGGGCCGCCGCCGACGCGAGTGGCGTAGGCCTTGGCGATGCCCAGCACGTAGTCGATCGAATCGGCGCCGACGCCGGAACCGGCCAGCGCACCACCGACGGTGGTGTTGGAGCTGGTGACATACGGGTAGGTGCCGTGGTCGATGTCCAGCAGCGCACCCTGCGCGCCTTCGAACAGCACGCGCTTACCCTGCTTGCGCAGGTCGTGCAGGATGCCGGCCACGTCGGACTTCATCGGTTGCACGTACTCGCCAAAGGCCAGCGCTTCGTCGAAGGTCTTCTGGAAGTCGACCGCATCGGTGTTCAGATACTTGGTCAGCACGAAGTTGTGGTAATCCAGCGCGGTGCGCAGCAGTTCTTCCAGCTGCTTCGGGTAATGCAGGTCGGCGATGCGGATGCCGCGACGCGCCACCTTGTCTTCGTAGGCCGGGCCGATGCCACGGCCGGTGGTGCCGATCGCCTTGCCACCGGCAGCGCGCTCGCGCGCCTGGTCCAGGGCGATGTGGTACGGCATGATCAGCGGCGCGGCCGGGGAAATCTTCAGGCGCGAACGCACTTCCACGCCGGAGGCTTCCAGCTCGGCGATTTCCTTCTGCAGCGCGGCCGGCGAGATCACCACGCCGTTGCCGATCAGGCACAGCGCATCGTCACGCAGGATGCCCGACGGGATCAGGTGCAGGACGGTCTTCTTGCCGTTGATGACCAGGGTGTGGCCTGCATTGTGGCCGCCCTGGAAGCGCACGACGGCGCCGATTTCCTCAGTGAGCAGATCGACGATCTTGCCCTTGCCTTCATCGCCCCACTGGGCACCCAACACTACGACAGACTGACCCATGACGGGCTCCTCGATTTGTTGCGGCCATCGGGGCCGCGGACGGGTAAACCGTGGCGGGGCTGGCCAGCACCTGGAGGGCGGCTCCAGACGGGGAGCGGCCGGCGATGGAAGGCCCAGACACGGAAAAAGCCGAACGGGGAGGCCCGTCCGGCTTTTGTGCATTATCCGGGTTTCCGGGGTCCGCTGCCACCTTTCCGACCGGCGGCTTCACCCACCGGTCAGGCCGGCGTCTCATGTAGAGCCGAGCCCATGCTCGGCTGCCTTCCCGCCGCTGCGCGGCGCCGCCCGAGCATGGTCTCGGACGCTACAGGGCGGGGTCAGTGCCGTGCCCACCACAGCAGGCTCAGGCCGGCCAGCAGCACCAGCCCGCCGAAGCTGCGCAGGGCCGGGCTGGGCAGGTCCAGCAGGCGCTCGGCCATGCGCTTCCAGGCGAACGGCGCCACGAACAGGAACAGGCCTTCCAGCACCGCGACCAGGCAGACGGCGGCGAACAGATCTTTCATGGGGAACTCCGGAAAAAGCACGGGGCCCGGCGTCTGGCCGGGCCCCGTGGGGTACTGCCCTGCGACCTCAGCGGTCGTTCTTCAGGTACTGCAGGAACGGGTCGTTCTTGTCGAGCACAATCACGCCATTGCCGTCGGTCATGGAGCCACGGTAAGCCTCCAGGCTGCGGTAGAACGCATAGAACGACGGATCAGCCGAGCCAGCCTTGCCGTAGATGCGGGCCGCTTCGGCATCGCCTTCACCGCGCAGGCGCTGTGCATCGCGCTCGGCCTCGGCGATCAGAACCGTGCTGTCGCGGTCGGCCTGGGCACGGATGGTCAGCGACTGCTCCTCGCCCTCCGCACGCAGCTTGGCCGCTTCCTGCTTGCGCTGGGCGCGCATGCGCTCGTACACGTCGTTGATCACCTGGCTGTCGGTCGGCAGGTCCACCTGCTTGATGCGCAGGTCGATCATCTGCATGCCGAGGCCGGCCACCGCCTCGTTGATCCCCTTCAGCTGCTCGGCGATCAGCTCGCTGCGGTCGCCGGACACCAGCTGCTGCAGGGTGCGCGAGTTGATCTGGTTGCGCAGCGAGTCGGTGATGATCGGCGCCAGGCGGGCGTTGGCCACACGCGGGTCGCCGCCGGTGGCACGGAAGTAGTCACCTACGTTGGAGATGTAGCCGATGGCGAAGAAGTCGACGCTGACGTCCTTCTGCTCGGCGGTGAAGTAGCGCGCAGGCGCAGTGTCGAGCACCTGGAAGCGGCGGTCGAAGACCTTCACCGTTTCCACCACCGGCACCTTGAAGTGCAGGCCCGGCTTGATGTCCGAACGCACCACCTTGCCCAGGTTCAGCACCATGGCGGTCTGGTCCTCACGGACCACGTACACCGAGCCGAGCAGGCCCAGCACCACCGCCACGATCACGGCGATCCAGATAGGACTCTTCATCGGCTGCCCTCCTCACGGCCGCTCGGTCGCCCGGTCGGGCGGCCCACCGGCCGGCCCGGATCACGGGAAGCTTCCACCGCTGCACCCGGCAGCGATGGCATCACCACGTCCGGGTTCGCCACTGCGGCCGGGGCCGAGGTGGTGGGACGGGTATCGCCGGTCATCGGCACGTAGATCAGCTGGCGGCCATCGCCGCCGATCACCTTGCGGTTCTCGCTCAGCACCTGCTGCACGGTTTCCAGCCACAGGCGCTTGCGGGTCACTTCCGGGGCGTCCTTGTACTGGGCCTGCAACAGGCTGAAGCGCTGCGCGTCACCCTCGGCCTTGGACACCGCGGCCTGCTTGTAGCCTTCGGCGGTGGTACGGGCGCGCGAGGCCTGGCCTCGGGCTTCCGGCACGACCTTGGCAGCGTAGGCCTGGGCTTCGTTGATCAGGCGTTCCTTGACCTGCTGGGCACCGTTGACTTCGTCGAAGGCCGGCTTCACTTCTTCCGGCGGACGGGCGTCCTGCAGGGTCAGGCCGGTCACGGTCAGGCCGGTCTTGAACGCCTTCAGCAGCGCCTGCAGGCGCTCCTCGGCAGCCACGGCCAGCGGGCCGCGGTTGTTCAGCACAGCGTTGAGGTCGGCACGGCCGACTTCCTCGCGCACCGCGCTCTGCGCCGACTGCTCCAACACCTGGTTGGCATCGACGGTGCCGAACAGGTACTGCTGCGGGTCGTCGATGCGGTACTGGACGTTCAGCGAGACGTTGACGATGTTCTCGTCCCGGGTCAGCACCGGCACCTGGATCGAGAACGTCTTGATCTCGGTGGCGTTGACCTTGGTGACCGATTCGATCGGCCACGGCAACTTGAAGTTCGGGCCGGGCTGCAGGATGCGCGAGAACTGGCCGAAGCGCAGGACCACGCCACGCTGCTGTTCACCGATCAGCTGGAAGCTGGAGAACAGCACCAGCAGCACCACGGCCGCCACCACCCAACGCACGATGCCGCCGTCGAACAGGTCCTTCAGCGGCCCGGGCAATCCGCCCCAGCCACCACCATTGCCACCGCCGCGCGACCCGAACGGCCCGCGTCGATTGTCCTCGGGGCCTTGTCCGCCCTTGTTGCCGCCGGGTGTATTCCAGGCCATGCACGCTCCATCAAGATGTGGGCTGCGGCGCGGGCCCTTCCCGCGGCGCCAGCCGTGAAACCATTACTGATCATACAAGATGGGGCGGATTGGCAGGATCGAAAGGGGGGCAACGGGGTAAGGTGGCGTTTTCCTCGAAGTCAGGCAATGCCGATGGCCCCCACCACCCCGTTCACCGCCTTCCGCATCGAAAACGACGACGCCGGTTACCGCAGCGGCCTGGCCCAGCTCAAGGTCGAAGACCTCAGCCCCGGCCAGGTTCTGATCCGCGCCAGCTGGTCCTCGGTCAACTACAAGGACGCTCTGGCCGGCACCGGCAAGGGAAAGATCCTGCGCCGCTTCCCGCTGGTGGGGGGCATCGACGTAGCCGGCACCGTGGTCGCCAGCACCGATCCGGAATGGCGTGAAGGCGACGCGGTGCTGGCCACCGGCTGCGGCCTCAGCGAGACCCGCGACGGCGGCTACAGCCAGTATGTGCGGCTGGAATCGCGTGCGGTGATCGCCCAACCGGCCGGGCTGAGCCCACGCGAGGCGATGGTGCTGGGCACCGCCGGCTTCACCGCGGCGTTGGCGCTGCTGCGCATGCAGGACAACCGGCAGAGCCCGGAACTTGGACCGCTGGCGGTCACCGGCGCCAGTGGCGGCGTCGGCGCGCTGGCACTGTCGATCTTCAGCCGCGCCGGCTACACGGTGCATGCGATCAGCGGCAAACCCGACCAGACCGGTTTCCTGCACGCCATCGGCGCCACCGAGGTGCTGCCGCGTGAGGCCCTGGCCGACACCGGCCCACTGCAATCGGCGCGTTTCGGTGGGGGCCTGGACAATGCCGGCGGCGCCATGCTCGCCAGCCTGCTGGCGCAGACCGCGCCCTACGGCAGCGTGGTCAGTGCCGGCCTGGCGGCCAGCCCGACCCTGGAGATGACGGTGATGCCGTTCATCCTGCGTGGTGTGTCGCTGCTGGGCGTGTCGTCGGCCAATGCGCCACGCGGGCTGCGCGAGGACGTCTGGGCGCGGCTGGGCAACGAATGGAAACCGCAGCACCTGGACCGCATCTGTACCGCCGAGGTCGGCCTTGATGGCCTGCCGGCCGTGTTCGAGCGGATGCTGGCGGGCGGATCGCTGGGCCGCACCGTGGTGCGGATCGACTGAACGTCGCAGGCAGGCGACAGACGGCAGATGCGCCCCTCCCGCCGGTAATGAGCCCGCACTACACTGCGGGCATTACATGGGGAACAACATGGCACGCATTCTGATCGTCGACGACTCACCGTCGCAGCTGTTGGGGATACAGCGCATCGTCGAGAAGCTCGGGCACCAGATCCTGACCGCCACCGATGGCGCGGCCGGGGTCGAAACCGCCAAGGCCGAGCTGCCCGACCTGGTCCTGATGGACGTGGTGATGCCCAATCTCAACGGCTTCCAGGCCACCCGCACCCTCGCCCGCGACGAGGCGACCCGGCATATCCCGGTGATCCTGGTGACCACCAAGGACCAGGACACCGACCGCATGTGGGGCATGCGCCAGGGCGCCAAGGCCTACATCACCAAGCCGTTCTCGGAAGACGAGCTGTCCGAAGTGCTGGAGCGCGTGTTCGCCGGGCAGGGTTGAGACGCGCGCGGTAGTGCCGGCCGCTGGCCGGCAATCACAGCTCATTGCCGGCCAGCGGCCGGCACTACCGGAAGGCGTGCTCAGATCGTCTCGCCAAACGCCTTGGCCAGGTTCCGGTAGGCCTTCTTCTGCGCCTCGTCGGTCGCGGCCGGGGCCACGATCTCGATCTCGACGATCTGGTCGCCCTCCGGGTTGCCCGGCAGGCCCCGCCCGCGCAGGCGCAGCTTGCGTCCGGCATCGGAGTCGGCCGGGATCTTCAGTTCCACCGCGCCGCCCAGGGTCGGCACGCTGATGCTGGTACCCAGCGCGGCCTGCCACGGCGTGACCGGCAAGGTGTAGAGGATGTTGCGGCCATCGACCTCGAACTGCGGGTGTGCGGCGTACTCCACTTCCAGCAGCAGGTTGCCACCATGGTTGCCCTGCCCCGCCAGGCGGATCACCTGCCCCGGACGGATGCCCTTGGGCACGCGCACGTCCAGCTGCTTGCCGTTGACGGTGATGCGCAGGCTGTCGCCGCTGTAGGCCGCTTCCAGCGGGACCGACAGCTTGGCACGGGTGTCGCGGTTGGGGGCATGGCCCTGGCTGCTGAACCCCGGGCCAGGACCGGCACCGCCGCGCTGGCGCGCGAACAGGCTTTCGAAGAAGTCGCTGAAGCCGCCGTTGGCGCCACCACCCCCGAACACTTCCTCGAAGTTGAAACCACCGGCGCCGCCGTAGTTCGGCGGCACGTTGAACTCCTCGCCCGGGCGATAGCCCTGCGCGCGCAGCTGGTCGTAGGCTGCACGCTTTTCCGGATCGCGCAGCGCCTCGTAGGCCTCGTTGACCGCCTTGAACTTGTCCTCCGCCCCGGCTTCCTTGCTGACGTCCGGGTGGTACTTGCGTGCCAGCCGCCGGTAGGCGGTCTTGATCTCCGCCTCGCCCGCGCTCGGTTCCACCCCCAGGGTGGCGTAGTAATCCTTGAATTCCATCCAGCTACCTCGATCTGCTTCGGCCGCGCCGGTGGCGCCGCCCCGGGTTCATTCTACGCGCCGGCGATGCTACGCCGCCCCTCGTGCGGCGCCGGTGAGGCCGACTGATCCTGCGCAATGCGGTTGCCATCGCCCTGCCCCAGGCTATGGCTGGAAGCCCGCTCCGCAAAGCCTGAAGATGGGGCCTGCACGCCGGTTTTCCAATGTCTTGACGTCCCTGTCCCATCCGGCCCACTACGCTGCCCCAGCAAGGAGTTCCCCCATGACCATCCATGTCGGCGACCGCATTCCGGAAGTGACCCTCAAGCGCATCCGCGAGGGCATTGAAACGCTCGATACGCATTCGCTGTTCGACGCGCGCAAGGTGGTGCTGTTCGCCGTGCCCGGCGCGTTCACGCCGACGTGCTCGGCCCGCCACCTGCCCGGCTACGTCGAGAAATTCGAGGCCTTCCGCCAGCGCGGCATCGATGTCTACTGCATGGCCGTCAACGACCCGTTCGTGATGAAGGCCTGGGCCACCGATCAGCACGTGCCCGACGGCCTGCTGATGCTGTCCGACGGCAATGCCGAACTGACCCGCGCGCTCGGCCTGGAGCTCGACGCCAGTGCCTCGGGCATGGGCATCCGCTCGCGCCGTTTCGCCCTGTACGTGGTCGACGGCGTGGTCCGCGCCGCCTGGGTTGAACAGCCCGGTCAATTCGAAGTGTCTTCGGCCGACTACGTGCTGGAGCACCTGCCCACCTGATCTCCCACCGCAAGAGGAAACGGCCAGCCATGTCCAGCAAGCCAGCCAAAGCCCCCAGGCCCGCCGCGCAGATTCCCGGCATCAGCGAGCGCACGGCCCTGCGCGAGCGCGCCCGGCGCAACATCGAGGATGGTGCGATCACCGACAGCTACAGCGCCGACCGCAAGGTGGTGATCAAGCTGCTCAACGACGCACTGGCCACCGAGTACGTGTGCGTGTTGCGCTACTACCGGCACTACTTCATGGCCAAGGGCATGCTGGCCGACGCGGTGAAAGCCGAATTCCTTGAACATGCACAGCAGGAACAGGCGCATGCCGGCAAGCTGGCCGAGCGCATCGTGCAGCTCGGCGGCGAGCCCGACTTCAACCCGGATACGCTGACCGCGCGCTCGCATGCCGAATACAAGGAAGGCAGCGACCTGCGCGACATGGTCCGCGAGAACCTGGTGGCCGAACGCATCGCCATCGACAGCTACCGCGAGATGATCAACTTCATCGGCGACCGCGATACCACCACCAAGCGCATCCTCGAAGAGATCCTGGCGCAGGAAGAGGAACACGCCGACGAGTTCGCCGATCTGCTGGATGGGTGGATCGGGGAATGATTGCGCTGCGGATGCTCTGGTAGATGCCCACCTTGGTGGGCGCTTTGCCGTTCGCGTGCCAACCAAGGTTGGCACCCACCAAAGCGGAGCAATGCCATCCCGCCGCGCATGGCCCGGCACCTACCGGAGGACAGTGAACCGTACCTGCGTCCACGCGCCGTCCGCGGCCAAGGCGGTCAGGGTATGCGCCCCGGGATCGGCGAACTCACGCTGCATCAACTGTGCGCCGCGGGTCTGCGCGATCCAGCGTCCATCCAGCAACCAGTCCACCGCCTGCTCGCTGCCCAGCGCGCGCAGCTGCAGGCGTACGCCATGTTCGGCGTTGGGCGCACGCGCCAGTGCGGCGCCATCATTGAGGCCATCGATGTGCAGCGCGACGCTGGCCTCCCGGCCATCATCACGGCAGTCCGGCGACAGCGCCGGCAGCTGCGAGGCGTCGCGTGTGGCCTTGGGCAGCCACGGCGACAACAGCGCCGGCCAGCGCGCGATCTCACGCGCGACTTCTTCGTGCGGCAAGCGGCAATCGGCGGATACACGCAAGCCGGTGCGCGCGTCGGCAAGGTAGCGCTGCCGCCCCGGCTGCCAGCGCCGCGCCTCGCGCTCCGGGAAGGTCGGCGGTGCGGCGCCATCGAGCAGGTAGGCTGGCATCCTGCGCTGGCACAGTGCCGCCGGCAGCCCCTCGGCACGTTCGCCAGTGGGCCAGCAGATGTCTTCCTGGCTGACACTGGCCGGCATCGGCGCGGCCGCCGAATCACCACGCTGGCGCGGCAGGCTGTCCACCACTTCGAACATCAGCGGCAGCGCGGTGACCGCGCCGTACTGGCCCGGCAACGGAGTACCGTCCGGCCGGCCCACCCACACGCCCACCGTGTAGTGGCGGGTACTGCCGATCGCCCACGCATCGCGGTACCCGTAACTGGTGCCGGTCTTCCACGCCACGCGCGGGCGGCCACCGACATCGAACGTCCCGGCGCTGTATCCCGGGCGCGGGTTTGATTCGAGCATCTCGCGCACGATCCAGCTGGCGCCCGGCGAGGCCAGGCGCCGCTCGATCATCGGCTCGTCGTCGGTGTAACGCACGCGGCCGGCGATACCGCTCCGGTTGAGCGCGGCGAAGGCGCCGACCAGGTCTTCCAGGCGCGCGCCGGTGCCGCCCAGGATCAGCGACAGGTTGGGCGTACTGCCCGGCGGGAAGCGCAGCTGGATGCCCGCGTGCGACAGCCGGGCAGCGAAGCGCGCGGCGCCGACCCGCTGCAGCAGGTCCACCGACGGTACGTTGAGCGACAGCCGCAATGCGGCAGAGGCACCGATGGGCCCATTGAAGGCCATGTCGAAGTTGCCGGGGCGGTAGCTGCCGAAACTCTGCGGTGCATCGACCAGCAGGCTTTCCGAATGGATCAGGCCATCGTCCAGCGCCATCGCGTACAGGAACGGCTTGAGCGTGGAGCCTGGCGAACGCCAGGCCTGCACCATGTCCACGTGACCCAGCCGCTGGCGGTCACCGAAGGACAATGTGCCGACATAAGCGCGTGCCTGCAGGGTCCGGTTGTCGACCACCAGCAGGGCCGCCGAGGTACGCTCGGGCAGCGTCGAGAAATAGCTGGCCACGCGCTCTTCCAGCGTGCGCTGCAGGCCGATGTCGATGCTGCTCTGGATGCGTGCCTGGCCCGGATGCGCCGAGTGCAGGCGCTGCGCCAGCAGCGCGGCGTGCAAGGGAGGGCGCAGCGAACGCGCCACCACGTTCTCGATGCGCGCATCCTCCACTTCTTCCGGTGTCCACGCGCCCAGCTCGGCCATGCGTGACAGCACCTTGTCGCGCGCTTTCTGCGCAGCTTCCGGATGGCGGTCCGGGCGCAGCCGGCTGGGCGCCTGTGGCAGCACCGCCAGCAGCGCAGCCTCGGCATGCGACAGCTGCGCCGCCGGCTTGCCCAGATAGGCCCAGCTGGCCGCTTCCACGCCTTCGATGGTGCCGCCGTAGGGTGCACGCTCCAGGTACAGGGCCAGGATCTGCTGCTTGCTCAGGTGCACCTCAAGCTGCACTGCACGCAGCATCTGCTTCAGCTTGCCCCACGGGGTGCGTGAGTGCGGATCGAGAATGCGCGCGACCTGCATGGTCAGGGTCGAGCCACCGGACACGATGCGGCCGCCGCGCAGCAGCTGGCCGCTGGCCCGCAGGATCGCCAGCGGGTTGATGCCCGGATGGCGCCAGAACCAGCGGTCTTCGTAGGTCAGCAACGCTTGCAGGTACAGCGGCGAGACGCTGTCGACCGAGGCCGGATACCGCCACACGCCCTCGGCATCGGCAAACGCCCGCAATGGCGTGCCGTCGGCAGCCACCACCAGGGTGCTGGTATCACGCTGCTTCGGCAGCGGCGGCGGGAAGGCGAAATCCAGCACCAGCAGCAGCGCCAGCGCAGCGGCCATGCCCCAGCGCAGCCACGGCCACAGCGGCCGCCACCGGCGGCGCAGGGTCGCCAGCCGGGTCGTCATCGTGTTCTTCATTGCGGGTTGCCAGCAGGACGGGCCGCGCCGTCGCGGCCCGTCCGCGCGGTCACGGCTGTACCACCGTGATCGTGGTCGGGTTGCTGCGGCCGACACCGCGCAGCTGCGGCCGGTACATGTCCTCCACCAGCGGCGGCGGCACCGAGTAGGTACCCGGGGTCACCGCGCGCACCAGGTAGAACACGTTGGCCTTGCTGCCACGCGAGAGCTTCAGCGCAGCCACGTAGCGGTCGTCGCGGAACTCCTCGTGCTTGGTATCGGCGGCCTCACCCCGGTCGCTGATGGTGATGCCATCGACCACCACGTCGGCCCACTGCTTGGCATCGCCCAGGTTGAAGTTCTCGATCTCCAGACCCGCCGGCAGCAGGTCGGTCAGCAGTGCATCGGGCATCGTGGTGTCGGCGGTGACGGTGACGCGCACGATCAGCGCTTCGCCTTCCTTCAGCGGGCGCGGCGACCACGGCTTGCCATCGGTACCGAAGTAACTGCGTTCAATACCCACTACGCTGTTGTCCGGTGCCGGTGCACTGCGCGGGATACCGGCCACGTCGATGCTGGCGAACATCGGCGGTTGCCCCTGCGGGGTGAAGCGCACGCCACTGGCCAGCTCGCTGGCGCTGAAGTTGCGTCCGAACAGCTTGCGCTCGCCGATCGCTTCGGTGGTGCCACCGATCACCAGCTCACCGGCTACCAGCGCCTTCTGGTTGGCGGCGAGCGCCTTGCCGAGGCGGGCAATCGCCACCTGCTCCTGCGTGCTCAGCCACATCCAGCCGGCATTGCGGCGCGCATCCAGGCCACGACCGAGGTCGACCGCGCGCGCGTCCCAGGCCGGCTTGGCCAACTTGTTCTCGTGGGTCAGCGCGATCATCAGCGCGTCATCGCGGATCGCGCTGCCGTAGTCGCCGAAGTACGACGGGCGCTCGCTGCTGGACTTGGCGAAGGCCGCCGCCAGCGCGGCCTGGCCACGCTTGGCATCACCCTGCAGCGACAGCGCCACGCCCAGGTGGACCAGCGACAGGCCACCGACCGCCTTGCTGCGTTCGTTGTCGTACAGCGTGCGCAGGGTACCCAGCGGTGCACGATTGACCCGAGCCAGCACGTAGCCCGAATACGCCTGGTTGGCGAACTTCAGCTTCTCGCGATCCTCCTGGCCATAGAACTGATTGCCGCCGGACAGCAGATCCTCGCTCAGGCGGTTGAGCGCCTTCTGCAGCACGTTGTCAGGCACGGCGAAGCCGGCGTCCTTGGCATCGAGCAGGAACTCGGTGATGTACGGGGTCAGCCACGGGTTCACGTAGCCGTCGTCACCCCACATCGAGAAGTTGCCGTTGGCCACCTGCATCGACGCCAGGCGACCGAACGCACCTTCCATGCGCTCGCGGCGGGTCTTGGCATCCAGGCCATCGGCGCCGAGCATCGACGAGGTGGCCTGGTCCAGGATCAGCGCGGCGTAACCCTTGCTGGTGGTCTGCTCGGCGCAGCCATATGGATAGTTCAGCGCGCCCTGCAGTGCACTGGCGAACGGGATCGGCGGCAGCGGGCTGACCAGCAGGCGGGCATTGACCGACTCGGACATCAGGCCATCGGTCAGGCTGTTGTCGAGGCTGACTGCGGCCAGTGGATCGAGCGTACGCACCTGAGAACGCAGCACCTGCGGCCACGCCGCACGCACCGGCAGGTCGTAGCGGCGATCGGCCTTGAAGCCGTTGCCGTCCACCCGCACCCGCACCTTGGCCACGCTGTGGCCTTCGCGTGCCGACAATGGGAAGCTCAGCGTGGTCTTGGCATCGGCATTCAACTGCACGCTGCGGCTGCCCTCACCCAGGTTCAGCGGGCCTTCGCTCTCCACCTTCACGTTGAACTGCCCCGGCTTGCCGGTGAAGTTCTGCACGTCCAGAGTCACCGTGCTGCGGTCGCCCGGGGCCAGCACGCGCGGCATGCTGGCTTCGGCCAGGATCGGTGCGCGCACTATGGTTTCCACGTCGCGCTTGCCGTACTGGTCATCGCTGTAGACCAGCGCCGACACGCGCAGGGTGCCGTTGAAGTCCGGCACTTTCAGCCGGATGCGGGCATTGCCCTTGGCATCCAGCTGTACCGGGCCGGAGAACAGGTCCACGGTCTGCACGCGCGCGGTCGGGCGCTTGGCCTGCGGCAATGCCTGCAGCGCCATGTCGCCGCCGAACTTCAGCTTGCCGCTGCCGCCATCGAAGCTCTCGATCACCCGGCTGTAGATGTCGTAGGCATCGATACCGAGGCGACGCTGGGCGAAGAAGTGTGCACCGGCGTCGGGCACCGGGAAACGGGTGATGTTGAGGATGCCCACGTCCACCGCCGAAACGGTGACGTGCGCGGTCTTGCCGGCCAGCTGCGGCGCACTGACGGTTACCGGCAGGTCCTGCTCGGGCCGCATCTGCTTGGGCGCGACCAGGCCGACGGCCACGGTGCGGCCCTTGCGGTCCATCGGCACATGCACCACGCCCACGGCACGGGCCGGGGTGATCTTGCTCGGCGCACTGCCGCCACGGAACACCAGCGCAGTGATATAGACGTCGTGGCGTTCCCAGTCGGCGGTGACCGGAATCTTGAAGGTCGAACCCGGCTTGGCGTCGATGTCCTGCACGTACAGCATGCGGTCGGTCTCGACCATCAGGATGCCCTTGCCGGCGTGCGGCGGGGTCACCGTCACTTCCAGGGTGTCACCGGCCTTGTAGCCGGTCTTGTCCAGGCCCAGCTTGACCTTGTCCGGGCGTGCATCCAGGCCACGGTTGTCATCGCCCCAGCTCCAGCCGGCATGGAACGGGTAGCGGCTGGTCAGGCCGGTGGACGGATCGAACACGTCCACCCGGTACTCGCCCCACTCCACCGGGAAATCAAAGGCGACCGCGCTGTTGCCGGCATCGACGGTGTGGGTTTCCTTGTTCTCGAAACGGCGGGTGAAATCGTAATCCCAGCGGTTGTCGTTGAAGGTCCAGTGATAGTCGCGCAGCTCGCGCACCAGGGTGATCTTCAGGCCCTTGGCCGGCTGTGGCGTACCAGCGGCATCCACGCGCATCAGCTCGAAGCGTGCGTTGCCGTTGGCATCGGCACCATCGTCCGGGTTGAACAGCGGGCGCACGCCGACCAGCGCGTTGGCCGGCCACATCACCCGCTTCAGGGTGCGGGTGACCGTGCGGCCACCGGTTTCATACAGGCTGCCGGACAGCACCACGGCGATCGGCGCCTTGGCCTTGGCCGCCTCTTCCGGCAGCGCCACATCCTCACGCAGCTGGCCATTGGCCGGCAGCGTGGTATCGATCACGTCCTTGGCCTCGCGCGGCAGCTGCAGGGTCGGGTCACCGAAGAAATAGCCCGGCAGGCCTTCCACGGGCTTCTGTTCGGCGGCAACCGCCATGCGTGCGGTGAAGCGGTTGCCATCGGCCGGTGCGCCATACAGGTAGGCACCATTGGCCTGCAGGCGCAGGTCCTCACCCGGCTTCAGCGTCTTCTGCGCGCTGTCCAGGTCCAGCTTCATGCGTTCGGGCAGGAACTCCTCGATGCGCAGGGTCATGCCCTGGATCGCTTCCTTGCTGGCCGGGTCGGTGCGGAACTCGACCTGCCAGCGGCCGGTCGGCGCCTCGGCGGGGATCACCTGCTCGAAATTGATGTAGCCCTGGTCGCCCGGCTGCAGGCGGGTCTCGCGGAAGGTCTTGCCGTCGGGCTGCTTCAGGCGCAGGAACACCGGTTGTGCCTTGACCGGCTTGCCGTCGTTGTCGCGCAGCAGCGCGGACAGGCGCACGGTCTCGCCCGGGCGGTACAGGTCGCGGCCGGACCAGGCGTAGACGTCGAACCACGCGTTGTCGCGGCCGGCCACAGCGAACTCGCTCAGGTCCAGCGCCGGCTGGTTGAACGGCAGGAAGCTGGTGTCCTTGCCACTGCTGGCGACCAGCACGTGGGTGGCATCCAGGGTGTAGTTCAGCAGCGCATTGCCGTTGCCGTCGGTGCTGCCCTTCAGCACCACCTCACCCTTGGCGTCGAGCACGCGCAGGTCGATGCCCTTCAGCGGCGCGCCGTCCTTGAGGCCGGCGGTATGGACGAACAGCTTGTCCTTGTAGGCGCGGGTATGCAGGCCGATGTCGCTGACCGAGAAGAACGCGGTGTCGAACTCGCCTTCGTAGTCACCGGTGCGCTTGAGCAGGGCGAAGTACAGGCCCGGCTCCTGCAGTTCCTTGATGTCCTGGGTCGGCAGGTAGGTCAGCACCCGCTCGTTCTTCTTGCCCCCCAGGATGAAACGGTTGACGTACACCGGCTCGGCCAGCTTGTTGATCGGGCTGCGCTCGTAGTCGCTGCTCAGCTCCCAGCTGCCACGGCGGCCGCCGCGCTGGTACTGGCTGAAGAAGGTCGGAAGATCCTTCTCGCGCACGCGCAGGAATTCGACGTCGACTTCCGGCACGTTCACCGAGACCACCGGCAGGCCACGGCTGTCCTTGGCAGGCAGCACGCTGCCCTGCGAGGCGAAGCCAACCACCGGCTTCAGCTCGCCGCTGAACACCTTCTGCTTCAGTTCCTTGCCCAGGCGGCTGCCATCGGCGGCCAGCAGGTCCGGCGAGACCACCAGGCTGAACTCCTTGCCGGCCTCGACGAACGGGTAGCGCAGGGTCAGGCCGTCATCGGACAGCGTCCAGCTGCTGTCCTCGGTGCCGACCTTCTCCTCGAAGCGCACCAGCGTGTCGAAATCCTGGGTGCCGACCAGCGGGCGCGAGAACTCCAGCGCCAGCGACAGGCCGTCATTCTTCTGGTCCGGGTAGGCGCGCAGCAGGGTGAATTCCTTCACTTGCTCGGCCTTGGTGGTGATCGCCTCGCCACTGGCCTTGGGCAACTGCCCGCTGTCGTTGCGGCAGCCGGCCAGGCCCAGCAACAGGCCTCCTGCCAGTACCGCCGCCGCCCATCCCCACCGCTTCCGCCGTGCCGGACCGCTCATGTCGTCACTCCTTGATCGAGGTGGTCATTATAGGCAGGCCGCGTCAAGGCGTTGGCGCCCCGGCGGTCGGAAACCCGGTCCCGCCCGGGACCCGGTAGCCGCCAACCTTGGTTGGCGCCCCCCCACTTGCCAACCAAGGTTGGCCTCTACCAGAGCGGCCCTACCCCGGCAGGTACAGGTCCACATAGTCGGTCACCGGCATTGCCGCCAGCGCCACCAGGTCCAGCGAGGCCGCCAGGATGCGCTGCTGCTGGACGGTCGGGAAGCGGTGGGCCAGGTGCCGGCGGAACTTGTCCATCAGCAGCGGAATGCCTTCCGCCCGGCGCCGGGCATGGCCGAGCGGGTACTCCACCAGTACCTCGGGCAGCTCAGTACCGTCGCTGAAGCGCACGCCCAGGCCATTGGCGATGCTGCGCTTGTCCGGGTCCAGGTAGTCGGCGCTGAGTTGCGGATCCTCATGGCAGGCCATCTTCGCCCGCAGGGCATCGATGCGCGGATCAGCTGCAACGTCGTCCTCGTAATCCTCGGCCACCAGCCGCCCGTGCAGCAGCGCGATGGCGACCATGTACTGCACGCAGTGGTCGCGGTCGGCCGGGTTATGCAGCGGGCCCTGCTTGTCGATGATGCGGATGCAGGCTTCCTGGGTCCGGATCGCGATATGCGCGATGTCCTCGACCCGCCGCCCCATCGCGCGCAACTGCTGGTGCAGCGTGATGGCCGCCTCCACCGCGGTCTGGCCATGGAACTCGGCCGGGTAGCTGATCTTGAACAGCACGTTCTCCATCACGTAGCTGCCCAGCGGTCGCCCCAGCGTCAGTGCCTTGCCATGCATCGACACCGCTTCAAAGCCCCAGGTCGGCGCGCTGAGCACGCTGGGGTAGCCCATCTCGCCACTGGCCGCCATCAGCGCCAGGCGCACGCCACGGCTGGTCGCGTCGCCGGCGGCCCAGCTCTTGCGCGAGCCGGTGTTGGGTGCGTGCCGGTAGGTGCGCAGGGACTGGCCATCGACCCAGGCCAGCGACAACGCATTGAGCATGCGCTCGCGATCCAGGCCGAGCAGCTGCGCAACCACGGCGGTGGTGGCCACTTTGACCAGCAACACGTGGTCCAGCCCGACCCGGTTGAAGGAATTCTCCAGCGCCAGCACGCCCTGGATCTCGTGCGCCTTGATCATCGCCAGCAGCACGTCGCGCACGGTCGGCGGTGGGCGTCGCAGAGCCTGCGCGTTGCGCCCCAGCCAATCGCAGACGGCAAGGATGCCACCCAGGTTGTCCGAAGGGTGCCCCCATTCGGCCGCCAGCCAGGTATCGTTGAAATCCAGCCAGCGCACCATCGCGCCGATGTTGAAGGCGGCCTGCACCGGGTCCAGCACGTAATGCGTACCCGGAACGCGGGCGCCGTTGACCACGCTGATGCCCGGCACCAGGGGACCAAGCAGCTTGCTGCAGGCCGGGAAGGACAGCGCTTCCAGGCCGCAGCCCAGCGTGTCGAGCAGGCAGTGGTGCGCGGTCTGGAACGCCAGCGGTGAGTCGATGCGCGCGTCGCGCACGTAGTCGACGATGCCCACCAGCAGCGCATCCCACGCTGCACGCTCGTTGGATGGGGTGTGGCTGTCGGACATCGTCGATCTCCTCGCCGGAAAGCAGGTCAGGCCGCGTGTCCCGGTAGTCGCCAACCTTGGTTGGCGCTTGCATGCCAACCAAGGTTGGCATCTACCAGAGCACTATTCGGCCGGCACCCGCACCTTGCCTTCCATCAGCACACGGGCGCTGCGGCTCATGATGGCCTTGGTCACTGTCCACTGGCCGTCAACGAGCCCGGCTTGTGCGCCGACACGCAGCGTGCCGGAGGGATGACCGAAGGTCACCGCTTCACGTTCGCCACCACCGGCCGCGCGATTGACCAGCGTGCCAGGAATCGCTGCTGCGGTGCCGATCGCCACGGCAGCGGTACCCATCATCGCGTGGTGCAGCTTTCCCATCGACAACGCACGCGCATGCAGGTCGATCGCCGAGGCCGGAATGGCCTTGCCACTGGACGACACGTAGTCCTGCGCCGGGGCCAGGAAGGCCACCTTCGGCGTGTGCTGGCGGGTCGCCGCATCTTCCAGGTTCTTGATCAGCCCCATGCGCAAGGCGCCGTAGGCGCGGATCTTCTCGAAGCGCTCCAGCGCCCCCTTGTCCTCGTTGATCGCAGGCTGCAGTTCGGTGCCGGTGTAGCCCAGGTCGGCCGCATTGAGGAAGATCGTCGGGATGCCGGCGGTGATCATGGTCACCTCGAAACTGCCCACGCCCGGCACGTCCAGGGTGTCGACCAGGTTGCCGGTCGGGAACATCGCGCCCGCATCGCCGTCATCGGACGGATCGATGAATTCCAGTTGGATCTCGGCCGCCGGGAAGGTCACGCCGTCCAGCTCGAAATCGCCGATCTCCTGCACTTCGCCGTCGCGCATCGGCACATGGGCGATGATGGTCTTGCCGATGTTGGCCTGCCAGATGCGCACGGTGCACAGGCCATCGCGCGGCACGCGGGCCGGATCGATCAATCCATTGGCGATCGCAAACGGACCCACCGCGGTGCTGAGGTTGCCGCAGTTGCCGCTCCAGTCGACGAAGGCGGTGTCGATCGAGACCTGGCCGTACAGGTAGTCCACATCGTGGTCCGGCACCGAGGCGGCGGAGATGATCACGCACTTGCTGGTGCTGGACGTTGCACCGCCCATGCCGTCGGTCTGCTTGCCATACGGATCGGGCGAGCCGATCACGCGCATCAAAAGCGCGTCGCGTGCGGCGCCCGGCACTTGCGCGGCGTCGGGCAGGTCCTGCAGGCGGAAGAACACGCCCTTGCTGGTGCCACCGCGCATGTAGGTGGCGGGAATACGGAGTTGCGGGAGGAAGGTCATGGTCGAATCCACGCGTTTGAATTTCAGGAAATGTCTTGCATCAGTGCGTCAAGACCACGATCAACGCACCACACGCGCATGATGTCCACGCGGTCCGGTAGATCGAGGTAATAGACGAGGTAGCGTTCGAAGCCCGGAACCAGCATGAACCGCAACGGCACCGGTAGCTGTGCTGCGAGGTCGGCGTGCCGGGTGGAACCCGAGCCTGGAAATACCGCGATGCGTTGAAGCGTGGCCTCCAACTCGGCGAGAAAGCGCCGACCCAGTATCAGCCCACCCTGCCGTGCGAACCACAGTGCGGCATCGGCTGCGTCGGCTTCGGCCCTGGGTCGCCATTCAATCGCCCTCACGCTCCATCCTTTCGGTCAGTTCACGACGCATGCGCTCGAATGTGTCGGCCGTCACCGGGACGCCAGGCCCAGAAGCCAGACCCTCGGCAATCAGCTGCTTGAGCAGTTCTTCGGCCTTGCTGCGCTGGCGCTGGCGGATCAGGTCACGCACGTAGTCCGACGTACTGGAATAGCCGCCTTCACGCACTTCCTCGTCCACGAACTGCTTGAGCGGGTCGGTCAGCGAAATGTTCATGGTGGCCATGAGACTCTCCAATGGCAGTTTTTGCCAAGTCAGTGTGCGCCCTGCCCAGGTGTCGGACAAGCCCGCCCCCGGCCTCCGGGGGCAGGCATTCAGGCCGGTATCACGCCACCTTGGCGCCTTCCAGGAAGTCCTGGGCGAAGCGCTGCAACACGCCACCGGCTTCGTAGATCGCCACTTCCTCGTCGCTGTCCAGGCGGCAGGTGACCGGCACGATCACGTCCTGGCCGTCGCGGCGGTGGATGACCAGGGTCAGCTCGGCGCGCGGGGTGCGCTCGCCGACCACATCGAAGGTTTCGGTGCCATCAATGCCCAGGGTCAGGCGGGTGGTGCCCGGCTTGAACTCCAGCGGCAGCACGCCCATGCCGATCAGGTTGGTACGGTGAATCCGTTCGAAGCCCTCGGCCACGATCGCCTCCACACCAGCCAGGCGCACGCCCTTGGCGGCCCAGTCACGCGAGCTGCCCTGGCCGTAGTCGGCACCGGCAATGATGATCAGTGGCTGCTTGCGCTCCATGTAAGTCTCGATGGCTTCCCACATGCGCATCACCTTGCCTTCCGGCTCCACGCGCGCCAGCGAACCCTGCTTCACGCTGCCGTCGTCGTTGCGCACCATCTCGTTGAACAGCTTCGGGTTGGCGAAGGTGGCGCGCTGCGCGGTCAGGTGGTCGCCGCGGTGGGTCGCGTAGGAATTGAAGTCCTCTTCGGGCAGGCCCATTTTCGCCAGGTATTCACCGGCGGCACTGGAGGCCAGGATCGCGTTGGACGGCGACAGGTGGTCGGTGGTGATGTTGTCCGGCAGCACCGCCAGCGCGCGCATGCCCGACAGCGTGCGCTCACCGGCCAGTGCGCCCTCCCAGTACGGCGGACGGCGGATGTAGGTGCTCTGCGGGCGCCAGTCGTACAGGGGGCTGACCGCGGCGCCGTGCTCCACGCGCACATTGAACATCGGGTTGTAGACGCGGCGGAACTGCTCCGGCTTCACCGATGCCTTGACCACGGCGTCGATCTCGGCGTCGCTCGGCCAGATGCCCTTCAGGCGCACCTCGTTGCCGTCGGCGTCCACGCCCAGCACGTCCTTCTCGATGTCAAAGCGCACGGTGCCGGCGATGGCATAGGCGATCACCAGCGGCGGCGACGCCAGGAACGCCTGCTTCGCATACGGGTGGATGCGGCCATCGAAGTTGCGGTTGCCCGACAGCACGGCCGTGGCGTACAGGTCCCGGTCGATGATCTCCTGCTGGATGGCCGGATCGAGCGCGCCGCTCATGCCGTTGCAGGTGGTGCAGGCGAAGGCGACGATGCCGAAGCCCAGCTTCTCCAGGTCCGGCAGCAGGCCGGCCTCTTCCAGGTACAGCTGCACCGCCTTCGAGCCGGGCGCCAGCGAGGACTTCACCCACGGCTTGCGCAGCAGGCCGCGCTCGTTGGCCTTGCGTGCCAGCAGGCCGGCAGCGATCACGTTGCGCGGGTTGGAGGTGTTGGTGCAGCTGGTGATGGCGGCGATGATCACCGCGCCATCCGGCATCAGGCCCTGCGCCTGCTCGGCCTTGCCCGCTGCCAGCTTGGCCTCGTCGGCGATGCCGCGCTCGGCCAGCTCGGAAGTGGCCACGCGCTTGTGCGGGTTGGACGGGCCGGCCATGTTGCGCACCACGCTGGACAGGTCGAAGCGCAGCACGCGCTCGTACTGCGCGGTGGCCAGGTCGTCAGCCCACAGGCCAGTGGTGCGGGCGTAGTTCTCCACCAGCGCCACCTGCGATTCCTCGCGGCCGGTCAGGCGCAGGTAATCGATGGTCTGCCCGTCGATGTAGAACATCGCGGCGGTCGCGCCGTATTCGGGGCACATGTTGGAGATGGTGGCGCGGTCACCGATGGTCAGTGCCGCCGCCCCCTCGCCGAAGAATTCAAGGTACGCGCCGACCACGCGCTCCTTGCGCAGGAATTCGGTCAGCGCCAGCACCACGTCGGTGGCGGTGATGCCCGCCTGCGGCCTGCCGGTCAGCTCGACGCCGATGATGTCCGGCAGCCGCATCCACGAGGCACGACCGAGCATCACGTTCTCGGCTTCCAGGCCGCCCACACCGATCGCGATCACGCCCAGCGCATCCACGTGCGGGGTGTGGCTGTCGGTGCCCACGCAGGTATCCGGGAAGGCCACGCCGTCCTGCACGTAGACCACCGGCGACATCTTCTCCAGGTTGATCTGGTGCATGATGCCGTTGCCCGGCGGAATCACGTCCACGTTCTGGAACGCCTGCTTGGTCCAGTCGATGAAGTGGAAACGGTCTTCGTTGCGGCGATCCTCGATCGCGCGGTTTTTCTCGAACGCCTGCGGGTCGAAACCACCGCACTCCACCGCCAGCGAGTGGTCGACGATCAGCTGCACCGGCACCACCGGATTGACCTTGGCCGGGTCACCGCCCTTGTCGGCGATCGCATCGCGCAGGCCGGCCAGGTCAACCAGTGCGGTCTGGCCGAGGATGTCGTGGCAGACCACACGCGCGGGGAACCATGGGAAATCGAGGTCGCGGCGGCGCTCGATCAGCTGCTTCAGCGAGTCGCCAAGCGTGGCCGGATCGCAGCGGCGCACCAGGTTCTCGGCCAGCACGCGCGAGGTGTACGGCAGAGTGGCGTAGGCGCCGGGCTGGATTGCATCGACGGCGGCGCGCGCGTCGAAATAGTCCAGCGCGCTGCCGGGGAGGTTCTTGCGGTAATCGGTATTCATGGGCTGGCGGAATGCTTGGGGCGGGCCGGGTGCCGGCGGTGCGGCGGCGAAAGCATCCGGCCGGCACGCGGCCGGCCGGATGGGGACAGCAGGTGGATCAGACGCGCTTGTCGATGGCGACGAAGTCGCGGTCTTCCGGACCGATGTAGTTGGCGCTCGGGCGGATGATCTTGCCGTCGATGCGCTGCTCGATGATGTGCGCGCTCCAGCCGGCGGTGCGCGCGATCACGAACAGCGGGGTGAACATCGCGGTCGGCACGCCCATCATGTGGTAGCTGACGGCGCTGAACCAGTCCAGGTTCGGGAACATCTTCTTGATGTCCCACATCACCGATTCCAGGCGCTCGGCGATGTCGTACATCTTCATGCTCGACTGTTCTTCGGACAGCTCGCGGGCCACGTCCTTGATCACCTTGTTGCGCGGATCGGACACGGTGTAGACCGGATGGCCGAAGCCGATCACCACTTCCTTGCGCTCGACGCGGGCCTTGATGTCTTCCTCGGCCTCATCCGGATTGTCGTAGCGCTTCTGCACTTCGAACGCCACTTCATTGGCGCCGCCGTGCTTCGGGCCACGCAGTGCGCCGATGCCACCGCAGATCGCGCTGTACATGTCGCTGCCGGTACCGGCGATGACACGACAGGTGAAGGTCGAGGCGTTGAACTCGTGCTCGGCGTACAGGATCAGCGAGGTGTGCATCGCCTTCACCCACGAGTCCTGCGGCTTCTCGCCGTGCAGCAGGTGCAGGAAGTGGCCACCGATCGAGTCATCGTCGGTTTCCACGTCGATGGCACGGCCGTTGTGGCTCCAGTGGTACCAGTACAGCAGCATCGAGCCGAGGCAGGCCATCAGCTTGTCGGCAATGTCGCGCGCGCCCGGATGGTTGTGGTCATCCTTCTCCGGCGCCACGCAGCCGAGCACGGACACACCGGTGCGCATCACGTCCATCGGGTGTGCCGACGGCGGCAGTTCTTCCAGCGCGGCCTTCACCGCGGCCGGGATGCCACGCAGCGACTTCAGCTTGGCCTTGTACGAAACCAGCTCGGCGCGGGTCGGCAGCTTGCCGTGCACCAGCAGGTAGGCGATTTCCTCGAACTCGCTGGTGTTGGCCAGGTCCAGGATGTCGTAGCCACGGTAATGCAGGTCGTTGCCACTGCGGCCCACGCTGCACAGCGCGGTGTTGCCGGCGGCGGTGCCGGACAGGGCGACGGACTTCTTCGGCTTGAAGGTCGGGGTTGCGGTCGTATCGTTCATGTTTCCCTCCGAAACTTGATGGTGCAGGGTACTGCTTATTTCTTGGCGGCGAACAGCGCATCGAGCTGCTGCTCGAAGGCGTGGTAGCCGATGCGGTCGTAGAGTTCTTCGCGGGTCTGCATGGTTTCCACCACGTTGCGCTGGTGGCCATCGCGGCGCACCGCCTGGTAGACGTTCTCGGCCGCCTTGTTGGCCGCGCGGAACGCCGACAGCGGGAACAGCTGGATCGCAACACCGGCCGAAGCCAGTTCATCGCGGCTGAACAGCGGGGTGGCACCGAATTCGGTGATGTTGGCCAGCACCGGCACCTTCACCGCGTCGACGAAGCGGCGGTAGGTATCCAGATCGTAGGCGGCCTCGGCGAAGATGCCGTCGGCACCGGCCTCGACACAGGCGATGGCGCGCTCGATGGCCTTGTCCACGCCGTCCACCTGGATGGCGTCGGTACGCGCGATCAGGAAGAAGTCCGGATCGGTCCTGGCATCGGCGGCCGCCTTCACCCGGTCCACCATTTCACCCTGCGAGACGATTTCCTTGCCCGGACGGTGACCGCAGCGCTTGGCGCCGACCTGGTCTTCGATGTGGCAGGCGGCCGCGCCGGCCTTGATCAGCGACTTCACGGTGCGCGCGATGTTGAACGCGCTCGGACCGAAGCCGGTGTCGATGTCAACCATCAGCGGCAGGTCGCAGACATCGGTGATGCGGCGCACGTCCACCAGCACGTCTTCCAGGGTGTTGATGCCCAGATCCGGCAGGCCCAGCGAGCCCGCGGCAACACCGCCGCCGGACAGATAGATGGCGCGGAAGCCGGCGCGCTTGGCCAGCAGGGCGTGGTTGGCGTTGATGGCGCCGATCACCTGCAGCGGCGATTCGGCAGCCAGCGCCTCACGGAAGCGGGCACCGGCGGAGAAAGGGGCGGAAGCGGTCATGCGGCAATCCAGGTTGGAGAACGGATAGGTAGCCGCAAGCACCATGCCAAGCTGCAAGCCGTTGATTTCACGAGGATGACCGCCACGCGATAGTGAAACATATGAAACATTGAAACGGATGTATCATGAAACATTCCGTCGACCTCCCGCCGCCATGTACCTGCCCCGCTCCCTCCTGCGCCACGCCGACGCCGACCCCGGTCGCCCGGTGATCTGGACCGTCAGCGTTTCGCGCCTGACCGGCCTGCTCGGCGACGTCATTCCCGAGTTCGACCGCCGTGCGCGCATCGAGCAGATCAACCTCGGCTTCGAGGAAGCGGTGGACGTGATCGGCCAACGGCTGCGCCGCGAGCACTGCGACGTGGTGATCGCCGGCGGCTCCAACGCGGCCTGGCTGCGCGGCCGGCTGGAATTGCCACTGGTGCCGATCCAGGCCAACGGCTTCGACCTGATGGAAGCGCTGGCCCGTGCCCGCCGCATCGCCAGCCGCATTGGCCTGGTCACCCACGCCAGCGACGTGCCCGTGTTCAGCAACTTCCAGCAGAGTTTCGGCCTGGATATCGAGCATCGCCGCTTCGTCACCCGTGAGGACGCGCGCGACTGTATCGCCGACCTGCGCGCCAATGGCATCGAGGTGATCGTCGGCACCGGCATGGCCATTGACCATGCCGAGCAGGCCGGCCTGCCCGGCGTGCTGCTCTATTCGGCCGACTCGGTGCGGCAGGCGTTCGAACATGCGCTGGAGCTGACCCGGGCCCTGGCCCGCTCCGGCGGCAACCACGCCGCCCCGCGCCGGCGCCCTGCAGCGCGTGCCGATGCGCATGAACTGCTCGGCGACAGCGAAGCAATGGCGCACGTGCGCGCGCAGATCGCGCTCTATGCGCCGCACGACAGCACCGTACTGGTCACCGGTGAAACCGGCACCGGCAAGGAACTGGTGGCGCGCCAGCTGCACGCGGCCAGCGGCCGCCGTGGCCGCTTCGTCGCGCTGAACTGCGGCGCCATCAGCGAATCACTGCTGGAAGCGGAACTGTTCGGCTACAACGATGGCGCCTTCACTGGTGCACGGCGCGGTGGTCGCGTCGGCCTGGTCGAGGCCGCCGATGGCGGTACATTGTTCCTGGATGAAATCGGCGAACTGCCGCTGCCGTTGCAGACCCGCCTGCTGCGCGTGCTGGAAGAACGCGAGGTGCTGCGTGTCGGCGCTACCGAACCGACCGCAGTCGACCTGCGCGTGGTGGCCGCCACCCTGCAGTCGCTGGAACAGCGCGCGGCGACCGGCAGCTTCCGTCGCGACCTGTATTACCGGCTGGCCGCACTACGCATCGCCCTGCCCCCGCTGCGTGCGCGGCGCAGTGACATCCCGCTGCTGGCACAGCACTTCTTCCGCCAGCTGCGTGGCATCGACGCGCCATTGGATGAGGAGGCACTGGCGGTGCTGAGCGCGGCCCAGTGGCCCGGGAACGTGCGCGAACTGCGCAATCTGGTGGATCGACTACGCATCCACTGGCAGCCTGGGGAAGGATTGATCGATGCAGCGCGTCTGCTGCAGCTCGCGCCCGAACTGGTGAAAGAAAGCGCCACCATGCTGCCGCTGGAAAGCAACGGCAAGCGTCCGCCGCGCGCGCAGTTGGAAACGCTGTTGCAGGATCACCGCAATGACCGTGAGGGCATGGCACAGGCGTTGGGGGTATCCCGCACCACGCTGTGGCGCTGGCTGCGCGCGGAGGGGCTGTAGAGCCGGGCCCATGCTCGGCTGCGCGTGCGGAAACATCAGCCGAGCATGGGCTCGGCTCTACAACGGCTGCCCACCCGTCAGCAGCAGCTCGACTTCCTCCACCTGCACCACCGGCACCCGCCACGGATGATGCGGCACGATGCCCTGCTCGAAGATGCGCTGCAACCGCTGCGGATCCCGAGGCAGGCAGAACTCCAGGCGCACGCTGTCAACCACTTCCGTGCGCCCCTCCTCCCCCTGGACGGGCGATGCACCCACCCGCGGGCGGAACTGCTCGAACCCCGGCGCCGACCACCACATGCCGTGCTCGTAGTCACCCGCCGCCAGGGCATCCACCGCAAGGATGCCCTGCTTCACTGCGTCCAGTGCTGCCGACGGCACGAACACCACCACGCGGTACAGCGGCAGGCGTTGCATCAGTCAGCCTTACGGGTACAGCAGTCGCTTGCTCCAGCGCCCTTCAGCACCGGCTTCATAGCACCAGCGCTCGTGCAGGCGGAACTGCGCGCCGTACCAGAACTCGATGCGGTCAGGCACCACGCGCAGGCCGCTCCAGCCGTCCGGGCGCGGAACGTCCTGGCCCTCGAAGCGGGCTTCGACCTCGGCCACGCGCGCGTCGAACTCCTCGCGCGTGGCCAGCGTCTTCGACTGCTGCGAGGCCCAGGCACCGATCTGGCTCATGCGCGGGCGGCTGGCGAAATAGGCATCGGCCTCGGCATCGGCCACCTGCTCGACACGACCTTCGATGCGCACCTGGATGCCGGCCTCGCGCAGGCTGCGCCACAGGAACAGCAGTGCAGCCTGCGGATTGGCCTGCAGCTCCCGGCCCTTGTGGCTGTCCAGGTGGGTGTAGAACACGAAGCCACGCTCATCGAACGCCTTCAGCAGCACGGTGCGCGCCGAGGGACGGCCGTGCGTATCGGCGGTGGCCACGGTCATGGCGTTCGGCTCGACCTCGCGGCTCTGCCTGGCCTCTTCGAACAGGCTGGCAAACGTGGACAGGGCTTCGGCGTACAGGTCGCTCATGATTGCGTTCTTCTCACACGGATTGGGCTATTGTGGCTGCATGGTCGCTGCTGCGTATATGCCCCAGGTGAAAGGATTCCCCGAAACATTGGCCGAACAGGTGCTGGACGACGCACTGGGCAGTGGCGCAGCGGTTCCAGTATTGGCGATCAGCGGCCTGCAGGGGAGCGGCAAATCGACGCTGGCCACGCAGGTAGTGGCACGCGCCCAGGCACGCGGCCTGAACGCGGCCACGCTGTCGATCGATGATGTATACCTGACCCGCGCACAGCGCCAACGGCTTGCCCGCCAGGTGCATCCACTGCTGATCACTCGGGGCCCGCCGGGCACCCATGACCTGCCGCTGGCCCACGCAGTGCTGGATGCGGTGGCCGCACGCCAGCCCTTCGCGATGCCGCGTTTCGACAAGCTGGCCGACGAACGCCTGCCAGAAGCGCAATGGCCGCGCCTGCAACAACCGCTGGACCTGCTGGTGTTCGAAGGCTGGTTCCTGGGCACGCCCGCGCAGGATGACATCGCGCTGGACAGCCCGTTGAACGCGCTGGAGCGCGAGGCCGACGCTGATGGCCGCTGGCGGCGCTGGTGCAACCAGGCGCTGGCCCACGACTACACGGCGCTGTGGCAGCGCTGCGACCGGCTATGGTTCCTTCAGCCGCCGGATTTCTCGGTGGTACCGCGCTGGCGCTGGCAGCAGGAACAGAACCTGCAGGCCGCGCAGCCGGGCCGGCACGGCATGAGCCGGCCACAGCTGGAGCGCTTCGTGCAGTACTACGAGCGGGTCAGTCGGCAGGCACTGCACACCCTGCCCGCCATCGCCGACCACGTGGTGGTACTGGATGGCCAGCGCCAGGTGCAGGACGTGCGCTGAGCGCGCCTATTCCACCAGGAAGGTCACCCGCAGGTTGACCCGCCACTCGGTGATCTCGCCGCTGCCATTGGTGACCACCTTGGTCTCGTTCACCCAGGCGCCCTGGATGCCCTTGACCGTCTCGGAGACCTTCTTCAGCCCGCTGCGCACGGCGTCCTCCACGCTTTTCGGCGAGGAGGCGGTGATTTCGATGACCTTGGCGACCGTCATGGCCTGTACTCCGGCTGGCGCGGGAGACCCCGCAGGAACACCTACCCTGACGTGAAGGACGTAAAGGCCAGGGCACGGAGGTGTTAGCATCACAGGGCATGAATCCTGCTCCGAACCTGATCCTGATCGGCCCGATGGGCGCCGGCAAAACCTGCATCGGCCGCCGCCTGGCCGAGCGCTTCACGCTGGACTTCGTGGACGTCGACCAGGCCATCGTCGATGCCGCCGGCGCCAGCATCCCGACCATTTTCGAGCACACCGGCGAAGCCGGCTTCCGCAGCCATGAGCGGCAGGCCCTGGCCCGCGTGCTGGAAGGCCGCGGCCAATTGGTCTCCACCGGCGGCGGCGCGGTGCTGGACCCCGGCAACCGCGCATTGATTGCCCGGCGCGGCTTCGTGGTCTACCTGCGGGTCGGCGTGGCCGCGCAGCTGGAGCGCCTGGCCCGCGACAAGGGCAGGCCGCTGCTGCAGCGCCCGGACCGCGAGCAGGTACTGCATGATCTGGCCGCACAGCGCGACCCGCTGTACCGAGAACTGGCCGACCTCACCCTCGATACCGACCCGTATACCGCTGCCGACGCGACTGCCCAACTGGTAGTCAAGCTGGCCACGCAATGGCAGCGCCAGGACATGACCGCATGACTTCCCCCGCCCTGCTGCAGGTCGCCGTTGGCGGCGATCGCCCCTACTCCATTACCGTCGGCGCCGGTGCCCTGGCCGATGGCGCTGCACTGGTTTCACACGTGCGCGGCCGCCATGTGCTGCTGCTCAGCGACAGCGAAGTCGCCCCGCGCTATCTGGCGCCGGTGAAGCAGACGCTGCTCGCCGCACGCCCCGACCTGATCGTCGGCGAGCACGTGCTGGCCGCCGGCGAAGCGTCCAAGACCCTGGCCGAATTCGGCCGTGCCATCGAAGCGCTGGCCGCGCTCGGCGCCACCCGCGACGCCTGCGTGTTCGCCCTCGGCGGCGGCGTGGTCGGTGATCTCGCCGGTTTTGCCGCCGCCTGCTGGATGCGCGGCGTGGACTGCGTGCAGCTGCCGACCACCCTGTTGGCGATGGTCGATTCGTCGGTGGGCGGCAAGACCGCGGTCGACATCCCTGCCGGCAAGAACCTGGTCGGCGCGTTCCATCCACCGCGTGCGGTGATCGCTGATACCCGCGTGCTGGCTACCCTGCCGCCGCGCGAACTGCGCGCGGGCCTGGCCGAAGTGGTGAAGTACGGCGCGCTGGGCGATGCGGTGTTCTTCGAATGGCTGCAGCAGCATGCCGATGCGCTGCTGGCCGGCGAGGATGCCACGCTGGCCGAAGCCATCGCGCGCAGCTGCCGGCACAAGGCCGCCATCGTCGAGCGCGATCCGTTCGAGAAGGGCGAGCGTGCCCTGCTCAATCTCGGCCACACCTTCGGCCATGCCATCGAGACCGAGCAGGGCTACTCGGCTCCGGGCCGCGATGCGCTGAACCATGGCGAAGCCGTGGCGGTCGGTATGGTGCTGGCGGCAAAGCTGTCCACCGACCTGGGCCTGGCCGACGACGCCGACCGCGCTCGCCTGCAGGCACTGTTGGAACGCCTCGGCCTGCCGGTGGCGATCCCGGCCGGGCTGGACCCGCAGGCCCTGCTCGGCCGCATGCGCCTGGACAAGAAGAATGTGGCCGGCCGCCTGCGCCTGGTGCTGTGGCGCGGCATGGGCCGCGCCGAAGTGGTGCCGGACGTGGATGAGGCGGCGGTGCTGAAGGTGCTGTCAGCCAGGTAGAGCCGGGGGGGGGGGGGGGGGGGGGCCCCGGGG
>NZ_JAVSKK010000004.1:0-655640 GCF_032025605.1 Stenotrophomonas maltophilia group sp. msm4 | reverse complement strand
CTTTTCCTGCGGAAAAGGGATCTGACCCCGGAAGCGGCCGGCTGTTGCTTTTGCTTCTGCTCTTTTCTTTTGATCTTCCGTGGCTGGCGCACACGGAAACTGCCAGAGGTCGGGCGGGAGGGGCTGCGCAGGGGCGTGAGCCGCATGGATGCGGCGACCGAGCTTACATGGACGTACTTGCAGCGGCCCCTGCGCAGTCCCTCCCGCCCGGCCAAGCACGGCTGTTGCTTTCACGCCCCCCAGCCAGCCACGAGGGGCTCCGCCGTTGGCCGTATCCGCGCCGAAGGCGCGATAATGACCGGATGGAAACTGTCCGCATCGCTACCCGCAAGAGCCCGCTCGCCCTCTGGCAGAGCGAACACGTCGCCGACCGCCTGCGCCAGGCCGACCCCGGCCTGCACGTGGAACTGGTGCCGATGAGCACCCGCGGTGACGAGGTGCTGGACCGCTCGCTGGCCGCCATCGGTGGCAAGGGCCTGTTCCTGAAGGAACTGGAGCTGGCCATGCTGCGGGGTGAGGCCGACTGCGCCGTGCACTCGCTGAAGGATGTGCCGATGGAACTGGATGCGCCCTTCGCGCTGCCGGCGATGCTGACCCGGCACGACCCGGCCGATGGTTTCGTCTCCAACCTGTACGCCTCGCTGGACGCGCTGCCGATCGGCGCGCGGGTCGGCACCTCGTCGCTGCGCCGCCAGGCCCAACTGCGCGCGCTGCGCCCGGACCTGGAACTGCTGGACCTGCGCGGCAACGTCAATACTCGCCTGGCCAAGCTCGACAACGGTGGCTACGACGCCATCGTGCTGGCGGTGGCCGGCCTGGAGCGCCTGGGCCTGGGCGAGCGCATCGTCGCGCGCCTGCAACCGCCGCAGTGGCTGCCGGCGCCGGCGCAGGGCGCGGTGGCGGTGGAGTGCGACGGAGGCAACACGCGCCTGATGGCGCTGTTCGCCACGCTTGATGACGCCGCCACGCGCGCCTGCGTGGAAGCCGAGCGGGCCATGAACCGCGCGCTGCATGGCAGCTGCCACGTGCCGGTGGCGGCGATCGCGCAGTGGCAGGGCGACGACCTGCACCTGCAGGGCCTGGTCGGCAGCGCCAGTGATGGCCGCGCCGTGCGTGCCGAAGCGGTGGGTCCGGCCCGCGATCCGGAAGCGCTGGGCCAGCAGGTGGCGAAGCTGCTGCTGGACGATGGTGCTGGCGAACTGCTGAACGTCTGAGCCATCGCAGGTAGTGCCGCGGCCAGCGGCCGGCACTACCGGAAGAAGAACGGGCGCCCTGGGCGCCCGTTCTGCTTATTTGAACTTGTAGACCACGTTCATCGTGGTCAGCGTATCGGTCTTGCGCTTGTCGACAGCGACGTCGCTGTTGTAACGCGCCTGCCAGCCGGCCTTCAGCGCAAGGTGCTCGTTCATGCTCACCGAGACACCGAAGTCGTTCTGGCCGAAGGTGTTGTACGAACCGGACTCGACCAGCAGCGTGTTCACCAGGTCGGTGTTGTCGGTCAGCGAGTACTTCAGGTCGAACAGGCCACGGCCGATCATGCCGGTACGGGTGCGGTCATCCTCGGTGCTGTGGGTACGGCGCACGCCGGGGCCGATCTGCGCGTCGAACGAAAAGCGCTCGGTGTTCCACAGGCGGGTGCCGTAACCCAGACCGAACGAGCTCTGGCGGTCGTAGGTGGCGAAGTCGTCGCGCTCGGTACGCACCGTGGCCGTCAGCTGGCGGTGCTCGCCCAGCTGCAGCGCGCTGCCCGCACTGCCGGTGTAGCGGTTGGCGGTGGTGTTGCTGCGGCGGGTGGTGGTGCCGTCGTCATTGGTCTCGGTCACCTTGGAGCTGGAGCGCAGGCCGAACAGGTCCATGCTGTGCACCCAGTCGCCGTCGGTGTAGCGCAGGCGCAGGCGGCCGTTGAAGCTCTCGGTGCTGCTGTTGCCGCGTGCCGAGGCAAAGCCGAGCTCGCCGCCGCTGCCACTCCACGGCGAGGACATCGCCGCCAGTTCGGAGGCATCCTGCGCGTATGCAAGCGGCGCACACAGCAGCAGGGGGATCAGCAGGGACACGCGCAGGGACATCGAGGCTTCTCCGGAACGGTTAACAGCCGGTGATGATACTGGAAGCGTGATGGCGGTCCGAATCGATCCAAAGCGTGCTTCAGCGAACGTTGCCGCGATCGCCTATTCAGGGCAGATCGACACGCAATGCGGGGTCGTTGAAGCGCGAATAGCGCAGGCGCAGCTGGAAGCTGCGGCCATTGCTGCTGCCGCTGCGCACGATCTGGCGTGGCAGGCCCTGGGCATCCACCCAGTACTCCAGGCGTTCGCCGGGCTGGCTGCCGCGCAGCCGGTAGTGACGGGTCTCGACCCCATCCAGCGCCTGGCTGCCGAGGTCTTCGGCCTTCAGGTCGGCGGGCAGGGCGTCGGCCGGCAGCGGGTTGCGCCACTGCTCGAGCAGGCCGGGCGGGGCCGGCACCTGGCGGATCGCACCGTCGGCCTGCAGGAACAGGGTGTCGCCGATGATGGTCTGCGGCCCGGCCGGGGTCTCCACCCGGAAACGGTCGGGTGCAACGAAGTCCATGGCGCTGCGTACCCGCTGCGGCGCGCCCAGCACCTCCAGTTCGGCGTGGAAGCTGCGCAGGGCGGCGAAACGCTGGCTGGCGCCCAGCACCGCCTGTGCCGGATCGGCGGCGGGTACCGGGGCCTCGGGGCCCGCCGGCGCCGGCGCGCGATCGCAGGCGACCAGCAGCAGGCAGGCCAGCAGGGACAGGGCAGGCAACCGGCGCATCGGGCATTCCATGGGGTGGGGGCGACCACGATAGCCCAAACGTTCCACACAAGACCCGCGACTCGGACATAATCGGGGGTATGGACCGATACGAACGCATCACCGCCCTGCATCGTCTGCTCAAGTCCGCGCGCTATCCGGTGACGGTGGCGACCCTGCAGGACAAGCTCGGTTGTTCCCGTGCCACCGTCTATCGCGACCTGGCCTTCCTGCGCGATGCGCTGATGGCACCGATCGAGGGCGACGGCGAGGCCGGCTTCCGCTACCAGGCCGACGAGAGCGACCGCTTCGAGCTGCCCGGCCTGTGGCTCAGCTCGGAGGAGCTGCATGCCCTGCTGGCCTCGCAGCACCTGCTGGCGCGTACCGGCGGCGGCGTGCTGTCGTCGGTGCTGGCCCCGCTGCAGCAGCGCATCGAGAGCCTGCTGGCGGCGCAGGCCGGTGTTTCCAGTTGGCCGGTCGACCGCGTGCGGGTGATTCCGCACCGTGGCCGCAAGTTCGACGAAGGCAGCTTCCGCAGCGTGGCCTCGGCGGTGCTGGAGCGCCGCCAGCTGGCGTTCGAATACCGCGCCCGCTCCACCGACGAGCCGACCAAGCGCACCGTCTCGCCGCAGCGCCTGACCCACTATCGCGACAACTGGTACCTGGATGCCTGGGACCACGACCGCGAGGCGCTGCGCAGTTTCGCGGTGGACCGCATCCACAAGGCACGGGTAATCGACAATGCCGCCCGCGATGTCGCCGACAGCGAGCTGGACGAGCAGCTCGGCGCCAGCTATGGCATTTTTTCGGGTGCCCCGAAGGGCTGGGCGACCATCCTGTTCAGCGCCAAGGCTGCGCGCTGGGTGGCCGACGAGCACTGGCATTCCAAGCAGCAGGGTCGTTTCCTGGCCGATGGCCGCTACGAACTGAAGGTGCCGTACAGCGTCTCGCGAGAGTTGCTGATGGACGTGCTGCACTATGGTTCGGATGCCGAGATCATCGAGCCGATCATGCTGCGCGAGCAGGCCAAGGCGCTGCTTGAGCTGGCCCTGAGCAACTACGAAAAATCCTGACACTCCCCCCGAGAACCCCGTCCCCCATGAAGAAGACCCTGTTGCTGTCCCTGCTCGCCGCTGCGCTGGCCCTGACCGCCTGCGGCAAGTCCGGCGAGCCCTCGCAGAAGCTGGTGGTGGCCGCCACGGCCGTGCCGCATGCCGAGATCCTCGAGGTGGTCAAGCCGATCCTCAAGCAGGAAGGCGTGGACCTGGACGTGCGCGTATTCAACGACTACGTGCAGCCCAACGACCAGCTGGTGCAGAAGCAGGTGGACGCCAACTACTTCCAGACCGAGCCGTACCTGGATGCCTACAACCGCGACCGCAAGACCGACCTGGTGAAGGTGATCGGCGTGCACATCGAGCCGTTCGGTGCGTACTCGCGCAAGGTCAAGTCGCTGGCCGAGCTGCGCGACGGTGCCGACGTGGTGATCCCGAACGATCCGAGCAACAACAGCCGCGCGCTGATCCTGCTGCACAAGGCCGGCGTGATCGAGCTGAAGGACCCGGCCAACGCGCTGTCGACCCAGCGTGACATCACCGCCAACCCGAAGAACCTGAAGTTCCGCGAGCTGGACTCGGCGATGCTGCCGCGCGTGCTGGACCAGGTCGATCTGGCCCTGATCAACACCAACTATGCGCTGGACGCCGGCCTCAACCCGACCAAGGATGCGCTGGCGATCGAGAGCAAGGATTCGCCGTACGTGAACTTCCTGGTCGCGCGCCCGGACAACAAGGACGACGCCCGTGTGCAGAAGCTGGCCAAGGCCCTGACCAGCCCGCAGGTGAAGGCCTTTATCGAGACCAAGTACAAGGGCGCGGTGCTGCCGGCGTTCTGATTGCGGCTGATCTGTTGATTTGAATGGTGGGTGTCGACCTTGGTCGACACTCCCTTCCCTGTAGAGCCGAGCCCACGCTCGGCCCTGCTGTTTCCGGCATTTCACCAACGGCAGCCGAGCATGGCTCGGCTCTACCGAGTCACTCCACGTGCCGCAGCAGGGCAGGGCAGGGCATTGCAGTTTCAATCGACGTGGAAGGCGAGGGTGGCGGCAACCGCCTGCTGCCATCCCGCATACAGCTTCTCGCGCCGCGACACCTCCATCTGTGGCTCGAAGCGCCGGTCCAGGCCCCACTGTGCAGCGATCTGTTCGCGGCTGGACCAGAACCCGACGGCCAGGCCGGCCAGATAGGCCGCACCGAGCGCGGTGGTCTCGGTCAACCGCGGCCGCAGCAGCGGCACACCGAGGATGTCTGCCTGGAAGCTGGCCAGGAAGTCGTTGCCGATCGCACCGCCATCGGCGCGCAGTTCGGTCAGCGCGATACCGGCATCGGACTGCATGGCATCGAGCACGTCGCGGGTCTGGTAGGCCATCGCTTCCAGCGCGGCGCGCACGAAGTGCGCCTTGCGCGTGCCACGGGTCAATCCAAACATCGCACCGCGCACATCACTGCGCCAATAGGGTGCACCCAGGCCGACAAACGCCGGCACCAGATAGGCGCCGCCGCTGTCGGGCACCTGCGCGGCCAGTGCCTGGCTGTCGCTGGCGCGTTCGATCATGCGCAGTCCGTCGCGCAGCCACTGCACCACCGAGCCGGCGATGAAGATCGACCCTTCCAGCGCATACTCCACGCGCCCGTCCAGGCCCCAGGCAATGGTGGTCAGCAGGCCGTTGCGCGACCGCACCGCCTGCGCGCCGGTATGCATCAACATGAAGCAACCGGTGCCATAGGTGTTCTTGACCATGCCCGGCTGGAAACAGGCCTGGCCGAACAGTGCCGCCTGCTGGTCACCGGCGATGCCGGCGATCGGGATCGGGTGGTCGAAGAAGAACTGCGGCCGGGTGTGTGCGTACACCGCACTGGAGTCGCGCACCTGCGGCAGCATCGCGCGCGGGATGTCGAGCAGGGCCAGCAGATCGTCATCCCAGTCCAGCGTGTGGATGTTGAACAACAGCGTGCGCGCCGCGTTGCTGTAGTCGGTCACATGCGCCTGGCCGCCGCTGAGGTTCCACACCAGCCAGCTGTCGATGGTGCCAAACAGCAGCTCGCCACGTTCGGCGCGCTGCTGCGCACCTTCCACGTGGTCGAGGATCCAGCGCACCTTGGTCGCAGAGAAATAGGCATCGATCAGCAGGCCGGTCCGCTCGCGGATCAGCGCTTCATGGCCTTCGGACTTCAGGCGTTCACAGATGGCGTGGCTCTGCCGCGATTGCCAGACGATGGCGTTGTGGATCGGCTGGCCGGTGGCACGGTCCCAGACCACGGTGGTTTCGCGCTGGTTGGTGATGCCCAGTGCGGCGATATGACGCGGGTCGATCTGCCCGCGGCTGAGCAGTTCGGTCAGCGTGGCATAGACGCTGGTAAGGATCTCGCGCGGGTCATGCTCGACCCAGCCGGGTTGCGGGAAGATCTGCGCGAACTCGCGCTGCGCGCTGCCGATGATGTCGCCGGCACGGTCGAACAGGATCGCGCGCGAACTGGTGGTGCCCTGGTCGATGGCCAGCACGTAGCGGGGCGTCATGCAGCGTCTCCGGTAGAGCAGTCAGGGTAACTTACCTTCCTCTCTGTAGAGCCGAGCCATGCTCGGCTGCATTTGCACAACGCAGCCGAGCATGGCTCGGCTCTACACAGTGGAGTGTTCCATCCACGCCTGCAGCCGTGTCACCTGCGCAGCGTCCAGCCGCAACCCCAGCTTGCTCCTTCGCCACAGCACGTCCTCGGCAGTGCGCGCCCACTCTTGCTCGCGCAGAAAGGCCACTTCCCGGGCATGCAGGCCGCCGCCAAACGCCTCGCCAAGATCGTGCAGGCCCCGTACACCCTGCAGCAGTTCCGCGCTGCGACTGCCATAGGCCCCGGCCCAGCGTCGCGCGATACCTGCGGGCAACCAGGGTGCCGATACCTGCAGATGCGCGCCCGCCTGCGCGGCGTCGCCCCAGTCGCTGCCTGGCAGCGGGTCTCCGTTTGCTGTCCACGCCGCTCCCATCTGCGGCAGGGCGGGCCGCAGCAGCTCCAGCGCTTCCTCGGCCAGCACCCGGTAGGTGGTCAGCTTGCCGCCCAGCACATGCAGCGCCGGTGCCGGGTCCACCTGCAGCTGCAGGCGGTAATCGCGGCTGAGTCTTGCCGCGCGCGGATCGGGATCGGCCAGCAGCGGGCGGACACCGGCGAACTGCCAGACCACATCTTCCGGCGCGATGGGTTCATGCAGGTAGCGATTGGCCGCTTCGCACAGGTACGCCACCTCTGAAGGCAGCACGCTGCAGCGCGCCGGGTCGCCGCGATAGTCGGTGTCGGTGGTGCCAACCAGCAGGTGGTCGTGGGCGAAGGGCAACAGGAACACCACGCGTCCATCGGGTTGCTGCAGCAGGCACGCGCTGTCATCGGGCCAGGGCCGGTGCAGGACGATGTGGCTGCCTTGTACCAGCCGCAGCGCGGGGCCGCCACTGCGTGCCTCCATCCGTTCCAGCACGCCGCCGGCCCACGGCCCTGCCGCATTGGCGACGGCGCGCGCGGTCACCTGCTGCTGGCCATCAGCGGATTCCAGCACGGCCTGCCACCGGCCCTGTAAGGGCTGCAGGTCGATGCAGCGGCTGCGTACACGCACCTGTGCGCCCCGCTGCGCGGCATCCAGGGCGTTGAGCAGCACCAGTCGCGCGTCATCGACCTGCGCGTCGGCGTACCTGAAGGCCTGCCGCAGATCCGGGGAAAGCCAGGGGCCGAGCGGATCGCGCTGAAGGTCCAGGGCGCGCGAGGCGGGAAATGCCGGGCTGCGACGGCCCAGGTGGTCATACAGCCACAGTCCCGCGCGTAGCATCCAGCGTGGGCGCAGATGGGGTTCCCACGGCAGCACAAAGCGCAATGGATGGACCAGATGGGGCGCCTGCCGGCGTACCACCTCGCGTTCGCCCAGCGCCTTGCGCACCAGCCCGAGCTCGCCCTGTTCCAGGTAGCGCAGGCCGCCGTGGATCAGCTTGCTGCTGGCGCTGGAGGTATGCGCGGCCAGGTCGTGCTGCTCGCACAGCAGCACGCGCAGGCCGCGGCCGCTGGCGTCACGGGCGATGCCGGCACCGTTGATGCCGCCACCGATCACCAGCAGGTCGACGTCGTCCATCGTGTCTTCGCGTCCTGTTTGTGTAGAGCTGAGCCCATGCTCGGCTGCTTTCCGGGTCAGCCGGGCAAGCTCGACTCTACAAAAAAGCAGCCGAGCGCGGGCTCGGCTCTACACGCGGAACGCCGGTGACGGAAACGACGACGGGCCCCGAAGGGCCCGTCGCGTTGCATCAGTGAAGCGGGTGCAGCCTGGATCAGAAGCGGGCGCCGATGCCGAAGCCGACGGTCCACGGATCCATCTTGGCTTCGCCGATCTTCTCGCCGCCAACCTTGATGTCCGGGCGGGCGCGCATGTAGCGGGCGTCAGCACGGGCGAACCAGGTGGAGTTGATGTTCATGTCGACGCCGACGGTGCCGATCACGCCCTTGGCATCCTTGAAGCGGATGTCGGTGTCAGCGCCGTTGCCCAGCTTCTCGTTGCTGAAGCTCGACTGGTAGTAGCCGACGCCCACGAACGGACGGAACACGTTGTCAGCCTGGCCGAAGTGGTACTGGCCGCTCAGCGCGACCGGCTGCTGCTCGACCGAGCCCAGGCGGGCGTTGTTCGGGCCCTTGAACTTGTTGTCGAACTTGTCAGCGGCGCCCCACAGTTCAACGGCCCAGTTGTCGTTGATGTAGTAGCTGAAGCTGACGGTCGGCGCCGGGCCACCATCGGTCTTCTTCACGCCGGAGATCGGATCGTTCTTCGGTTCCAGCAGCGAGATGCCGCCAACAACGGCAAAATGCTTGCCCGACGCGGTGTCGGTGCTGCTGCTGTCCTGGGCGAAAGCGGCCGGCGCGAAGGCGGCGGAGGTCAGCAGGGCGAGACTCAGGATACGGATGGAGCGCATGGGGGTATCTCCTAATGTTTCTTGTTTTGGGCCCCCGGTTGCGGGGCGAGCACACCGTAGTCGCCCCAACATGAATCGAATCCGACGCACGTTAAAAAATAGTTTTTCTTGTTCAGCGACGGGTACGGAATGCCTTTATTCATGGGGTTTCTGGCGCTCGAGGACATTCATGCAGTTGGAGAAGATGTGAGCACAGCAACGTTGTGCATTGGCCTGCAAGCGCAGGTGAACCTGGAGTGCCGGGTGCTGCTGCTGGGCTCGATGCCGGGCGTGGCGTCCCTGCAAGAGCAGCGCTATTACGCCCATCCGCGCAACCGCTTCTGGCCGCTGATGGCCGACTTCTGTGGTTTCGAGGCGGATCTGGCCTACGCCGCGCGGCTGCAGGCATTGAATGCCGCGGGCATCGGTCTGTGGGATGTGATCGGTCGCTGCGAGCGCCGAGGCAGCCTGGATGCGGACATCGTGCGTGGCACGGAAGTGGCCAATGCACTGCCGGAACTGATCGCCACGTTGCCTGAGCTGACGCTGATCGGCTGCAATGGCGCTGCATCATGGCAGGCGTTCCAGCGCTGGGTGCTGCCGCAGCTGGAGACCCCGCCACAGGTGGTTGCATTGCCCTCGACCAGCCCGGCAAATGCGGCGTGGTCGTTGCCGCGCCTGCGCCAGGCCTGGCAGCCGGTTGCAGACGCACTGGCGACATGAAGCGGACATCGTCCGGACAATACGCTACCGACTGGTCGCGGCCGGGACCCGTGGGCAACAGCCTGTCCCGGCTGCGTGCGTACTGAAAACACCTGTAACGGTTGGCGCTGGACCCCGCTGGCCGCACAATAGACGTTTCCCTACACCAGATTGCCGGAGTTATCCCCATGGCCGAAATCAAGGAAGCACTTGTCCCCGATATCGGTGACTACAGCGATATCCCGGTAATCGAGGTGCTTGTCGCCGTCGGCGACACGGTCAAGAAGGACCAGGGCCTGGTGACGCTGGAAAGCGACAAGGCGACCATGGAAGTGCCGTCCTCGGTGGCAGGCGTGGTCAAGGAACTGAAGGTCAAGGTGGGCGACAGCCTGTCCGAAGGCAAGGTCGTGGCGCTGATCGAAGTGGCCGAAGGCGAAGCCGCCGCGCCGGCCGCCGCCGCACCGGCACCGGCCAAGTCCGCTGCCCCGGCTGCCGCCACCCAGAGCGCGCCGGCCCCCGCCGCTGCTGCGGCGGCCGCTCCGGCCACTCCGGCCGCCAGCGGTGGCGCAGTGGAAGCGCTGGTTCCGGACATCGGCGACTACGCCGGCATTCCGGTCATCGAAGTGCTGGTCGCCGTCGGCGACACGGTCAAGAAGGACCAGGGCCTGGTCACGCTGGAAAGCGACAAGGCCACGATGGAGGTGCCGTCGTCTGTGGCCGGTGTGGTCAAGGAGATCAAGGTCAAGGTGGGCGACAATCTGTCGCAGGGCGACGTGGTTGCCATCATTGAAGCCGAAGGCGCTGCCGCGCCGGCACCGACCAAGGCGGCGGCTGCCGCTGCTCCGGCTGCCGCCGAGACCGCCACCAAGGTCGAGCCGGTCGCTGTGCCGGCACAGCCGGACAAGCTGGCGGCGCGCGAGATCGCCTCGGCCGGCACCCCGTCCAGCCCGCCGGTGCAGTTCAACGCCGATGGCGTGCTGCCGGCCAAGGTGCCGTACGCCACCCCGGCGGTGCGCGTGTTCGCCCGCGAGCTGGGCGTGGACCTGCTGCAGATCAACGGCACCGAGAAGGGCGGCCGCATCACCAAGGGTGACGTGCAGAAGTTCGTCAAGGCCGCGCTCAGCGGTGGTGTGCCGGCTGCCGGTGGTGCTGCCGTCGCTGCCGGCGGTGGCCTGAACCTGCTGCCGTGGCCGAAGGTCGACTTCAGCAAGTTCGGCGAGACGGAAGTGCAGCCGCTGTCGCGCATCAAGAAGATCTCCGGCGCGAACCTGGCCCGCAACTGGGCGATGATCCCGCACGTCACCCAGTTCGAACAGGCCGACATCACCGACCTGGAAGGCCTGCGCGTGGCGCTGAACAAGGAAAACGAGAAGGCCGGCATCAAGCTGACCATGCTCGCCTTCCTGATCAAGGCCAGCGCCGCGGCGCTGAAGAAGTTCCCGGAATTCAACGCCTCGCTCGACGCCAGCGGTGAAAACCTGACCCTGAAGAAGTACTTCCACATCGGCTTTGCCGCCGATACGCCGAACGGCCTGGTCGTGCCGGTCATCCGCGACGTGGACAAGAAGGGCGTGGTGCAGATCGCGCAGGAAACCGGCGAACTGGCCAAGAAGGCGCGCGACGGCAAGCTGGGCCCGGCCGACATGAGCGGCGGCTGCTTCTCGATCAGCTCGCTGGGCGGCATTGGCGGCACCGCGTTCACTCCGATCGTCAATGCACCGGAAGTGGCCATCCTGGGCGTGTCCAAGTCCTCCATCCAGCCGGTCTGGAATGGCAAGGAGTTCGCGCCGAAGCTGATGCTGCCGCTGTCGCTGAGCTACGACCACCGCGTCATCGACGGCGCCCTGGCCGCACGCTTCACCACGTACCTGTCGCAGGTGCTGGCCGACATGCGCCGCGTGCTGCTGTAAGGCATCGCTTCGCCCCCACCGTGCGGCCGCTGCCCCTGGCGCGGCCGCGTGAACAGATGCAGTGACAGCCCGCCGGCCCTGCCGGCCGGGCACAAGGAAAACCACCATGGCCACGATTGAAGTCAAGGTTCCCGACATCGGCGATTACAGCGATGTTCCGGTGATCGAAGTGTTGGTCGCCGTCGGCGACACGGTGAAGAAGGACCAGGGCCTGGTGACCCTGGAGTCGGACAAGGCCACCCTGGAAGTGCCGTCCTCGGCGGCCGGCGTGGTCAAGGAGATCAAGGTCAAGCTGGGCGACACCTTGTCCGAAGGCGCCGTGGTCGTGGTGCTGGACGCTGAAGGCACCGCCGATGCCCCGGCCAAGGCCGCTGCGCCGGCTCCGGCTGCGGCCGCTCCGGCCAGCAAGCCGCCGGTGACCCCCTCGCACCGCGCCCCGGCCGAGCCGGTGGCACCGAAGCCGGCGCTGTCCAGTGGCAAGCCGGCCGACATCGAATGCGAAATGGTCGTGCTGGGCTCCGGCCCGGGCGGCTACACCGCCGCCTTCCGCGCCGCCGACGTCGGCCTGGACACGGTGCTGGTCGAGCGCTACGCCAGCCTCGGCGGCGTCTGCCTCAACGTCGGTTGCATTCCGTCCAAGGCGCTGCTGCACGCCGCCGCGGTGATCGACGAAGTGGCCCACGCCGGCGATTTCGGCGTCGAGTTCGGCAAGCCGACCATCACCCTGGACAAGCTGCGCCAGTACAAGGAAAAGGTCGTCAACCAGCTGACCAAGGGCCTGGCCGGCATGGCCAAGCAGCGCAAGGTCCGCAATGTGCAGGGCGTCGGCAGGTTCATCTCGGCCAACGAACTGGAGATCACCGCCGCAGACGGCAGCACCCAGCTGCTGCGCTTCCAGAAGTGCATCATCGCCGCGGGTTCGCAGGCGGTGAAGCTGCCGAACTTCCCGTGGGACGACAAGCGCGTGATGGATTCCACCGACGCGCTGGAGCTGGCCGAAGTGCCGGGCTCGCTGCTGGTCGTCGGCGGCGGCATCATCGGCCTGGAAATGGCCACTGTGTACAGCGCACTGGGCAGCAAGGTCACCGTGGTCGAGTTCATGGACCAGCTGATGCCGGGCGCCGACAAGGACCTGGTCAAGCCGCTGGCCGACCGCCTGAAGAAGCAGGGCATCGAAGTGCACCTGAAGACAAAGGCCTCGGGCGTCACTGCCGATGCCAAGGGCATCACCGTGACCTTCGAGGCGGCCGAGGAAGGCCAGGCGCCGGCGCTGGCGCAGGGCACTTTCGACCGTGTGCTGGTGGCCGTCGGGCGTTCGCCGAACGGCAAGAAGATCGATGCCGAGAAGGCCGGCGTGCAGGTCACCGAGCGTGGCTTCATCCCGGTTGATCGCCAGATGCGCACCAACGTTCCGCACATCTTTGCCATCGGCGACATCGTCGGCAACCCGATGCTGGCCCACAAGGCCACGCACGAAGGCAAGCTGGCCGCCGAAGTGGCCGCTGGCCACAAGAAGGAGTGGGTGGCCCGGGTGATTCCGTCGGTGGCCTACACCAACCCGGAAATTGCCTGGGTGGGCGTGACCGAGACCGAAGCCAAGGCCAAGGGCCTGAAGGTCGGCGTGGCCAAGTTCCCGTGGGCCGCCAGCGGCCGCGCGATCGGCATCGGTCGCACCGAGGGCTTCACCAAGCTGATCTTCGATGAGGAGACCCACCGCATCATCGGCGGCGCGATCGTTGGCGTGCATGCCGGTGACCTGCTGGCCGAGATCGGCCTGGCCATCGAGATGGGTGCCGAAGCCGAAGACATCGGCCACACCATCCATGCGCACCCGACGCTGAGCGAATCGGTGGCGATGGCCTCGGAAATCTACGACGGCACGATCACCGATCTGTACATGCCGAAGAAGAAGTAAGGCGCCTGCGCCTTCACGAACGAAAAGCCCTGGCATCTACCGGGGCTTTTTGTTTCTTCGTTCGACGCCGTTGCGAGCGTTCGGGCCGCTGCGCGGGTGGCAGGCATTTGGACAAAGTAAAGGTGGAGGCGACCGCCGCAGGCGGGCGACGGGGGACATTTGTCCAAATGCCTGCCACCCGCGCAGCGGCTCGGCTTGCGGAAAGTCGAGAGTCGGTGCTCAGGCCGCCTGGATGCATGACACGCGGAGGGAGTGGGGCTGTGTGCGAAGTAAAGGAGGAGGCGTCGGCCTCAGGCCGGCGCCGGGGGACATTCGCACGCAGCCCCGCTCCCTCCAGCGCTCGACCCAGCTTGCATCTGCGGCAACTGCCACCGCTCGCAGCGGCTCGGCTTGCTGAAAGTAGAGCCACTGCCACTGCAAAGGCCGCGTGGATGCCTGATACGCGGGGGGAGAGGGGCTTGTGTGCGAAGTAAAGGAAAGAGGCGTCGGCCGCAGGCCGGCGCCGGGGGACATTCGCACGCAAGCCCCTCTCCCCCCGCGCTCGACCAACCTGCTTCTCTGCTCGACGATGCCACAAAAAACGCGGCCCCGATGTTCCGGAGGCCGCGCCAGGAGAGAGAGCGTGGAAGGGACGAGGGATCAGAACACGAAGCTGACGCCGGCCACCGGGCCCTTGAATTCCTGCTTCAGGCCGATGGTGCCGTCGCTGCCCTTCTTGTCCGCATCGAGCTTGAACCAGTCGTAGCCGGCGAACACACCGAAGTTCCTGGTGAAGCGGTAGTCGACGATGGCGTTGGCGCGGCTCAGATCGCCCTTGTAGTCATCGAAGCTGCCCCAGCGCGTGTTGAGGTACTGGCCCTGCAGGGTGATCATCCACTTCTCGGACGGGGTGAAGCTCAATCGCGCACCGACCACCGGCGCCACGCCGTCGGTCTTCTCGTTGAGGAACTGGCCTTCGTACACGGTGCCCAGATCGGCGTAGGCCTTGGTGCTGACCTTGGCGTACTCGGCACCCAGCTGCAGGCCGAGGTCGAACGTATCGGTGTCCACCACCGAGTAGTCATAGACCAGGCTGGCCACCTGGTACTTCAGTTCGCCCTTGACGAAGCTGCCGGACGGCACGTTGACGTCACCGAAGGAGATGTCCTGGCCGAGGGTCTCGCGGCGGTCCTTGTCGTACTTGAAATAGTTGAACAGCAGGCGCTGGCGGTTGCTGATGCGGAACATGCCGTCAATGCGCGGCTCCCACTCCTTGCCACCCAGCTTGAAGTCCTCGGAGAAGCCGATGTCCTGCCCGGCGACATTGGTCTTGCCGCGGAGCGTGTTGTCCGAGTCGATGTTCATCGCACCCAAGCGCAGGGCAAAGCGGTCGTCGCCTTCGGCGGCGTGGGCAGCGGTGGCGAACGAGGCGCCGGCGGCGATCAGGGAGAGAGCGAGCAGGGTGGGTACGGGGCGCATCGAAGAGTCCTTGCAGTGGTTCATCAGAATGAAGACCACTGTGCCGGACCGGCCCGTCCACCATCCGTGAACGTATGGTCCACGGCATGTGCACGGTTCAGTGCTGTCGCGGCGATGCAAAAAGATGGCCCCGGAGACGGGCTTCGGGGCCATCGTGGGACCTGCGGGGTGGAGCCGACGAGGATGCTGCAGGCAGGTCGAAAGATTGGACCCGCGTATCCGGCGAAAGTTCCTCGCCTGCGACCAAAGTTCAATACTGCGGTGCAGCATCATGCGGACGTCATTGTCCCCCGGGTGGTACGCAAAAATGTAACCGTTACCGCAACTTGCGGCTTCCCGGGATGAACAGGCAGCGGTTGTCTCGCAAATTGTCCCATTGCTATAATTTGGCGGCTCGATGAGGCCCCCCTGCTGTAGCCGCCTCAGCCTTCCACTTGCAACCACGCGGGACGTCCTGTGCTGAACTCCGTTGATGCGGGTCGGCGACTGATGCTGCGCGCCGCGGTCTACCCGCTGGCCGCGGTCGCTGTCCTGGCCCTGGCCTTCCTGCTGGTCGGTCCGAAATATGCCCTCGGCGCGCTGGCGTCCGGTGTGGCCATTTCGGCCGGTGGCTGGGTGGCGGCAAGGATGGCGCTGGGGGGCGGTGCGGTGGCCGCAGGATCGGCGATGGCTCGCCTGATCATTGCGATCGTGGCCAAGTGGGTCGTGGTTTTCGGCGTCCTGCTGGTGGGGTTCCTGGTCTTCAAGCTGCCTGCATTGGCGCTGTTGGCCGGTATCGCCGTCGGCTTGATGTTCCAGGTCCTGGCGATGGCCAGGCGTTGACAGAATTCAATTAACTGAAGGTTCCGGACACATGGCGGGCGAGGCTCTAACCCCTACCAGCTACATCCAGCATCACCTGCACAACCTGACCGCGCCGGTCGGCAAGGGTGAGGGTATGTTCTGGCATATCCACGTCGATACCTTCCTCACTGCGGTCCTGATGGGCCTGGTGATCGTTGTCGCGTTCTGGCTGGGCACCCGCAAGGCCACCGCCGGCGTGCCGGGCAAGTGGCAGGCCTTCGTCGAGATCTGCCTGGAGTTCGTCGACCGCCAGGCCAAGGACACCTACCACGGCAAGAGCAAGCTGGTCACGCCGATCGCCATCACCATCTTCTTCTGGATTCTGCTGATGAATCTGCTGAAGATGATCCCGGCCGATTTCATCGCCAAGCCGCTGGAATGGGCGGGCGTGCACTACTGGAAGCCGGTGCCGACCGCTGACGTCAATGCCACCCTGGGCATGGCCATCAGCGTGTTCTTCCTGATGCTGTTCTTCGCACTGAAGTCGAAGGGCCTGGGCGGCTTCATCAAGGAATTCCTGACGGCGCCGTTCGGCAAGTGGATGATGCCGTTCAACCTGATCCTCAACATCGTCGAGTGGCTGAGCAAGCCGATCTCGCTGGCGATGCGACTGTTCGGCAACATGTTCGGCGGCGAAATCGTGTTCCTGCTGATCTGGGTGCTGGGTGGTGCCGGTTTCTTCGGTGCCATTGCCGGTGGTGTGTTCGGCCTCGGCTGGATGCTGTTCCACCTGCTGGTGATCCCGCTGCAGGCCTTCATCTTCATGATGCTGTCGATCGTGTACCTGAGCCTGTCGGAAGACGCTCACTGAGTTTCAAGCTTCAACGCGTTTCAACCTTCATCCGTTTCATCACCCTTAGCAACTTAAGTTCCTGGAGATAACCATGTACTTCGCCGTCCTGACCAACTTCGCGCAGATTCAGAGCTCCACCGCCCTTGCCGTCGGCATCATGATCGGCCTGGCCGCGCTGGGCGCCGGTCTGGGTCTGGCCATCATGGCTGGTAAGTTCCTGGAGTCGGCCGCCCGCCAGCCGGAACTGATCCCGGTCCTGCAGGTCCGCATGTTCATCACCGCCGGCCTGATCGACGCCGCGTTCATCATCTCGGTCGCCGTTGGCCTGCTGCTGGCCTTCGCCAACCCGCTGTCGGCTGCCTTCGCTGGCGCCGTCACCAAGGCTCTGGCCGGCTGATACAGCGGTTTGAGACGACCGGGTGCTGATGCACCCGGTTTCGGATGAAGGCCGGATGTGCCGCTTCGGCGGCGCGTCCACCCCGAAACCAGCGATCGAGCTAACCATGAATATCAATTTCACCCTTCTTGCGCAGGCGCTGGCCTTCGCTGGTCTGATCTGGATCATCGCGACCAAGATCTGGCCGCCGCTGATGAACGCGATCGAAGAGCGCCAGCAGAAGATTGCTGAAGGCCTCGCTGCTGCCGACCGCAGCCAGAAAGATCTGGCCCAGGCGCAGGAGAAGGTCAACGAAGCGCTGAAGGAAGCCCGCACCAAGGCCAACGAGATCATCGATCAGGCCCATGCGCGTGCCAACCAGATCGTTGATGCTGCCCGCAACGAAGCGATCACCGAAGCCACCCGTCAGAAGGAACTGGCCCAGGCTGAAATCGACGCCGCCGCCAACCGTGCCCGTGAAGATCTGCGCAAGCAGGTGTCCGCGCTGGCCGTGACCGGTGCCGAAAAGCTGCTCAAGCGCGAAATCGACGCCAACGCCCACAAGGCGCTGCTCGACGAGCTGGCCTCGGAGATCTAAGGATGAGCCAGGCCCTCACGCTTGCCCGCCCGTACGCCCGCGCCGCGTTCGCGACCGCGCGCGACGAAGGCGCGTTCGCGCCGTGGTCGGACGCCCTGGCGTTCTCCGCCCACGTCGCCGCCGACCCGCGCGTGGCGGCCCTGCTCGCCAACCCGGAGCTGGGTCGTGACGACGCCGTCGCCCTGCTGGCGCCGGTGTCCCACGGCGAGACCTACTCGCGCTTCCTGGCCATCCTGGCCGAATCGCATCGCCTGCCGCTGCTGCCGGAAATCTCCGGCATGTTCGACGCCCTGCGCGCCGAAGCCGAGCACGTGGTCAAGGCCACCGTCACCTCGGCTGCCGAACTGTCGGCCGGTGAACTGGACGCGATCAAGGTCGCGCTGCGCAAGCGCTTCAACCGCGAGGTCGACGTGACCACCGCGGTCGATGCCTCGCTGATCGGCGGCGCCGTGATCGACGCCGGCGACGTGGTCATCGATGGTTCGCTGAAGGGCAAGCTGGCCCGTCTGCAGACCGCGCTCGCTAACTGAATTCATTTAACGTCCGGCCCCGCTGCCGGCACTAGGACTTGACGATGGCAACCACGCTCAACCCCTCCGAAATCAGCGAACTGATCAAGAACCGCATCGAGAAGGTCAAGCTGGCCGCGGAATCGCGCAACGAAGGCACCGTGACCAGCGTGTCCGACGGCATCGTGCGCATCTTCGGTCTGGCCGACGTGATGCAGGGCGAAATGATCGAACTGCCGAACAACACCTTCGCACTGGCCCTGAACCTGGAGCGCGACTCGGTCGGCGCCGTGGTCCTGGGTGACTACGAGCACCTGCGCGAAGGCGATGTCGCCAAGACCACCGGCCGCATCCTGGAAGTGCCGGTCGGTCCGGAACTGCTGGGTCGCGTCGTGAACGCGCTGGGCGAGCCGATCGACGGCAGGGGCCCGCTGGGCACCGACCTGACCGCTCCGGTGGAGCGCGTTGCTCCGGGCGTGATCTGGCGCAAGTCGGTCGACCAGCCGGTGCAGACCGGTTACAAGTCGGTCGACTCGATGATCCCGATCGGCCGTGGCCAGCGCGAGCTGATCATCGGTGACCGCCAGACCGGCAAGACCGCCATGGCGATCGATGCCGTGATCAACCAGAAGGGCACCGGCATCAAGTGCGTGTACGTTGCGATCGGCCAGAAGGCGTCGACCATCGCCAACATCGTGCGCAAGCTGGAAGAGAACGGCGCGCTGGCCCACACCATCGTGGTCGCCGCGACCGCTTCCGAATCGGCTGCCATGCAGTACATCAGCGCCTACTCGGGCTGCACCATGGGTGAGTACTTCATGGACCGCGGCGAAGACGCGCTGATCGTGTACGACGATCTGTCCAAGCAGGCTGTCGCCTACCGCCAGATCTCGCTGCTGCTGAAGCGCCCGCCGGGCCGCGAAGCCTACCCGGGTGACGTGTTCTACCTGCACTCCCGTCTGCTCGAGCGTGCAGCCCGCGTGTCCGAGGAATATGTCGAGAAGTTCACCGAAGGCAAGGTCACCGGCAAGACCGGTTCGCTGACCGCGCTGCCGATCATCGAAACCCAGGCCGGCGACGTGTCCGCCTTCGTTCCGACCAACGTGATCTCGATCACCGACGGCCAGATCTTCCTGGAAACCGACCTGTTCAACGCCGGCATCCGCCCGGCCGTGAACGCCGGTATCTCGGTGTCGCGCGTCGGTGGCTCGGCCCAGACCAAGATCATCAAGAAGCTGTCGGGCGGCATCCGTATCTCGCTGGCCCAGTACCGTGAACTGGCTGCCTTCGCGCAGTTCGCCTCGGACCTGGACGAAGCGACCCGCAAGCAGCTGGAGCGTGGCCAGCGCGTCACCGAGCTGATGAAGCAGAAGCAGTACGCGCCGATGTCGATCGCCAACCAGGCGCTGTCGATCTACGCCGTCAACGAGGGTTACCTCGACGACGTGCCGGTCAACAAGCTGCTGGCGTTCGAAGAAGGCCTGCACGCCCACTTCGCCAATACCCAGGGCGAGCTGATCAGCAAGGTCAACGCCACCGGCGGTTGGGACAACGACATCGAAGGTGCCTTCAAGAAGGGCATCGCCGAGTTCAAGACCACCGGCAGCTGGTAATCGCGGTCCTGTAGAGCGGAGCCCCAGGCTCCGCTGGACCAGATGACAAACGGTTGAACAACGCGGGGCATCAGCCCCGCGCCACGGGAAACAAGAGATGGCAAGCGGACGCGAAATCAAAACCAAGATCAAGAGCGTGCAGAACACCCGCAAGGTGACGCGCGCCCTGGAAATGGTCTCGGCCTCCAAGATCCGCAAGGCGCAGGATCGGATGAAGACCTCGCGTCCGTACGCGCAGGCGATGAAGCAGGTGATCGGTCACCTGGCCCAGGCCAGCACCGACTACCAGCATCCGTTCCTGGTCGAGCGTGAGCAGGTCAAGCGGGTCGGTTTTATCGTGATCTCCTCCGATCGCGGTCTGGCCGGCGGCCTGAACAACAACCTGTTCCGCAAGATGCTGGGCGAAGCCAAGGCATGGCAGGACAAGGGTGCCGAAGTGGACCTGGTGACCATCGGCCAGAAGGCTTCGACCTTCTTCCGCCGCGTGAAGGTCAACATGGTCGGCAGCGTGACCCACATCGGCGACGTGCCGAAGCTGGAATCGCTGATCGGTGTGATCAAGGTCATGCTCGACGCCTTCACCGAAGGCAAGATCGACCGCGTGTACCTGGTCTACAACCGCTTCGTGAACACCATGGTGCAGAAGGCCAGCTTCGATCAGCTGCTGCCGCTGCCGCCGGCCGAGAAGCAGGTCGCTCACCACGACTGGGACTACCTGTACGAACCCGATGCCGCGACCGTGCTGGAGCACGTGATGACGCGTTACATCGAGTCGCTGGTGTACCAGGCACTGCTGGAAAACGTCGCCTCCGAGCATGCCGCACGCATGGTCGCGATGAAGGCGGCGAGCGACAACGCCAACAAGCTGATCGGCACTCTGCAGCTCGTCTACAACAAGGCGCGCCAGGCAGCGATCACCCAGGAAATCTCCGAAATCGTCGGCGGCGCGGCAGCAGTCTGACCGCGTTCGTTCAAAGCACACATTAGAGGATGCAGCAATGAGTCAGGGCAAGATCGTTCAGATCATCGGCGCGGTCGTCGACGTCGAATTCCCGCGTGAATCGGTGCCGAAGGTGTACGACGCACTGAAGGTCGAAAACACCGAGATCACCCTCGAAGTCCAGCAGCAGCTGGGCGACGGCGTGGTGCGTACCATCGCCCTCGGTTCCACCGACGGCCTGAAGCGCAACCTGGTTGCCGTCAACACCGGCCGCGGCATCTCGGTGCCGGTCGGCGCCGGCACCCTGGGCCGCATCATGGACGTGCTGGGCCGTCCGATCGACGAAGCCGGCCCGGTCGCTGCCAGCGACAACTGGGAAATCCACCGCGCTGCGCCGTCGTATGAAGACCAGTCTCCGGCCACCGAGCTGCTGGAAACCGGCATCAAGGTCATCGACCTGATGTGCCCGTTCGCCAAGGGCGGCAAGGTCGGCCTGTTCGGCGGCGCCGGCGTCGGCAAGACCGTCAACATGATGGAGCTGATCAACAACATCGCCAAGGCGCACAGCGGCCTGTCCGTGTTCGCCGGCGTGGGTGAGCGTACCCGTGAGGGCAACGACTTCTACCACGAAATGAAGGACTCCAACGTCCTGGACAAGGTGGCGATGGTGTACGGCCAGATGAACGAGCCGCCGGGCAACCGCCTGCGCGTCGCGCTGACCGGCCTGACCATGGCCGAGTACTTCCGCGACGAGAAGGACGAGAACGGCAAGGGCAAGGACGTCCTGTTGTTCGTCGACAACATCTACCGCTACACCCTGGCCGGTACCGAAGTGTCGGCACTGCTGGGCCGTATGCCGTCCGCGGTGGGTTACCAGCCGACCCTGGCCGAGGAAATGGGCGTCCTGCAGGAGCGCATCACCTCGACCAAGAACGGCTCGATCACCTCGATCCAGGCCGTCTACGTTCCCGCGGACGACCTGACCGACCCGTCGCCGGCGACCACCTTCGCCCACCTGGACTCGACCGTCACCCTGTCGCGTTCGATCGCCTCGCTGGGTATCTACCCGGCCGTCGATCCGCTGGACTCCACCAGCCGCCAGATGGATCCGCTGGTGATCGGCCACGAGCACTACGACACCGCCCAGCGCGTCCAGCAGACCCTGCAGAAGTACAAGGAACTGAAGGACATCATCGCGATCCTGGGCATGGACGAACTGTCCGAAGAGGACAAGCAGGCCGTGTCGCGCGCCCGCAAGATCGAGCGCTTCTTCAGCCAGCCGTTCCACGTGGCCGAAGTGTTCACCGGTTCGCCGGGCAAGTACGTGCCGCTGAAGGACACCATCCGTGGCTTCAAGGCCATCGTCGATGGCGAGTACGACCACCTGCCGGAGCAGGCGTTCTACATGGTCGGCGGCATCGAAGAAGCGGTCGAGAAGGCCAAGAAGATGGCCGAGAAGGCCTGATCCGGGACGGGCAGGAGCGATCCTGGCCGACCTGACGCCGGCGCCGGGCAACCGCCCGCGCCGGTGGACCCCCACGGTGGCATTGCGCCACCGCGAACAGCGAAGAGATTTGCATGAGCACGATCCGTTGCGACATCGTCAGCGCCGAGCAGGAAATCTTCCGTGGCGAAGCGACCCTGGTCGTGGCCACCGGTGAGCTGGGCGAACTGGGCATCGCGCCCAAGCACGCGCCGTTGATCACCCGCCTGAAGCCGGGCAAGGTGGTGGTGACCACGCCGAACGGCGAGCAGCTGGATTTCGCCATTTCCGGCGGCATCCTGGAAGTGCAGCCGCAGGTGGTGACCGTGCTGGCCGACACCGCGATCCGCGCGCAGGACATCGACGAAGCCTCGGTCCGCAAGGCCAAGGAAGAAGCCGAGCGCATCCTGGCCAACCGCGGCGAAGCGATGGAAGTGGCCGAAGCCCAGCAGAAGCTGGCTGAAGCCGTCGTCCAGCTGCAGGCACTGGAACGCCTGCGCAAGAATCTCAAGCACTGAGGTTCGCGCGTCATCAAGCACAGGCGCCGGCTAGCTGCCGGCGTTTTTGTTTGTTCGCCACAGGAGCAGGGAATGCAGCACTACTCGACAGCGATTGAAGGCGGCAGCTCGCAGCGGCCGTGGCGCACACCGGCAGGCGTGTTCCTGATTGCGTGGATCGTTCTGTGCCTGCCATGGCTCAGTGGCATCAAGACCATCCCCTTCGATGCCGTGCAGCAGTTCTTCCCGGCGGTCAGTTTCAGTGCCGAGCAGCTGCGTCACCTGCAGGCCCCCTGGTGGAATCCGTATCTCTACGGTGGCTACCCGCAGGTGGCCGATCCGCAGATGATGACGCTGCAGCCGACGATGCTGCTGCCGATGCTGCTGGCGCCGGGCTCCCTGCACCTGTTCACGGTGGTGGTGCTGCTGCATGTGCTGGCAGGCGGCCTGGGTGCACTGCGGTTGAGCCGCGTGCAGGGCATGCCGCCGCCGGCGCAGCTGCTGTTCGCACTCACGCTGATGTTTGGAGGTGTGGCCGCGTCGCGCCTGCAGCACACGCCGATGATCATCAGCTACTGCCTGCTGCCCTGGCTGTGGCTGGGCCTGGAGCAGGTCCGCCGGCGGGGACGGATGCGCGACATCCTGCTGGCCGGTGTGGCCGGCGGGATGTGTACGCTTCAACTGACCCAGGTCACCTATTTCATCATCCTCGCGTGCGTGATCTACGCAGTAGCTGCTGTCGTGCTGGCACAGGGGCAGCGCATGCGCCTGCTGTGGCAGCTGGGCGTGGTGGCCATTCTCGCCGGCGTTGTCAGTGCGCCGCAGTGGCTGTCCACGCTGGCTTGGCTGGACCAGACCAATCGCAATGGCTTGACGTTGGAAGCCGCGCTGCCGGGTGCCATCCACTGGCAGACACTGGTGACACTGCTGTCGGGCAACGTGTTCTCGCAGGGGCGCGGCGACAGCTGGGCCTTCGGTGATATCAGCGCCGATTACCTCTATGTGGGGGCAGTGCCGCTGGCGCTGTGGCTGCTCTGGGGCGGTGAGGTGCTGCGGCGCAAGCCGGCGGCGACGCGCATCGCGCTGTGTGCGCTGACGCTGGCGATCATGGTCGCGGTGGGTGGCGCGACGCCGCTGTTTCCCTGGTTGTTTGGCTGGCTTCCGGGGCTGGACCTGTTCCGGCGCCCATCCGATGCGCTGTTCCTTACCGTGCCTCCGGCGGCGTGGCTGGGTGCCAATGCCCTGCAGGTTGCCCTGCAGCGGCAGCCATTGCGATTGCATCGGGTGTCCGTGGCGGTCGTCGCAGTGCTGGGTGCGTGCGCTGCATGGCTGGCGATCGATCATTGTCATCCGCTCGCTTTCGCCTGGCTTGCGGTCAGCGCCGCGCTGGGCGTAGCCGCGGTGCGGGTGCTGCGCCGCCACCAGGCGCCTGCGCGCTGGGTGCTGGTACTGGTGCTGTTGGACCTGCTGCTGTTCAACGTCGGCACCAGGTTCAACGCGGGCAGCGGCACAAAGTCGGTGCTCACCGCCGATCGTGCAGGTCCTGCGCAGCGCGCCTATGCGCTGCTGGCGGCAGAGCGGCATGTCGGCATACCCGAGCGCGCGGTGGTCTTCGGCATCGGCGGACTCACCAACGGCGCGGCGGTGCATGCCATTGCGCTGGCAAACGGCTACAACCCGCTGCTGGCAAGCGACTATCTGCAGATGACCGGGATGCCGGGCGAGCCGGTGGATACCTTCCAGCAGAAGGTCCCCACTGCCTGGATGCCAGACACCGCTGCTCCCCTGTACGACCTGCTGGGCGTGCGTTGGCTGCTGGCTCAGGAGCCGTTTCCGGGCTCCAGCGCGCACGGCGACCAGGTGGAACTTGCGCGGCGTGACAGCGTGCTGCCACGTGTACTGAATCCGCGGCAGGTGCGCCGCCATGAGGAGCGTCTACCGCCTGCGCCGCTGTTCAACCAGACCGATTTCAACCGGCAGCTATGGCTGCCGGCGGCCGCCAGCAGCCACTGTGCCGAACAGGATGCCGGCGAGGCCACGGTGCAGGTGCTGCACTACCAGCCGGGACGCATCGAGCTGACGGTGGTGGCCGACCACGCAGCATGGGTGGTGATCAACGAAACCACCGGTCGTGGCTGGCAGGCGCAGCTTGAGGATGGCCAGGTACTGCCGCTGCTGCGCGGCAATGGCCTCTTCCATGCGTTGTGCGTGCCGGCCGGGCAGCATCAGGTGCGGTTGCGCTACAGCGCGCTGCAGCTGTGGCGTGAGGGACTCGGCGCGCCTGTGCCAGAGCCGTGACGCTGACCGCTGACCGCGATCAGCGATACACCACATGGCGCATCAACAGGAACGACACGCACGCCAGCCCGCCTTCCACCAGCGGCTTGGCCAGCCACGTGTACTGCAGACCCAGCGCCTGGTCGACCAGGCTGACCAGCAGCGTGCTCGCTGCCGTCAGCAGCAGCCACAGCCCGAAGAAGCGTGCGAAGCGCTTCCATCCCAGCTTGCCGGCACCGGCCTCGGCAAAGGTGTAGCGGCCGTTGAGCCAGAAGCCCAGCAGCATGCCGGCCAGGCGACCGGCGATGTTGGCCGGCGCAACCGGCATGCCCAGCGCGGTGGCGACCACGAACACCAGCCAATCGACCAGCAGCTGCACGAGCCCGATCACAAGGTAGGTGCTTCCCTGGCGGAGCAGGCTCATCGGCATGGTGAAGGAGGAGGGATGCCCATGTTAACGGCCCACGCTCTAGAATCACCGGCAACGAACTACGGACTGCTGCTCCCATGACCCAAGCCCTGCACGTCATCATCCTCGCCGCCGGCGCCGGCAAGCGCATGAAGTCGGTGCTGCCAAAGGTGCTGCAGCCGATCGCCGGCCAGCCGATGCTGGCGCACGTGATCGATGCGGCCCGCGAGCTGCAGCCGGCGGCCATCCACGTGGTTTACGGCCATGGTGGCGAGGCGGTGCGTCGGTACTTCGCCGGCCAGCCCGACCTGCAGTGGGCCGAACAGGCCCAGCAGCTCGGTACCGGCCACGCAGTGGCGCAGGCAATGCCGCAGGTTCCCGACGCTGCGCAGGTGCTGGTGTTGTACGGCGATGTGCCGCTGATCCGCGCGCAGACCCTGCGCGACCTGCTCGCGCAGCCGGGCCGGCTGGCAGTGCTGGTGGCCGATGTCGATGACCCGAGCGGGTACGGCCGCGTGCTGCGCGATGCAGAGGGCAAGGTGGGCTCCATCGTCGAGCAGAAGGACGCCACCGACGACCAGCTGCGCGTGCGCACGATCAACACCGGCATCATCGCCGCAGAGTCGACCGCGCTGCGCCGCTGGTTGTCGCAGCTGTCCAACAGCAATGCGCAGGGCGAGTACTACCTTACCGATGTGTTCGCGTTCGCCGCGCATGAGTACACCCCGGCCGAGATGGCCCTGGTCGCCGATGCACAGGAGGCTGAGGGCGCGAATGATCCGTGGCAGCTGTCGCAGCTGGAACGCGCCTGGCAGCGCCGTGCGGTGCGTGCTCTGTGCGCTCAGGGCGCGCGCGTGCGCGACCCGGCACGCCTGGATATCCGTGGCACCGTCACCGTGGGCAGCGATGTGCTGATCGATGTCGACGTTGTTCTTGAAGGCAACGTCGTGCTCGGTGACGGCGTTACCGTAGGCCCGTTCAACCGGCTGAAGGACGTCAACCTGGGGCCCGGCACCGAAGTGCGCGCGCATTGCGACCTGGAAGGCGTGGTCACCGAAGGTGCCGCGCAGATCGGCCCGTTCGCACGCTTGCGGCCGGGTACCGTGCTGGCCGATGGCGTACACGTCGGCAACTTCGTCGAAACCAAGAAGGTCACCCTCGGCGTCGGCAGCAAGGCGAACCATCTCACCTACCTGGGTGACGCGGTGATCGGCAGCAGGGTGAACATCGGTGCCGGCACCATCACCTGCAACTACGATGGCGTGAACAAGTCGACCACCACCATCGGCGACAACGCCTTCATCGGCTCCAACACCTCGCTGGTGGCGCCGATCACCATCGGCGAGGGCGCGACCATCGCTGCCGGGTCGGTCATCACCCGCACCGCGCCGGACGGCAAGCTGACGCTGGCACGTGCACGACAGGAAACCATCGATGGCTGGAAGCGCCCGGTCAAGAAGTCCTGAGCCACGGGTGCCGCGCACCGATGAGCTGGGTGTGCTGCCGACGATCGAACAGCGTGCCGGTGAACTGCTGAGGGGCCACGAGGCCTATCCGGTGTTTGCCGGCCACGGCCTGGACCTGCCGACGCTGCAGGAAGGCCGTGAGCGTGGACAGCTCTGGGTGGTGGATGGCGCCGGCGGCGGCATTGCCGGCTACCTGCTGGCCGGCGACCTGGCAGGCGAGTTCCATGTCCTGCAGATGGATGTGGATCCAGCGCACGCGCGTCGTGGCCATGGCCGTGCATTGCTGCGGCATGCCTTGGCGCAGGCCAGGGCCACCGGCTTTGCTGCAGCGGTGCTGACCACCTTGAGCGATGTACCGTGGAATGCAGCCTTCTATGCCAGCGAAGGATTCGTTGAAGTGCCGGAGGCGGAGTGGAACGATGGCCTGCGCGCCGTCATGGCCGAAGAGGCTGCGCTCGGGTTTCCGATGCACCTGCGGGTGGCGATGCGGCGGGTCTGGTAGGTGCCGACCCTGGTCGGCACATCCACGCATGGCGTGGATCTACCCGATTGGCCCGCTCACCCCACCGGCAACAGGATCGACACGCACAGCCCGCCATCACCGCGGTTCTGCAGCGACACCCGCCCACCGTGCGCCTCCACGATCTCGCGGGTCAGTGCCAGTCCCAACCCGGTACCGTTGCGCTTGGTCGAATAGAACGGCATCAGCGCGTTCTGAAGCACCTGCTCGTTCATGCCCTTGCCACGGTCCAGCACATCCAGGCGCAGCCATTGCGGCAACCGCGTCAGCTGCACCTGCACGTCATCATTGGGCGGATCGGCTTCGGCACAGGCTTCATGCGCGTTCTTCAGCAGGTTCAACAGCGCCTGCCCGAACTGCGCGATGTCGATCCGGCTGCTCAGTTCCTCGTCCGGTTCACGTTCCATGCTGAACGGAATCTGCTGGCGCAGGCTGGACAGGAAGGGCGCCCAGTGCACGGTCTGCAGTTGCGGTTGCGGCAGCTTGGCGAAGCGCGCATAGCCACGGATGAATCCTTCCAGGTGGCGCGCGCGGTCTTCGATGGTGGTGAAGATCTCCGGCAGCCGATCGAAGCGCTCGCGCTGCACCAGCACGCCACCGGAGTGGGCCAGCGAGGCGATCGGTGCCAGTGAGTTGTTGAGCTCGTGGCTGATCACCCGGATCACCTTCTTCCACGTCTGCACTTCCTGGCGGCGCAGTTCGGCGGTGAGCAGGCGTACCAGCAGCAGGTCGTGCGGGCGGCCGTTGAGCTGGAAAGATCGGCGTGAAAGGTGATAGACCTGTTCGTCGTCCTCATCGCCGTCTTCGCCTTCCGCATGCACCGCAAACAGGCTGTCGCCGCCACGGGCGATGGCATCGCGCAGCTCCACCGGCACCTGTTCCAGCACCTCTTCCAGGCGCTGGCCTTCCAGCTTCCAGCCGCCATGCAGCAGCTTGCGCGCGGCCAGGTTGGAGAACACCACGCGGGCGATGCCATCGCCGCCGGAAGCAATCAGCAGCATCGCCACCGGGGTGTTCTGTACCATGGTGTCCAGCAGCAGTTCGCGCTGCACCAGGCCCTGCCGCTGCTCGCGCAGCACGTCGCCCAGTTCGCGGTGCGCCTGCACCAGGTCACCCAGTTCGTCGTTGCCCGGCCAGTACACACCGAAGTTGTACTCACCGTCGCGGTAGCTGCTGGTGGTGCCGGCCAAGGCGCGCATCAATGAACGTACCGGCGCGGTGGCACGGCGCAGGGTCCACCACATCAGCGACAGCAGGATCAGCGCCGACACCGTGGTCACCACCCAGCCATGGTCCATCCAGTAGGCCAGCAGCCACGGCAACGCGGCGGCCAGCGCCAGCACCGGCAGCAGGCGCAGGAACAGGCGGAAGGTGAACGAGCGCCGTTTCATTCGCGTGGGATGCCGTGCCGGTCCATGCGCCGGTACAGTGCCTGGCGGCTCAGGCCGAGTTCGGCGGCGGCCTGGGCGATGACGCCGTGGTTGCGCGCCAGCACATCCTCGATGCGCGCACGGTCGGGATCATTGCCGGCACTGGGTGCCGGTCGCGGCGCAGGTGCGGCACGCGGCAGGTTCAGGTCGGCCACTTCGATGCGGTTGCCGGTCGCCAGCAGCTCGGCCCGCTGGATCACGTTGCGCAGTTCGCGCACGTTGCCGGGCCAGGGGTGCCGTTGCAAGGCCGCGGTGGCGGCGCTGGAAAGTGGCTTGCCGGCGGTCAGGAAGCGCTCGGCCAGGGGCACGATGTCGCCCGGGCGCTCGGCCAATGGTGGCAGTACCAGTTCCACCGTATTGAGGCGGTAGTACAGGTCTTCGCGGAAGGTGCCGTCGCGGATCATCGCCGGCAGGTCGGCATTGGTCGCGCTGACCACACGGACTTTGACCTGGCGCTCGCGATTGGAGCCAAGACGCTCGAAGCGCCCTGTTTCCAGCACACGCAGGAGCTTCATCTGGCCGCCCAGCGACAGGTTGCCGATCTCGTCCAGGAACAGCGTTCCGCCGTCGGCGGCTTCGAACTTGCCCTCGCGTGCCTTGTTGGCGCCGGTATATGCGCCGGCCTCGGCACCGAACAGTTCGGCCTCGATCAGTTCCGAGGGCAGGGCGCCGCAGTTGACTGTGATGAACGGGCCCTTGGCCACCAGCGAGTTGGCCTGGATGATCTGCGCGATCTTCTCCTTGCCGGCACCATTGGGGCCGGTGATCAGCACCGGCAGTTCGGAGCGCGCGACCTGGCAGGCCAGCGCGATGACGCGCTCGCTGGCCGGATCGGCGAAGACCGCACCACACAGCTCGTACTTCTCTTCCAGCGCATTGCGCTGGCGCAGCTCACGGCTGCGGCGGCGGTCCAGCTCGCGCCGCGCCTCGGACAGCTCGAGCAGGTTGTTGACCGTGGTCAGCAGCTTGCGGTCGTCCCAGGGCTTGGCCAGGTAGTCGGCGGCACCGGCCTTGACCAGGTCCACCGCACTGCTCAGGTGGGTCCAGGCGGTGAGCAGGATCACCGGCAGGTCCGGGTGGCGCGCGCGGATCTGTGCGAACAGGTCTTCGCCTTCTTCGCCGGAGGTGGTGTCCTCGCTGAAATTCATGTCCTGGATCACCAGGTCGACCGGCTGCGACTCGAGCAGGGCCAGCCCTTCGGCCGGGCTCTGCGCCTGCAGGGTGTCGATGTCATGCAGGGAGAACAGCACGTCCAGCGCGGTGCCCACGCTGGCGTTGTCGTCGATGATCAGGATCGAAGGCATCAAGCAGTTCTGCAGAAAGGGATGGGCGGCGCCGATGGAGCCGTGTTCGTATCCATACGCCGGGAGAGCCCGGCGCCACCCATCAAGCATAGCCAAAGCCGTGGCGACGAGGGCGGGCTGGTTTCAGCGCCGCGCTGGTGGAGGCGGTGGTGCCGGCGGTGGCGGAGCGACCAGCGCCAGCCGCCACGAGGCGGCGTCCACCGGCACGGTGAGCTCGCGTTTGTCGCGGCGCAGCAACAGGTACGCAGTCGGGGCACTGGAATGCCGCAGTGCATCGGCAAGATGCTCGATCCGCCGCACAGCCGTATCGTCCAGGCGCAGGATGCGGTCGCCGCTGCGCACGCCGAAGCGGGCTTCCGGACGCGCGGCTTCCACCCGTACCTGGCCCTCGGTCGAGCGGAGCGCCAGGCGGGCATCATCCTGGCGCCATTCCAGCGTCTGCGAGCTGCCACCGCCGGCCAGCGCCGGCAGTGGCAGCAGTGCCATCAACAGCATCCGGCAGGCACGCATCTCACGCGCCCCGCGTTGCAACTGCGGGCGGGACCGCTGCTGCGCGCCTGGCCGGCCCGAACACCGCGACCTGGCCCAGCACCCACAGCAGCAGCGCGCCCAGCGGCAGGTAGTACAGGGGCATGCGTGGCAGCTCGTACAGGTTCATCAGTGCCAGATTGATCGCGTAGGCCGCCAGCATGCCCAGCACGATCCCCAGCGAGGCCAGCAGGAAGTTCTCGGTCTGGAAGTAGCGCAGGATCTGCCCGCGGGTGGCACCGAGCGCGCGGCGGATGCCGATCTGCTTGCTGCGCTGCTGCACCCAGAAGCTGGCCAGGCCGATGATGCCCAATGCGGTGACCACCAGCAGCGAGATGCTGACGGTGATCAGCAGGCCAACCATCGCGCGGTCGTTCTTGAAGAAGTCCTTGCGCTGGTCTTCATAGGTCAGCTTGTCGCGCATCAGCCGGTTGGGGTCGTTGCGCTCCAGCGCGACTGCACCGGCGTCGAGCACTTCCTGGCGGCGTTCCGGCGAGGTGCGCAGCATGTAGGTGCCACCGTCGTCGAAGGTGCGCCGCACCGGCAGCAGCATCGAGTTGGTCCAGTTGTCATTCCAGCCATTGGGCGTGCTGAGCGTGTCGACGATGCCGACCACGTGCAGCGGCTGCTTGCCCATGTAGTAGGTCTTGCCCAGCGCGCTGCCGTTGGGTTCCATCTTGGCGGCAGTGGACTGGGTGAAGATCACCGGGATGGCCTTTTCCTTGGCGCCGCCCTTGCTGACGTCTTCGAAGTTCTGGTACTCGCCGGGCAGGAAGTCACGGCCGGCGATCAGGTTGATGCCCAACGTGGCCAACCCGTTCTCCGAGAGGGTGTACATCGAAGCGTTGGTGGTCGGCCGTTCCTGGTCGACCTCGCGCGAGATGCTGCTGCTGGACGAGCCGTTGCGGAAAGGCACCTGGTTGATGATGGTGACGTTGCTGACGCCGGGAAGCGCACGCAATGACGCCAGGTCCTCACGGGTGCGGGCCATGGCATCGGTCTGCTTGCCGATGCCGCTGACGCGGAGCATCACCAGTTCGTTCTCGGCGATGCCGCTGGGCATGCTGATCTTCTCCACGCGCTGGCTGACCAGGAACAGCGCGTTGCAGACGATGGCGCAGGTCAGTGCGACTTCCAGCACGATCAGGGCAGCGGCAGTCTTGTGCCGGCGCAGCGTGCTGAGGATGGGGCGGATGTCCATGGGAGTCCTCGTTCGGGTGCTTACTGCGACTTGAGCTGGATGGCCGGAGTGACCTGCATGGCGCGCCAGGCAGGCAGGAAACCGGCGGCAAGGCTGGCGAACAGGGTCAAGCCCAGCGCGAGCAGCAGCATGTTGCCGTCCAGGTGGGCCAGCTTTGCGTACTCCACCGGTTGCTGGCGCACCGCGAACAGGCCCAGCAGGGCCAGGCCGATGCCCAGCACGCCCCCGACCACGCCGACTGCGCCGGCTTCCACCAGGCACTGCAGGAAGATCTGGCCACGGCTGGCACCGAGTGCGCGGCGCACGCCGATCTCTCCACTGCGGCGCAGGAACTTGGCCAGCAGCAGGCCCACCGTATTGACCAGGCAGACCCCCAGGAAACCCAGTGCCAGCCACAGCTGCAGGCGCACGTCGCTGGGCACCGCGCCGTTGAAGTCCAGCCATTCCATCACGGTGCGCAGGCGCACGTTCGGCGGGTGCTTGAAGCGGCCGGCCTGGCGCTGCTGGCTCGAATAGTTCTCCAGGTAGCGGCGGTAGTCGGCGGCCTTGGCCGGGTCCATCTCCACCCAGTACTGCAGCCACGCGCACGGCGCATTGAGCGAGTAGCTGTTGCCGTCGGGATTTTCGCCGAAGCAGTTCATGTTGCCGTTGCTGCCCAGTTTCAGGTCGAAGGACGTGGAAATCGGCAGCAGCAGGTCCTCGTTCTTGCCGTAGCTGCCGGTGGTCAGGTCGTAGAAGTGCGGCTCCGGGCTCCACTCCTTCATCACGCCGACGATGCGGTAGCTCTGGCCTTCCATGCGCAGGTCGCGGCCTACGCTGTTGGCGCCCTGGTAAAGCTTGTCGTTGAGCGCCTTGGAGATGACCACCACGCGTGCTCGGCCTTCGTCGTCCTCGCGCGTCCACGGGCGGCCGTACTGCATGGGCACCTCGAACATCGGGAAGAAATCGGCCGAGGTCCAGCGGGTGTCGATGCTGAAGGGCTTGAGGGTGCTGTTGTCCGGTTCGATGGTGCCGCCACCGCCGCTCATCAGCGCCTGGCGCTCGCCCCTGGCTTCGCGCAGCAGGGCTTCCCCGTCGAAGCGGGTCAACTGGGTTTCCGGCTCCTCGCCCGCGACATAGGCGCCGGTCGCGGCATCGAGCTGCACATAGAACAGCCGGTCACTCTTGCCGGGGATCGGGTCGCCGGACAGCACGTGGAACACGGTCAGGGTGGTCATCGAGGCACCGATGCCAAGGGCGATGGCCACCACCATCAGCGCAGTCAGGACCTTGTTGCGGCGGAAACTGCGTACCGCCAATCGGGCGTAGTAGGCGAACATGGGAATGCCCTCACTCGTTGACGGCGACGATGTGGCGTGGCGTGGCCAGTACCGGCTCGCGCACAAGGTCGGTGACCTGGCCGTCGACGATATGCACGTTGCGCTGCGCACGCGCGGCCAGTTCCGGGTCGTGGGTGACCATCACGATGGTGGTGCCGGCGGCATTGATCTCCTCCAGCAGTTCCATCACGCCGCGCGCCATCTGCGTGTCCAGGTTGCCGGTCGGTTCGTCGGCCAGCAGCAGGCGCGGGCTGCCGGCCAGGGCGCGTGCGATGGCCGCGCGCTGCTGCTGGCCGCCGGACAGCTCGTTCGGGTAGTGCTTCATGCGCGAACCGAGGCCGACCTGGGTCAGCGCCTTCTCGATGCGCTCTCGGCGCTCGTTGGCGCTCATCTTCCGATAGCGCAGCGGCACGTCGACGTTGTCGAACAGGTTCAGGTCGGGGATCAGGTTGAAGCCCTGGAAGATGAAGCCGATCTTCTGGTTGCGCAGGCGGCTGCGGGCGTCGTCGCCCAGCGTGCTCACATCCTGCCCGTCCAGCATGTAGGTACCGCTGGTGAAGGTTTCCAGCAGGCCGGCAATGTTGAGGAAAGTGGTCTTGCCGGAACCGGACGGGCCGGTGACGGCGACGAACTCGCCTTCCTTGACCTGCAGTTCCAGTGAGCGCAACGCGTGGGTCTCCACCTGTTCGGTACGGAAGACCTTGGCGACCGAACGCATTTCGAGCATGTACATGGGGTGTCCTCTCTCCGGGATTCAGGTATCAGTTGACGGAGACGCGTTCGGCGTCCTTGAACAGGTCGCTGCCGGAGACCACGATGCGGTCGCCCGGCTGCACACCCGACTTGATTTCCACTTCGCCCAGGCTGCTGACGCCCAGTTCCACCGGGCGGCGCACGGCGGTGCGGCCATCCATCACGTAGGCCATGCCGTTGCCCTGTTCGACGAACGGGCCGCGCTCGACCTTCAGCACGTTCTTGCGGGTATCGAGCAGCACGCGCACCGACATCCGCTGGCTCTGGCGCAGGCCTTCCGGCTGCGCGCTGGCAAAGCGCACGCGGGCGTTGACCTCGCCGTTGACCACTTCCGGCGACACCGCGCTGATCTCGCCCGGGAACGGTTGGCCGTTGCCGCCGGTCAGCTGCGCCGGCATGCCGATCGCCAGGTCGCGGGCGAAGCTTTCCGGCACCTTGATCTCGACCTCGAACTTGGACAGATCGACAACGCCCAGCACCGGCGCGTTGGCGGCCAGGTTGGTGGACTGCACGGCCTGCACCTGGCCGACCTGGCCATCGAACGGCGCGCGCAGGGTCAGCGCATCGACCTGGCGCTGCACTTCGGCCACCACCGCTTTCTGGCGGTCGGCCAGCAGGCGCTTGTTGCGGGCATCCAGGTCGGCGCCCTGGCTCTGCAGGCGCGCATCGGTGGTGGCATTGGCCAGGGCGATGTCGGCTTTCTTCAGCGAATCCTTGGCCTTGGCCAGGTCGATCTGCGGTACCGCGCCGCCGTCGTAGCCGCGCTGGTAGCGCTGCAGGTCGCGGTCGGCGGCCTGACGTTCGATGGTGGCCTGGTCGGTTTCCTTGCGTGACTTGGCACGGGCCAGGGTCGCGTCCAGCGCGGCGCGGCTGGCCTCGGCTTCCAGGCCGGCCAGCGTTGCCTGTTCCTGGGCCAGCTTGCTGCGCAGTTCCGGGCTGTCGATGATCGCCAGCTCCTGGCCCTTCTTGACCACGTCACCGGCGACGACCTTCAGGTCCACGGTACCGGCCGAGATCGCGTACAGGATCGGGCTGTTGGCGGCGATCACGCGGCCGTCGGCAGCGATGTCACGGACCAGGTCGCCCCGCTTCACCTCGGCGATGCGCACGCGGCTGCTGTCGAAGGAGCGGCTGGCATTGGACCAGGCATGGACCGCCCAGCCGATGCCGGCGAGCAGCGCGATGGCGCCCAGCGCCGGCCAGCGGTAGCGATGCCAGCTTGCGCGGGTGGTGCCGGCCGGGGCGGAGGAAACGATCTGGTCCTGTGCGGAAGTGTCGCGGATCATCGGGTGCGTGCCTGACGGTGGTAGCCAATACCAAGCACGTAGCGTGCCAACTTTATTTCCTTTCAGGTCAAGGGGTTGGGGTTTTCGGGGAAGTGTCCGGGTGTCCGCGGACACCTTTCCGGACACTTTCATTAAGCGGACAGGAGGGGGAAGCCGGACACGCAGGCTAGAATGCGGCAATCGTCTTCAAGGAAACGCGTGACATGTGTGGAATCGTGGGTGCAATCGCCGATCGCGACGTAGTACCGGTACTGATCGAGGGTCTGAAGCGCCTTGAATACCGTGGCTACGATTCCTCGGGCATCGCGGTGATCGACCAGAGCGAGCGTCCGGAAGTCCGCCGGGTGCGTCGTACCGGCCGCGTGTCGGAAATGGCCATGGCGGCCGAGACTGAGGGCTTCAATGCGGTGCTGGGCATCGGCCACACCCGCTGGGCCACCCACGGCGGTGTCACCGAGGCCAATGCACATCCGCACATCAGCCACGGTGTGGCCCTGGTGCACAACGGCATCATCGAGAACCACGAAGAGCAGCGCGAGAAGCTGCGCGCGCTGGGCTACACGTTTGAATCGCAGACCGATACCGAAGTCATCGCGCACCTGATCCATCATCATCTGAAGGATGGCGACGATCTGCTGGTGGCACTGCAGCACACGGTGAAGGAACTGACCGGTGCCTATGCGCTGGCCGTGGTCAGCCGCGCCGAGCCGGAGCGCTTCGTCTGCGCGCGCATGGGCTGCCCGCTGCTGGTCGGCCTGGGCGAGGGCGAGAACTTCGTCGCTTCGGATGTCTCGGCGGTGATCTCGGCCACCCGCAAGGTGATCTTCCTGGAAGAGGGCGACACCGCCGAGATCCGCCGCGATGGCGTGCGCGTCTTCGACGAGCACGACCAGCCGGTCGAGCGCGACGTGCATCTGTCCGACGTATCGCTGGCATCGCTGGAGCTGGGCCCGTACCGCCACTTCATGCAGAAGGAAATCCACGAGCAGCCGCGCGCGCTGGGCGACACCATCGAGGCGGCGATCGATGCCGGTGGTTTCCCGGCCGGGCTGTTCGGCAAGAACGCCGAAGCGGTGCTGTCGGGCATCGAAGGCGTGCAGATCATTGCCTGCGGAACCAGCTACTACGCCGGCCTGACCGCGCGCTACTGGATCGAAGCCATCGCCGGCCTGCCGTGCAGCGTGGAGATCGCCAGCGAGTACCGCTATCGCGCGGCCTACGCGAACCCTAAGCATCTGATCGTGACCATCTCGCAGTCCGGCGAAACGCTGGATACGATGGAAGCGCTGAAGTACGCCAAATCGTTGGGCCACCAGCACACGCTGTCGATCTGCAACGTGCCGGAAAGTGCGATCCCGCGCGCCAGCGAACTGGTCTGCTACACCCGCGCCGGCGCCGAGATCGGCGTGGCCTCGACCAAGGCCTTCACCACCCAGCTGGCCGCACTGTTCCAGCTGACCGTGGTGCTGGGCAAGCTGCATGGCCGCATCGACGCGGCGCAGGAAGCGGACTACCTGGAGCAGCTGCGCTTCCTGCCGGGCAGCGTGCAGCACGCCCTGAACATGGAGCCACAGATCGCCGCCTGGGCCGAGCGTTTCGCGCGCAAGAGCAGCGCATTGTTCCTGGGCCGCGGCCTGCATTACCCGATCGCGCTGGAAGGCGCGCTCAAGCTCAAGGAAATCTCCTACATCCACGCCGAGGCCTACCCGGCCGGTGAGCTGAAGCATGGTCCGCTGGCGCTGGTGGACGAGGACATGCCGGTGGTGGTGATCGCGCCGAACGACAGCCTGCTGGAGAAGGTGAAGTCGAACATGCAGGAAGTGCGTGCGCGTGGTGGCGAGCTGTTCGTGTTCGCCGACCAGGACAGCAACTTCAATGAGTCCGAAGGCGTACATGTGATCCGCACGCCGCGCCATGCCGGCGTGCTCAGCCCGATCGTGCACACCATCCCGGTGCAGCTGCTGGCCTACCACACCGCGCTGGCACGCGGCACCGACGTGGACAAGCCGCGCAACCTGGCCAAGAGCGTGACGGTGGAGTAAGGCATTCCCGGAGTTGTGGGATGCTGCATGCGAAAGGGGCCTGCGAGGCCCCTTTCGTTTGTGCCGGACGCAGTGCGAAGTGGGACAGCTGCCGGGCGTTCTGTCCGTCGTCGGCAGCAGGCAATCATTCTTTAATGCGCGAAGCCGCCTGTATTCAGCGGCGGTTTCAGCCGCGGTGCCATTCTCTGGATCGTCAGTTGGTTCCCACGACGAACTGTCCTATCGATGCCGGTAGTGACCGAGGGTCGCAGTCGTAGAATCGATCTGGCCGAGGTTAGGGTTGAGCGATTGAACCCGCCTCGTTCGCGTTGCAGCACATCGTCTGCCGAGTGATTCCAAGCGGCAGACGGGTGCGCCAGACGTGCGCTGAAAGGTCTGTTCCCGGGGAGGGGGCGTATCGGAAGAGCACACTTTTTTGACTTCAGTGACCTGCACCAGGAAACAAGAATGAACGTCCGCGAACTCCTGCAATCCAAGAAAGAAGCTGTCATCACCATCGATGCCGAAGACACGATCGGTGCCGCCGCCCACAAGATGAGCGCGAACAGGATCGCTGCGCTGGTGGTGATGAAGGACGATGCCCCGGTCGGCATCATTTCCGAGAAGGACATCGTGCGCACCCTGGCCGACGACGGCCCGCAGGCCGGCCGCCGGGTGATTTCCAGCCTGCCGTCCACCGGTCTGGAGGGCATTGCGCCGGAAGCCACGCTGAAACAGGCCATGTCGTTGATGACGTACTCGCGGCGCCGTCACCTGATGGTCACCGAAGGCACCCGCCTGGTCGGCATCCTCAGCCTGGGCGATATCGTGAAGAACCTGCTGGGCGAGCTGGAACTGGAAAAGGCCGTGCTGCAGGACATCTACATGGCCGCCCACTGAGGGCCGCAGCGCTGGAAGCAGAGAAGCCGGGCATTGCCCGGCTTCTTCATTCACGGCGCCGGTGATATCAGAAAGTGACCTTCACCGAATCGGCGCTGTAGTTCGCCGGCCCGTGATAGACCACTTCGATGTTGTTGCCATCGGGGTCGAGCACGAAGGCGCCGTAGTAGCCCGGGTGGTAGGGGCGTTCGCCTGGCGCGCCATTGTCGGTACCGCCGGCGGCGATCGCGGCAGTGTGGAAGGCATCAACAGTTGCGCTGTCGCGCGCCTGGAAGGCGAGATGGTGGCGGCCGGTCAACTGGCCGGCGGCGGCACGGCTGCTGGCGCTGGAAATGAACAGCTCGTCGGCCCAGAAGAAGTCTGGCCCTTCGCCGCCCAGTGGGATGCCGATCGTATCGAACACTGCCTGGTAGAAGCGGCGGCTGGCGGCCAGGTCACGCACCACCAGCTGGATGTGGTCGATCAGGCGGCCACGGTGCAGTTCCATCGTTTCCATACGAACCTCACAGAAAAAGGGGACGGAGGGGATTAAGTCGCTTCCAGCACAATAGTGCCAGAAACGGCTTAATCCCCTCCGTCCCCTTTTCGGGGTCAGACGTTGGCGATGATCTCGACCCAGTAGCCGTCCGGGTCCTTGATGAAGGCCAGGTTCTTCATGCGGCCGTCGGTCAGGCGCTTCTGGAAGGTTACCCCGAGGTCCTCGAAGCGCTGGCAGGCCGCCTCGATGTCCGGCACCGACACGCAGATGTGGCCGAAGCCGCGCGGGTCGCTGTTGCCGTCGTGGTAGACCGCGCCGTCCTGGCTCTCGGTGCCGCGGTTGTGGGTCAGTTCCAGCACGCCCGGCAGGCCGGCCATCCACAGGCGGCGCTGGCTGTCATCTTCCGGAACCGCCACGCCAGCTGGGACGTAGGCCAGGAAGTACAGGCTGAACTGGGCTTCGGGAAAGTCGCGCTTGTCGATCAGCTGGTAGCCGAGCACGCGGGTGTAGAAGTCCAGCGAGGCGGTGATGTCCTTCACCCGCAGCATGGTGTGGTTGAACACGAAGCCGGTGGTTTCGGCCGGGGCCTGGGCGGCGACGCCGGGGACATCGCGCAGGGCGGGAATGGTCATGGGGGAGGTCCTTCAGACAGGGCCGTTGCCGGCCGGATGGGGGCATTCTACCGGCCAGCACCTGACGGTACCGCGACGTACAATGGCCGGGTCGCACCGTTCCGTCCTGACAACGATTGCCCGCCATGTCGCAGCGTGAATGGGTGGCCGCCGCCATCCGCAAGATTGAAGCCGATTTCAACCGCTCCGCCGATACCCACCTGATCCCGCTGGCGCTGCCCGGGTTCGATGGCATCGATGTGTACCTGAAGGATGAGTCGAGCCATCCCACCGGCAGCCTCAAGCACCGGCTGGCGCGCTCGCTGTTCCTGTATGCGCTGGCCAATGGCTGGCTGCGCGAAGGGCGACCGGTGATCGAGGCGTCCAGCGGCTCGACGGCGGTGTCCGAAGCCTATTTCGCGCGCCTGCTCGGCCTGCCGTTCATTGCAGTGATCCCGGCCACCACCTCGCCTGAAAAGATCGCCGCGATCGAGTTCCAAGGCGGCCGCTGCCATCTTGTCGAACGCGCCTGCGACCTCAACTGTGATTCGGAAAAGCTGGCCCGTGAAACCGGTGGCCACTTCATGGACCAGTTCACCTACGCTGAGCGCGCGACCGACTGGCGTGCCAACAACAACATCGCCGAGTCCATCTTCAAGCAGATGGCCGAAGAGCCCAGCCCGGTTCCGGAATGGATCGTGTGCAGCCCCGGCACCGGCGGTACCGCCGCCACCCTGGGCCGCTATGTCAGCTACCGCCGCCACGACACCCGCATCCTGTGCGCGGACCCGGAAGTGTCGGTGTTCTTCGACGGTTACCGGGCCGCCGTGGCCGGTGAACAGGACTGGCGCGACCTGACCTGCAGTGGTGGTTCGCGCGTGGAAGGCATCGGCCGGCCACGGGTGGAACCGAGCTTCATCCCGACCAGCGTCGATGCGATGGTCAAGGTACCCGACGCACTGAGCCTGGCCGCGATGCGCCATGTCAGCCGCCAGCTCGGCCGCCGTGTCGGTGGCTCGACCGGCACCAACTTCATCGGCGTGCTGCAGGCCGCGCAATGGATGCGCGAGGCGGGCCACCAGGGCAGCATCGTCAGCATCCTGTGCGACAGCGGCGAGCGCTATGCGCAGAGCTATTACGACCCGGCGTGGTACGCGCGCCAGGGCATCGATGTCGATGGCGCCGATGCACAGCTGGCCGCTGCGGTGGCCGGGCAGGGCTTGCCCGAGCTGCCATGGTGCAGCCTGGAAGCGCTGTAGCACGGACGAAGCTCGCGCCGGGCCATGCTGGCGTCCGCGACGGTGTCTCAGTACCCCGCTGCGGTGAACGCGTCGAGCACCGCGTCGCGAAGCGCATCAGGCAACGCCTCGATGTCCATCGCACGGTCATCCAGGTGCAGGGTGGGATCCAGGATGCTGGCGCGGCCCTGGGCCAATGCCTGCAACCACAGCAGCACGCAGATCACGAACTCGCGCTCATGGCCCAGCTGCAGCTGGCTGGCGCCGCGCTCGACCACTTCGAACGGGTACCACTCCTGGCTTTCATTGAACGTGCCGCCCTGCTGCAGCACCGCCTGCAACTGCTGCAGGTGGCGCGGGGCGTCGTCGCCGGCATCGCACAGCGCGGCGATCCAGGCCAGTTCGGCCGCGCTGGCAGACAGTGCCAGCGACCGCGCCGGTGAGGCGGATGCAACTGCAGCCAGACCTTCCATGTGGGGCCTCGTTCGGTACGTGCCGCTGCGGACTCCCCCGCACCCTGAGCTTCGGGGGGCATGCGTAAGGCCGATGTGAATGCCGTGCCCCCTTGTCAGCGATGCCTGGCAGCGCCATATCTACCGGGCTGCCCGCCTGCCGGGCCCGTACCCTGGAGACCTGCCGTGACCGTTGCCAACCCCCTGCTCGATTTTTCCGGCCTGCCGCGCTTCGAGGCGATCCGCCCCGAGCACGTGGCGCCGGCGCTGGATGTGCTGCTGGCCGAGGCCGCAGCCGCCGTCAGCGCAGCCGAGCAGGTGCAGCCGGTCACCTGGCAGACCTTCGTGACCCCGCTGGACGATGCCACCGAGCGCCTGTGGCGCGCCTGGGGCCTGGTCGGCCACCTGCAGGGCGTGGTCAACACCCCGGAGCTGCGCGAGGCCTACAACAGCAACCTGCCGCGGGTGACCCGCTTCGCCAGTGCGCTGGGGCAGAACCTGGCGCTTTACCGCCAGTACCAGGCGCTGGCCGCCAGCCCGGAGGCGGCGCATTTCGATGAAGCCCAGCGCAAGGTGCTGGACAACACCCTGCGCGACTTCCGCCTGGGCGGCGCCGAGCTGGCGCCCGAGGCGCAGCAGCGTTTTGCTGCGATCAAGGAAGAACTGTCGGCGCTGTCGGCGAAGTTCTCGCAGAACGTGCTCGACGCTACCGATGCCTGGTCGCTGTTCATCGAAGACGAAGCGCGGCTGAAGGGCCTGCCGGAAGACGTGAAGGCCGCCGCGCATGCCGCAGCACAGAAGGACGGCAAGGCCGGCTGGAAACTGACCCTGCAGATGCCGTGCTACCTGCCGGTGCAGACCTGGGGCGAGGACCGCGACCTGCGCGAGATCCTGTACCGCGCCAGCGCCCAGCGTGCGTCCGAATTCGGCGATGACGCACTGGACAACAGCGGCAACATCGACCGCATCCTTGCCCTGCGCGCCGAACTGGCTGCGTTGCTCGGCTTCGATTCGTACGGCCATTACTCGGTGGCGACCAAGATGGCGCAGGACCCGGCCGAAGTGCTCGGTTTCCTGCGTGACCTGGCCGCGCGTGCCAAGCCGTTCGCTGCCAGGGACCGCGCCGAGCTGGAGCAGTTCGCGCGCGAACAGCTCGGCATCGACAGCCTGCAGGCCTGGGACCTGGCCTTCGCCGCCGACCGCCTGAAGCAGGCGCGTTACAGCTATTCCGAGCAGGAGGTGAAGCAGTATTTCACCGAGCCGAAGGTACTGGGTGGCCTGTTCTCGGTGATCGAGCAGCTGTACGGCCTGCGCGTGCAGGAGGACAGCGCGCCGGTGTGGCACGAGGATGTGCGCTTCTTCCGGTTGGTCGATGCGCAGGGCGCGCTGGTTGGCCAGTTCTACCTGGACCTGTACGCCCGCGAGGGCAAGCGCGGCGGGGCGTGGATGGATGATTGCCGCAACCGTCGCGTGCGCACCGACGGCAGCGTGCAGACGCCGCTGGTCTACCTGGTGTGCAACTTCGGCCGCGGTGCCAACGGCAAGCCGGCCACCTTCAGCCACAACGAAGTGACCACGCTGTTCCATGAGATGGGCCACGGCCTGCACCAGCTGCTGACCCGCATCAGCGAACTGGGCGTGGCTGGCATCAACGGCGTGGAATGGGATGCGGTGGAGCTGCCCAGCCAGTTCATGGAGAACTTCTGCTGGGAATGGGACCACCTGCAGGCGATGACCGCGCATGTGGACAGTGGCGAGCCGCTGCCGCGCGCGCTGTACGAGCGCATGCTGGCCGCGCGCAACTTCCACAGCGGCATGGCCACCGTCCGCCAGCTGGAGTTCGGCCTGTTCGACATGCTGCTGCACAGCCAGTTCGAACCAGCGCAGGACAGCGTGCTGGCGCTGCTCGACCGCGTGCGCGCGGAAGTGGCGGTGAACCACCCGCCGGCCTGGAACCGCTTCCCGCACCAGTTCAGCCACATCTTTGCGGGCGGTTACGCCGCGGGTTACTACAGCTACAAGTGGGCCGAGGTACTCAGCGCCGACGCCTATGCCGCCTTCGAGGAAGCGCCGCAGGCACTGGCTGAAACCGGCGCACGCTTCCGTGATGAGATCCTGTCGCGCGGTGGCAGCCGCCCGGCGGCGGACAACTTCAAGGCCTTCCGCGGCCGTGCGCCGCAGATCGATGCGCTGCTGCGCCACTCGGGCATGGCGTAATCCATGGTGGTGGGTGCCAACCTTGGTTGGCACTTCACCGCCATCCACGCATGGCGTGGATCTACCGGAATGCCGGCCAGCGGCCGGCACTACCGGTGGTGGGTCATTCGGCGTAGATCATCTTCCGGGTCATGCCGCCGTCGACGATGAAATCCTGGCCGGTGCTGAAACCGGACAGTGATGACAGCAGGTACACGGCCAACGCACCGATGTCCTCCGGCTGGCCGACGCGGCCGACCGGGTGTTGCGCATGGTCGGTGGCCGAATACTCCGGTGCGTGTCGGCGTGAGGGTGCCTGCCACTCGCAGGTGCCGATCCAGCCGGGACTGATGCTGTTCACCCGCACCGCCGGGCCGCTGCTGATCGCCAGCGCATGGGTGAACGCGACCAGTCCGCCCTTGGCTGCGGCATAGGCTTCGCTGTGTGCTTCGGATTGCCAGGCGCGGGTCGAGGCGATGTTGATGATCGCACCGGCGGCGCTGGCGGTCAGCGCCGGCAACGCATGCTTGCTGCACAGGAACGCGCCGTGCAGCGAAGACAGCCGGCGCTGCCACTCGTCCCAGTCCATGTCCTGCAGCAGCGTGCCGTGCGGGCTGGCAATCCCCGCGTTGTTGACCAGGCCGTCGATGCAGCCGAAACGCTGCAGGGCCACGGCGATGAGGGCGCGCACGCTGGCTTCGTCGGTGATGTCCAGGCGCTGGAACACGGCATCCTCACCACGCTGCCATTCCGCCAGGCACGCCTCGCCGGCCTCCACGTCGAGGTCGCCGATCAGCACGCGGCCACCGGCGCCGAGCACGGCCTGCGCGATGCCACGGCCGATGCCGTTGGCGCCGCCGGTGACCAGCACCACCTTGCCCGACAGCGGCGCGGCCGGCCAAGCGGCAATCGGCGGCACCGTGCTCACGACAGGTCTTCGCCACGCAGGCGGCGATGCCAGCCGTCCACGCCGATGCGGTCCAGGGTCTGGATGTTGCGCTCGACGATCACGTCCGGATCCGGATAGACGTCCACCGCGCGCGCCACGCTGTCTTCGCGCAGCAGGTGCAGGGTGGGGAAGGGCGCGCGATTGGTGTAGTTGCTGGCGTCGTCCGCGGCCACGCCGTCGAACTGGTAGTCGGGGTGGAAGCTGGCCACCTGCAGGATGCCCTGCAGGTCCAGCGCCTCGATCGCCGCGTCGGCGTTGTCGAGGAAGTCGTTGTAGTCGAGGAAATCGGTCAGCACCTGCGGATGCACGATCAGCGTGGTATCGATCTGCTCGGCCGGCGTATCGCGCAGCAGGACCAGTTCCTCGGCCAGCTGCTCAACCAGGGCTTCCGTCGTGGTCGCATCGCTGAGCACGATGCGGACCTGGTCCTTCACGTAGACCGCCTTGGCGAACGGGCACAGGTTCAGGCCGATGACGATGCGTTCCAGCCACAGGCGGGTGGCGGCGATCGGGTCCTCGGTGGGTAGTTGGGCGTCGGTCATGGCGGGCACGTCGGCTGGCGGGGCGGACATTGTAGGCGCGTCGCTTGCAACGCACCGTCTTACCGCAGGTGCCGGCGCCGGGCCATGCCCGGCGGCCAGATCAATCGCGGAAATTGTTGAACTGCAGCGGCAGCTCGAACTTGCCGGCCTTGAGCACGGCGATGGCGTCCTGCAGGTCATCACGCTTCTTGCCCTGCACGCGCAGCTTGTCGCCATTGATCTGGCTTTCAACCTTCAGCTTGGCCTCCTTCAGCGCAGCAGCGATCTTCTTGGCGATCTTCTGCTCGATGCCCTGCTTGACGGTGATCTTCTGCCGGGCCTGGGCCAGGTTGGTCTCGATGTCGCCGAATTCGAGGCTGAGCACATCGATGCCGCGCGCGGCCAGGCGTGCACGCAGGATGTCGTTCATCTGCTTGAGCTGGAACTCGGTCGGCGCGAACTGGTTGATCACATCGCCATCGCGTTCGAACTTGGCATCCACGCCCTTGAAATCGAAGCGGGTGGCCAGTTCGCGGTTGGCCTGGTCGATGGCGTTGGTCAGTTCGTGGGTGTCGACTTCGGACACGACGTCGAAGGAAGGCATGGGCGATGCTCCGCAGGATTCAGTGGCAGCCATTCTATCGCGAGGGCCCCACGCCCGCCCTTTGTAGAACCGAGCCCACGCTCGGCTGCTTTGTGAAGAGCGGCCGAGCGTGGGTCCGGCTCTACAGAAAGCGACGACCGGGCGATAATGGGCCATGAACGTGCAACGCTCCCCCTCGCGCGCAGTGGCCTGGATGGTCGCTGCGGTCGCCTGCTTCTCGCTGATGGATGCTGGCATGAAGCAGCTGTCGGCCAGCTACCCCACCCTGGAAGTGACCTTCCTGCGCGGCGCGGCCTCGTTGCCATTCGTGCTGGTCTGGGTGCTGGCCAGCGCCGGGCCGCGTTCGCTGGTGCCGCGCCGCTGGGGGCTGCACCTGCTGCGTGGTGCGCTGGGCATGGCGATGATCGGCTGCTTCGTGTTCGCCCTGCGCGACCTGCCGCTGTCCACTGCCTACACGATCTATTTCGTTGCCCCGCTGCTGATCGCCGCATTGTCGGTGCCGCTGCTGGGCGAGCGGGTCGGGCCACGGCGCTGGGTCGCCATCGGGATTGGCCTGGTCGGTGTGCTGGTGGTGCTGCGGCCGGGCGTCGATGGCTTCATCTCGGTGCCGGGGCTGATGGTGCTGGCCGCGGCCACTGCCTATGCCGTAGCCGCGATCACGGTCAGCCTGTTGACCCGCACAGATACTTCGCAGTCGATGGTGGTCTGGTTCCTGGTGATCATGGCCATCGGTGCCGGGCTGCTGGCCCTTCCCGGCTGGGTGCCACTGCAGCTGGCACATGCGCCGCTGATCGGTGGCATGGGCCTGGCCGGGGCGCTGGGCCAGATCGCCCTGACCAGGGCCTTCCAGCTGGGCGAGGCCTCGATGATCGCGCCGTTGGAGTACAGCGGGCTGGTCTGGGTGATCGGTTGGGACCTGGCCTTCTGGGGCCAGCTGCCCGATGGCTATACCTGGGTGGGCGCGGCAATCATCGTGGCTTCGGGGCTTTACCTGCTGCACCGCGAGCGGGTGAACAGGCAGGAGCCGCCGAAGCCGCTGGATCATCCCTGAACCGGTTTGGCCGGGAAGCGGGGTCAGAGCCCCTGCGGGGATCCGACCCCGGAACCCGCGCCGGAGCAGGTACGTTAGAACCAAAAGGAATAACATTCTGGCCCATGGCGCGGGCGCGCGACCGCCTGCGCTGGTAGGCTGCACGCCCCCTTCCGTCACCCAGCCGGTGAGCCACGCCCGTGATCGAGTTCCAGCGCCTGCACAAATCCTATGCCGTTGCCGGCCGCGAGATCAGCGCGCTGCAACCGTTGGACCTGACCATCGAGGCCGGTGAGGTTTTCGGCATCATCGGCCATTCCGGCGCCGGCAAGTCGACCCTGATCCGCATGATCAACCGCCTGGAAGAACCCAGCGGTGGCCGGCTGCTGATTGGTGGTGAGGATGTCACCGCGCTGGACGCCGACGGCCTGCGCGCGCTGCGCCGGCGCATCGGCATGATCTTCCAGCATTTCAATCTGCTGTCGTCGCGCACGGTGGCGGGCAATGTCGCCTTTCCGCTGGAACTGGCCGGCACGCCGAAGGCGGAAATCGACGCGCGTGTGGCCGAGCTGCTGCAGACCGTGGGCCTGGAAGCGCATGCGCAGAAGTATCCGGCGCAGCTGTCCGGTGGCCAGAAGCAGCGCGTCGGCATCGCCCGCGCGCTGGCGACCCGTCCGCAGATCCTGCTGTGCGACGAGGCCACCAGTGCGCTCGACCCGCAGACCACTGCTTCGGTGCTGTCACTGCTGTCGAAGATCAATCGCGAGCTCGGCCTGACCGTCGTGCTGATCACCCACGAGATGGACGTGATCCGCCGTGTCTGCGACCGCGTTGCGGTGCTCGATGCCGGCCAGATGGTCGAAACCGGTCCGGTCACCCGGGTGTTCCTGCACCCGCAGCATCCGACCACGCGCCGGTTCGTCAGCGAGTCGGAGCATGTGGACGAGGGCGCGCTGCACCGTGATTTCGATGCCGTTGGCGGCCGTATCGTGCGCCTGACCTTCCTCGGTGGCGACACCTACGAACCCCTGCTCGGCAGCGTCGCGCGGCAGACCGGGGTCGACTACAACATCCTGTCCGGCCGTATCGACCGGATCAAGGACACCCCGTATGGCCAGCTGGTGGTCGCCCTGGTGGGCGGCGACCAGTCCGCCGCGCAGGCTGCCTTCGTGGCCGCCGGCGTGCACGTCGAGGAGCTGCGTCGATGATCATTGCTGCTGCTGGCGGCTTCTTCCGTCACCTGGATGCGGGCAAGTGGGCCGACATCGGCCAGGCCACCCTCGACACGCTGCTGATGCTGCTCGGTTCGCTGCCGCTGACGCTGGCCATCGGCCTGCCGCTGGGCGTGCTGCTGTACCTGTTCGGCGCGCCACAGATGAAGCGGAGGCCGTTCGCCTATGGCGCGCTGGCACTGGTGGTGAACCTGCTGCGCTCGGTGCCTTTCATCATCCTGATGATCGTGCTGATTCCGGTCACGTTGTTCCTGATGGGAACCTCGCTGGGCGTGCGCGGCGCGATCGTGCCGCTGGTGATCGGCGCAGCGCCGTTCTATGCGCGCCTGGTCGAGACCGCGCTGCGCGAAGTGGATCGAGGCGTCATCGAGGCGACCCAGGCGATGGGCGCCACCACCTGGCAGCTGGTGACCCGCGTGCTGCTGCCGGAAGCGCGCCCCGGCCTGATCGCCGGTGCCACCGTCACCACCGTGGCCCTGATCGGCTTCACTGCGATGGGCGGTGCGATCGGTTCCGGCGGCCTCGGCGACCTGGCGTTCCGCGATGGCTACCAGCGTTCGCACACCGACGTGGCCCTGGTCACCGTGGTCCTGCTGCTGGTCCTGGTGCAGCTGCTGCAGATGCTCGGCGACCGCCTGGTCGCGCATTACAGCCGCAAGTAACCGCTACGCCTGCCGGTAGCCGGCCAGCGGCCGGCTCTACCCCATTGCCTGGAAACGGTAGTGCCGGCCGCTGGCCGGCAATTCCACGTGCGGTCAACGCGCGTTCGGTACTTCGTAGCCCAGCTTGCCGACCTGCTCCGGGTGCTGCGGCACGCGCTTGAGCTTGTCGGTGTTCACCCCGTACTCGTCACGCAGGCGCTCGGCCAGCTCCTTGTACAGGGCTTTGTCCATGTCCGGCGTGCGCGAGAAGATCCACGCCATCTCACGGCCCGGATAACCGATCAGCGCCCACGAGTAATCCGGGGCGACGTCCAGCACCCGGGAGTGGGTCGGCACCACGCGGTAGAACCAGGTGCGCCAGCCGTGGTTGCCGCTGTCCGGGTCGACGCTGGCGCGTGCGCGGATCTCCTGCAGGGGTTCGCCGAAGCCGTCGCGGTAGCGGTAGGTGATGCCGACCTTGTGCTCGTCGCGCAACTCGTACTCGTTGACGCTGGCGACGTGCCCGCGTTCGATGAAGTTCGGCACGCGGCCGATCACGTACCAGGTGCCCATGAAGCGCTTGAGGTCGATCGGGGCATCCGGATCGGCGCGCGGGGCGCTGGCACGGGGTGATGGCGGCTCACCGACCGCCATGGCGGGGCCCGCCAGGGACAGGGCCAGCAACACGGCGCAGAGCGGGCGGATCGAAGTCATGCGGGAGCGGGCTCAGGAGGGCTTTGCCTGAGCATGGTCGACTGAGCGTGCGCGATCCGTCAATGGTGTCGCAATCTGTGAGAAGGGGCTTGCCCAAGCTGTGTTGCATTGTCTACCGGAGAAGGCTCATGAACACACGTTCCGTCCGTCACCCTGCAACTGAACGCATCATCGAACGCGCCGACCCGCGTCTGCTGCGTGGCGTGCGGCAACTGGCGCTGGCCGGACTGGCGCTGGTACTGGTCTGGCCAGCGGCACGTGGCAGCAGCGCGTGGTTGGGCTGGCTGCCGATGTGGCTGATCGGCATGCCGCTCGCGGCCTGGTGGGCGCTGTTGCGCTTCCCGCTGCCGCGCCTGTCGCGGCTGCCGAAGGTGCGGCGTACCGGTGGACAGGCGCGTCGCCGGCGCGGCCCGGCGGCCACGGCCTGACCTTCGACACGGGGGAGGCCGCGGCATTCCGTGCTAGCGTTCCACGGCTTATGACTGCCTGGAGCTGCAATGTCACGACTCGCTTCCGCCTGCCTGTTGGCCGGCATGATGACCGCTGCCTCGGTGGGGACCGCCGTGGCCGCTGAAGATACCGACCGCTACGCCTGGCTGGAGGACGTTACCGGCGACAAGCCGCTGTCCTGGGTCAAGGAACAGAATGCCAAGTCCGAGGCGCGCCTGGCGCAGACCCCGGCCTTCAAGCAGATGGAGACCCGCATCCGCGAGGTGCTCGATTCCGATGCCAAGATTCCGGGCGTGCAGAAGATCGGCGACTACTACTACAACTTCTGGAAGGACCAGCAGCACGAGCGCGGCCTGTGGCGGCGCACCACCCTGGCCGAGTACCGCAAGGCGTCGCCGCAGTGGGAGACCGTGCTCGACCTGGATGCGCTGAACAAGGCCGAGGGTGAGAACTGGGTCTGGCACGGCGCCGATTGCCTGCGCCCGGATTACAGCCGTTGCCTGATCGCGCTGTCGCGCGGCGGCGCCGACGCCGACGTCACCCGCGAGTTCGACCTGGCCAACAAGACCTGGATCAAGGACGGCTTCTTCCGTCCGGAGTCGAAGGGGGGCCTCAACTGGGTCGACCGCGACACCGTGTTCGTCTACACCGACTTCGGTGCCGGCACGATGACCACGTCCGGCTATCCGCGCGTGGCCAAGCTGTGGAAGCGCGGCACGCCGATGGCCTCGGCCACCGTGGTGTACGAAGGCAAGCCGGAAGACATGTACATCGCGGCGATGCACGATGACACCCCGGGCTTCGAGCGCAACCTGGTCAGCCGTACGCTGGCGTTCTACAACAACGAACTCTACCTGCGTGGCGACGACGGCACGCTGACCAAGATCGACGCGCCGAATTCGGCCGAGAAGGGCCTGCACAAGCAGTGGCTGACCCTGGAGCTGCGCGACCCGTGGACCGTGGGCGGCAAGACCTATGCGTCCGGTTCGCTGCTGGCGATCCAGCTGGACGACTTCCTTGCCGGCAAGCGCGACTTCGAGGTGCTGTTCACCCCGACCGCGACCACCTCGCTGGCCAGCGCCACCTGGACCAAAAGCCACCTGGTGCTGAACGTGCTGGACGACGTCAAGAACCGCCTGTCGGTGCTGACCCCGGGCGCCAATGGCTGGCAGACCAGCCGCTTCGTCGGCGCCCCGGCCTTCGGCACGCTGGGCGTGGCTGCAGTGGACAGCAATGACAGCGACGCGGTGTGGCTGACCGCCACCGATTACCTGACCCCGACCACGCTGGCCCTGGCCGAGATCGGCCAGGCCCCGGAAACGCTGAAGACCATGCCGGCCTTCTTCGACGCCAAGGGCAAGGTGATCGAGCAGCACTTCGCCACCAGCAAGGACGGCACCCGCGTGCCGTACTTCGTGGTGCACGACAGGGCGATGAAGCTCGATGGCTCCAATCCGACGTTGCTGTACGGCTACGGTGGCTTCGAGATCTCGCTGACCCCGAGCTATTCCGGTGGCATGGGCCGCGCCTGGCTGGAGAAGGGCGGCGTGTACGTGGTGGCCAACATCCGTGGCGGCGGCGAGTACGGCCCGCGCTGGCACCAGGCGGCGCTGAAGCAGAACCGCCATAAGGCCTACGAAGACATGGCCGCGGTGGCGCGGGACCTGGTCAAGCGCAAGATCACCAGCGCCAAGCACCTGGGCGTGCAGGGCGGCAGCAACGGTGGCCTGCTGACCGGCAACATGCTGACCCAGTACCCGGAGCTGTTCGGTGCGGTGGTGGTGCAGGTGCCGTTGCTGGACATGAAGCGCTACAGCCACCTGTTGGCGGGTGCCTCATGGATGGCCGAGTATGGCAACCCGGATACCAGTGACTGGGAGTTCATCAAGACCTTCTCGCCGTACCACCTGTTCAACGCGAAGAAGAACTACCCGCCGGTGCTGTTCACGACCTCGACCCGCGACGACCGCGTGCACCCGGGGCATGCCCGCAAGATGGCGGCGAAGATGATCGACGCCGGCAAGGACGTGACCTACTACGAGAACATTGAAGGAGGGCACGGCGGCGCCGCCAACAACGCGCAGGCCGCGCACATGTCGGCGCTGGCGTACAGCTTCCTGTGGGAGCGGTTGGGCGGCAAGTAAGCAGAACGGAAAACGCCGCCCCAGGGCGGCGTTTTTCTTTGCCCGGTGGTGCCGGCCGCTGGCCGGCAAACCTGCAATGCGTGGATGATGCCGTCGCCGGCCAGCGGCCGGCACTACCGTCAACGTGATCCCTGCCAACGCTTCAATCCGCGCGCAATCCGCGCCACCGCCTCCTGCAATCGCGGTACCTCCTGGGTATAGGCCAGGCGCACGTGCTGGTTGGCACGATGGAAGCCGAAATCCAGGCCCGGGGTGAACGCCACGTGCTCGGTTTCCAGGAAATGCGCGCAGAATGCCTGCGCGTCGTCGGTGAATGCACTGACGTCGGCGTACAGGTAGAACGCGCCCTGTGGCTCGACTTCGATACGGAAGCCCAGCTCACGCAGTGCCGGCAGCAGGAAGTCGCGACGCTGGCGGAACGCGTCGCGGCGCTGCTCGAAGATCGCCATGGATTCCTCGCTGAAGCAGGCGAGCGCGGCGTGCTGGGCGATGCTCGAGGCGCTGATGTACAGGTTCTGCGCCAGCTTCTCCAGATCCGGTACTGCGGACGGCGGCGCCACCAGCCAGCCCAGCCGCCACCCGGTCATGCCGAAGTACTTGGAAAAACTGTTCAGTACGAATGCGTTGTCGTCCACCTGCAGCACGCTGGGCGCGTCCAGGCCGTAGGTCAGGCCGTGATAGATCTCGTCCACCACCAGGTGGCCGCCCCGCGCGTGCAGGGTCTGCGACAGTGCAGCCAGTTCGTCGGCGGAGAGCACGGTGCCGGTCGGGTTGGCCGGCGAGGCAACCAGCGCGCCGACGCTGTCGGCATTCCAATGCTGTTCCACCAGCGACGGCGTGAGCTGGTACGCAGTGTCCGGGCCGACCGGCACCAGCTGTGCGCCGCCTTCGACGAGGCGCAGGAAGTGGCGGTTGCAGGGGTAGCCGGGGTCGGCCAGCAGCCAGTGGCGGCCGGGGTCGACCAGCAGGCTGCTGGCCAGCAGCAGCGCACCGGACCCACCCGGGGTGACCAGAATGCGTTCAGGGTCGATGTCCAGACCGTAGTGGCTGCGATAGAAACCGCTGATCGCCTGGCGCAGGGCCGGCAGGCCACGTGCGGCGGTGTAGCGGGTATGGCCGGCGGCCAGTGCGGCCTGGCCGGCCCGCACGACCGGTTCGGCGGTAGTGAAGTCCGGTTCGCCGATTTCCAGGTGGATCACATCGTGGCCGGCCTGTTCCAGCGCCTGCGCGCGGGCCAGCAGGGACATCACATGGAACGGAGCGATTTCATGGCTGCGCCGGCTGTAGCCCGGCGTGTGGGGCAGGGTACTCATCGATCCATGGTACGCCGGTCGGCATGGCCCATGACGATCCGCAGGGTTGCCGCTTGGCTGCGATTGGGGTCAGATCCCTTTTCGGGAAAAGGGATCTGACCCCGCCGAAGACCATTGCATTGATGCGCCAGGAACCCTACTTCATGAAGTCCACCCTCTGCCTGTTGCTCGCCAGCCTGATGACCACGACTGCTACCGCCGCCACTCCGCCCGTTCCGCCGGACGCCGCCAGGCATCCGCACGTGGTCAAGGCGCCATTCGGCGCGACCCGCAACGATGACTATTACTGGCTGCGCGATGACAAGCGCGCGGACAAGGACATGCTGGCCTACCTGCAGGCCGAGAATGCCTACGCCGACCAGCTGCTGGCACCGCTGAAGCCACTGGAAGACACCCTGTACAAGGAGATTGTCGGGCGCATCAAGCAGGACGATTCCAGCGTGCCGGCGCGCGAGCGCGGCTACTGGTACTACAGCCGTTTCGAGACCGGCCAGGACTACCCCATCCACGCGCGCCGCAAGGGCAGCATGGAGGCCGCCGAGGAAATCCTGCTGGACGTCAATACGATGGCTGCCGGCAAGGGCTACTTCAGCGTCGGCTCGATGGAGGTCAGCCAGGACAACCAGTTGCTGGCCTGGGCCGATGATGATGTCGGCCGCCGCCAGTACACGATCCGCTTCAAGGATCTGGCCACCGGCAAGGTGCTGCCCGATGTGATCACCGGCAGCTCCGGCGACCTGGTCTGGGCCGACGACAACCGCACCGTGCTGTATGTCGAGAACGATCCGGAAACGCTGCTCACCGTGCGCGTGAAGAAGCACGTGCTGGGCACTCCAGCCAGCGCCGACACCGTCGTCTACGAAGAGAAGGACGACAGCTTCTACATGGGCATCGGCCGCACCCGCGACGATCGCTTCATCACCATCGGCGTGCACAGCACTGTGTCCTCGGAAGAGCGCTACGCACCGGCCAGCGATCCGACCACCTTCACCGTGCTGGCCCCGCGCCAGCGTGACGTCGAGTACGACGCCGACCACTACGACGGCCGCTGGGTGATCCGCACCAACGACGGTGCGAAGAACTTCAAGCTGGTCACCGCACCGACCGATGCCACCTCGCGTGCGCAGTGGAAGGACTGGATCGCGCATGACGATGCGGTGTTCATCGAAGGCTTCGAGCTGTTCGACAGCTACACCGCCATCGCCGAACGTTCCGAGGGCCTGGAGCGCATCCGCCTGCTGTTCAAGGATGGCCGCAGCGACTACGTGAAGGCTGATGAGCCGGCGTACTCGATGGGCCTGGGCGACAACACCGAGGCCGATACGCCGTGGCTGCGCTACGTCTACACCTCGATGACAACCCCGACCACCGTGTTCGAGCTGAACACCGCCACCGGTGAGCGTCGCCAGCTGAAGGTGCAGCCGGTGATCGGCTATGACGCCTCGAAGTACGAAACCGACCGCGTCTGGATCACCGCGCGCGATGGGGTGAAGGTGCCGGTGTCGCTGGTCTACCGCAAGGGCTACCAGAAGGATGGCAAGGGCGCGCTGTTCCAGTACGCCTATGGCAGCTATGGCATGTCGATGGATCCGTACTTCAACCAGACCGCGGTGAGCCTGCTCGACCGCGGCGTGGTGTATGCCATCGCCCACATCCGCGGCGGCCAGGAAATGGGCCGCGACTGGTACGAGAACGGCAAGCTGCTGCACAAGCAGAACACCTTCAACGACTTCATCGACGTCACCCGCGGCCTGGTCGCACAGGGCTGGGCGGCGAAGGATCGCGTCGCCGCGTCCGGCGGCAGCGCCGGTGGCCTGCTGATGGGCGCGGTGGCCAACCAGGCCCCGCAGGATTACCGGGTGATGGTGGCGCAGGTCCCGTTCGTCGACGTGGTCACCACCATGCTCGACCCGACCATTCCGCTGACGACCAACGAATACGATGAGTGGGGCAACCCGGAGCAGAAGCCGTATTACGACTACATGCTGTCCTACTCGCCCTACGACAACGTGAAGCAGCAGGCGTACCCGGCGCTGTTCGTGGGTACCGGCCTGTGGGATTCGCAGGTGCAGTACTGGGAGCCGGCCAAGTGGGTGGCCAAGCTGCGTGATCACAACACCGGCCCCTACCCGATCCTGTTCCGCACCAACATGGAAGCCGGCCACGGCGGCAAGTCGGGGCGCTTCCAGCGCTACCGCGAGCTGTCCGAGTCGTACGCGTTCGTGCTGCAGCAGCTGGGCATCGCCCAGCCGTAACGGCGAAGGGGTGCCGGGCGTTGCCGGGCACCCCGAACCGTTATCCTTGCGGCCATGAGCCTGCCCGAGCCCTCCGCATCCCGCAATACCGCCACGCCACCGCGCGTGGTGCGTTTCCGCTGGGCGTGGTGGCTGCTGGCCTACGTCAGCCTGGGCACCGGCATCGTCGGCATCTTCGTGCCGGGCCTCCCGACCACCGTATTCATCCTGATCTCGGCGTGGGCTGCATCACGTGGGTCCGAACGCCTGCACACCTGGCTGCTGCAGCACCCGCGCTTCGGCCCGGCCATCGCCAACTGGCAGGCACATGGTGCGGTCAGCCGCTACGGCAAGTGGATGGCCACGATCACCATGGCGGTGTGCGCCTGCATCATGCTGTGGTGCGTGCCGGTCGCCTGGGTGAAGTGGTTCTCGATCGGCAGCATGACCGTGGTGGCGATCTGGCTGTGGACGCGGCCGTTGCCACCGCCCGCGGATTGAGCGCCTGCGGTAGTGCCGGCCGCTGGCCGGCAACCCGATCCCCTGCACGAACCGCTCAGCCGCCAATGGCTATACTCGGGGCATGAAGATCCCCCATCGAAACGCCATCCTGATTCCGCTGGCAGCGGCCTCGCTGCTGCTCCTCGCCGCCTGCGGCAACAAGGGCCCGCTGGTACTGCCGCAGAAGCCGGTGCCGGTGGAAGAAACCGTCGAACCGGCCGCCGAGCCCGCCACCGAGGCGACCCCGGCCGAGGGCCAGGGCGCCGTTGCTCCGGCCACGACCGTCGACCCGGCTGCAACGACCCCCCAGCCGGCACCCGCGCCAGCGAAGAAGGCGGGCAGCGGGAATGAGTAAGGCCGGTTCCAAGGCCTTGCGCTTCAGCAAGATGCATGGCGCGGGCAATGATTTCGTAGTGATCGACCTGCGTGACGGTACTGCGCCGCCCACGCCTGAACTGGCCGCGTGCCTGGCCGACCGCCACACCGGCGTCGGCTGCGATCAGATCCTGACCATCGAGGCGCCGCGTGCGGAAGGCTCGGTGGCCTCGTACCGCATCTGGAACGCCGACGGTTCCAATTCCGAGCAGTGCGGCAATGGCGCGCGCTGCATCGCGGCCTGGCTGGTGCGCGAGGGCAGTGCGCAGGGCGATGCGTTCGTCATCGACAGCCCGCTGGCCAGCCATGAAGTGAAGGTGCTCGGTGATGGGCAATTCGCGGTAACCATGGGCGTGCCCGCGTTCGAGCCGGCCAACGTGCCGCTGATGGGCTTCGCCCATCCGCGCGAGGAATACCTGCTGCCGCTGCAGGGGGAGAGCGTCCGCTTTGCTGCGGTGTCGATGGGCAACCCGCATGCGGTGATCGAAGTGGGCCTGATCGATGCCGCTCCGGTTGAACGCGTCGGTGCGCTGCTGCAGCAGCACGCGTCGTTCCCGCGCTCGGTGAACGTGGGCTTCGCCCAGGTGATGGGCCCGGCGCACGCCCGCCTGCGCGTGTTCGAGCGCGGTGTCGGCGAGACCCTGGCCTGCGGCAGTGGTGCCTGCGCCGCCGCCGTGACCCTGATGCAGCGCGGCCGCCTGCAGCGCGATGCGCGCATCAGCCTGCCCGGAGGTGACCTGCGCATCCAGTGGCCGGGCGATGGCCAGCCGGTGGTGATGGCGGGCCCGACCGCATTCGTCTTCGAAGGGGAGTGGATGGCATGACCGAAACCGTCGACAAGCTCGGGGCTCATGAAGTCGCTGCCTGGTTGCGGCGACATCCCGGCTTCCTCAAGCAGTTCCCGGACCTGGCCCTGACCCTGGTGGTGCCGCGCGATGACGGCCCGACCGCATCGCTGGCCAGCTACCAGCTGGAAGTGCTGCGCGAGAAGAACCGCGAGCTGGCACGACGGTTGGCCGACCTGGGCGCCACCGCCCAGGTCAATGAACGCCTGGCAGTGCGCACGCACCAGCTGACCCTGGCACTGATGAAGCAGGACAACGCGGCCGATACCCTGCGCGCGATGGCCGCATCGCTGCAGGAAGACTTCGCCGGCGACCTGGTGCGGCTGGTGGTGCATGCGCCGGTGGCCGGGCTGGAACAGGCCGACTGGCTGCAGGTGATTGCTGCCGATGATCCGCAACTGGGCCCGTTCCGCGATTGCCTGAACGACGGCGAGCCGATCTGCGGCCGCCTGCAGCCGGAAAAGAATGCCGTCCTGTACGGCGTGCGCAGCGAGGAAGTGCAGACCACCGCGCTGCTGCCGTTGCCGGGCGTCGGCCTGATCGCAGTCGGCAGCCACGACCCGAACCGCTTCTACCCGGGCATGGGCACGCTGTTCCTGCGCATGATGGGCGACGCCCTTGCCACTGGCCTGAAGCGCTTCCACGACTGAGCAGGACCGGACGACGATGAGCGCGGTACAGGCCTTCCTGCAGCACCTGCAGGTGGAGCGGCGGATGTCGGCGCATACGCTTGACGCCTACCGCCGCGACCTGGACGCGCTAGCGGTCTGGGCCGAACCGCGTGGCGTAGCGGTGGAGGCGCTCGATGCCGATGCGTTGCGCCAGTTCGTCGCCGACGAGCATCGCCGCGGCCTGTCGGCCAAGAGCCTGCAACGCCGCCTGTCGGCCTGCCGCAGCTTCTATGCCTGGCTGCTCAAGCACGGGCGCATCGAGGTCAGTCCGGCAGCGACGCTGAAGGCACCGCGCGCGCCGCGCCGGTTGCCGCAGGTCCTTGACGCCGATGAGGCGGTGCAGCTGGTCGAACTGGAGCCGGAAGGTGAGCTCGGCCGCCGTGACCGCGCGCTGCTGGAACTGTTCTATTCCTCCGGCCTGCGCCTGAGCGAAGTCTGCGCGCTGACCTGGCGCGACCTGGATTTCGACAGCGGGCTGGTCAACGTGCTGGGCAAGGGCAACCGCCAGCGCCGGGTGCCGTTCGGGCGGCCGGCACGCGAAGCGCTGCAGGCGTGGCGCGCGGAAAGTGGCGGTGGTCCGGCATCGCCGGTGTTCCCCGGTCGCAACGGGCCAATCAGCCAGCGTGCGGTGCAGATCCGCATCCGCCAGCTGGCGCAGCGCCAGGGCCTGTTCAAGCAGGTGCACCCGCACATGCTGCGGCACAGTTTCGCCAGCCACATCCTGGAATCGTCCGGCGACCTGCGTGGTGTGCAGGAGCTGCTGGGCCATGCCGACATCGCCACCACGCAGATCTATACCCACCTCGATTTCCAGCACCTGGCCAAGGTCTACGACGCCGCGCATCCGCGCGCCAAGCGGCGACGCAGCAACGAGGGCAGCGGAGAAAGCTGAACGTTGCCCCTGCGTCAGCCGGTCGCGGGTGGCTTGAAGGGCGCAGCGCAGTCCCCACCTCTGGTTCTGTCACCCCGGAGGCATCATGGACCCCAGTCAGAACCCCAACGTTTTCCACGCCACCACCATCGTCTGCGTCCGTCGCGGCGAGCACGTGGCCATTGCCGGCGACGGCCAGGTCACGCTGGGCCACACCGTGATGAAGGGCAACGCGCGCAAGGTGCGCCGCCTTGGCCGCGACGGCCAGGTGCTGGCCGGTTTCGCCGGTGCCGCCGCCGATGCCTTCACCCTGTTCGAGCTGTTCGAGGCCAAGCTGGAAAAGCACGGCCAGCTGCAGCGCGCCGCGGTCGAGCTGGCCAAGGATTGGCGCACCGAGCGCCGCCTGGGCAAGCTCGAAGCTCTGCTGGCAGTGGCTGACAAGGAAACCTCGCTGATCATCAGCGGCACCGGCGATGTGATCGAACCGGAGGACGGCATCATCGCCATCGGCTCCGGTGGTTCCTATGCACTGTCGGCCGCGCGCGCGTTGATGGCGCACACCGAACTGGATGCACGCACCATCGCCAGCGAGGCGATCGGCATCGCCGGCGACATCTGCATCTACACCAACCGCAACGTGGTGGTCGAGGAGTTGTGACCGCTCTTCTGTAGTGCCGAGCCATGCTCGGCAGGGCTGCCCGTCAGCCGAGCATGGCTCGGCTCTACATGCATCTGAATCCGTGAGCACATCCATGTCGAAGATCGAAGTTTCCTCCGCCACCATGACCCCGCGCGAGATCGTGCAGGAACTGGACCGGCATATCGTGGGCCAGCACGACGCCAAGCGCGCGGTGGCCATTGCCCTGCGCAACCGCTGGCGCCGCATGCAGCTGGCGCCGGAGCTTCGCAATGAAGTGATGCCGAAGAACATCCTGATGATCGGTCCGACCGGCGTCGGCAAGACCGAGATCGCGCGCCGCCTGGCTACGCTGGCCAACGCGCCGTTCGTGAAGGTCGAAGCCACGCGCTTCACCGAAGTGGGCTACGTCGGCAAGGACGTCGAGCAGATCATCCGCGACCTTGCTGATACTGCGGTCAAGCTGTACCGCGAACAGGCCAAGGTGCGCGTGCGTACCCAGGCCGAGGAACGCGCCGAAGACCGTATCCTCGATGCGCTGCTGCCGCGCCGCAGCGGTGGCATCGGTTTCGATCCGGAAGCCGCCCGCAACGAGCCGTCGGCGCAGGACAACGAGACCCGCATCAAGTTCCGCAAGATGCTGCGCAACGGCGAGCTGGACGCGCGCGAGATCGAGCTCGACCTGGCCGCCAATGTCAGCATGGACATCATGACCCCGCCGGGCATGGAGGAAATGGGCCAGCAGCTGAAGTCGATGTTCGCCAATCTCGGCGGCGGCGCGAAGGCGCACAAGCGCACGCTGACCATCAAGGCTGCGCGCCCGCTGCTGATCGAGGAAGAAGCCGGCAAGCTGGTCAACGAAGACGATATCCGCACCGCGGCGATCGAGGCCTGCGAGCAGCACGGCATCGTCTTCATCGACGAGATCGACAAGGTTGCCAAGCGCGGCGACAACGTGGGCGGTGGCGATGTCTCCCGCGAAGGCGTGCAGCGCGACCTGCTGCCGCTGGTGGAAGGCTCGAACGTGTCCACCAAGTACGGCACGATCAAGACGGACCACATCCTGTTCATCGCGTCGGGCGCGTTCCACCTGGCCAAGCCCAGCGACCTGATTCCGGAGCTGCAGGGCCGTTTCCCGATCCGCGTGGAACTGGGTGCGCTGAGCAAGGGTGATTTCGTGCGTATCCTGACCGAGCCGAAGGCTGCGCTGACCAAGCAGTACGAAGCGTTGCTGGCCACCGAGGGCGTCAAGGTCAGTTTCACCGCCGATGCCATCGAGCGCCTGGCCGAGATCGCGTTCCAGGTGAACGAGCGCCAGGAAAACATCGGCGCGCGCCGCCTGCATACGGTGCTGGAGCGCCTGCTGGATTCGCTCAGCTACGAGGCACCGGACCGCGATGGCGAAACCCTGGCCATCGACAGCGCCTACGTCGATGCACACCTGGGTGAGCTGGTGCAGGACCCGGACCTGAGCCGCTACATCCTGTAACGCCCGATCCGGCCGGATCCCTCGCCACGGCGAGGGCCCTGACTCCATCCGCTGCAACAGAAAAGGCCGCCGCAGGGCGGCCTTTTGCGTTGGCGCTCAGCACGATTGCCGGGCGCGGTAGTCCTGCAGTACCTGGTCGATCACCGCGCTGGTGCGGGCAGCACTGATGCCGGTCGAGGGCGAACGGCCGCTGCCGCGCAGCTCGTCCACCAGATGCGCGATCAACGGTTGCTGGATCGACGACGGGTTGGGGATGTCGAACGTCTGCACACCGGCTTCGGTCTCCAGCACCACCGGTACATCCTCGAAGGTGGCAAAACGCAGCTGGCCGCGGTCGCCGGTGATCTCGATCTCATCCTGGCGGCGGAACGCGCAGAAGCTCCATTGCGCGATGCCATGCACGCCTGGCCCGATGCGGAAGCACATCGAGACGCTGTCCTCGGCGGCGTAAGCGCCGGCCAATGAACTGGCCAGGCCGCGCACATCGCTCAGCGGCCCCAGTAGATGATCGAGCAGGTCCAGGGTGTGCGAGCCCAGATCGACGAACAGCCCGCCGCCGGAGATCGCGGGATTGGTCCGCCAGAAGTCCGGCGATGCGGCATTCACCGAATGCGGCCGATGCAGGGTGGCGCGAACGCTGCGCGGTGTACCGATCGCGCCGCTGTCCAGCAGCTGCTTCACCTGCGCGAATCGGGGCAGGGCGCGGCGGTAGTAGGCGACGAACACGGGCACGCCACGGCGTGCACTGGCTTCCAGGATGCGCTCGCATTCGGCGAGGTCCAGGGCCATGGGTTTCTCGATATAGACCGGCTTGCCCGCCGCAATCGCCTGCAATGCGTACTGCATGTGCGTGGAGGGCGGTGTTGCAACGTACACAGCGTTCACGTCCGGATCGCCGATCAGCGCGTCGGCATCCGTGTACCAGCGTGGCACCGCGTGGCGCCGCGCATAGTCTTCGGCCAATGCGGCATTGCGGCGCATGACCGCCGCCACCCGTGAGCCGGGTGTGCTGGCCAGGGCGGGGCCGCTCTTCTTCTCGGTGACGCTGCCGCAGCCGATGAAGCCCCACACCACGTTGTCCAGGATCATGGGTCTGTCCTCACAGTGGGGCTGCGGTGGCGGCAGCGACCCCGCTCATGCCTCGGGCAGCGGCTCGGGCACGGTGCCGGGAACGAACACGCCGTCCTTCACGTAGGCGGCCAGGGTCATGTCCAGTGCGAGCATGCCATCGCGCTTGAGGTCCATCAGTTCCGGTTCGACCATCGCACCGTGCAGTACGCCGAGCACGGTGGCGTGCAGCATGCGTGCGGCGATCTTCGGGTCTGCACCCTCGCGCAGCTGGCCCAGGTCCTTTGCCCGGCGCAGGGCACGTTCCATCCGGTCCAGTCCATCGCGGAAACCGGCCTGCTGCAGTTCGGTCAGCACCCGGGTATCAGCCGACGCATCGCTGCGCAGCATGATCTCCATGGTCTTGCGCAGGCGCTCGTCCTCGGACAGTTCGATGAACGAGTGGATCATCACCGCGCGCAGGTCGTGCACCGGCGTGTCGCGCTGGTCGGTCGAGGTGCGCTCCAGCTCCTGCATGAAAGGCAGATGCACGCGCTCGACGATCGCGGCCAGCACCTCGCTCTTGTTCTTGAAGTGCCAGTAGACCGCACCGCGGGTATAGCCGGCGCGGGCACCGATCATCTCCAGCGTGGTACGGGCCACGCCGTGTTCATGGAAGCAGGCTTCGGCGGCGTCAAGGATGCCTTCCCGGGTTGCCTGGGTGTCCTCTTTGGTCTTGCGGGCCATGGATGGGTACGAGTGCGGGTGAAACGTGGCTGAATTGTACCGGTTTACAAACAAACAATCATGTGTGTATATTTCGCTCCCATCATTCCCATCGTGTGCGTGGCAGGCCGGTCCGGCTTCCACTCCCCGCTGGTGAGCGTTGCCTGCTGGCGCTTTCAGCCTGTATCAGCGCGATTTGAGATTCCTTCCCCTAAGAGCCTTTCCGTCATGTTGCTGAGCCGAATCCGACCCTTTGCACTGTCGCTGGCGATCGCCGCGACCGTGGCTGCCTGCGGCGGCCAACCCCAGGCCCCCGAGCAGGGCCCGGGTGACGTCACTGTGGTCACGCTGAAGTCCGAGACCGTGGGCCTGACCCGCGAACTGCCGGGCCGTACCAACGCCTTCCTGGTCGCCGAAGTGCGGCCGCAGGTCAGTGGCATCGTCGCCAAGCGCCTGTTCTCCGAAGGTGGCATGGTCAAGGCCGGCGAGGCGCTGTACCAGATCGAGGACGCCAGCTACCGCGCCCAGGCCAACAGTGCCCGTGCCCAGCTGGCCCGCGCCGAGGCCACCGCCAACGCCGCCCGGCTGAGCGCCAAGCGCATCACCGAGCTGGCCAAGGTCGATGCGGTCAGCCAGCAGGACCTGGAAAATGCCGTGGCCGCGCAGAAGCAGGCCGAGGCGGATGTCGGTGCCGCGAAGGCATCGCTGGACGCAGCCAACGTCACCCTGGGCTACGCCCGCATCACCGCGCCGATCAGCGGCCGCATCGGCAAGTCCAGCGTCACCCAGGGTGCGCTGGTCAGCGCCGGCCAGGCCAATGCACTGGCTACGGTGCAGCAGCTGGATCCGATCTATGTCGACCTGACCCAGTCCTCGGCCGAGCTGCTGCAGCTGCGCCGCGAACTGGCCGCCGGCCGCCTGCAGGACAACCAGACCCTGCCGGTCAGCATCCTGATGGAAGACGGCAGCACCTTCGAGCACAAGGGCACGCTGGAGTTCTCCGAAGTCAGCGTCGATCCGACCACCGGCAGCTTCGGCCTGCGCGTGAAGGTGGACAACCCGGACGGCCTGCTGATGCCGGGCATGTACGTGCGTGCGGTGATCGGCGGCGGCGTGCGCAGTGATGCCGTGCTGGTGCCGATGCAGGGCATCGCCCGCGATCCGAAGGGCGATACCACGGCGATGGTGGTCGGCAAGGACAACAAGGTCGAAGTACGCCCGGTCAAGGTCAGCCGCACGGTTGGCGACAAGTGGCTGGTCGAGGACGGCCTGAAGGCCGGTGACAAGGTCATCGTGGAAGGCCTGCAGAAGATCGGCCCCGGCATGCCGGTCAAGGCCACCGAAAAGGGCGACGTACCGGCCAAGCCGGCGGCCGCCGCCCAGCCTGCCGCCCCGGCCGGCGACGCGAAGTAAGCGGAGAACCCCATGGCACGCTTTTTCATCGATCGACCCATCTTCGCGTGGGTGATCGCCATCATCATCATGCTCGCCGGCGGCCTGGCCCTGTTCAAGCTGCCGGTCTCGATGTACCCCAACGTCGCGCCGCCAGCGGTGGAAATCAGCGCCACCTACCCGGGTGCATCGGCCAAGGTGGTCGAAGACTCGGTGACGCAGATCATCGAGCAGAACATGAAGGGCCTTGATGGCCTGATCTACTTCTCCTCCAACAGCTCGTCCAACGGCCAGGCCACCATCACCCTGACCTTCGAGAGCGGCACCAACCCGGACATCGCCCAGGTGCAGGTGCAGAACAAGCTGCAGCTGGCCATGCCGCTGCTGCCGCAGGAAGTGCAGCGGCAGGGCATCAACGTGGCCAAGTCCAGCTCGGGCTTCCTGAACGTCATCGCGTTCGTATCCGAGAACGGCAGCATGGACGCCAACGACATCGCCGACTACGTCGGTTCCAATGTCGTCGACCGCCTCAGCCGCGTGCCGGGCGTGGGCAACATCCAGGTATTCGGTGGCAAGTACGCCATGCGCATCTGGCTGGACCCGAACAAGCTGCATACCTATGGCCTGTCCGTCGCGGAAGTGACTGCGGCGATCAAGGCGCAGAATGCCCAGGTGGCGATCGGCCAGCTCGGCGGTGCGCCGTCGGTGAAGGGCCAGCAGCTCAACGCCACCATCAACGCGCAGTCGCGCCTGCAGACCCCGGAACAGTTCCGCAACATCATCGTGCGCGGCGCGCAGGACGGTGCCGAGCTGCGCCTGGGTGATGTCGCCCGCGTCGAACTGGGTGCCGAGTCCTACGACTTCGTCACCCGCTACAACGGCCAGCCGGCCAGCGGCCTGGCGGTCACCCTGGCCACCGGCGCCAATGCGCTGGATACCGCCGCCGGCGTGGATGCTGCGCTGGACGACATGAAGAGCTTCTTTCCTGCCGGATTGAAGGCCGAGATCCCGTACGACACCACCCCCTTCGTGCGCGTGTCGATCAAGGGCGTGGTGCAGACCCTGCTCGAAGCGATCGTGCTGGTGTTCGTGGTGATGTACCTGTTCCTGCAGAACTTCCGCGCCACCCTGATCCCGACCATCGCCGTGCCGGTGGTGCTGCTGGGTACCTTCGGCGTGCTGGCGATGCTGGGCTTTTCGGTGAACATGCTGACCATGTTCGCGATGGTGCTGGCGATCGGCCTGCTGGTGGACGACGCCATCGTGGTGGTGGAGAACGTCGAGCGCATCATGTCCGAGGAAGGACTGTCGCCGCTTGAAGCGACCCGCAAGTCGATGGGCCAGATCACCGGTGCGCTGGTGGGTATCGGCCTGGTGCTGTCGGCGGTGTTCGTGCCGATGGCCTTCATGAGCGGATCCACCGGCGTGATCTACCGGCAGTTCTCGGCCACGATTGTCTCTGCAATGGCGTTGTCGGTACTGGTGGCGATCGTGCTGACGCCGGCACTGTGCGCGACCATGCTCAAGCCGTTGAAGAAGGGCGAGCATCATGTTGCCCACCGCGGCCTGGCCGGTCGCTTCTTCAACGGTTTCAACCGCGGCTTCGACCGCACCAGCGAAAGTTACCAGCGTGGTGTGCGCGGCATCATCCATCGTCCGTGGCGCTTCATGGGCATCGTGGCGGCACTGTTCGTGCTGATGGGCGTGCTGTTCGTGCGCCTGCCCAGCTCGTTCCTGCCCAACGAAGACCAGGGCGTGCTGATGGCGCTGGTGCAGGCCCCGGTCGGCGCCACCCAGGAGCGCACGCTGGAATCGATCGCGGCATTGGAGAACCACTTCCTGCAGAACGAGAAGGATGCGGTGGATTCGGTGTTCTCCGTGCAGGGCTTCAGCTTCGCCGGCATGGGCCAGAACGCCGGCATGGCATTCGTCAAGCTGAAGGACTGGAGCGAGCGTGACGCCAACAATGGCGTGATGCCGATCACCGGTCGTGCGATGGCAGCCCTGGGCCAGATCAAGGATGCCTTCATCTTCGCCTTCCCGCCGCCGGCCATTCCGGAACTGGGTACCGCCTCGGGCTATACCTTCTTCCTGAAGGACAACAGCGGCCAGGGCCACGAGGCACTGGTGGCCGCACGCAACCAGCTGCTCGGCCTGGCCGCCGGCAGCAAGAAGCTGGCCAACGTGCGCCCGAACGGCCAGGAGGACACGCCGCAGTTCCGCATCGACATCGACGCGGCCAAGGCGACCTCGCTGGGGCTGTCGATCGACCAGATCAACGGCACGCTGGCCGCTGCGTGGGGCAGCTCGTACATCGACGACTTCGTCGATCGTGGCCGCGTCAAGCGCGTGTTCGTGCAGGCCGACCAGCCGTTCCGCATGGTCCCGGAGGACTTTGACCTCTGGTCCGTGAAGAACGACAAGGGCGAGATGGTGCCGTTCAGCGCGTTCGCCACCAAGCACTGGGATTACGGTTCGCCGCGCCTGGAGCGCTACAACGGTGTGTCGGCGATGGAGATCCAGGGCGAACCGGCCCCGGGTGTTGCCTCCGGCGATGCCATGGCCGAGATCGAGCAACTGGCCAAGCAGCTGCCTGCGGGCTTCGGCATCGAGTGGACGGCGATGTCCTACCAGGAACGCCAGGCGGGCTCGCAGACGCCGTTGCTGTACACGCTGTCGCTGATGATCGTGTTCCTGTGCCTGGCCGCGATGTACGAAAGCTGGAGCGTGCCGACGGCGGTGCTGCTGGCGGCCCCGCTGGGTATCCTCGGCGCAGTGCTGGCCAATACCTTCAAGGGCCTGGAGCGCGACATCTATTTCCAGGTGGCGATGCTGACCACGGTGGGCCTGACCAGCAAGAACGCGATCCTGATCGTCGAGTTCGCCAAGGAAAACCTGGAGAAGGGCGCCAGCCTGGTCGACGCGATCATGCACGCCGTGCGCGACCGCCTGCGCCCGATCGTGATGACCTCGCTGGCCTTCGGCATGGGCGTGGTACCGCTGGCGATCTCCACCGGTGCCGGCTCCGGCGCCAAGCAGGCGATCGGCACCGGCGTGCTCGGCGGCATGATCGTCGGCACCGTGCTCGGCGTGTTCTTCGTACCGCTGTTCTTCGTAGTGGTGCAGCGCGTGTTCAAGCGCAAATCCACGACGTGATCGAAACGGCAGTGCCGGCCGCTGGCCGGCACTACCTCCTGCCATCCGGCAGTACCGATGGAAGTCATTCCCATGAAAAGTGCATCCCTGTTCCTTTCCATTGCCGCCGCGCTCGCGCTGGCCGGCTGCTCCACTCTGGTGCCGAAGAACACCGCCGTCGCTCCGGCAATTCCGGCGCAGTGGCCGGCCGAGGCTGTACAGGGCCAGGTGGCTGATGTCGCCGCCGTCGGCTGGCGCGATTTCTTCACCGATGCGCGCCTGCAGCAAGTGATCGAGCAGTCGCTGCAGAACAACCGCGACCTGCGCGTGGCCGTGCTCAACGTTGAACGCGCGCGCGGCCAGTACCGCGTACAGCGTGCCGACCGCGTGCCCGGCGTGGCCGTCACCGGCCAGATGCAGCGCCAGGGCACCGACGCTGGCGTCACCGAGCAGTTCACCGCCGGTGTCGGCGTGGCCGAGTTCGAGCTGGACCTGTTCGGCCGCGTGCGCAACCTCAGCGAAGCGGCATTGCAGCAGTACTTTGCCGTAGCTGCCAATCGTCGCAACGCGCAGCTGAGCCTGGTGGCCGAGACAGCGACGGCGTGGCTGACCTACGGTGCCGATGCCCAGCGTCTGAAGATCGCCGATGCCACGCTGAAGACCTACGAGGATTCGTTGCGCTTGGCCGAGGCCCGCCACGAGCGTGGTGGCAGTTCGGCACTGGAACTGACCCAGACCCGCACGCTGGTCGAGACCGCGCGCACTGATGCCGCGCGCCTGCGTGGCCAGCTGGCCCAGGACCGCAACGCGCTGGCGCTGCTGGCCGGTGGCCAGTTGGATCCGGCGCTGCTGCCGGACGGCATCGAACCGCAGTTGCTGGCACTGGCGCCTCCGCCGGCCGGCCTGCCCAGCGATGTGCTGCTGCAGCGCCCGGACATCATGGCCGCCGAACACCAACTGCTGGCCGCCAATGCCAACATCGGCGCGGCACGTGCCGCGTTCTTCCCGAGCATCTCGCTGACCGGCAGCATTGGCAGTGGCTCCAGCGAATTGTCCAGCCTGTTCGACAGCGGCACTCGCGTATGGAGTTTCCTGCCGAAGATCACCCTGCCGATCTTCCAGGGCGGCAAGCTGCGCGCCAACCTGGCCGTCGCCAACGCTGATCGTGATATCGCACTGGCGCAGTACGAGAAGTCGATCCAGGTGGGCTTCCGCGAAACCGCCGATGCGCTGGCGTTGAATGTCAGCCTGGATGAACAGGTGAGTTCACAGCAGCGCCTGGTGGAAGCGGCCGAACAGGCCAACCGCCTGTCGCAGGCACGTTACGACGCCGGCCTGGACAGCTTCGTGACCCTGCTGGACGCACGACGTACTGCCTACAACGCGCAGCAGACCCAGTTGCAGGCGCAGTTGGCCCAGCAGGCCAACCGCATCACCCTGTACAAGGTACTGGGCGGCGGCTGGCACGAGCGCGGCTGAGGGAAGGCCGGCCGGCGGCCGGCTCTACCTGGATGATCGATGGCAGTGCCGGCCACTGGCCGGCATTGTCATTCCGGGGCCTGCTACACCGCTTCATCGTCGCGCCGCGCCGCATGGCAGGCGCGGACGCGCGCCAGCGCATCGCCTGCTTCGCGGGCCATCTGCTCGTACTCGGCACGGATCTCTTCCAGGCGCGCTTCGTCCAGTTCTTCCAGATCCAGCAGTTCGTTGTTGGCTTCGGCCGTCGCCCGGATCAGCTCGTCCAGCTTGATCTGCATCGCGGCGGTGTCCGCGTTCTGCGTGTGCTGGATCAGGAACACCATCAGGAAGGTGATGATGGTGGTGCCGGTATTGATCACCAGCTGCCAGGTGTCGTTGAAACCGAACACCGGACCACTGATGCCCCAGATCACCACGATCCCTACCGCGGCCAGGAAGGTCCACGGTGAGCCAGTGGCTGTCGCGGCCTTCTTGGCGATCGTATTGAACAGGTTGCGCGCTTTCATCGTCGTCGTGTTCCCACTCAGGTGACGAGGATGATCGGCAGTGACCCGTGCAGGCGCCGTGCAGCGCCGGTCAGGCGCGCATGCGCTGCAGTCGTGGCGCCTGAAGGCTGCGCACCGGGCTGCTCTGGTAGACGTGTTGCCAGCAACGGTCGACGAACTCACGGGCCTGGGCCTCGCTCAGCCGCGGCATGATCTGCAAGGTATACTGGGTCTGGAACATCTCGTCACGTTCGGCCTCGCTGGCGCGCGGCTGGGTGATCAGCGAATCACAGGCGAACTTGATCCACGGCACGTACGAGCCGAACGAGTTGTGCGGCAGTGCGCCTTCGGCATGCTGGCGGCGCCAGTGGTCAAGCTCGGCGTCTACGTTGATGACCGGAGGAATGGTGGGGACTTCAGCGTGCATGACAATCCAGTTCGGTTGAGTGGAAAGGGAGTGGGGGTTCATCGGAGTGTGGCGTATGTGGCGGTGCATGCCGCGTCAGCGGGATGTGGAGCCGGCGTGGCGATTGCCGATCAATTGCGCATGCTCGACCGCACCGAGGTCCTCGGCCATGTCGGCCATCGCATTGCACAGGCGCTCCTGATCGAGCGGATGGTCGCGCACCAGTTCCAGCTGCAGGCCCTGGTAGGCGGTCCAGAACCTGGCGCCACGCTGGTGCAGCGCGTACTGCTGCTGCAGGCGCTCGCGGATGGCATCGAGGATCGGGTCGGGCGGGGGACGTACGGCGTGCGCGCACATGGCTGGCTCCGCCGGGGAAAGGGACCCCGGTAACCCCACCCTAGGCGCCTCGGCCGGATGGGGTGTTACCGCAGTGTATGCACGCAGCGCAGCTGACTGTGCACGGGTTCACGGCATCGGCCGCAAACGCTGCAGGCACTAGAACGTGCCCGCGCTGAAGCGTTCATTAAACGGGTTCAATGACACGTTGCACGGTGCTTATTCACCGATGTCTTCGTTCCAGATCTCCGGATGCTGCGCAATGAAGCCACCCAGCAGGTCAACGCATTCCTGGTTGTCGAGGTCGATCACGTTGACGCCGTTCTCGCGCAGCCAGTCGATGCCGCCCTGGAACGTGCGCGATTCGCCCACCACCACGGTGCCGATGTTGAACTGGCGCACCAGGCCCGAGCAGTACCAGCACGGCGCCAGGGTGGTGACCATGATGGTGTCCTGGTAGCGGCGCTGGCGGCCGGCCTTGCGGAAGGCGTCGGTTTCGCCGTGCACCGACGGGTCGCCTTCCTGCACGCGGCGGTTGTGGCCGCAGCCGAGCAGGCGGCCGTCGTTGTGGTACAGCGCCGCGCCGATCGGCACGCCGCCCTCGGCCAGGCCCTGGCGGGCTTCGGCGATGGCGGTCTGCAGCAGGGCCTGGTAGTCGGGCGTGGTGATCATGCGGGGGCTCCGGTCAGTCGTGGCCCGCCATCATACGGGCAGGGGGTGCCGCTCGCCCCCGGCGGTGCGATAATCGGGGCCATGAGCGAATCCCCCTACAAAGCCGGTACCACCCATTTCGGGTTCCGCGACGTCGCCGCCAAGGACAAGCAGAAGCTGGTCGGCCAGGTGTTCACCTCGGTCGCGCGCAACTACGACCTGATGAACGACCTGATGAGCCTGGGCGTGCACCGGGCGTGGAAGCGCTACTACGTCGCGACCGCGCAGGTGAAGCCGGGCGACCGCGTGCTCGATCTGGCCGGCGGCACCGGCGACATCGCCGCCCTGCTGAAGGAACGCGTCGGCGCCGAGGGCTCGGTGGTGCTGGGCGACATCAACGCCGGCATGCTGTCGGTCGGCCGGGACCGCCTGACCAACCGCGGCCTGGTGCTTGGCCTGGACTACGTGCAGTGCAACGCCGAAGCCCTGCCGTTCCCGGACAACAGCTTCGACCTGGTCACCATTGCCTTCGGCCTGCGCAACGTGACCGACAAGGACGCCGGCCTGCGCGAGATGTACCGCGTGCTGAAGGTGGGCGGCCAGGCCCGCGTGCTGGAGTTCTCCGAGGTCACTGCGGACTGGTTCAAGCCGATCTACGACTTCCACTCGTTCAAGATCCTGCCCAGGTTGGGCAAGTTGTTCGCCAACGATTCGGACAGCTACCAGTATCTGGCCGAGAGCATCCGCAAGCATCCGCCGCAGGACGAACTGAAGGCGATGATGGGGCAGGCCGGCTTCGAGCGCTGCCACTACAAGAACCTGACCGGCGGCATCGTGTCGATCCATTCCGGCTACAAGCTGTAAGCCCGGTGTTCCGGTAGTGCCGGCCCCTGGCCGGCACCTGCGCGGGCAACCGCCGGGCGACGGGGTTGCCGGCCAGCGGCCGGTACTACCGGCGCTGTGCCTGCCATTACCCCGCACCGCGCAACGCCTGCCGGGCCGGAGGGAGGTACCATTGGGGTTTGATCCCCGTAACGGTCCCGATTCATGCGTAATCCGCTGATGCTCCTTCCGCTGGCCGTGGCCCTGGCCGCCGGCTGCTCCCAGGAGGCGGCCGCGCCCGCCGCCGCCCCGACTGCCGCAAAGGCCCCTGCCGCCCCCGTGAACGCCGAGAACCGCAGCCACGACGAGAGCTCGTACGCCGAGCCGGACAAGGTCGTCATCAAGGACATCGCGCTGGATCTGAAGCTGGACTTCGACCAGAAGCAGATCGGCGGTACCGCCACCTACACCCTGGAATGGAAACAGAAGGACGCCAGGCAGCTGGTGCTCGACACCCGCGAGCTGACCGTGTCCAAGGTCGAGGCCGTTGCCGCCGACGGCGCGCGCAGCCCGCTGAAGTTCGAACTGGCCCCGGCCGACAAGGTGTTCGGCAGCAAGCTGACCATCGAGGCTGCGGAACAGCCGGCCAAGGTGGAAGTGACCTACCACACCGCACCGACCGCCTCGGGCCTGCAGTGGCTGGCGCCTTCGATGACCGAGGGCAAGAAGCTGCCCTTCATGTTCAGCCAGTCGCAGGCCATCCATGCCCGTTCCTGGATGCCGCTGCAGGACACCCCGAGCGTGCGCTTCACCTACAGCGCGCACGTGGTCTCGCGCCCGGACGTGATGGTGCTGATGAGCGCCGACAACGATCCGAAGGCCGCGCGTGATGGTGACTACACCTTCAAGATGCCGCAGCCGATTCCGTCCTATCTGCTGGCCATCGCCGCCGGCGACCTGGTGTTCGAGCCGATCTCTGGCCGCTCCGGCGTCTGGGCCGAGCCGACCATGGTCAACAAGGCCGCCAAGGAATTCGAGGACACCGAGAAGATGATCGGTGCCGCCGAGAAGCTGTACGGCGAATACCGCTGGGGCCGCTACGACATGCTGGTGCTGCCGCCGTCGTTCCCGTTCGGTGGCATGGAGAACCCGCGCCTGACCTTCGCCACCCCGACCGTGATCGTCGGCGACAAGTCGCTGGTCTCGCTGGTCGCCCACGAACTGGCGCACAGCTGGTCGGGCAACCTGGTGACCAACGCCAGCTGGAAGGACATCTGGCTCAATGAAGGCTTCACCACCTACGTCCAGGGCCGCATCACCGAAGCCCTGTACGGCAAGGAAATGGCCGAGATGGAGAAGCAGATCGACCAGACCGACCTGCTGGCCGAAGTGAAGGACATGAGCCCGGCCGACCAGGCGCTGGCGCTGCCGCCGCTGAACGAGCGTGATCCCGACGAAGCCCTCAGCCAGGTGGCCTACGTCAAGGGTGCGTGGTTCCTGGAATTCCTGGAGCAGCGCTTCGGCCGCGAGACCTTCGATCCGTTCCTGCGTGGCTGGTTCGATGACCATGCTTTCCAGAGCGCGAACACCGACCAGTTCGTCGACTACATGAAGAAGAACCTGCTGCCGAAGAATCCGTCGGCAGTGACCGAGGCCGAACTGAAGGCATGGCTGGACGAGCCGGGCATTCCGGCGTTCGCGGCCAAGGCGCAGTCGCGCAACTTCAGCAGCGTCGATACCGCGCGCATCGCCTTCGCCAGCGCCGGCACCGTGCCGAGCAGCCAGGTCATCGCCGACTGGAGCACGCAGGAATGGGTGCGCTTCATCGATGGCCTGGGCGCGACCCAGCCGCTGGACAAGCTGGCCACGCTGGACAAGGCCTTCCACTTCACCGGCACCCCGAATGGCGAGATCGCCATGCGCTGGTACCCGCTGGCAATCCGCAGCGGCTACGAGCAGGCCAATGAAGGCGCGGCGGCATTCATCGAGCGCGTCGGCCGTCGCAAGCTGATCCTGCCGATCTACGCCGAACTGGTGAAGACCCCGAAGGGGCTGGAGCTGGCCAAGCAGGCCTTCGAAAAGGCCAAGCCGGGCTACCACCCGATCACCACCGCCTCGGTCCAGGACATGCTGGCCAAGGCTGAAGCCAAGTAAGCGGTAGTGCCGGCCGCTGGCCGGCAACCGGTCACTGCTTCACCACCAACGGCGGGGAAACCCGCCGTTGGTGTATCCGCTTTTCGCTGCCGATAGAATCGGGATGCACTCGCAAAGGACCTCCGCCATGAAACGACTGATCCTGCTCACCGCCTGCACCCTGGCGCTGGCCGCCTGCAGCAACCCCGAGGAAGAACGCAAGGCGCAGGAAGCCGCCGCGGCCGCCGTGCAGGCGCAGAAGGAGGCCAAGGCCGAAGACCTGGCCAAGCAGTACGACATGGCCGTGGCCGCGCAGGACTGGGAGCGCGCGCGCCTGCACGGCGCCTCGCTGCTGGACCAGTACAAGGACACCGCCGCCGCCGAGCGCATCGCTGCAGGCTTCGACGAGGTCAAGGCCAAGGGCGATGCCGCGCGCGACCTGCGCCGCATGCAGGCGCTGTGGCAGTACAACCAGATCCCGGTGGGCAACAAGGGCAACCAGGTGTCGGCGCAGATCTACAGCAAGGAACGGGTGGACGTGGATGGCAGCGGCGCGAAGACGGTGCAGCTGGTGTTCCGCGATCATCCGGAGTGGAAGCGGCATGCCTACCTGGTGCTGCAGGCCGGCGATTTCCGTTGCCCGCAGTGCACGGTGAAAGTGACCGTGGACGACGGCAAGCCGGTGTCGATGGCGGCGTGGCGCCCGAAGACCGATGAAGCCATCGCCCTGTTCATCACCGACCAGAAGGCGCTGTGGAAGCTGGCGCGCAAGGGCAAGTCGATCAGCATCGAGTTCCCGGTCAAGGCCGGCGGCACCCGCACGGCGGTGTTCGAAACGGGTGGTGTAGACGCCAGCCGCATGCCGCAGTGGTGGCAGTGACGGGGGCGGCGGGCAGCGCAGTGCACGCGTTGTCCGCGATCCGGCACTGGGTGTTCGACATGGATGGCACGCTGACCGTCGCCGTGCATGATTTCGCCGCGATCCGCCGTACGCTGCAGATCGCCGCGGAGGAAGACATCCTCGACCATATCGCGGCGTTGCCGGATGCATCGGCGCAGGCCAAGCGTGAGTGGTTGCTGGATCACGAGCGCGCGCTGGCCGAGGACGCGCTGCCGGCGCCGGGTGCGGTGAAGCTGCTGCGCGCGCTGGCGGCGGCTGGCTGCCGGCTGGGCATCCTGACCCGCAATGATCATGCGCTGGCGAAGCTGACGTTGGACGCGATCGGGGTCGGGACGTTGTTCGACGATGCCGACATCATTGGTCGCGATGAAGCGGTGCCCAAGCCCTCGCCGGAGGGCCTGCAGCAGCATCTGCGGCGATGGGGCATCGGGCCTGCGCAGGCGGTGATGGTGGGTGACCACGCCTACGACCTGGAGTGCGGCCGCGCCGCGGGCGCCCATACCGTACTGGTCAACCTGCCGGAAAACCCATGGCCGGGCCGCGCCGACTGGCATTTCGCCGATTGCCGCGCGCTGTTGGCTGCCTGGCAGGCCGCATGACCGGCGCGCGCAAGCCGAGCATGGGCTCGGCTCTACAGAGAGCAGGCAACGTGTCGGTCGGAAGTTCCGGTAGTGCCGGCCGCTGGCCGGCAGTGTCGACCAAGGTCGACACCTACCAACAGCATTGCCAGTAGTGCATCGGGTGGAAAGCCCCCTTGTTGTTCAAGGGGGCGCGTTGAAGGCGCGGGGATAAGGTGGAATGCGCGAGCAATTTGGTTACGCGCCAAGCGCGTAGCCAAATTGCTGCTTGAACTGCTCGTTGAACTCATCGAAGGTGAAACGCTGGTTCTGCGTGCCCGGATGCTCGACCTTCAGCGCGCCCATCAGGTTGCCCATGCGGCCGATGGTCAGCCAGTCGTAGCCTTTCTGGATGCCGTAGATCAGGCCGGCGCGGAAGGCGTCGCCACAGCCGGTCGGGTCGACCACGCGGCGCTCGTGCGCCGGCGGGATGTCATAGCTCTTTTCCGGGGTGTGGATGACCGCGCCTTTCGGGCCACGGGTGGTGATGTAGGCCTTGACCCGGCTGACGATCTCCTTTTCGTCCCAGCCGGTGCGCTCCTGCAGCAGGTTCGACTCGTAGTCGTTGACCACCACGTAGTCGGCCTGCTCGATGAAGGCGCGCAGTTCCGGGCCGTTGAACAGCGGCATGGCCTGGCCCGGGTCGAAGATGAACGGGATGCCGTCTTCGTGGAATTCCTGCGCGTTCTGGATCATGCCTTCGCGGCCGTCCGGGCCGACCAGGCCCAGGGTCACGCCCGGCACCCCACGCACGTGGTTCTCGTAGGAACGCATCATCGCGCCCGGGTGGAAGGCGGTGATCTGGTTGTTGTCGTGGTCGGTGGTGATGAACGCCTGCGGGGTGAACAGCTCATCGATCACGCGCACGCGCGACAGGTCGATGCCCAGGCCTTCGAAGTATTCGCGGTACGGGCCGAAGTCCGAACCCACGGTGCCCATCGGGATCGGCTGGCCGCCCAGCAGGTGCAGGTTGTAGGCGATGTTGCCTGCGCAGCCGCCGAACTCGCGGCGCATGCGCGGCACCAGGAAGGACACGTTCAGGATGTGCACCTTGTCCGGCAGGATGTGATTCTTGAACTGGTCCGGGAACACCATGATGGTGTCGAAGGCAAGAGAACCACAGATCAGAGCGGACATCGATGTAAGCCTATGCGGTGAATTTTGGGGTGGGCCGGCCCGGTTCATCGGGCAAGCAAACGGCGCCCTTGGGCGCCCGACGGCGCAAAGGTTACCCGCTGGTGCCGCTCAGGGCCAGAACCGGGTGAGACCCGATCAGGCCGAAAGCCTGTGAAGACGCGGGTTCAGCTAGTTTTTTCCTTGCTCGGCGGCAGGCGGGTTGCTAGGCTTGTCGGCCTCGATTTCTGCCCATTTTTTCGCCATCCCGCGGCGGGCACGACACCCCTCAGGACTCCTTCCTCAGATGTTCAAGAAACTCCGTGGCATGTTCTCCAACGACCTGTCCATCGACCTGGGCACGGCCAACACCCTCATCTACGTGCGCGGGCAGGGGATCGTGCTGAACGAGCCGTCGGTCGTGGCCGTGCGCCAGGACCGTGCCATCGGTGGCACCCGCTCGGTGGCAGCCGTCGGCGCCGAAGCCAAGCAGATGCTGGGCCGTACCCCAGGCCACATCACCACCATCCGCCCGATGAAGGATGGCGTCATCGCCGACTTCACCTATACCGAGGCGATGCTCAAGCACTTCATCAAGAAGGTGCACAAGTCGCGCGTGCTGCGCCCGAGCCCGCGCGTGCTGGTCTGCGTGCCGGCCGGCTCGACCCAGGTCGAGCGCCGCGCGATCAAGGAATCGGCCGAGGAAGCCGGTGCCCGTGACGTGTTCCTGATCGAAGAACCGATGGCCGCCGCGATCGGCGCCGGCATGCCGGTCACCGAAGCCCGTGGCTCGATGGTCATCGACATCGGCGGTGGCACCACCGAAGTGGCGGTCATCTCGCTCAACGGCATCGTCTATTCGGCCTCGGTCCGCATCGGCGGCGACCGCTTCGACGAGTCCATCACCAACTACGTGCGCCGCAACCACGGCATGCTGATCGGTGAAGCCACCGCCGAGCGCATCAAGGTCGAGCTGGGCTGCGCCTACCCGCAGGCGGAAGTGATCGAGATGGAGATCTCCGGCCGCAACCTCGCCGAGGGCGTGCCGAAGATGATCAAGATCAGCTCCAACGAGGTGCTCGAGGCCCTGCACGAGCCGCTGTCGGGCATCGTCAGCGCGGTCAAGCTGGCGCTGGAGCAGACCCCGCCGGAACTGTGCGCCGACGTCGCCGAGCGCGGCATCGTGCTGACCGGTGGTGGCGCCCTGCTGCGCGACCTGGACCGCCTGATCTCCGAGGAGACCGGCCTGCACGTGCAGGTGGCCGACGATCCGCTGACCTGCGTGGCGCGCGGTGGCGGCCGTGCGCTGGAGCTGGTGGACATGCACGGCAACGAGTTCTTTGCGCCGGAATAAGCCGTCCCGGCCGTTCCTGCCCGCCGCGCCCTTCCGGGGTGCGGCCCGCCGTGATGGCGGGCCGGCACCGGCGGGGCGCCCGCGTGTTTCCCTTCCGCCTTCTGCCAGTTGAATCGTTGCCGTGCCGCCCTACGCCGGTCCTCCCGTCGCCTCCCGATCCGGTGATGCCGCCAGCCCCCTGCGGTTGCTGGCCTATCTCGCGTTGGCCATCACCCTGATCGTGCTTGATGACCAGGCCGGCTGGCTCGCACGCCTGCGCGAGCAGGCCAACAGCCTGGTACAGCCGGTATGGGCACTGGCTGGCCTGCCCGGCAAGCTCGGCAACCAGGTCAAGGACTCCGCCGCCAGCCATACCCAGCTGGTCGCCGAAAACCGTGAACTGCGCAACCAGCTGCTGCTGGCCAACGCGCGCCTGACTCGCCTGCAGACCGCCGCGCTGGACAACGCCCAGCTGCGCGAACTGCTGAACGTGGCCGAGCGCAGTGGCCTGGACGTGCAGCTGGCGCCGATCCTGGACATCGACTTGGACCCGGTGAAGCAGCGCCTGGTGCTCGACGCAGGCAGCCGCGAGGGCGTGCACGTCGGCCAGGCGGTGATCGACGCCGGCGGCCTGATGGGGCAGGTGATCAGCGTCACCGGTGGCACCTCCACCGTGCTGCTGCTGACCGATCCCGACCACGCGGTGCCGGTCACCGTGGCCCGCAACGGCGTGCGCCTGATCGTCTATGGCCGCGGCGACACGCTGGAACTGCGCGACATCCCGCTCAGCGCTGGCGTGGAAGTGGGCGATGAGATCGTCACCTCCGGCCTCGGCGGGCGCTTCCCGGCCGGTTTCCCGGTCGGCACCATCACCGGCCTGCGCCCGGACGACACCCACGCCTTCCTGGTCGGCGAACTGAAGCCGGCGGCCCAGCTCGACCGCGGCCGCGACGTGCTGCTGCTGCGCCCGGGCGCGGCGATCCGCTTGCCTGCGGCCAGCGAACCGCAGCCGACTGCACCTTCGGCGCAACCGGCCCGCGCATCCTCCCTTACCCCCGCGCCGTTGGCGCGCCCCCCTCAGCCGACTGCACCTTCGGCGCAACCGGCCCGCGCATCTTCCCTTACCCCCCCGCCTTCGACGCGCCCCCCTCAACAAGAGGGGAGCTCTCCACCCGCCGGGTCCCCGGTAGTGCCGGCCGTTGGCCGGCAACCGCAACCCGCCCAGTCCATCCAACCCGCCGCGCAGGAGCCCGCACGATGAGCCGCCTGCGCGACAACCCGTGGGTGCTGCCGGCCAGCCTGGTGGTGGCGCTGCTGCTGGGCCTGCTGCCGCTGCCGGCGCTGCTGCAGCCGCTGCGCCCATACTGGCTGGCGCTGGTGCTGGCGTACTGGGTGATCGAAGCTCCCGAACGCGTCGGCCTGGGCATCGCCTTCGCCAGCGGCGTGGTGGCCGACCTGCTGTACGGCGGCGTACTGGGCGAACAGGCACTGCGGCTGGTGATGCTGGCCTTCATCCTGCAGCGCTTCCGTGCCCGCATCCGCTTCTTCCCGATGTCCCAGCAGATGCTGGCCATCGGCGGCCTGCTGTTCAACGATCGCATCGTCAGCGCGCTGGTCCACATCGTGGTGGATGAGCCAACGCTGCCCTGGTCGTACTGGTGGGCGCCTCTGCTGGGCATGGGCCTGTGGCCGCTGGTGTTCGTGCTGCTGGACGCGGTGCGCTTCGGCAAGCGCGGGCGCTGAGCCATGATCCCGCGCCGCCAGGTCAAGAACCCGCACGCCGAAGCCGAACAGTTCCGCCGCCGCGCGGCGCTGGGTTTCCTGGGCGTGCTGGTCTGCCTGCTGGGCCTGGGCGGCTGGTACTTCAAGCTGCAGGTGCTGGACCACGACGTTTACGCCACGCGCTCGGAGGCCAACCGCATCAAGCCGCGACCGGTGGTGCCGGGGCGCGGCATGATCTACGACCGCAACGGTCGCCTGCTGGCCGAAAACGTGCCGGCCTTCCGCCTGGACGTGACCCCGGACAAGGTCAAGGACATGGATGCCACCCTGGAAGGGCTGGCGAAGATCATCAACATCAGCCCGGAAGAGCTGGAAGCATTCAACAGGTCGCGCAAGGCGCGCCGCAAGTTCCTGCCGGTCACGCTGAAGCTGCGCATGAGCGATGAGGAGATGGCGCGCTTCGCCGTCGACCGCTGGCGCTTCCCCGGTGTCGAGCTCGAACCCTACCTGACCCGGCGCTACCCGTACGGCGATCTGTTCGCGCACATCATCGGCTACGTCGGCCGCGTTGATGACAAGGATCTGGAGATCCTCGGCGAAGGCAATGCCGCGCTGACCCACATCGGCAAATCCGGCCTGGAGCGCTATTACGAGCAGCAGCTGCGCGGCAAGGTCGGCTACGAGCAGGTCGAGACCAACGTGCAGGGCCGCGCGATCCGCACCATCGGCCGCGTCGCCGCGCAGTCCGGCGCCGACCTGCGGCTGTCGATCGACGCCGACCTGCAGCGCGCGATGGTGGCCGCGTTCGGCGACCAGGAAGGTTCGGCGGTGGCGATGGATCCGCGCACTGGCGAAGTGCTGGCGATGGTCAGCCTGCCGTCCTACGACCCCAACCTGTTCGTCAACGGCATTTCCCATGCCGACTTCAAGGCCTTGAACGAAAACCCGTCGCGGCCACAGTTCAATCGCCTGGTACTCGGTGGCGTCGCTCCCGGTTCCACGCTGAAGCCGCTGATCGGCCTGGCGGGACTGGACTCCGGCGTGCGCCGCCCGGAAGACAAGGTGCTGTCCACCGGCATGTTCTACCTGCCGGGCACCTCGCGCGGCTGGGGTGACGCCCACCGTGGCGGCCACGGCTGGACGGATCTGCGCAAGTCCATCGCCGAATCGGTCAACACCTATTACTACAAGCTGGCGCTGGACCTGGGCATCGAGCGCTTCGACCATTACATGGAGTACTACGGCTTCGGCCAGCCGACCGGCATCGACCTCACCGGCGAGATCGGCGGCATCCTGCCTTCGCCGGCCTACAAACGGAAGACCCGCAAGGAAGCCTGGTATCCCGGCGATACGGTCAACATCAGCATCGGCCAGGGTGACTGGAAGGTCACCCCGCTGCAGCTGGCGCGCGGCGTCAGCGGCCTGGCCGACGGCCAGCTGCGCACCCCGCACCTGGTGATCCAGCAGCGCGACGGCTTCGACAGCGACTGGACGGCAATGCCGGCCGGCGAAAGCAAGCCGATCAGCCCCAACCCCAACAACGTGCAGGCCGTGCGTGAGGGCATGATGGCGACCATGCGGCCCGGCGGCAGCGGCTGGCGCGTCGCGGTCGGTGCGCCGTACGTGATGGCCGGCAAGACCGGTACCGCACAGGTCATCAGCCGCAAGGGCACTGCTGCAGTGAACCCGAAGAGCCTGCCGATGCACCTGCGCCACCGCGCGCTGTTCGTTGGCTTCGCGCCGGTCGAGAACCCGGTCATCGCGATTGCGGTGGCAGTGGAAGGTGGTGGCTATGGTGGTTCGGCCGCGGCGCCGATCGCGCGCAAGGTGTTCGACGCTTACCTGCTGGGCAAGATGCCCGAAGGCATGCAGCCGCTGGACAGCGAGCGCGGCACCACCGCCATCGGCGCCACCGCGTTCGACAACGAAGACGCGGGCGCACGTCAGGCCGGTGACCTCGCCGCTGCACAGGTGGGAGAGCATCCGGTGCTGATCGGTGCACCCGCACCGGAGCCGGCGCCTGCGCCGCAGCCGGGTGCGCCGGCCGCCGCGCTGCCCGCCACGCCCCGCCCGACCCCTGCGGAGCCTGCACGATGAGAGTGTTCCTGCGCTGGGCCGGCGACATGCTGCGCCGCTTTTTCAGCACGCTGGACTGGGTGCTGTGCCTGGCCCTGGGCGCGCTGATGGTGATTGGCCTGGCGACCCTGAAGAGCGCTGGTGGCGACAGCCTGGTGATGGCGCAGGGCGCGCGTTTCGCGGTGGGCATGGCCGCACTGTGGGGCATCTCGCGGGTGCCGATCCTGCGCATCCGCTCGGCCACGCCGATGATCTACGCGATCTCGATGATCCCGCTGCTGGCGGTGTTCGTGCTGGGCACCGGTAAATATGGCCGGCAGTGGCTGGACCTGAAGTTCTTCTACCTGCAGCCGGCCGAACTGCTGAAGGTGAGCCTGCCGATGATGGTGGCGTGGTACCTGCACAAGATGCCGCTGCCGCCGCGCTTCAATACCGTGCTCGTGGCCTTGATCATCATCGGCGTACCCACCGGCCTGGTGATGCTGCAGCCGGACTTCGGTACCGGCGTGCTGATCGCCGCCAGCGGCGTGTTCGTGCTCCTGCTGGCGGGCCTGCCGTGGTGGTGGGTTGGGCTGGGCGTGGGCGGCGTGGCAGCGGTTGCGCCGGTGGCCTGGTTCTGGTTGCTGCGGCCGTACCAGAAGGACCGCATCATGATGTTCCTGGACCCGGAGATGGACGCGCTGGGCGCCGGCTGGAACATCATCCAGTCGAAGATCGCGATCGGTTCCGGTGGCTTCGATGGCAAGGGCTGGGGCGAAGGCTCGCAGTCGCACCTGAACTTCATTCCCGAGCAGACCACCGACTTCGCGTTCTCGGTGCTGAGCGAGGAGTTCGGCTGGATCGGCGTGGCCACCGTGCTGGCGCTGTACCTTGTGGTGATCGGGCGTTGCCTGTGGATCGCCAGCCAGTCGCGCGATTCCTATTCGCGCCTGCTGGCGGGTGCCACCGGCCTGGCGTTCTTCGTCTACGTGCTGGTGAATGGCGGGATGATTTCCGGCCTGCTGCCGGTGGTAGGCGTGCCGATGCCGCTGATCAGCTACGGAGGTACTTCGGCGGTGTCGCTGCTGGCCGGTTTCGGCCTGGTAATGGCGGTGCGCAGCCACAACCCGGTGCACGGGGGGTACGGGTAACACCGGCTGCGCGCTTCTGTAGAGTCGAGCCATGCTCGACTGCCGGAAATGCAGTCGAGCATGGCTCGACTCTACAAACGCAGAACCACAATGACAGCTTCACGCAAGCACCCGTTGCTACCGTGCCCGCGTGAAATGGAAACGACTGCTTGGCAGCTGCCGTGAGGCGCTGCGCACGATCGATCTGCCGTTGCTGGGCGCGTTGTTGATCCTGATGGGCGCCGGCCTGGCGGTGCTGCACAGCGTGTCCGGCCCGGTGGCCGGGCAGGCGGCACGCTTTGCCGGTGGGCTGTTGGCGATGTGGCTGCTGTCGCGTGTTTCGCTGCTGCGATTGCGTGCATGGACCCCTGCGATCTACGCGCTGTCGATGCTGCCGCTGATGGCGGTGTACGTCATCGGCACCGGCAAGTACGGGCAGCGCTGGCTGAACCTCGGCGTGTTCTACCTGCAGCCGTCCGAACTGCTCAAGCTCAGCCTGCCGCTGATGATGGCGTGGTACCTGCATCGGCAACCACTGCCGCCCTCGCCGCGCACGGTATTGACTGCCGCGCTGCTGATCGGCATGCCGGCGGTACTGATCCTCATGCAGCCCAACCTCGGCACCGCCACGTTGGTCACTGCCAGTGGCGTGTTCGCGTTGTTGCTGGCGGGCTTGCACTGGGGCTGGTTGGCGACCGGGGCGGCAGGGCTGGCAGTGGCTGCACCCCTGGCGTGGTTCGGCTTGCTGCGGCAATACCAGAAGGATCGTGTGCTGACCTTCCTCGACCCGGCGGCCGACCCGCTTGGTACCGGCTGGAACATCCTGCAATCGCGCATCGCGATCGGTTCCGGGGGCTGGCAAGGACGTGGCTGGGGGCAGGGCACGCAGGCCACGCTGGATTTCCTGCCCGAGTACACCACCGACTTTGCGTTCTCGGTGCTGGCCGAAGAGTTTGGCTGGATCGGCGTGGCGACGCTGTTCGCGCTGTACCTGTTCGTGGTGGGGCGTTGCCTGTGGATTGCGGTGCACGCGCGCGACACGCACGCGCGATTGCTGGCCGGTAGCCTGGGGCTGGCGTTCTTCGTCTACGTGCTGGTGAACGGCGGAATGATTTCCGGCCTGCTGCCGGTGGTTGGCATTCCGATGCCGCTGATCAGTTATGGCGGGACATCCGCTGTCTCGTTGCTGGCCGGCGTCGGGTTGGTGATGGCGGTACGCGGGCACCGGCCCGTGCACGGCGGATAGGAGTTCCAGCCAACGGCGCCGCCCCTCGTGGGTTGTCGTGTAACGCGGCTCATGTGTGGGGCGGGCGCGGTGGGTTCGCGGGACACGCCGTAAACCCCCCTCTGGGGTCCGGCCCAGCCGCTGGCGGCTGTGCGTTCGGGCGCTTGCGAAGCAGTGCTTCGCAAGCAAAGCGCCCTCACCCCTGGGGGCTCGACGGCGCCATCCATGGCGCCAACGGTCCCGCGAACCCACCGCGCCCGCCCCCTTACAGTTTTTGTGCGCGTCTACCCACGGAGAAGAAAAAGAAGGTCAACAGCGGATCGCAGCGCTGCGCTTGCTCGCGTAGAGCCGAGCCCATGCTCGGCTTCCCGGACAGGCCGGAAAGCAGCCGAGCGCGGGCTCGGCTACAGAAAGCGGCCAGCCAGGCCAGGCTGCTTTTGATTTTGATCTTCTCTTCTTCTCCGTGGGTGGACGCGCCCGGAACCTGTCCGTGGCCGGGTAGATGGGCTGCGCAGGGGCGTGAGCCGCATGGATGCGGCGGCCGAGCTTACATGGACGTACTTGCAGCGGCCCCTGCGCAGCCCATCCACCTGGCCTCACCCGTGAGCTGCCTGTCGAGGCGACCCACGAGGGGCTGCGCCGTTGGCCGGAGACTTCCTGGCGCTGCGCAATGCCCGTTGTGGAAGCGTTCTCACAACAATGCGACGCAACACGCTCTCCGACCAAAGTCCGCGAAAAACGTTAGCTGGTTCACATTTTTACACCGCGTTGATCTTGATCAATGGACTTGTCGTAATCGGCCTGCACAATGGCGGCCCGTTCGGCACGGCGCGCCGTCAATCGACGCAGCGCGAGGGGGCGTCGGGCGGGAGCAGTACTGATCCAACGGGTACAGGGAGCGCGGGGAACTGCCACTGGGGAGCGGCAGCCGCGCAGGTACCGACCGGATCCGGTCGCCGGTTGCGTCTGCGGGGATGGGGACGCAACCGGCCACCTCTATCTGAATGGGGAAGCTCGATCACGACGTCTTCACATTTCCCGCTGAACGTGGGCAAATCGTTGTGATTCATAGTGTTAGGGGTTTTAATTCATCCATGACCTGCTAACCTGCGACGATGATTCGACGCACTCTGGCCTGCATGCTCACCCTCGGCCTGGTCGCCTGCGCGACCCAGCCGAAGTCCCCACCGTCTCCGCCCCAGGCCAGCAGTACGCCGCGCCAGCCCGCCACCAAGGCCCACGGCCCGGCCGAGGCCGCGCCCGAAGCGGCCGCTGCTACAGCGCCGCCGGTCGATCTCACCCCGGTGCCGTTCGAGGTCGCACGGGCCCGCTTTGTTGCCGATACGGCCAAGCGCTATGGCCTGAAGCCAGAGCAGATCAGCAGCGTGCTCGACCAGGCGCAGGTGCGCCAGCCGATCATCGCCGCCATGTCGCGCCCGGCCGAACGGGTCAAACCGTGGAACGAATACCGGCCGATGTTCATCAGCAAGGCACGCATCGATGGCGGCCGTGCGTTCCTGGCCCAGCATCGTGCCGAACTGGATCGCGTGCAGCAGCGCACCGGCGTGCCGGCCGAAGTGATCGTGGCGATCATCGGCGTGGAGACCAGTTACGGGAAAAATGCCGGCAACCACCGCGTGCTCGATGCGCTGTACACGCTGGCGTTCTACTACCCGCGCAGTGGCGACCCGGCCAAGCTGGAACGCGAAGTGCGTCGCGAGCTGTTCTTCCGCGATGAGCTGGCCAAGCTGTTCGAGCTGGGCCGTGAGGAAAAGCTGGACATCACCACGCTCAAGGGCAGCTATGCCGGTGCGATGGGCATGGGCCAGTTCATGCCGTCCAGCTATCTCGATTACGCCGTGGACGGTAATGGCGATGGCCGTCGCGACCTGTTCACCAGCTACGACGATGTGTTCTCGTCCATCGCCAATTATTTCGTGAAGAAGGGCGGCTGGGTCCGTGGTGGCCAGGTGGCCGTACCGGCCACGCTGGCGCCGGGGCGCGAGGAGTTCAACCCGACCGAATGGATGCCGACCTGGTCGCTGGCCGACCTGGCGCAGCGCGGCTACCAGCCCAGCGCTGCGGTGCAGCCGGGCGCCACCGCAACGCCGATCACGCTTGAGGGCAGCACCGGCAAGCAGTACTGGCTGGGCTTCCAGAATTACTACGCGATCACCCGCTACAACCTCTCGAAGATGTACGCGATGGCCGTGTTCCAGTTGTCCCAGGCCATCGCCGGACAGGAGCTGCCCCCGGCATGAACATCAGATGGCTGGTCCCGAGCTTGATCGTCCTCGCGCTCGCTGCCTGCAGCAGTGCGCCGAAGAAGCCGGCCACGGCCGGCCACGGTGGCAAGCCCAGCGGCACGGTGGTGCAGGGTCGCGGCTCGCGCCCGGCGCATTGCCCGGAGGGCTCGCCCTATGCCGCGGCCAAGGAAGACCCGAACACGCGCGGCAACTACACCGCCGGGGGGCTGTACAAGCCCGGCGTGCGTGACAGCACCCCGGACTACATTCCCAACGTCGCCTGCATTCCCGAGCCGGAAGTGACCGCCGAAGAGCGTTCGGCCATCGGCAACAAGTCGCCGTACGTGGTGCTGGGCAAGTCGTACAAGGTGCTCGACGACACCCGCAACTATGTCGAGCGCGGTACGGCCTCGTACTACGGCGCCAAGTTCCACGGCCGCCTGACCTCCAACCGCGAGGTCTACGACATGTACCAGTTCACCGCCGCGCACAAGACGCTGCCGCTGCCCAGCTTCGCCCGCGTCACCAACCTGGACAACGGCGAGTCGGTGATCGTGCGCGTCAACGACCGTGGCCCGTTCCATGATGGCCGCGTGGTCGACCTCAGTTATGCCGCCGCGGTGCGGCTGGGCATCACCCAGCGCGGTACCGGCAACGTGGAAGTGCGTGCGCTGCAACCGGGCGAGAGCAACCTGCTGGCCCAAAAGCCGTCGCGCCGCGAGCGCCGTGCCGCCGAAACGGCTGTCGCGGCGGCCAGTACGCGCCCGGTAACGGCTGCGCGTGCCACCGCCGACAGCGACATTGATCGCCTGGTCAAGCGCCTGCCGGCCGACGCCATGCCTGCGCGTGGCCAGCCGGCCACCACCCAGGGCGTGGCCAGCGCCGTGCCGGACGTGGCGGTCAGCAGCCTGCCGCCGAGCGCACCGCCGGCGCGCAGCGCCCCTGTGGCACCGGTTGCCGTCGCCAGCGCGGCGCCGCGCGCGGTCACGCCGGCGCCGGCGCGTACGACGCCGGCCACACCGACGGCCCCCAGCCTGTCGCAGCAGGTGGTAGGCGCAGTGATGGTGCAGGTCGCCAGCTTCTCCAGCCGCGACAATGCCAACCGCGCAATGGGCCAGCTCAACGCCGCCGGCATCGTTGGCGCGACCATCAGCGACATCGCCGCCGGTGGCCGCACCCTGTTCCGCCTGCGCGTTCCCGCCAGCGACCATGCCAGTGCCGCGGAACTTGTCGGCCGCATTGCCGGTCTGGGCCTGGGTTCGCCGCAGATCGTCAAGGATTGACCCGCCCGGGCCGGTGCTGCCGGCCCATGCCGCCCCGGCCTTACAATGGCCACTACGTTCCACCCTCCATTCCTGGCCGTCCCCTGGAGCCTGCTGTCCAATGAATTTCCGTTCCGCCGCCACCGCCCTGGCCGCCACCCTAGTGGTGGGCCTGGCTTCCGCCCAGACCCCGCTGCCGACCCCGGCCACGCCGGCGCCCGCCGCCGCCGCTGCCGCCCCGGCCACCGTTGCCACCCCGCCGGCGCCGGTGCCGAGCGTATCCAAGGCCTGGGTGCTGATGGACTACGCCACCGGCCAGGTGCTGGCCGGCGAGAACATCCACGAGCAGCTCGCGCCGGCCAGCATCACCAAGGTGATGACGTCCTACGTGGTTGCCGCCGAGGTCAAGAACGGCAAGGTCCGTGCGGATGACCAGGTGATGATGAGCGAGCGCGCCTGGCGCGAAGGCGGCGCCGGCACCGATGGCAGCTACAGCGGCTTCCCGGTCAACCAGACCGCACGCCTGGAAGACATGGAAAAGGGCATGGCGATCCAGTCCGGCAATGACGCCGCGATCGCCCTGGCCGAGCACGTGGCCGGCAGCGAAGAAGCCTTTGCGTCGCTGATGAACAGCTACGCCGCCAAGATCGGCATGAAGAACTCGCACTTCGTCAACGCCCACGGCCTGACTGCCGAAGGCCACCACAGCACCGCCTACGACCTGGCGCTGCTGGGCCGCGCGATGGTGCGTGATTACCCGGAAACCTACGCGTACAACAAGATCAAGGAATTCCAGGTCGGCAACATCAAGCAGCCGAACCGCAACCTGTTGTTGTGGCGCGACGGCAGCGTGGACGGTATCAAGACCGGCCACACCTCCGAAGCCGGTTACTGCCTGATGAGTTCGGCGCAGCGTGGCGACCAGCGCCTGATCGCCGTGGTATTGGGCGGTGCGTCGGAAAAGCAGCGCGCCGATGACAGCCTGGCCCTGCTGAACTGGGGCTTCCGCTTCTTCGAGACCCACCGCCTGTACGAGCCGGGCAAGGCCGTTGCCGAGCACAAGGTCTGGAAGGGCACCACCGACAAGGTGCAGCTGGGCGTGGCCCAGCCGATGCTGGTGAGCGTGCCGCGCGGCCGCTACAACGACCTGAAGCCGAGCATCGATGTGCCCAAGACCCTGGAAGCACCGTTCACCGCCGGCCAGCAGATCGGCACCGTGAAGGTCACCCTGGATGGCAAGGTCGTCGCCGAAGCGCCGCTGGTGGCCGTGGCCGCCGTCGAGCAGGCCGGCTTCTTCAAGCGCCTGTGGGACAGCTTCTGGATGTGGTGGGAATCGGAATGATCCACGCCCCGGCGTGGTGAACGAAAAGGCCGGCGAATGCCGGCCTTTTCTGTTTCGGGATGCCGGTTGCGTGCGGATGCGGGTAGTGCCGGCCGCTGGCCGGCTCCGCTTGAACCCATCCGGATGTGCCAACAGCCGGCCAGCGGCCGGCACTACCCTCAGCCGCTCGCTTACAGCGAGCGATGCAATAACCGGTGTGCCGACCAACGGTCGGCACCTACCCGCTTCACCATCAGCCCCTCGCCTACAGCGACCGGCTGATGGTGAAGCTGCCGAACACCGGCGCCTCGCGCTGGCCGTTGAACTCGCGCGTGCTGTGGTAGCGCGCGGCGGCGAACTTCCAGCGGCCGTACATCACCGCCACGCCGTACCCGCCGTAGGCCACCACATGGCGCTTGTCCACGCTGTGACTGTTGCGGAAGGTGTTGCCATCGAGGGTGATATCGCGGATCACCCAGGCAGCGTCCGAGGTCGCGAACAGGTGCCAGGACCACCCACTGGGGCGGCCGCGGCGGGTCGGCGCGGTGTTCTCGCCGGCCGGGCGCAGCGGCGTGCTGCCGAAGTCGTCTGGCAGCTTCCAGCCAAAGCGCACTTCACCGCCGAAATTGGCCTTGGTTTCCAGGTTGCCGATCGACCCGCCGTAGTGGCTGATCGCGTCCCAACCCCAACCGTCGGCATTGACGCTGGCATCGCCCGGCCAGCGGCGCATGCGCTCATGGGTCAGCATGAACAGTGGTTCGTTGTGCAGCTGGTTGTCCCAACCCTTGAATTTTTCGTCGCCCAGCACGTCGTGCACGGCATTCTGCACCTGCTTGCCCTGTGCCCACGGACCGACCACGCCCAGTGTCAGCTGGGTGGTCTGCAGGCGGTCGCCGCTGCGCGCATTGAAACCGAAGTTCGCGATCAGCACGCCGGCGTAAGGGCGGTCGTCCTCGATCAGGTCCCTGCGAGTGAAATCGGTCGGGGTGAAGATCCCCTGGCCGATGCTGAAGATCATGTTCTGCTGTTCGAACTTGCCCGGATGCAGCCCTTCCAGGTACCGGTTCACCCAGCGCGCCATACGCGGCAGGCAGGGGTCGTCGGTGTAATCGACCAGATTGGGGGAGACTAGGGTCAACAGCGCACCGTTGGTATAGCCCTGGTCCTGGTGGCGGCCGCCGAACAGGTCGTTGTCGACGCGGAAATTGACCTGCGGCGGGTGGTCGCGCATGGCGTCCGGGCCACATTGTTCGGCCGCCTGGGCGGCAAGGGGGAGGGCAGAGGCCAGCAGGCCGGCGAGCCCGAGAGCTGCGACACTACGCATGGATGGAATGCTCATGGGGAAGGGGGCGGTTTTCAGTCGTTTTCTGCAACGCTACGGTACTCGTGCCCGCGCGTCGGAACGAGCACGTCCGGATCACTTGTCTGTTCCGAAAACAACATTGTCCGGCGGGCACAATTTGTTACCCGCGTACGCGCCGCAGGCCGGGCGTGAAGGCGGTCGCGGGCCGCCCGTACGATGTTCGCGTTGGTGACGGTCAGGAGATTGCAGTCAGCTGCCGTTGGGCCTCAGGCCCGTCCCTTTGGGCCGCCTGCAACGCAGCAGACCGCCGGTGCGGTCCTGGCGTTGATGAATACTCTTGGGTTTGTTGCCCTGCGGCCCGATAATGGGGCCATGGAAATCAAGTCCGACAACCCCGACCACGGCTTCCAGTTCCCCGGCCAGTTCGAGCTCAGCGCCATGGGCCCGGCCAACCGCGGCCTGGAGCATGAGCTTCCCCGCCTGTTGCTGGCCGCCGGCATCGATGTGGTGAACGAACGCATCAGCTGGAAGCACTCCTCCAACGGCAAGTACGTGTCCGTCCGCATCGTGTTCAAGGCCGGGAGCCGCGAACAGTACGACCTGGCGCACCAGGCGCTGCGTGACCACCCGGAAGTGAAGTGGACGCTGTAGCCGACTCCTGCCCGGCCGAAGCCGCCCCGGAGGACCGTGCGCCGCGTCCGGCGCTGGTCCGTGACCTCGGCCGCCAGCCGTATGAACCGGTGTGGCGCGCCATGCAGCGCTTCACCGACCAGCGAAGCGACGCCGATGCCGACGAGCTGTGGGTGGTCGAGCACGATCCGGTGTTCACCCTGGGCCAGGCCGGCAAGGACGAGCATGTGCTGGCGCCGGGCGACATCCCCGTGCTGCACGTGGACCGCGGCGGCCAGGTGACCTATCACGGTCCCGGCCAGATCGTGATCTATCCGTTGCTGCGCCTGCCACGGCTGGGCATCGGTGTACGCGATTACGTGTGCCGCATCGAGCAGGCGCTCATCGATACCCTGGCCGAGTGGAACATCGGCGCCGAACGCCGCGAGGGCGCCCCGGGCGTCTACGTCGGTGGTGCCAAGATTGCCGCACTCGGCATCCGCGTGCGCCGCGGCTGCACCTTCCATGGGCTGGCCTTCAACGTGGCCATGGACCTGGAACCCTTCCACCGCATCAATCCCTGTGGCTATCAGGGGTTGCAGGTGACCTCGGTGCTGGACTTGGGCGGCCCCTCCGGGATGGACGCCGTCAAGCCAGTGCTGCTGGACCACCTGGCCCGCCAGTTTGGCCTGCTGCTGCAGCACACGCCCGAACGGCCCGATCTTTCTGCGGCCGCCTGACCGCCCCCCGGAACTGCCATGACTGAAACCACCGCCCGTTCCATTCCCCTGCAGATCGTGCAGGGCGATTCTCCGTCCACCGCGCCGTTGCAGGCCGGGGTCAAGCAGCTGGGCGGTGACAAGATCAACCGTTCGCCGGTGCAGTTCGCCGACGCGCCGGTACTGCGCAAGCCGTCCTGGATCCGCGTGCGCATTCCTTCGGGCAATGCCGTGCAGAACCTGAAGGCCAAGCTGCGCGAGAACCGCCTGGTGACCGTATGCGAGGAAGCCAGCTGCCCGAACATCCACGAGTGCTTCGGTCATGGCACCGCCACCTTCATGATCCTCGGTGAGGTCTGCACCCGGCGCTGCTCGTTCTGCGACGTGGCCCATGGTCGCCCGAAGCCGCCGGATGCCAACGAGCCGGCCAGCCTCGGCCAGACCGTGGCCGACATGGGCCTGAAGTACGTGGTGGTGACCAGCGTCGACCGCGATGACCTGCGCGACGGGGGTGCCCAGCACTTCGTTGACTGCATCACCGCCATCCGCGAGAAGTCGCCGGGTACCCGCATCGAGGTGCTGACCCCGGACTTCCGCGGCAAAGGCCGCATGGAACGTGCGCTGGAGATCCTGGCGCAGAACCCGCCGGATGTGTTCAACCACAACATCGAGACCGTGCCGGACCTGTACCGCAACGTGCGCCCGGGTGCGGACTACCAGTGGTCGCTGAACCTGCTGAAGAACTTCAAGGCGCAGCACCCGGACGTGCCGACCAAGAGCGGCATCATGCTGGGCCTGGGCGAGGACTTCGAACAGATCAAGGCCACGATGCGTGACCTGCGCGCGCACGACGTGGACATGATCACCATCGGCCAGTACCTGCAGCCGACCGCGCACCACCACCCGGTGCTGAAGTACTGGACCCCCGAGGACTACAAGGCGCTGGAAGACTACGGTTACGAGCTGGGCTTCAGCCATGTGGCGTCCGGCCCGATGGTGCGCTCCTCGTACCACGCCGACGTGCAGGCCAAGGGCGCAGGGGTTTCCTGACACCCTCCCGGTGGGTGGGAGCTGCTTCTCCTGTGGGTGCGGACCGTTGGTCCGCACACCTCTGCCTGCGGTAGAGCCGAGGGGGGGCGGGGCCCCCCCCCCCCCCCGGGGCCCCGGCCTCTACATGCATTCACAATTTGCTACACCGGCCCGGCTAGGCTGGTTTTCCACCGAGCGCGGCCGGGTGACAAACCCGGCAACTTTCGGCACTGTCGGGGTGTCTGAACACCCTGCAGTCTCCCCCTTGGCAAGGCGCCTTCGAGCACGTCAATGAAATTCAAAGCCCCCGCATTCCTGATGGCCCTGGCGCTGGTCGCGCCGCTGGCGCTGGCGGCCAAGGCCGACTCGCCTGCATTGCCCGCTGCGGCAACTGCCGATCAGGTGACCACCTCCAAGCTGGTATATGGCCTGTTGTCCGACAGTCGTTACGCCTACCGCCCGCGTGCGCTGGACGAGGCCACCTCCAAGGACGTGTTCAAGCGCTATCTGGAGACGCTGGACGGCGCCAAGCAGTATTTCACCCAGGCCGACGTGGCGCGCTTCGCGCCCTTCGAAGCCAACATCTCCTCGGCCATCCGTGGCGGCGAACTGGAACCGGCGTTCCAGGTGTTCGCGGTCTACAAGCAGCGTGTCGGCGAACGTGTGGCCTTTGCGCGCAAGCTGCTCAAGCAGGAGCCGGACTTCACCACCGACGAGCGCTTCGAGTACGACCGCAAGAAGGTGCCGTGGGCGGCCAGCAGCGCCGAGCTGGATGAGCTGTGGCGCAAGTCGGTGAAGAACGACTGGCTGCGCCTGAAGCTCGCAGGCAAGAAGCCGGACGATATCCGCAAGACGCTGGACAAGCGCTACGCGACGCTGGAGAAGTCGGTCAATGAGCTGAAGGGCGAAGACGTCTTCCAGTTCTTCATGAATTCGTACACCAGCGCGGTTGATCCGCACACCGATTACTTCACCCCGCGCACGGCCGAGAACTTCAACCAAGCGATGTCGCTGTCGCTGGAAGGCATCGGTGCGCAGCTGCAGCGCCAGGACGACGTGGTGGTGATCCGCGAGATCATCGCCGGCGGCCCGGCTGCGGTGGACGGCACGCTGAAGCCGGGTGACCGCATCGTCGGCGTTGGCCAGGGCAAGTCTGGCCAGGTCGAGGACGTGATCGGCTGGCGCATCGACGATGTGGTGGCCAAGATCCGCGGCGCCAAGGACACCCAGGTCAAGCTGGAGTTCATTCCGGCTGCCGAAGGTGCCGACGGCAAGCACCACACCCTGGTACTGACCCGGCAGAAGGTGCGCCTGGCCGAACAGGCCGCCAAGGGCGAGACCATGACCATTCCGGCCGCCAACGGCGAGCCGGCACGGAAGATCGGCGTGATCAAGCTGCCGACTTTCTACCAGGACTTCGAAGGCCGTCGCCGCAACGCCGCCGACTATGCTTCGGCCACCCGCGACGTGGCCAAGCTGCTGGCTGGTTTCAAGAACGACAAGCTGGACGGCGTGGTGCTGGACCTACGCAACAATGGCGGCGGTTCGCTGGATGAAGCCATCGAACTGACCGGCCTGTTCATCGAGCAGGGCCCGGTGGTGCAGGTGCGTGAGTCTGGTGGCCGCGTCACCGTCAACAGCGACCGCAACCAGGGTGTGGCGTGGGATGGCCCGCTGGCGGTGCTGATCAACCGCGGTTCGGCCTCGGCCTCGGAGATCTTCGCCGGTGCGATCCAGGATTATGGTCGTGGCCTGGTGATCGGTGAAACCAGCTTCGGCAAGGGCACCGTGCAGAACATCGTCGACCTCGACCGTTGGCCGAGTGGCGAGACCCAGCGCTTCGGCCAGGTCAAGCTGACCATCGCCCAGTTCTTCCGCATCAGCGGCAGCAGCACCCAGCACAAGGGCGTGGTGCCGGACCTGGCCTTCCCGGCCAGCGTCGATGCCACCGAGTTCGGCGAGAGCACCTACGATAACGCCCTGCCGTGGACCCGCATCGCCGCCGTGCCGCACACCCAGTACGGCAACTTCGCGCCGCTGCTGCCGAAGCTGGAGGTCCGCCACGACGCGCGAATCGCCACCGACAAGGAATTCCAGTGGTGGAACGAGGACGTGCAGCAGTTCCGGACCGAGGCGGCGAAGAAGTACATCTCGCTCAACGAGGCCACCCGTCGCGCCGAACGCGAGCGCCAGGACGCCCAGCGCAAGGAACGCCAGCTGCAGCGCAAGGAGCTGGGCCTGGCCCTGGACCCGCTGGCCGATGACAGCAGTGATGATGGCCTGACCGGCAACGAACGCGACATCGTGAAGGATGCCGCCCGCGAGAAGGCCGCCGAAAAGCGTCCGGACCCGCTGCTGCGCGAGTCGGCCTCGATCCTGGCCGACGCGGTGAACCTGCTGGCCAATGACCGTCCGCTGTCGGCCCAGGTGCTGCCGCAGTCCACCGGCGCGGGGCGTTGGGCGGACTGAGCCGGAGGCGGCGCACGACATCCGCAGGGGCCGGCATTGCCGGCCCCTATCTGTTTGGGAAGCCCATTCCCGGTCGCGCCGGGCCATGCCCGGGCCAATGAAGTGCCGCAAACGACTTGATCCCCTCCGTCCCCTTTTACGTGCATGAACCGGGAGCAACGTGGGGGGGCATATCGACCTGCCGCACACGGGGGCGGGACTACCCTTGGTGCTTCCGTCCTCGCAGGAGTACCCATGCGGGCCTCCCGTCTTTCCCGCGCTGCCATGGCCTGCGCCAGCGCCTTGATCCTTTCGGCCTGTGGTGGCCGCGCCGCCGACAGCACCGTGCTGCGCGAGTCTTTCGATTCCGGCGATACCTTCTCGCGCACCGTTGAGGGACGCCCCGGCGAAGCCTGCGAGGCCGCGCGCCGCACGCTGCTCAGCCAAGGCTATGCCATCGCCCGCTCCGATGACGCACAGGTGGAGGGCAACAAGAACTTCCAGCCGCGCGAGGATGACCATGAGCAGCTGGTGCTGCGCATCTCCTGCGCCCCGCGCGGCAGCCAGACGCTGGTGTTCGTCAGTGCCGTGCAGGACCGCTACGCGCTGAAGAAGAGCCCGACCTCGGCCAGCGTCGGTGTGGGTGCGCTGGGCTCGGTGTCGCTGCCGTTCGGCAGCAACGACGACTCGCTGGTGAAGGTGGCCAGCAGCACGGTCACGGATGCCGAGTTCTATCGTCGCTTCTTCCAGCGCCTGCAGCAGTATCTGCCGGCCGCGGCTGGCACGCCATCGCCATCGCCGGCAGCGGCGCCGGAACCCGCACCGGCGGTCACGGACCAGGGCTGAGTGTGCGCGGCAGGTGGCTGATTGCAGCCCTGCTGGCGCCCGCGTGGGTCGTGGCAGCGCCATCCCCGGACTGTACGCAGGGCCTGCTGCAGCGGTTGGGGTGGCGCTTCGAAGAAGCGTCCCTCACCGCGCCGCAGGTGCGCGGTGGTCCCGTATGTACGCGTGCCTCGCTGGCTGATTCACAGGCGGCCGGCGACCTGCAGGTGCGGTGGCCGGCGGCGCTGCCCGCTGCCGCTCGGCAGGCACTGCTGCAGCAGCTGCTGGATGACCCCGCCACCGTCTGCGCCTATGCCTTCGAGCTGGGGGCGGCCACGCGGCGCGCGACTTCGGCATTGCAGGGCAATCCCACGTTCCGCTTCTCCGGCCCGCAGCTGGGATGGATCGGCTTCGGATTGCAGGGCGCACCGGCACAGGGTTGGCAGCGTACGCGCAGTTTCGGTCGTGGCTTCGTGCCCCGCGCGGGCAACAGCCATGCGCTGCAGGCGTTCTACAGCGGTGCCGTGCGTGCCGAATGCGGTGTCGGCCGCCAGGTCGCACAGCTGGCCACCCAGCGCGAGCTGTATGGCGATGCTGCGTTCGACACCGGGTTCGCAGCGGAGGAACTGTCGATCGGCACCTTCCTCGCGCTGCACGACACCGACAGCATCCTGCTCGGCGCGCATGCGGGCGACCTCTTCGCCGATGGCAAGGCGGTGCGCACCTCGGCGATGGGGCGGCAGGCGTTCGTGGGCGTGCCCGGTTTCATCGAACATGTGTACGACAAAGGCACGCTGGACGACCTGAGCAACCAGGCCGAGAACTTCGTGGTGGTCGAGGTGGGCGAGGGCGCTGCGCAGGCGCTGGCGCTGCACGCCGGCCTGGCCTGGTACGACCAGCGCAATGCCGAGCTCTGGAAACTGGCGCAGGACATTCCGCGCGCCGGCCAGCGCTATTTCGAGCGCCTGCTGTTCGAGCGCGATCCACAGCTGCGCGCACGCCTGGCACCGCGCTACCACGCGGCTCTGGTGCGCATGGATCAGCTGCTGGACGATCCGTTCTACCAGCAGTTCGTGATCTACGTGCATCCGCGCGGTATACGTCCTATCGGCTACCACATCGTCCGCCTGCTCGATCGCAACCCGAGAACGCCGTTTTCGATCGACCTGGCGGTGCACAATCTGCATACCACGCTCTACCGGCGTTGGCGCGAGGCGCAACTGCGCCACTGCGCGGCTACCGGCAGGCCAGGCAGCCTGACCCTAGACCCCAACTGAAGGTGAAACAATGGATATTGCAATGATCGGCCTCGGCCGCATGGGCGCCAACATGGCCCAGCGCCTGCATCGCGGCGGCCACCGCGTGGTCGGCTACGACCCGGGCGAAAGTGCGCGCCAGCGCGCTGCAGAGGCCGGCCTGGAAGTGGTTGATTCGCTGGCCGCCGCCGTGGCCGCGCTGCCGGTGCCACGCGTGGTGTGGCTGATGGTGCCGGCGGGTGAAACCGTCGACCAGACGCTGGGACAGCTGACCCCGCACCTGGCCGAGGGTGACATCGTCATCGACGGCGGCAACTCCAACTACCAGGACTCGATCCGTCGCGCCAAGGCGCTGGCGGAGGACGATCTGGGCTACGTCGACTGCGGCACCAGCGGCGGCGTGTGGGGCCTGCAGGAAGGCTACAGCCTGATGGTCGGTGGCGAAGCGCCGGTGGTGGAGCAGATCGCACCGCTGCTGCGCACGCTGGCTCCGGCGGAGGATCGCGGCTGGGCGCGTGTTGGTCCATCCGGCGCCGGCCATTTCACCAAGATGGTCCACAACGGCATCGAATACGGAATGATGCAGGCCTATGCCGAAGGCTTCGCGCTGATGGAGCGCAAGCAGGAAATGGAACTGGACCTGGCCCAGGTGGCCGAAGTCTGGCGCCACGGCAGCGTGGTGCGTTCGTGGCTGCTGGACCTGAGTACCGAAGCACTCAAGCGCAATCCGTCGCTGGATGGCATCGCGCCATACGTGGAGGATTCCGGCGAAGGCCGCTGGACCGTGGCCGAAGCCATCGCGCTGGACGTGCCGGCACCGGTGATCACGTTGTCGCTGCTGGAGCGCCTGCGTTCGCGCGAATCGAATTCGTTCACCGATCGCCTGCTGTCGGCGATGCGCAATGAATTCGGCGGCCACGCCATCAAGAAGTCGTAAGCACTGCGGTGGGGTCAGAGTCCTTCGGCGTTGCCGAAGGGATCCGACCCCGGGCAGATCGGGGTCGGATCCCTTTCCGCAGGAAAGGGCTCTGACCCCATGCAGCCAGTCGAGCATGGCTCGACTCTACAAAAGCCGTCTCTGATCGTTGCCACGTCATCCACGCATGGCGTGGATCTACTGGTCAGTCCAACGCGATCCGCCGCCCTTCGCGCGCGCTGTCCATGCCGGCCTGCAGCAGCCGCATCAACTGCAATGCCTGCATCGGGCTGACCGTCGCTTCGCCGTCGCCGTGCATCGCCGCTGCGAACTGCGCATACAACCGACGATAGTCGCCGGGCAGGTTGTCGACGGTGCTGCGCAGAACATTGTCTTCTGCATCACAGCGCACCAGTTCGCCATGCCGGGGATCGATGCCCCAACCGGGCGCACCCGGCGCTACGCCGCGGCGCAGCTGGGCCTCCTGCACATCCAGGCCGTACTTGATCCAGCTGGCCTTGCTGCCATGCACGCTGAAGTGCGGGGCAGGGGCAGCCACCAGCGAACCGGCATGCACGATGGCGCGATGCCGCGGGTAGTGCAGTACGGCGTGGAAGTAGTCGATGCCGGCGCCACCTTGGCGCTGCACGGCCAGATCCGCATCGATGGCGTCGGGCCAGCCGAACAGCACCAGCATCTGGTCCAGCAGGTGCGGGCCGAGGTCGTACCACAGGCCACTGCCTGGCCCGTCCTGTTCGCGCCAACGGTCGCGCACCTGCGGCCGGTAGCGGTCGAAATGCGCATGGCATTCGGCCACCTCGCCCAGCGTGCCTTCTGACAGCAGCGCCTGCAGCGTGAGGAAGTCGGCATCGAAGCGCCGGTTCTGGAACACGGTGGCGATGCGGCCGGCGTCGCGTGCTGCGGCCAGTACTGTTTCCGCTTCGGCTACATCCAGCGCAAAGGGTTTGTCGACCAGCACGTGCTTGCCGGCGGCCAGCGCGGCCATCGCCAGTGGCACGTGCTGTTCGTTCGGCGTGGCGATCACCACCGCATCCACCGCTGGATCGTCGAACACGTCCTGTGGCGTTGCACGCACGTGTACGTTGCTGAACGTGCGCAGCAACGTGTCGCGCTGCGAGCTGACGATGCTGTGCAGGACCAGGCCGGGCGTGTGCTGGATCAGAGGGGCATGGAAGACGCGGCCGGCGAGGCCGTAGCCGATCAGGGCCAGGTGCAGGTCGGGGCGCATGGCAGAGCTCCGGCTGGGGGGGAAGGGCAGGGTAAACGACGGATGCGGACAGCCCAAAACTGAACCGTTGCCGTTGGAAACGCTTCGATTCACGGCGGCATGACCGCGACGCCACGCCTGCTCTACGTGCGCTTGTCCAGACTGGCAGCACATCCCGAAGGAGAACGACACGATGAGCAATACCACTCGCACGCTGATTGCTTCTGCCCTGACGCTGGGCCTGGCACTGTCCTCCTCGGCCGCCTTCGCCAAGGACCCGGCCGCGAAGAGCCCGCCGGCCACCAGCGCACATCCGGCTACCCATGCGGATCGCCATGATTCCAACGAACCGGTGACCGACAGCTGGATCACCACCAAGGTGAAGGCGGACCTGCTGACCAGCAGCAACGTCCCCGGCACCGAGATCAAGGTGGAAACGGTGAACGGCGTGGTCAGCCTGAGCGGCACCGTGGCCACCCAGGCCGAGAAGGACAAGGCGGTCACCACCGCCAAGGGCATCAAGGGCGTGACCCGCGTCGATGCCGCCGCATTGAAGGTCAGCGCTGCCGCCAAGCGCTGAACCGGTTGGGCGCCCCCGCGTGGGGCGCCCGCTGACCTGTAGAGCCGAGCCACGCTCGGCTGGAACTCCAAGGCAGCCGAGCATGGGCTTGGCCCTACAGGTCTGATTGCCAACCCGTTCAGCCGACCGCGCTGGAAATTCCAGAGTTGTGACCGCCTGCGCTATATTGCCGGTTCCGCCGCAACCGGGTTCGGCCCGGCCAATGCGTCGCGGCAGAGCTGAAGAGGAACTATGGCGCTGGTTTTCAGTGACGACATCTGGGACCGCTGGCGGTTGCCGGCTTTGGCGCTGGCCGCCGCCGCGATCATCGTGGTGCCGTGGTTGACCCTGCGTAAACTGCAGCAGGACAGCGAACAAGCGATGGCCTGGGTCAACCACACCCAGGCCGTGGGCGTGGCACTGCAGCAACTGCAGGCAGATGTGCGCGACGTTGAATCGGCCGCGTTGACCCTGTCCAAGGGCGTGGATGCCCCCGGCCTGCGCGAGCGCATGGCCCGCGCCGATGAAATTCCCGGGCGCCTGGCCGAACTGGGCCGGATGACCCGCGACAATCCCGACCAGCTGATCCGCATCGGTCGGATCGAATCGATGCTGGAAGGCCGCATGACACTCGCCCGCGAGCTGGCCAGGTCCGAGCCGAACAGCGACCAGCGCGAGCTGGTGCAGGACCTGAGTACGCGCTATCCCATCCGCGGGCTGGTGGAAGAACTGCAGGCCAGCGAGCAGAAGCTGCTGGCGCTGCGCGCCGAGCAGGCGGCGCGCCAACGCAAGCAGACCGAACTGGTGTCGTGGAGTTCGCTGATGATCCAGCTGGCGCTGCTCGGCCTGGTGCTGTGGCTGCTGCAGCGGCAGATCGGCCGTCGCCTGCATGCGGAGCGGCAATCGCTGCGCTCGGCTGCACGTGCGGCGTCGGTGCTGCAGACCGTGCGCGAACCGATCGTGCTGCTCGACCGCGACCTGCGCGTGCAGCTGCACAATCCAGCATTCGCTGAGCTGTACGGCCTGCAGGACGAGCGTGCCGACGGCCTGCTGCTGGAAAACGTTGGCGACAATGCATGGCAGGACCCGGTGGTCCGGCAGCGCCTGGCCGACGTACTGTCGCGCGGTCGCGAACTGTGGGACTTCGAGCACGAGCAGCGCACCGCTGACGGCGTGGTGCGCTACATGCTGCTCAACGCGCGGCGCATGCCGCTGCCCGACAGCGATGACGAGGTAGTGCTGCTGACCATCAGCGACGTCACCATGCAGCGCGCAGTGCAGCTGCGCGTGGAAGAGCTGAACCGCCAGCTGGAAGGCAAGGTTGCGCAGGTATCCGAGGTCAACCGCGAGCTGGAGGCCTTCAGCTATTCGGTCTCGCATGACCTGCGTGCACCGCTGCGCCACGTGGCCGGATTCTCCGACAAGCTGTCGCGCCACCTCGGCGATCAGGCCGATGACAAGAGCCGCCACTATCTGGACGTGATTTCCAGTTCGGCCCGGCGCATGGCAGCGTTGATCGACGACCTGCTGGTCTACTCGCGCCTTGGCCGTGCGGCGATGCGGCAGCAGGCGGTGGACATGCAGTCGCTGGTGGCCGACACCCGGGCCATGCTCGATTCCAACCTGCAGGCCGAGGCCGAGAACAGCGGCCATGTGCACCAGGTGGAGTGGAACATCGCGCCGCTGCCGATCGTGGTGGGCGACGAGAACATGATCCGCCAGGTCTGGCTCAACCTGCTCGGCAACGCAGTGAAGTACTCGGGCAACCGCGAGCCGGCGAAGATCCGCGTTGACTACCAGCAGCAGCCCGACGGCGGCCATCAGTTCACGGTCAGCGACAATGGTGCAGGCTTTGACATGGCCTACGCCGGCAAGCTGTTCGGTGTGTTCCAGCGCCTGCACAAGGCCAGCGACTATCCGGGGACCGGCATCGGCCTGGCCAGCGTGCGCCGCGTGCTGACCCGCCATGGTGGCCGTATCTGGGCCGAGGCCGAACCGGACGTCGGCGCCACTTTCCACTTCTACCTGCCTCCCGCGACCGACGCGGACAAACAAGGTCCCTCTGCATGACGACTCTGCGCACCATTCTTCTCGCCGAAGACAGCCCGGCGGACGCCGAAATGGCGATCGACGCCCTGGAAGAAGCGCGTCTGGCCAATCCCATCGTGCACGTCGAGGACGGCGTGGAAGTGATGGACTACCTGCTGCGCCGCGGTGCCTTCGCCAACCGCGAGGAAGGCTTGCCGGCGGTGCTGCTGCTGGACATCAAGATGCCGCGCATGGATGGCCTGGAAGTGCTGCGGCAGATCCGCGAGCACGAAGAACTCAAGCGGCTGCCGGTGGTGATCCTGTCGTCCTCGCGCGAGGAAAGCGACCTGGCCCGCAGCTGGGACATGGGCGTGAACGCCTACGTGGTCAAGCCGGTGGACGTGGACCAGTTCTTCGGCGCAGTGCAGACCCTGGGCAAGTTCTGGGCGTTGATCAACCAGGCACCGGAACTCGAGTGAGCCCATGCCCCTGACCGGTCCCGCCCTGGGGGCGCTGCGCATCCTGCTGGTGGAAGACTCACCGGAAGATGCCGAGCTGATGTCCGAACAGATGCTCGACGCGGGCCTGGAGGCCCGCTTCGAGCGTGTCGAGAGCGAGGCGGAACTGCGCCAGGCACTGGCGGTGTTCCAGCCGGACATCGTGCTGTCCGACCTGAGCATGCCGGGGTTCTCCGGTGACGACGCGCTGCGCATCGTGCGCGAGACCTCGCCGGAGGTGCCCTTCATCTTCGTCTCCGGCACGATGGGTGAGGAGAATGCGGTGGCGGCGCTGCAGAAGGGCGCCAACGACTACATCATCAAGCACCAGCCTGCGCGCCTGCCTTCGGCGGTCGCGCGTGCGATCCGCGATGCACGCAGTGCTGTCGAGCGCGCACGCGTGGAAACCGAACTGATGCGTGCGCAGCGGCTGGAAAGCCTGTCTCTGCTTGCCGCCGGGCTCAGCCACGACCTGCGCAACATCCTGCAGCCGTTGCTGATCATGCCGGACCTGCTGAAGGCCCGCACCGAGGATCCGCAGCTGCACCACCTGGCCGACGTCATCGCCGAGTGTGGCCGCCGCGGCCATGAGATGGCCGAGTCGATGCTGTCGTTCGTGCGTGGTTCGCGCAAGCCGAGCGAGCGCATCGAGATCGATGGCCTGTTCGATGCGGTGGCGCTGCTGTTGCGCAGCAACGTGCCCGATGCCGTGCGCCTGGAACTGCAGGTGCTGGATGAAGGCCTGGTAGTCGACGCCAACTACACCGAACTGCAGCAGGTAATGCTGAACCTGGCGCTCAACGCGATCCAGGCGATGCCCAACGGTGGCCGCCTGAGCCTGACCGCCAGCCATGCCGGCCAGCGCGATGGCGTGGACTGGATGCAGATCTGCGTGTCCGACGAAGGCATCGGCATGGATGCGGACACGCTGTCGCACCTGTTCAATCCGTTCTTCACCACCAAGGCCGATGGCACCGGCCTGGGCCTGATTTCCTGCAAGCGCATCGTCGAAGGCGCCGGCGGCAGCATCCATGTCAGCAGCCAACCAGGGCAGGGCACCTGCTTCGAGCTGCGCTTGCCGATGCACGAAGCCAGCGACGGCAGCGAGCCGATCGAGCAGCTGGTGGCCCTGGGCAGTGGCCAGTCGATCCTGGTGGTCGACGGCGAAGCCACGCGCCTGTCGCTGCTCGGCAACGCGCTGTCCAGCCAGGGGTATCAGCTGCAGCTGGCCTCCGATGGCCCGGCGGCGCTGCGCTGGATGCAGCAGGAGGCGATGCCGGCGCTGGTGATTGCAGACGCCGGCTCAAAGCTGCTGCCGGCCAGCCAGCTGCTGGGCGAGATGGCTGCGCTGGGCTATCGCGGCCCGGCGCTGGTGCTGGAGGACGCGGCGGTGGCGGTGCCTGCCGATGCCTTCCCGGCCGGCGTGGACGTCCATGTACTGCGCAAGCCGCTGCAGATGCAGCAGGTGTTCCGGGCAGTGGCCGAGGCGCTGGGCTGATGCCGCTGGGGTTCTGTGGAGCCGAGCCTATGCTCGGCTGCTGTTCGCATTGACCTCGACAGCCGAGCATGGGCTCGGCTCTACAGGGCGGTTTCCCAGGGGAACCGCGGCAGCGCGTCCACCGCCTGTTCCAGCCGCCGCGACCAGTTCTGGTGGATGTCGGCATACAGCGTGGAATCCGCGCCCAGCCGCAGCTGCTGGCCGATGCGCAGTTCACCGTCGCGCAGCAGCGCCAGGTCGATCGGCAGGCCTACCGACAGGTTGGAACGGATGGTGGAGTCCAACGAGACGATCGCCGTGCGGGCGGCATCCTCCAGGCGCGTGGCGGGGCTGAGGATGCGGTCGAGGATCGGCTTGCCGTACTTGGATTCACCGATCTGCAGGTAGGGCGTCTCCGGCGAGGCGGCTATGGCGTTGCCGAGCGGGTAGATCATGTACAGCCCGGGCCGCTCGCCGGCGATCTGGCCGCCGAAGATCAGCGTGGCCTGGGTGTTGACCCCGTCATGGCCGTGTTCGCTGTGGCTGCTGTGCACCTGGCTGTCCACCAGCAGCTGCCCCACATACGCGGCGGCTTCGAACAGGTGGGTCATGTCGCGCAGGTTGGGCACGCGCCGCTCTGCGGCGTCGCGGCCCAGGCGCGACACCAGCAGCTGGGTGGTGGCCAGGTTGCCAGCCGCCATCAGCACGTAGGCTGCCTGGCCGGGATATTCGAACACGTGCAGCTTGCGATGCACGCGTACATCGTCCAGCGAGGCATTGGTCCGGGTGTCGGCAGCGAAGACCAGGCCCTCGTCCACCTCGATTCCAACGCAATAGGTCATGTCGGTGCCCTATCATGTGCGTCCCGGATTGTAGGCAGGCCGCCGTGACGACGGCATGTCCACGCCCCCCTCGCTGCCACCTGAACCGCATGACGACCGTGCTCCTGAGCCTGGGCAGCAATGTCCAGCCCCGCCGCTACCTCCACGCCGCGGTGGCGGCCCTGCGCGAGCGCTTAGGCGCGCTGCAGGTCTCGCCGGCCTACCGTACCGCCGCGGTCGGCTTCGACGGCCCGGCCTTCCTCAACAACGCGGTGGCGATCGAGACGGACTTGCCGCTGCAGGAACTGGACGACTGGCTGCATGCGCTGGAAGACGCGCACGGCCGCGACCGTAGTGGGCCGCGCTTCTCCGACCGGACCCTGGATATCGACGTGGTGTTCTACGGCGACCTGGTGGTGGAAGGTCCCGGCCACCTGCGCATTCCCCGTCCCGAACTGAAGCATGCCTTCGTGCTGAAGCCGCTGGCCGACATCGCGCCCGACTTCATCGATCCGGTCAGCGGGCTGGACCTGGCCACGCTGTGGCGCGCGCACGCGCAGTTTGGGGAGGCGTTCGAGGTGGTTGACCTGGATTGATGGAGGTTGCCGGCAGCGGCCGGCATGACCGGTAGCGCCGGCCGCTGGCCGGCAACCTCTCAGCTGACCGTGCGCCCGCCATCCACGCGCAGCGTGTGGCCGGTGACGAAGCTGGCTTCGGCCACCAGCCAGTACACCGCTTCGGCGATCTCCTCGACCGTACCGATCCGCGCCAAAGGCGTGCGCGCCAGCAGGGCCTCGCGGGCGAAATCGTCCTTGCCCTGTTCCGGCCACAGGATCGCGCCGGGCGCCACCGCATTGACCCGCACCTTGGGCGCCAGCTCCAGCGCCAGCGAACGGGTGGCCATCTCCAGCGCGGCCTTGGCCATGGTGTAGGCGATGTGGTCGCGCATCGGGTCGGTGCCGTGCAGGTCGGTCAGGTTGACGATGCAGCCCTGCTGGCGGCGCAGGTAGGGCGCGGCCGCCTGTGACAACAGCAGTGGCGCGCGCGCATTGACTGCATACAGCTCGTCCATCGCCTCGGCGGTGATCTGGCCGAGCGGGGTGGCATAGAAGTTGGAGGCGTTGTTGACCAGAGCGTCCAGGCGGCCGAAGTGGGTAACGGCCTGTTCCACCAGGTCGGGCAGGGCGTCGGCGTCACGCAGGTCGGCCTGAAGGGCCAGCACGCTGCCGGGGCGCACGTTGTCGAAATCGAACGCGGCCTGCTGCAGTTCGGCGCTGGAGGTGTTGGCATGCAGTACCACCGACCAGCCACAGGCGTGGAACTGGCGGGCGATGGCCGCACCGATCCGGCGCGCGCTGCCGGTGATCAGGACCACGGGGTGGGTATCGCTCATCGAGGGTCCTCCAAGGCTCGGCTATCCTGTGCACCATTGTCACCGCATTCGAAGACGCCATGCAGCCCACCTTCCCCCTGCCCGACGCCGATGCCCTGGCCCACAGCGACCAGCTGGCGGCCGCCCTGCGCGCCGAAATCCTTGCGCAGGGCGGGGCGATGCCGTTCTCGCGCTTCATGGAGCTGTGCCTGTACACCCCAGGCTGGGGCTACTACAGCGCCGGCGCCAGCAAGTTCGGAGGCAGCGGCGACTTCACCACCGCACCCGAGCTCGGCAGCCTGTTCGCCGGCAGCGTGGCCAATGCGCTGGCGCCAGTGTTCGCCCAGCTGGGCGCGCAGGCCCGCATGCTGGAACTGGGCGGCGGTACCGGCGCCTTCGCCGAGGCCGTGCTGCTGCGCCTGGCCGAACTGGACGCGCTGCCATCGCGCTACGCCATCCTCGAACCCAGCGCCGACCTGCGCGAGCGCCAGCAGCAGCGCCTGCAGCAGAACCTGCCGGCCGAGTTGGCCGCGCGCGTGGGCTGGATCGACCGCCCGTTCGAGGAGGACTGGGAGGGCGTGGTGTTCGCCAACGAGGTGATCGACGCGCTGCCGACCCCGCGTTTCCTGATCCGGGACGGCGAGGTCTATGAGGAAACCGTCGAGCTTGATGGCGAAGGCAACTTCATCCGTGGCGCGCAGCCGGCTGACATCCTGCTCAACGGTGCGGTGCGCCACATCGAGCGCTACCTGGAAAAGCCCTTTGCCGACGGTTACCGCTCCGAGGTGCTGCCGCAGCTGCCGTACTGGCTGCAGGCAGTGGCTGGCGGCCTGCAGCGTGGTGCGATGCTGTTTGTCGATTACGGTTACAGCCGCAGCGAGTTCTACCAGCACGACCGCGACGATGGCACGGTCCGCGCGTTCTACCGCCACCACGTGCACAACGACGTGCATCGTTGGCCCGGCCTGCAGGACATCACCGCGTCGGTGGATTTCACCGCGATGGCCGAGGCGGGCATGCACGGTGGTTTCGAATTGGCGGGGTACTGCAGCCAGGCCAGTTTCCTGCTCGGCAACGGCCTGGACCAGGTGCTGCTGCTGGCCGAAGAGCGTACGGATGAGGTCGGCCGCATCCAGCTGCGTGACCAGGTGAAGAAGCTGACCCTGCCGACCGAGATGGGCGAGCGCTTCCAGGCCATCGGCCTGCAGCGTGGTGTCGATTTCGAGCCGGCGTTCGAACTGGGCGACCTGAGCTGGCGCCTGTGAGCAATGCGTTGCCGCTGATCAAGCCGCTGCGGCGGCCGCGGCTTTGGACCGCGCTTTGGACATTGGCGGTGTTGCTGGTGATCGTGGTCTGCCTGATCCCACCACCGCCGATCCCGCTGCCGGAAAACAGCGACAAGGGCGAGCACTTCCTCGCCTACTTCCTCCTGGCCGGCAGCGCGGTGCAGCTGTTCCGGCCGGGGCGCCCGCTGCTGTGGGTGGGCGTGGGGCTGGTGCTGATGGGCGTCGGCATCGAGTTCGCGCAGGGTACGCTGACCAGCAACCGCACTGCTGACCCGATGGATGCGCTGGCCAACACGATCGGCGTGCTGGCCGGCATGGCCACGGCACTGACCCCGTTGCGCGATCTGCTGATGCGCTGGCGGGGCTGAGGTTCCTGTAGCGCCGAGCCCGTGCTCGGCTCCCTCCCGAAAGGCAGCCGAGCATGGGCTCGGCTGTACAGTAGATCCACGCCATGCGTGGATGGATTGCGCCAGGACAGGCTTGCGGTTACTTCTTCAGCGTGACCTCATCCAGCACCCACATCGCCGGGCGCGTATCGCCGGTGAAGTTGATGCACAGGTCACCCGTGCCCTGCGTGCCCTTCGGCAGCGCCGCACGCAGGGTCACGAAGCCATCGGCATCGGGCGTGGCCGGCAGCGGTACCTGAGCCAGCACCTTGCCCGTGCAATCACCGCGGCGGATCAGCATTTCGCCGTGTGCGCTCCGGGCCTTTTCGAAGCGACGCTTGGGTTCATCGTGGGCCAGCTGGAAGTAGTACGGAATGCGGCCCGCGCGGACCTCCACGCTGCCGATGCCGTCCAGCTGCGCCTGCGGCCAGCGCCAGCATGGCTGGAAGATGTCGACGTTGAACACCGCACGCGTTCCCTCGCGCGGGCCGTCGTCTTCCAGGCGCAGCACCAGCCCCTTCTTGCCCACGCAGCTGAGCAGCGCATCGCTGCGGCGGCTGAGCAGCGACTGCGCGGTGAACGTGGCGATGGTCGGCTTCGCGGCCAGCATCTGGCCCTGGTAGAACGCGGCGGCCTGCACGGTGGTCGGCAGCGTCGCGGTCAGCGGCTGCTGGTACAACGGCGACTGCCCGGTCACCGGCTGGCCATCGGTGCTGTAGCGCACTTCATAGCCCAGCGGATTGGCCAGCGATAGGGTCACGGAGTTTTTCGCGCGATCATCGGTGTAGTCCACGCCCACTTCGAACGGGGTCTGCGCGTAGGCCAGGCCCCAGGCACGGTAGCGCTGCAGCTGCGCGGGCAGGCGCGCTAGGAAATCGCGGAAGTCGCGATGTTCCGGCGTACTCCAGCCGGTCTCGGCCACGGCGGCCAGGCGCGGGAACAGGTTGTGCTGCAGGCGCGCGTAGGTGCGCGTGTGCTCGGTGAACATGTTGGCCTGCAGGCCGAGAATGTGCTGGCGCTTGTCGGCCGCCAGCTCGGCCGGCACCGGCTCGAAGTTGTACAGCTTGCCGAGGTTGACCTGGGCCGGGCGACCCGGTGGCTCGTTCGGCGAGGCGGTCTGCAGGTAATCCAGGTACAGGTATCCCACCGGGGACATGACCACGTCATGGCCGGCACCGGCTGCAGCCAGGCCACCTTCGGTGCCCTGCCACGACATCACCGTGGCCTGCGGTGGTAGGCCGCCTTCGAGGATTTCGTCCCAGCCGATCAGGCGCCGGTCGTGCTGCTCCAGGAAGGTCTCCAGGCGCTTGATGATGTGGCTCTGCATGGCCATTTCATCCTTGATGCCCAGCGCACGCATGCGCTGCTGCACCTGTTTCGAGGCTTCCCACTGGTCCTTGACCGCCTCGTCGCCGCCGACGTGCACGTACTTCGCAGGGAACAGCGCGATCACTTCTTCCAGGACGTTCTCGAGGAAGGTGACGGTGCTGTCCTCCACGTTGAACAGGTTCGGGAACACGCCCCATTCGCTGATCGGCTTCAGCGGGGTGTTGATCGAACCCAGTTCCGGGTACGCGGCGATCGCCGCGGTGGCATGGCCGGGCACATCGATTTCTGGAATCACCTGGATATGCAGCCTGGCGGCATAGGCGATCACTTCGCGGATCTGCTCCTGCGTGTAGAAGCCGCAGTACGGATGCTGCTGGCCACTGGCCGGGTCGATGCCGCCGTCGCCGGCCGGCAGGCGGCAGCTGCCCACCTCGGTCAGCTTCGGGTAGCGCTTGATCTCCATGCGCCAGCCCTGGTCATCGGTGAGGTGCCAATGGAAGGTATTGAGCTTGTGCGCGGCCATCGCATCGAGCACGCGCTTGATCTCATCCAGGCTCTGGAAGTGCCGCGCCGAGTCGAGCATGAAACCGCGCCAGCCGAAGCGCGGCGCGTCCTGGATCTGCACCGCCGGCAGCACGCCGTTGCTGCCACCCGTGGCCAGCTGGGCAAGCGTGGTTGCGCCGTAGAACAGGCCGGTTTCGTTGCCGGCCTGCACCAGTACGCCCTGCGCGGTGCTTTCCAGCGTGTAGCTCTCACCGCTGTCGCGGAAGGTCGGAACGATCTGGAAGCGGATGCTGCCCGACGTGCCTGCCGCCTTGCCCTTGGCCGGTATGAGTCGCGGACCGCCACTGCGGGCCAGCAGGTCGGCGAACTGGGTGGCGACGCGCTGCGCGGCTTCGCCTTCGGCGTGCAGCGCGGTATCGGCGCGTACGGTGATGCCGCTGCCCTGGCCGTGCTGCACGGTAGCGGGCGCGGGAATCAGCATCAGGCTGCCGGCACGCAGCTGCGGACCCGGTGCTTCAGCGGCCGGCGTGGGATCGGCGGCGAGTGCGGGCAGTGCCGGCAACAGGGCGAGCAGGCTGCCCAGCAGCACTGCGCTGCGCATCCGGGCGCGGGAAGGTTTGACCATCGGAACGACTCCTTGGAACGGTGCGATGAACGCTATACATGAAAAACGCCGGGCCCGGAATGACCCAGGCCCGGCGTGCGTGCACGACTCGGCGATGTTGCTGCCGCTGGATCAGTACTTGAAGCGGAAGTTGAGGTAGTACTGGCGACCGTTGCTGTAGAACGAGGTCGGGATGGCCGCGGTCTGGTAGTACTTGTAGGTCGGGTTGTTGAGGTTCAGGCCATCCAGGCTGATGCTCAGCCAATCGGTGGCCTTGTAGCTCAGCGATGCCGACAGCGTGCCGAAATCATCCTGGTAGTACGGGTTGGTGCCCGACAGGCTGATCAGGAACGAGGAACGGCGGGTGTAGCTGACCCGGGCGCCAAAACGCTCGTTCTCGAAGTAGGCACCCACGTTGTAGGTGTTCTTCGAGGTGCCCAGCAGGTTGTGCGAACCATCCGACCAGGTGTGCGAGGTGGTGCCGTTGGCGTAGGTGTAGTTGGCGTTGATGCCGAAGTACTCGCCGATCGGCTGCTCGTAGGCCACTTCCACGCCGGTGACCTTGCCGTCGGCATTGATCGGGGTGGAGATCTGGTAGGTCTCAAGCTGGTTGGTCAGTTCGCTGTAGAGCTGGCGCGAGACCACGTCGAAGGCGATGTAGTCCTTCAGCTTCATGTGGTACGCACCCACCGACAGCAGGCCGCGCGGCATGAAGTACCACTCCAGGTTGGCATCCAGGTTGGTCGACAGGGTCGGCTTGAGGTTCGGATTGCCGCCGCCGCCGGTGCGGTTCAGGTCCGAGCCGTACGAGGACGCGCCCAGTGCCGAGTAGTCCGGCAGGGTCTGGGTCTGCGAGGCGGCGACACGCAGCACCAGCGAGTCGTCCAGGTCGAACTTGATGTTGGCGCTGGGCAGGACACGGTTGCGCTTGTTCTGGAAGGCCAGGCGCTCCCACATGCCGAACAGGCTGCTGACATCGGCATCTGCGGCCTTGCTGACGGCGTTGTAGGTGTCGATGTCCTGCTTGATGTTGACGTAGCGCAGGCCGACGTTGCCGCTCCACCAGTCGCCGCGGAAGTTGGCCTGCACGTAGCCGGCGAAGTTCTTTTCCTTCACCTTCCACTCGGCGCCATAGTTGTGGCGACCGGTCGGGCCGTCATTGCCGGCCAGCCAGGTGGAGTTGTTGGTCACCGCGTCCTTCAGCGCGCCCGGGGTGAAGTACCACAGGTTGCGCGGGAAAGTGCCGCCGATGTCACCGGCAAAGCCGCTGGGATAGTTGGCCGTGGCACCGTTCTTCAGCGCGCTCCAGATGTCACCCGGGGTTGCACCTTCCGGCGACAGCGCTTCGCGCTTGTGGTCGGCGAAACGCAGGCCGAAGTCGATCGAGCTCAGTACGCCGCCATCATTGAAGTACTGGTTGAAGTCGAGCGTGGCCCACTTCTCCTTGTCTTCAGCGGTGACCTGCTGGTTGCCCCAGGTGCCGAAGCCGGTCACGCCGTTGGGCGAGAGGTCGCCGCCGACGTTCCAGTCGATCGGCGAGCCATTGCCGTGGGTGGCCCAGCTGGCGCCGCCGCCGTTGGCGAGGGTGACCTCGGCGATGTACTGGCGCGGCGTCTCGCCGGTGCCCTTGGTGCTGCCGGCCTGGAACGTGGCGGTCAGGCTGTCGCTGATCTGCCAGTCGGCATCGAAGGTGACATAGCTCGACTTGGCCTTCGACTCGCGGTAGATCATGTCGTACACCGCATAGTCGGTGCCCGGCACGCCCCTGTAGGTGGCGTTGGTCAGCACGCCGTCCTTGACCACATAGCCCGGATCCGGCGCCTGCGACTTGGCGAAGCTGTTGCCGAACATCATGAAGTTGCGGTTGTAGTTGTTGGCCTTCAGCTCGGAGCTGAAACCATTCAGGCCCAGGGTGAGGCTGTCGCTCGGCTTGAACTGCAGCGAGACCAGGCCGCCCTTGCGTTCGCGGGTCTGTTCGAACAGGGTCGAACCCAGCAGGCCCGGCACGTTGACGCCGATCAGGTCCGGATTGGTCCTGGCGACCGGGTCGCCGGCGCCGATCTTGAAGAAGCCGCCCGGGATTTCCTGCGCTTCACGGCGCAGTTCGCGCTTCTGGCTGAAGCCCTGCACCATCACGCCGAAGGTGCCTTCGTCGTTCTTGTAATTGAACAATGCCGAGTACTGCGGATCGGTCGATTTGGCCAGGTCCGAACGCACCGCACCGATGGAGCCTTCCGCGGTGAACGGCTTGGAGAATTCCAGCGGCTTGCGGGTGATGATGTTGACGGTACCGGTGGTGCCGCCGTCCTGCAGCTTGGCCTGCGAGGACTTGTTCACTTCCACCGAGCTGACCAGTTCCGACGGCAGCAGCGAGTAGCTGACGCTGCGGCCGACGTTGTTGCCCTGGCTGAGCACGAACCAGTCGGCCGAGCCGACGGTGTGGCCGTTGATCAGGGTCTGGGTCAGGCTCGGGCTGGTGCCGCGCAGGCTGACACGGTCGGCTTCATCGAAGCCACCTTCGTCGGCGCTGGACGAGCTGATGTTCACGCCCGGCAGGCGCTGCAGGGTATCGGCAACGTTGTGCGCGGGCAGCTTGCCCACGTCTTCGGCGGTGACCACTTCCACGCGCGCATTGGCTTCGCGCTTGGTGTCCAGCGACTTTTCCATCGAGCCACGGATGCCGGTAACGGTCACGGTGTCCAGATCGGTGGCGGTCGGGGCCGCCTGCTGTGCGTGCGCACTGAAGGCGATGCAGCTTACGATGGCGGCCGAAAGCAGGGTCTTGCGGGTGTTCATGATGTCTCTCCTCATCACTCGATTGGGTGCCGGCGGCGGTGTTCGGTTACGGTTGCGATGACATGCGCGGGGCGGCGGCGAAGTCCCCTGCGTTGGCGTGCCACGTACTGCGTGCTGCGATTGCGTTGAAGCCTGTTGCGGTGTCAGGCGGCCGATTGCTGCAGGTACCAGCTGGCAGCGCCGACCACGCCCAGCTGGCCGTGTTCGACGACCTTCACCGGGATGCGTGCCAGCGCTTCGCCCATCGGCCCCTTCTGCAGGTAGCGTTCGACGAAGGTGCTGGCGTGCAGGTATTCGCGGATCTGCGGCAGGATGCCGCCGGCCAGGTAGACGCCACCGTGGGCGCCGTAGAACAGCGCCATGTCGCCGATGGTGCTGCCGAGCAGGCCACAGAACACGTCCAGCGCCTGGCGCGCATGTGCATCGGTATCGGCCATGGCGGCGGCGGTGACTGCGTCGGGGCTTGCCAGGGTCGGCGCCTGCCCCTGCAGTGCACACACCGCACGGTACAGGTTCATCAGGCCGGGGCCGGAGATCGCATGCTCGATCGACACGTGCGCGCGGTCGCGCTGCATGTGGCGGACGATGGCCATTTCCAGTTCGGTGCTGGCCGCCAGGGTCGGCTGGCCGGCTTCGGTGGGCAGCACCACCGGGCCGTGCGCGGTGGGGATCCACAGCGCGGCGCCCAGACCGGTGCCGGGGCCGACCACGAGGGTCGGGCCACGCGCGGCGGTCTCCGGCCCGCACAGGTGCAGCACGCCGCTGGCGTCGACCTGCGCAGCGGCATAGGCCACCGCTTCGAAGTCGTTGACGATGTAGACCCGCTGCAGGCCGACATCGGCCTCCACCTGGCGCGCCGACAGCGGCCACGGCAGGTTGGCGGTGATCACCGTGCCGTCTTCGCGGGCATAGCCGGCGCTGGCGACCACGCAATGCGTGGGCCGCGGGCCTTCGCCCAGGAAGTCGGACAGGATCGCGCTGAGGCCGGCATGGTCGGCATTGCGGTACTTGCGGTACTCCAGCACCTGCACCGGATGGGCGGCGTCACCGCTGGCCTGGACCCGGGCCACGCGCACATGGGTGCCACCGACGTCGGCGGCCAGGAACGAGGGCGCGACGCGGGACAGGACATGCGACGGGGCGGGGTGGCTGGCGGTCACGCGGGCTCCTGCTGCAGGTGGGCCGGCCCGGGGATCGGGGGCGGCGATTGGGGCGGAGTCTGTAACCGCGCTGACAACGATGTCAACGAGTTCGTGACACTTTCGTTGCTGCGTCGCAACGAATGCGGCGCGCAGTAAACGTTTACACGGTGTGAGTGCGGGTTTCACATGGGAACCATTGGCGCACGGGGCTCTAGGCCTGCCGCGCATTCAGCGGGGCGTACCGCGGCGGACTTGCGCAGTGCAGCACAAGGTTCAGGCAGGCGTGCATGGAAGTTGACAAACCGCCGTTGTCCATCGAAAGAATGTGACAACGTTGTTCCCAGCCACTCTCCGACGCCGCGTTCTGCGGCCGTCGCCGCAGGAGCCCTCCTGATGTCCGCCGTCCCCGCTGCAAGCGCGCGCCCGAACGTGGCCACCTCCATCGCCATCGTTGGCGTGTTGTTCTTCCTGATCGGCTTCTTCACCTGGCTCAACGGCCCGCTGATCACCTTCGTCAAGTTGGCCTTCGAACTCAGCGAGGTCGGCGCCTTCCTGGTGCTGATGGTGTTCTACCTGTCCTATTTCTTCCTGGCCCTGCCGGCGTCCTGGATCCTGCGCCGCACCGGCATGAAGAAGGGCCTGAGCCTGAGCCTGCTGGTGATGGCCGGTGGTGCCGCGCTGTTCGGTGAATTCGCCACCCAGCGCTGGTACCCGGGCGCACTCGGCGGCCTGTTCGTGATCGGCAGCGGCCTGGCGCTGCTGCAGACCGCGATCAATCCCTACATCTCCATCCTTGGTCCGATTGAAACCGCGGCACGCCGCATCGCGCTGATGGGCATCTGCAACAAGATTGCCGGCATGCTGGCGCCGGTGCTGATCGGCACTCTGGTGCTGCATGGCATCGGCGATCTGGACAAGCAGGTGCAGGCTGCCGACGCGGTCACCAAGGCCGCGCTGCTCAACGAATTCGCCGCCAAGATCCATGCGCCGTACCTGGCGATGGCCGCGCTGCTGGTGGTGCTGGCGGTGGCCGTGCTGTTCTCGCCTCTGCCCGAGATCAAGTCCTCCGAAGCCAATGCAACGCCGTCAGGGGCACCGGGAACGGCCGAGCGCCGCAGCATCTTCCAGTTCCCGCATCTGTGGCTGGGCGTGCTGTGCCTGTTCGTGTACGTAGGCGTGGAAGTCATGGCCGGTGATGCGATCGGCACCTACGGCCACGGTTTCGGCTTGCCGCTGGACCAGACCAAGATGTTCACCTCGCTGACGCTGGGTGCGATGTTGGCCGGCTACGTGGTCGGCCTGCTGGCGATCCCTGGCCTGGTCTCGCAGTCGCGCTACCTGACCATTTCGGCAGTGATGGGCGTGGTGTTCTGCCTGGGCGCCTGGGCTACGCACGGCTACGTCTCGGTGGCTTTCGTGGCGCTGCTGGGCTTTGCCAACGCCATGATGTGGCCGGCCATCTTCCCGCTGGCGATCCGCGGCCTGGGCCGCTTCACCGAGACCGGCTCGGCCCTGCTGGTGATGGGCATCGCCGGCGGCGCGATCATTCCGCAGCTGTTCGCCGTGCTCAAGCAGCACATCGACTTCCAGCTGGTGTTCGTGCTGCTGATGGTGCCGTGCTACCTGTACATCCTGTTCTACTCGGTGATCGGCCATCGTGCCGGCCTGCCGCAGGACAAGGCCTGATCGGCGATGATGGACGGCAGCCAACCCCAGGGAAAACCCATGCGCAGAGCGACCATCAAGGACGTTGCGGAGAAGGCCAAGGTCTCGCTGAAGACGGTCTCGCGGGTGATCAACAACGAGCCCTCGGTGATGCAGGCCACCCGTGCGCGGGTGCTGCGTGCCATCGCCGAGCTCGACTACGAGCCCGATCCGTCCGCGCGCAACCTGCGCAGCGGCACTACCTTCGTGATCGGGCTGGTCTACGACAACCCGAACCCGTACCACATCATCGGCGTGCAGAACGGCGTGCTGGCCGCGTGCCGCGAGACCGGTTTCGGCCTGCAGATCCATCCCTGTGATTCGAGCTCGCCGTTGCTGGCCGATGAACTGGCCGACTGGGTGCAGCGCTCGCGGCTGGCGGGGCTGGTGCTGACCGCGCCGATGTCCGAGCGCCGCGACCTGATCCAGGCGCTGACCGCGCGTGGCATCAAGCTGGTGCGCATCATCGCCGCCACTGAAGACCCGGCCGACGGCGCCTGCGTGTTCGTCGACGACCGCGAGGCGGCCTACGAGATCACCGAGCACCTGATCCAGCTGGGCCACCAGCGCATCGGCTTCCTCTGGGGCGGCAGCTCGCACCGCTCCTCGGGCGAACGCTACGCCGGTTACGAAGCCGCGCTGAAGGACTACGGCATGACCGTGGACAAGCACCTGGTGGTGCAGGGCGATTACACCTTCGACGATGGTTTCCGTGGGGCGCGCCGCCTGCTGGCGCTGCGCGAACCGCCCACCGCCATCTTCGGTTCCAACGACGAAATCGCTGCCGGCGTGCTGGCCGCCGCCAAGTCGGCCGGCATGAACGTGCCGTACGACCTGTCCATCGCCGGTTTCGAGGACAGCCCGTTCTCGCGCCAGTCGTGGCCACCGCTGACCACCGCCAAGCAGGCCACCGAGGACATCGCCCGCCACGCCGCGCGCCTGCTGATCGCACAACTGCGCAGCGACGCCTACGACGATGCGCCGGCACCGCTGCACAACCAGGGCTTCGTGCCGCAACTGGTGGTGCGCGGTTCGACCGCGCCGATGCGCCCGGCCGGCGCACGCCCCCTTCCTTCCGATCCTGCCTGAGCCTGCCATGTCGCTGTCAGACCCCACCGCCACCCTGATGTTCGCCGAGGCCGCTGAAGCGGCAGACGTGGTTGCCCGCCAGTTCTCGCGCAACCACGCCACCATGGAAACCCTGGCCGCCAGCCTGCGCGCCGCGCCGCCGCCGTTCGTGGTCACCTGTGCACGCGGCAGCTCCGACCATGCCGCCACCTACGGCAAGTACCTGCTGGAAACCCAGCTGGGCCTGGTGGTCGCCTCCGCGTCGCCGTCGGTAGGCTCGGTCTACGCCGCACCACTGCAGCTGCGCGGTGCGCTGTTCATCGTCATTTCGCAGTCGGGCAAGAGCCCGGATTTGCTGCGCAACGCCGAGGCGGCCAAGGCCGCTGGCGCACGCGTGATCGCGCTGGTCAACGTCGAGGATTCGCCGCTGGCGCAGCTGGCCGACACGGTCATTCCGCTGCATGCCGGTGCCGAAAAGAGCGTGGCGGCAACCAAGAGCTACCTGGCCTCGCTGGCTGCACTGCTGCAGCTGGCCGCCTACTGGAAGCAGGACAGCAGCCTGCGCAACGCGCTGGACCTGCTGCCGGACGCGATGCGTGAAGCCTGGCAGTGCGACTGGAGCGCGGTGACCGAAGGCCTGGTCGAGGCCACCAACCTGTTCGTGCTCGGCCGTGGCCTGGGCCTGGGTGCGGCGCAGGAAGCGGCGCTGAAGTTCAAGGAAACCTGCAGCCTGCACGCCGAAGCCTACAGCTCGGCCGAGGTCAAGCACGGCCCGATGGCACTGGTCGACCGTGGCTTCCCGGTGCTGGCCTTCGCGCAGCCCGATGAAACCGGCGCCGGCACCCGCGCGGTGGTCGAGGAATTTTCTGCACGCGGCGCGCAGGTGTGGCTGGCCGGTGCCGGCGGCAACCTGCCGGTGGCGCCCGCGCCACACCCGCTGTGCGCACCGCTGCTGACCGTGCAGAGCTTCTATCGCGCGATCAACGCGCTGGCGCTGCGCCGTGGCTTCAACCCGGACCTGCCGCCGCACCTGAACAAGGTCACGGAGACGGTGTGATGGCAACCGTGCTGCGCAATGCCCGCATCCTGGCAGGCGATGAATTCCGCGACGATCTGGCTGTGGTGATCGAAGAGGGTCGCATCAGCGCGCTGTTGCCCGACGCCGCACCGCAGCTGGGCCACGCTGCCGAGCAGGTGGACCTGGGCGGCGGCTGGCTGCTGCCCGGCTTCATCGACGTGCAGGTCAATGGGGGTGGCGGTGCGTTGTTCAACAACACGCCCGATGTTGCCTCGCTGCGTACCATCGCGCAGGCACACCGCCGCTTCGGTACCACCGCGATGCTGCCCACGCTGATCAGCGATGACGTGGCGGTGATGCGCGAAGCCATCGGTGCGATGCGCGAGGCCATCGCGCAGGGCGTGCCGGGCGTGATCGGCATCCATCTGGAAGGGCCCTACATCGCGCCGGCGCGCAAGGGCACGCACGATGCCAGCAAGTTCCGCGTGCCTGACGAAGAAGAGATCACGCTGGCCGCGTCGCTGGACAACGGCGTGACGCTGCTGACGCTGGCGCCGGAGCGCGTGCCACTGGAAACCATCCGTGCGCTGGTCGAACGTGGCGTGATCGTGGCCGCCGGCCATACCGCAGGCACGTACGAAGAGGTCCGCGCCGGCCTGGATGCCGGCATACGCGGCTTCACCCACCTGTACAACGCGATGTCGCCGCTGCAGGGCCGTGAGCCTGGCGCAGTGGGCGCTGCGCTGGAAGACCGCGACAGCTGGATCGGCATCATCGTCGATGGCGTGCATGTGCATCCGGCCAGCCTGCGCGTGGCGCTGGCGGCCAAGCCGCGCGGTCGCCTGCTGCTGGTGACCGATGCGATGCCGCCGGTCGGTGCCGACGATCCCAGCTACGTGCTGTATGGCGAAACCATCACCGCCATCGATGGCGTGGTGCGCAATGCCGCTGGTTCGCTGGCCGGTTCTGCGCTGGACATGGCCACGGCGGTGCGCAACACCGTGCAGCTGCTGGGCCAGCCGCTGGCCGAGGCCGCGCGCATGGCCTCGACCTACCCGGCGCAGTTCCTCAACGTCGACGACCGCCTGGGCCACATCGCCGAGGGCTACCAGGCCGACCTGGTGCTGCTGGATGACGCCCTGCAGGTGCGTGGCACCTGGATTGCAGGACAGTACGAGGCCGCCTGATGAACAGTACGCCGCCGCGCCGTCTGGGCTCGATCGATGCCCTGCGCGGCATCACCGTGGCGGCGATGCTGCTGGTCAACAACCCAGGCGACTGGAGTGCAGTGTTCGCACCGCTGCGCCATTCGGAATGGCATGGCTGCACGCCCACCGACCTGGTGTTCCCGTTCTTCCTGTTCCTGGTGGGTGTGTCGATGGCCTTCAGCGTGGCACCGCGCGCGTTGGATGCCGCCGCACGCCCGGTGTTGGCGCGCGGCGTGCTGGAGCGCGCACTGCGCATCCTGGTGGCCGGCGTGCTGTTGCATCTGCTGATCTGGTGGGCGCTGCATACGCACCACTTCCGCATCTGGGGCGTGCTGCAACGGATCGCCGTGTGCGCGGCATTGGTGGGCGTGCTGGCGGTGTATGCACAGCCGCGCATGCAGGCCGGCGTGCTTGTTGGATTGCTGGTGGGATACACGATGTTGCTGCTCGGCATGGGTGACCTGGCGCCGTGGATCAACCCGGCCAGCCGCTTGGACACCGCGCTGTTCGCGCCGTGGATCTATCAATGGCATGCCGATACCGGCCTCGGCCATGACCCGGAAGGATTGCTGAGCACGCTGGGTGCACTGGCCAGTACCGTGCTCGGCCTGTTGGCCGGTGGCCTGCTGCGCAGCGGGCGTTCGACGGCACTGGCCGGGCTGGGCGTGGCGACCGCCGTGCTGGGCCTGTTGCTGGCCGGGGTGTTGCCGTTGAACAAGCCGCTGTGGACGCCCAGCTACGTGCTGTGGACCGGCGGCCTGGCCGCGCTGGCGCTGTGGCTGGGCCACGTGCTGATCGACAAGAAGGGATGGCCGCCGCTGGGCCGGCGTTTCGGGGTCAACGCGATCACCGCGTATCTGGGGGCCTCGGTGATGTCGGTGGCGTTGATGGCCAGCGGTGCCTGGGGCTGGATCTGGCAGCAGCTGGCCAACGCGATGCCGCAGGCGCTCGAGCTGGCATCGATGCTGCAGGCACTGGTGTTCGTCGCGCTGTGGTGGGGCGTGGCCTGGTGGCTGGACCGTCGCAAGATCTACCTGAAGATCTGAGCAGTCCCGGGGTCGGACCCTTTTCCGCAGGAAAAGGCCCTGACCCGATCCGCCAACGGCATCCACGCATGTGCGGCTCCCAACGCCCAGAAAAAATGAACGATTTCAGCCACATCACATTGGCGTGAGGGCCCGGCGATTTCACATCCGAAATGTGATTTTCCGCACGCAAGTTCATCTATCGAAACGATTCACATCACGGCAGACTGCATACGCAGCAGCGTGCATTTGCAGTTCCTGATTCTCTGTCCAGGAGGACTGTATGACCCGTGCCGTCCCGCGCGCTTTCCGTCCGCGCCGCCTCACCGTTTCCGTGCTTCAGGCACTGGCAGTCCCGTCCATGGTGCTGTTGACCGCCAGCGCCGCCTGGGCCGGCTGCAGCACCGTCGCTCCGGTCGCCGGCCAGACGGTCACCTGTGACGCCAACGCGCCGAATCCGCAGACGGTGCCCATCTCGGCCAGCGGCGAAGCGGGCATCACCGTCAACGTCGCCAGCGGTGCCCAGTTGCAGCAGAGCGGTGGGGCGTCGGCCGTTACCCTGGTCGGTGCAAGTGGTCACCTGTTGACCAACCAAGGCACGATCAGTTCGGTGGGGGGTGTGGCGGTCCAGCTCGGTGGTGGCAGCCGCGTCGAAAATGCGGGCAGCATCAGCACCGGCAACAACACCGCGCTGCAGTTCGTCGGTGCGGGCGACAGCGTGCTGGTCAACCGCGGAACGATCAGTGGGCGTACCGGCGTACAGTTCGATTCAGGCAACGACCGCCTGGACATGCAGGCCGGCAGCATCAGCGGCGGTGTCCTGCAAGGGGATGGCAACGACGTGCTGCTGCTGGGCAATGGCACCATCGACAGCGTCGACCAGGGCAGTGGCGATGACCGGATGACCGTCACCGGCGGCACCGTCACCGGCCTGGTAGCGCAGGACAGTGGCCGCGATGATTTCGTCATGAGTGGCGGCACGATCGGCGCGCTGCAGCAGGGCGACAACATCGATACCTTCCGCATGAGCGGTGGTCGCATCATCGGCGCGTTCGAGGATGGCGACCAGGCCTGGATGACCGCTGGCCGCATCGGCCGCGTCAACATGAAGCTGGACAAGAACCTGTGGGACCAGTCCGGCGGCACCGTGGATGGCAACGTGGTGACCGGCTTCGACACCGACACCATCATCATTTCGGGCACGGCCTACATCGGCGGCAACATCAGCGTCAGCGGCGGCAACGACAGCGTGACCATCACCGACGGCACCGTGCGCGGGCAGGTACTGCTCAGCACCGGCGATGACACCTTCAACTGGGACGGCGGCGGCATCGTCTACGGTGCGATCGACATGGGCCCGGACAACGACGTGGCCAACCTCAGCAACCTCAACCAGGGCAACCTGGGTGCGGTGCCGCTGTTCGACGGGGGCAGTGGCATCGACCAGCTCAACCTGAGCAACGTCAAGACCGCAGGCGTGGGCCGCTTCCAGAACTGGGAGGCGATCAGCCTGGCCAACAGCACGGAGCTGAGCTTCGATGGCGACCTGGTGCTGGGCGACAGCGCAACCGGCACCGGTACGCTCACGGTGGACGACACCAGCACCGTCTACGCGGGCAGTGGCGGCCATGCCATCCGCCCATTCAACAGTGCTGCACTGGTGGAGATGGTCAATGCCGGGCGCATCGACCTGACCGGTACCGGCGCCGGCGACGTGTTCACCGTGCGCGGCAACTATCGCGGTGACGGTGGTGGCCTGTACCTGCGCACCGTGCTGGGCGCGGACAACTCCCCCAGCGATCGCTTGGTGATCGATGGCGGTACCGCCACCGGAACCACCGGCATCGGCGTGCTGAATGCCGGCGGCAGCGGCGCGGCCACGCTGGCCGATGGCATCCTGGTGGTGCAGGCCTTGAATGGTGGCCGCACCTCGCCGGGCGCGTTCTCGCTGTTCGCACCGGTCGCGGCCGGCGCCTACGAGTACTTCCTGTTCAAGGGCGGTGTCAGTGCCGGTACCAGCGAGAACTGGTACCTGCGTTCGACGCTGGTGACCGGCCCGACGCCGGCACCCAACGGTGGTGGTAGTGCCGCCCCGCCGCCGCTGACGCCGCCGGTGGCACCCCCGCCCCCCATTGCCCCGGCACCTCCGCCGCCGCCGGAAGGCGCCACCGATCCGGACCTGACCGCAGGCGAGACCGCACCACCACCACCGCCGCCGGAACCGGCGCCGGTGGCACCGCCCAGCGATCCGGCGGTGCCGGACGTGCCCGTGGCCGGCGGTGCATTGCCCGGTACCGGCGCGCCGCCGACGCCGGGTGCACGCCCGGCCGAAGGCGCGGTGGTACCGCTGTACCGCGTGGAGACCGCCGCCTACGCGGTGGTGCCGCCGCTGCTGCGCGAGACCTCGCTGGCCAGCCTCGGTACCTTCCACGAGCGGCAGGGCGAACAGCGCCTGCTGTACAACCAGGGCGCATTCCGCACCGCCTGGGGTCGCCTGGTGGGGCAGAGCAGCGAGATCCATTGGAAGGGCGATGCACAGCCCGGCTTTGATGGCGACGTGATGGGCCTGCAGGCCGGCCTCGACGTATGGGCTGCGGCGTCGGACAACCACCGCAACCAGATCGGCGTGTTCGTCGGCCGCACCCGCGCGCAGGGCAAGACCACCGGCCTGGCACTGGGCTGGGAGAACGTACAGGTGGGCCAGAACCGCCTGGACGACAAGCACGTGGGCCTGTACTGGACGTTCACCGACAGCAGCGGTGCCTACATCGACGCCGTGGCGATGCAGAGCCGCTACGACGGCCGCGCGCGTTCCTCGCGCGGGCTCGGCTTCGGCCTGAGCGGCGACGGCACCAGTGTGTCGGTGGAGGCTGGCAAGCCGCTGCTGCACTTCGGGCAGTCCGCATGGTGGCTGGAACCGCAGGTGCAGGTGATCTGGCAACGCACTTCGCTGGATGACCGTCGCGATGAAATATCGAGCGTGCGCTTCGACAACGACAACGCCTGGACCGGCCGTGTGGGCCTGCGTTTGGCCGGCGATTACCAGCTGGCCGACAACGGCTGGCAACCGTATTTCAAGCTGAATTACTGGCATGGTCGTTCCGGCGAGGATCGCATCCGCTTCGACGACGACGTGATCATCAATTCGCAGCGTTCACGCGCGCTGGAAGCCGGCGTGGGTGTGGTCGGGCGCTTCAACCGCACCATCAGTGCGTACGCCGTGGCCGACTACACGCGCGAGCTGGGCGGCGACCGCAACGAGAAGCGCCGCATCATCGAAGGCAACATCGGGCTGCGCGCGGACTGGTAGCGCCCTTGCGCTCGGGGGACCCTGCTCTGGTAGGTGCCGACCTTGGTCGGCACTGAACCTACCGACGCCACGAGCACAGTGCAGCCGAGCATAGGCTCGGCTCTACGACAACGGCGCGCACGCATCCGGCTCCACCAACGCCCCGGCATGATCGGCCAACACCACCACCGCATGCAGCAACCCTTCCTCCACCTGTGGCGGACACTGCACCTGCGCATCATCCATCTCGCGCGCCGACTGCGCCGCCAGCAACACACCGCCGCAGGCGGACAATGCGGCAAGACAGCGCGTCGCCTCGGCCAGTTCCCGGCCGCGCGCCTCGCTGAGTTGCCGCTCGCGCCACGCCTGGCCGTCGGCTCCGTGGCTGTGTGCGATGCCGCGCAACCGGGCGAAGAACGCCGACTGCGGCGCCTGTTCGTCGGCTTCGGTGAGCGCATCTTCCAGCGCTTCGGCTGCCGTAGTGGACAGCTGCAGGTCGGGCAATGCAGCACCGAGCAGTGCTTGCAGGCGCGGATAGGTGGGGTAGGGCGTGTTCATGGCAGCAACCTCACAAGGCAAGGCCACCTGCGGGATGCAAGGTGGCGGGCGGTGCGGGTTGGCGTGCCGGTCAAAATCAAAGCGAAAAAGCCGACGGATCACGAGGATCCCCACGCACCGCCCACCATGGGCAAGCCGGTGCATTGTCGCGACTGCCGCTGATGCGGCAAATCGATCGCTTCGATGTTTGATTCGGGACGCCAATCCCGGTCAGCGCAGGAAGCGCCGACGGGGGCCACCTTGGCGCGTTGTGCGCCGCGATGACATGGGCAAAGTTGCAATGTGGTGACTGCACGCAAGCCGCCTTGCTGCAACCAGCGACCGGGCCGGATACGACGGTTCGCGCGTGGCGCAAGCGATCATGCCCCGGTTATGCTGCGGTCCTGACTCAACGACAAGGAAGCGTCGCATGCAGGTTCGCAAGGGAGTGCGTCGCATCGGCGCGCTGATGTTCGTGTTGCTGGCGACCGGCGCCATGGCCGATACGCCAAGCACGGTCGAGGTGCCCTCGCCGGAGGCCCTGGCCGAGATCCTCAGCCTGCTTGAACGCCAGGCGCTGTATTGCGATCGGGTGGACTGGCCCGCCATCCGCATCCGCCTGCAATCGGCGCAGGGCGACCCCGCGCAACGGCTGGCCGTTCTGCGCGAAGCCATTGCGCTCAGCACCGGCCACCATGGTGCATGGACCACGACCCAGCGCCAGCGTGAATCCCTTGCGCGCGCGCAGCAGGCCGGTGCCGCCGCCGTGGACCAGGCCAAGGCCGTCGATGCGGTGGATGCGCGCATCGGCTGGGTGGTCATCGAGGGCTATGCCCCTATGCCCGGCGCGACGCCGCAGGAGAAATTCCGCCAGGACATCCAGCGCGCCGCGCGGTGGCAGCAGGTAATCCGTAGCAAGGACGACGGCATGCGCTGTGGCTGGATCGTCGACCTGCGTGACAACAGCGGTGGCAACATGTGGCCGATGCTGCTGGGCATGGCACCGTTGCTGCGCACCTCGGTGGTGAACAACGAAGATGTGGGAGCGTTCGAAGCCGCACAGGGGCCGGAGCGCTGGACGTTGACCGCGACCGCTGTACAGCGTGCAGGCAAGTCGGTGCTGGACTTCGGCCAGTCCGGCTATGTGCTGCGGCAGCCCGGCGCGCCGGTGGCGGTGCTGTTCGGGCCGCGCACCGGCAGTTCGGGCGAGGCCTCGGTGCTGGCGTGGCGTGGTCGTCCGCAGACGCGGAGTTTCGGTCAGCCTACTGCGGGTGTCTCCACTGGCAATGTCGTGCACACGCTTGCCGATGGCAGTCGCCTGCTGCTGACCACCAGCGTGATGCGGGACCGCAATGATCGTGGTGATGGCTTGAAGATCGAGCCCGACCAGCGCGTCGACGGGGACGCCGCCACCGTGGCCGCCGCCCAAGCCTGGCTGCTGGCCCAGCCCGCCTGCCAAGGCACCCGGTCATGATCCTGATCGGTCAACAGGAACGGGTGCTGATCGTCGGCCCCACCGAAGCCCACCACTGCCTGCGCTGCCAGACCGAAACCGAATTCGCCCCGCAGCTGCGCTACAAAATGGCGCGCATCGACCTGCTGTTCGGCTTCACCTACCAGCGCCGCTACGAACTGGCCTGTACCCGTTGCGAGCACGGCTGGGTGCTGGATACCGAGACCATGGACCAGCAGCTGGGTGGGGTGCCGATCCCGTGGCGGCACCGCTTCGGCCTGCCGTTGATGCTGGTGGTGGTGGCGGGGCTGGCGGTGGCCGGATGGATGTGGCGGCACCTGTAGGCCTCCTAGAGAGAGAGGGCGGGCCGACATGGCCTCAGCAGGTCGTTCCAACGGGCGCCGGCCTCAAGTAGGGCCAAGCAATCACGCTGGCCTAGCCCATGCGCATCGCGGTTCGAATCTGCTCTTGGGTTTGCTCGTGCTGGGCGACCTGCTGTGCCTGCGAAGTCTGCTCGGCCTTGGCGAGCGACTGTTCTACGGGTGTATTGACGGCCTCGCTGACCGCGATCGACGCCCGCAAGTGTGCCGGATTGTCGAGCGCTCCCTGCACGACGAACATGCGAGGGCCTGAACCATCGCTGGGAGGATCGCCCAAGACAACATGATCGACGCGTTCCAGGCCGCTGTGCTTGGCCTTTGCAAGCAGGCTGGCCGTCATTCGCTCGCTGGTTTCATCGAAGCTGCGCCCGTGCTTGGCATCCACGGCAGATACACCGTCGCGAATCTGCCGGTAGAGCGCATGGTCGGGGTGGCCGTCCGTTCGGGGATCCAGGCCTGCCTTGTCCAAGGTTGATTCGATGCTTTCCTGCAATGGACTCTTGGGAGCAAAGCCTGGGTGGCTTAGAGAGGGCGAGCCCTTTTCGGTTGTCTCATGGACCAGACGCTCCCCAGGTTTCAATGCACTTTCTGCGCGCTGCACGGCTTCGGCTTCGCGACGGGCGTACGCTCCGGCTTCCTCAGTGCCGCGAAGGTGATTGACCCCGTCGCGCAGGAGTCCAGGGCCACCGCCGACAAGTACGGTCGCCCCCAGCCGCAACTGGTGGATGTCTTTGCGATACTCCGCTATCCGGCGTAGGTCCTCGGCATCAGTGATCCGCGCCTCGGGGTCGTCCAGTACGGACTGCACTGGGCCCTTGTCGGTCATACGGTCAATGAAGTGAACCATTCGATGGGAATCACCCAACTGGACCGCAACCGCAGCGGACATGACATGGCCGCTTTTCATCCCAAGCGATACGAGCGAGGCGATGCGCTGGCCCTGCTCGGCATCGCGCAAGACTCCCAGTTCCTTGGGGAGTGCGTACATCTCAACCTTGCCGTAATGAGGGCCGGCCGCACTAACCAGGTCGCCCGCCATCACATGGTTGGTGAAGGGCGCCGCATTGGCCGGCTGGCCTTCAGGCAGGCGATACGCCAGCCCGGCAGCGCCGTAGGGGTTGAAGGCGTCGCCAGGAAGATTGTAGTGGTGGGCAGTGATCTGCGCGAGTGCGCCGCCTAGGGAATGTCCAGTGACGTACACCGGGCCATATCCGTTTTCCTCAGCTTGCTTGATTGCCTGCTTGGTCAGTACGAGGGCATCATTAATCTGTGCGTTGACTCTGGCGCTGACCATCGCTGCGTCGACGCCGCCATCAAGTATGGCCTGGCGATCAAACTCGGTGCCTCGGTGGGCGATGATGATCTCGTTGGTCTTGATGTTCCGGTACACAACGCCTTGATAGCCGCTGACTGCGTCACGTCGCCCTAGAACTTCGAAGTCTTCACCATCAACGCGCAGCGATTCCTTATCGCCTGGAGCTGGATGTGACGGTGGGGAGTAGGCTGCATTGGCCAGGGCTGCATTGGTTAGAGGTCTCATGGGACGATTCCTTTCGAAGGAGACGATATCTCTATGGCAAAGTACTTCTGCTTCTCGATATCAGACAATCTGTTGTAGCTATACTGGGACTGCGTTCGCACCCACCCAGGCGTCGAACTCTTTGTTTGCAGGGTCATTTGACTGTCTGCGTACGAAATCGATGTGAGTAGTTTCTTCAGTTCGAGATGGTGGACGGCAACTGATATGAAGCCTTCGCGTCCCTCGGAAATGACTGGGAATGAAGCTCGAATGATGCTGGGTTTCCATTCGCATGGCCCACGCCCGTAATAGTCAGCGACTGCCATGCCGTCCTCGAACACGGTGCTGCTGAACTCGGTTGCACTGACGCGTTGTACTGGGAACTCTACTGACTGCCGTTGGGGGGCGTACTGCACACCCTCGTAGTTGTTGATCGGTGGGAGGCAGAGCGGATCTATCTCGTAGGAGACGAAAACCTTCGGGAGGGTGAGCTCCACAGGCGCATCGTGGACCCGGATCACAATCGGTAGTGCATCCTTGGGTGCAGGATTCTCGCGATAGACCGGGTATGAGCGTTCCTTGTTGCATCCAGTAACGGCCAGTGTGATCAAGGCGATCAACGCCACGTGAGTGAGGGGGGGGGAGGGTTTCAGCATGAGCGGTCCATGTCGCTGATTGAGGTAGGCGCCTCTTCAGGGTTACTACGGGGCACGGTTCTCTGCGCGTGACGATACCGGCAGGATTGCCCTGATCCTTGATCGGCTGGACAGGAGGGAAGGCCGAGGAAGACGGCGCCATGTACCGCGCTACGGTGCACATCTGACAGGTTGCGCTGCTCGTGCTGCCAGCTTCCTTGGCCTTCATCCATGCATGCCTGTGGCGCGAGGCCTTGCGAGGTAGCGTTCATCGGCGTTCCGTTGCTCTACGTCATCCGACTATACGATCCGCTCCAGCCGTGCTCAAAGCTCTCGGTCATGCCAGTCTCAACGTCCTTCCAGGATTGAGTGAAGCGACGCCGGCACAGGGTCAGAAGCGAATCGGACACATTGACGATTTCGTCAAACTGTTGGAGCAGGGTCTTAACAATTACCTCGTCGAACGGCTCAGGGGGGAGCAGCGTTCGCAGAATCAGCGGCCGGCCGTATCCTGCCCGCCGTGCTTTCCTCCCAAGGCCATCAAGATTTCCGCGGCCCCGATTCCCTTTGGCTGGATCCAGACCGGTGAGCGCTGGGCGCTTTGGAATAACGGTCGCCGACGCCCTGCGTGTCCCTGCCAATGCGCTGTCGTGCCTCACCCTAGGCCTGTTAAAGTCTGCCCTGCAACCACGTACCGGAACCGACCATGGACCACGACACCCCGTTCGAACCCCTCAACGACCTCGAGGTGCGCCTGCTGCAGGCCCAGGACGGTACGCTGACCGCAGCGCAGTTCCTCGACGGCCTGCTGACCTCGACGGCGTTCGTGCTGCTGGACAAGGCCATCGGCGAAGATGGCGCCTGGGACGAGAGCATCTCGCCGCTGGTGCTGACCAGCGAGAGCGGTGAGCCGATGTTCGCGGTGTTCACTGCCCCCGAGCGCGCGGGCCTGTGGCACGAGCAGCTGCCGCAGTTCGCGCATGCCATGCCGATCGCGGTGCACGCGCTGCTGGCCGGCATCGGCGAGGGCGTCGGCCTGGTGCTGAACCCGGGCCTGGACGTGGGCATGGAGATGATTCCCGATGCCGTGGCCCAGCTGAAGCAGCGTGCGGCGGCGATTACCCGTGGGATGGCGCATTGAAGCCAGTGATATAGGGGTGGCGGCCCCCCGCCCCCCCCCCCCCCCCCCCCCCCCCCCCCCCCCCCCCCACTACCAGGTGCTTCAGCGGGCGGCGGCAATCGCCTTCACCCGCGCCTTGGCCAGCGCTTCACCGATGGCCGGGCCCTTCAGATGGGTGGTATCCAGATCCCGCGCCTGCACTGACAACGCCGCCTGGTGCAGTCGCTTGAGCGTTTCGCCCTGCGGGTAGTCGGCGTCCTCGAAGCCGAGACGGCCACGCTTGTCGGCTTCGCAGCACAGTGCGATGCGCGCCACGCGCTCCGGCCGGCGCAGCGCATCACAGCGGCCCAGCAGTTCCAGCACGGTGGCATCGCGCAGTTCGTCGATGCGGTGCACGTTCAAGTGCTCGCGACACACCGCTTCAGCCAGCTGCTGGTGCTCGGCTGGAATCTTCAACCGCGCACACAGTGCCTTCAGCGGCTTGATGCCGCGCTGCTCGTGCATGATGTGGCGCGGCCATTCCTCCGGCGGGGTCAGGCCCTTGCCGAGGTCGTGGGTGAGCGCGGCGAAGCCGACCAGGTCATCGCCGGGGGCCAGCTTCGCGGCCATGTCGCTGACCATTTCCTGGTGGATGCCGGTATCGACTTCCGGGTGGAACTCAGCACGCTGCGGCACGCCGTACAGCGCTTCCAGTTCGGGCAGGATCGGGCCCAGGGCATGCGCATCGTGCAGTGTGCGCAGGAAGGCGGAGGGCCGCTCACTGACCAGCGCCTTGCGCAGTTCCTGCCAGACGCGCTCGGGCACCAGCGCGTCCAGCTCGCCACTGGCGGCGACCTCGCGCATCAGCGCCATGGTCTCTTCGGCGACGGTAAAGCCCAGCGGCGCAAAGCGCGCCATGAACCGGGCCGCGCGCAGCACGCGTAGCGGATCCTCAACGAAGGCCGGGCCAACGTGGCGCAGCACGCGTTGCTCGATATCGCGCACACCGCCATAGGGATCCACCAGCGTGCCGGTGTCTTCGTCACAGGCAATCGCGTTGATGGTGAAGTCGCGGCGCTGCAGGTCTTCGTCCAGCGTCACCGCCGGATCAGCATCGACCACGAAGCCGCGATAGCCGCGGCCGGATTTGCGCTCGGTGCGCGCCAGTGCGTATTCCTCGCCGGTCTTCGGGTGCAGGAACACCGGGAAATCGCGGCCAACCGCTGTGTAGCCCTGCGCTTCCATCTGCGCAGGCGTGGCGCCAACCACCACCCAGTCGCGGTCGCCGGCAGGGCGCTGCAGCAGGCGGTCGCGCACGGCGCCGCCGACAAGATAGATCTTCATGGGGGAATGATCGCACGGTAGGCGCAGATGTTCCGGTAGTGGGGGGGGGGGGGGGGGGGGGGGGGGGGGGGGGGGCGGGCGGGGGGGGGGGGGGGGGGGGGGGGGGGGGGGGGGGGGGGGGGGGGGGGGGGGGGGGGGGGGGGGGGGGGGGGGGGGGGGGGGGGGGGGGTTGGGGGGGGGGGGGGGGGGGGGGGCCCCCCCACGGGGCCCCCCCCCACCGGTTCGCAGGTGGCTCAGAACTTCCAGCGCAGGCTGGCCGATACGAAGCGCGGCTCGCCGTAGTTGTTGTAGTCCAGGTTGGCCCAGTAAGTCTTGTCCAGCGCGTTGCGCACGCTCAGCGTTGCAGTCCAGCTGTCGCTGATGCGGTAGTTGGCATTGAATTGCACCAGCATGTACGCCGGCTGGTTCACGGTCACCGTGCCGCCCAGCGGGTAGGCGATGTTGTAGCCCTGCACCTTGCTCTGCCACTGCAGGCCACCGCCGATGCTCAGGCGTTCCAGCGCACCGCGCAGCTGCAGTTGCGTGTTGAGCTGCAGCAGGTCCTTGGGCGGGTTGGCGTACAGCAGGTCGGTGGCGGCGCGGGTGACCTTGACGTGGGTGTAGCCGGCATTGACCGTCCAGCCCGGCAGGATTTCGCCGTTGATATCCATCTCCCAGCCACGCGCCTTGGTACCGTTGACGCCGATGTAGGCCGAGCTGCCGTCGCTGAGCGAACCCTCCGGCACGCCCATGTCACGCACCGCGTAGTTGTCCTGCTTGGCCTCGAACACAGCGACATTTGCGGTCAGGCGGCCATCGAACCACTGCGTCTTGAGGCCCGCTTCCAGGTTCGAGCCCTGCACCGGTGCCAGCAGGTTCTCGTTGCGGTCCTTGTAGTTCTGCGGATTGAAGATCTCGGTGTAGCTGGCATAGGCCGACACGTTCGGGGTGATCTCGTAGACCAGGCCCACGTACGGAGTGACTTCATCGCTCACCTTGTACGCACCGCTGGTGCCGGTATAGGCGCCGGCGGCGTTGTAGGAGCGGGTGAGGGTTTCCCACCGGCTCAGGCGTGCACCGGCGATCAGCGACAGCGGATCGGCCAGGTGCAGGCGCGTGGCCAGATAGACGCCACTCTGCGTGGTCTTGGCCACGCGGCGCGCGCCGGTGCGGCGGTAGGTCACCTCGGAGATATCGCCGTTCCAGCTGTATACGTTGGGGATGTAGTAGCAGCGCTCGCGTGCACCCGTGGCGCTGACACACGTTGCCCAGTCGCTCGGGAAGTTCAGCGCCACGGTGTTCGTGGTCCCTTCCAGATCCGACCACTGGGCACCGACCGTGAGGTCGTGGTCGCGGCCGAACAGCGGGAAGCTGCCGGTCAGGTAAGCATCGACATTGCGGCGGGTGTCTTTCGAATCACCGGCGGCCGCACGCAGGAAGATGCCCGAGCCGGTCACCGGGTCCGGGTTGCCGGTGCCGTACAGGCGCACGTTCTGCACGTTGCCGCGGGTGTAGGCGGTGTTGATCTTCAGCAGCCAGTTGTCGCCGAAGCGCTGTTCCAGGTTGGCGAAGGCGGTGTTGCTCTCGCGCTTCCAGTAGCTCCACTTCGGCGACAGGTTGGTCGAGCGCGGCAGATGGGCGAAATTGCCCTGGCTGTCGAAGAACGGCACGGTGCCCCAGGTCGAACCGGTCGGGTTGTTGTCCTGGGTCTGGTAGCCGACGGTGAGCGTGGTGCTGTCGGTGACATCGCCTTCCAGCACCGCCATGCCGGCCATCTTGTTCTCGTCGTAACGGTCGTAATACAGGCCACGATCGGTGTAGGCGGCGACCACGCGGCTGCGGAAACGGCCGTCATCGGTCAGCGGCGCGGTGACATCGGCTTCCATGCGGCGGTAGTCCCAGCTGCCGGCGCTGACCGCGAACGACGCGTCGAATTCCTTGCCGGGGCGCTTGCGCAGCAGGTTGACCGTGGCCGACGGCACGCCGGCGCCGCTGAGCAGGCCGTTGGCACCGCGGATCACTTCGATGCGGTCGTAGAAGGCGGTGTCGTATTCCTGGTTGGTGGAGCCGCTGTAGGTGGGAATGCCGTCGACCTGGAAGTCGGTGATGGCGAAGCCACGCGCGTAGTACAGCGGGCGCTGCGTGTCATAGAAGGACACGCTGACGCCGGTCACGTTGCGCATCACATCGTTGATGCTGAACAGTGATTCGTCCTGCAGGCGCTGCAGGCTGATCGCGGTGGCCGACTGCGGGGTTTCCTGCAGGGTGATCGGCAGGCGCGTGGTACTGGCCGGCGGAGCGGACCGCTCGGCCCGGACGCTGACCCGGTCCAGGGTCTTGGCATCGGCGGCGGCATCGGTGGCGGCGAACGCGGCGGGCGTGACCAGCAGGGTCAGCGACGAAAGCAGGGCAGCCGGCAGCAGCGCGCGGCGGGGCAGGCGGTTACGGACAGGCAGGGGCATGGTGGGCTCGAGGCTTGGAAACGGGGAAGGGCGGCAACAGTCGTCCAGCACCCGGGGCGGCGGCTTCGGGCACGGTCAGGTCCTTCTGGAGAGGCGCGATCACTGCGCAGTACGCAAATGTAAATAATTCTTAACAAGATTACAATTCGCGTCATTGCGTAGAGGCTTTCCGGCATCCAGCAGGCTTCCTGTTGAGCCGAGCCCATGCTCGGCTGTTGGCAGCCGCGAAGAGCAGCCGAGCGCAGGCTCGGCTCTACAGGCGGTGGCCCGCCCAGACGAGAACGGCCACCCGAAGGTGGCCGTCCGTCTGCATCGAAGGAACGCGCGGGCTTACAGCGCCTGCAGTTCCTCATTGGCATTGCGCTTTTCCTTCGCCGGAGCCGGAGCCGCAGCGGCCGGAGCCGGCACCGCCGCGTTCGCATCCACCGGCACCTCCAGGTACGGCAGGTGCAGGGTCTGGCTGGTCAGCGTACGGATCTCGTTCACCAGCGCCGGGCTGTCGTTGAGCTTGCGCCCATACGACGGCACGATCTCGCGCAGGCGGGTTTCCCAACCGGCCTTCATCTGGTCCGGGAAGGCCTTGGCCATCAGGTCCAGCATGATCGGCGGCGAGGTCGACGCGCCCGGCGACGCGCCGAGCAGTGCGGCGATGGTGTGGTCCTTGTCGGTCACGATCTCGGTACCGAACTGCAGCACCGGGCCCTTCAGCGGATCGCGCTTGATGATCTGCACGCGCTGGCCGGCGGTGACCAGCTTCCAGTCACCCGGCTTGGCATTGGGGAAGTACTTGACCAGTTCGGCCTGGCGGTCGGCATCGTTCAGGCGCGCCTGGCCCATCAGGTACTGCACCAGGTCCAGGTTGTCCTTGCCCACTTCCAGCATCGGGCCAACGTTGTTGTGGGTCACCGAGGAATACAGGTCCCACCACGAGCCGTGCTTGAGGAACTTGGTGCTGTACAGCGCAAACGGCCCGAACAGGACCACCGGTTTGCCGTCCAGCTTGCGCGCATCCAGGTGCGGCACCGACATCGGCGGCGAACCGGTCTCGGCCATGCCGTAGGCTTTCACGCCATGGCGCGAGGTCACGTCCTGGCCCTGGAAGGCGAGGAACTGGCCACCGACCGGGAAGCCGGCATAGTCCTTCGACTCCGGAATGCCGGACATCTGCAGCAGCTTCAGCGCGGCGCCGCCGGCACCGATGAACACGAAGCGGGTGTGGGTGGTGGTTTCGGTGCCAGCCTTGAGATCCTTCACCGTGACGTTCCAGCTCTTGTCGGCGTTCTGTCGCAGCGCGGTCACTTCATGGTTCAGGTGCAGGCTGAAGTTCGGGCTGCGCTGCAGGCCGGCGGTCAGCTGGCGGGTGATCACACCGAAGTTGACGTCGGTACCGAGCGGCATCCAGGTCGCCGCCACCTTCTGCTTCGGGTCGCGGCCTTCCATCAGCAGCGGCGCCCACTGCTTGATCTGTGCCGGATCTTCCGAGTACTGCATGCCGTAGAACAGCGGGTTCTTCACCAGCGCCTGCTGGCGCTTGTGCAGGTAGGCGATGTTGTCATCGCCCCAGACGAAGCTCATGTGCGGCGTCGGGTTGATGAAGTCGCTGGGCTGGCTCAGCCGGCCTTCCTTCACCTGGTGCGACCAGAACTGGCGCGAGACCTCGAACGATTCGGCGATGCCGACCGCGCGCTTGGTCTCGATGCTGCCATCGGGCAGTTCCGGGGTGTAGTTCAGTTCGGCGAACGCCGAATGGCCGGTGCCGGCGTTGTTCCAGCCGTCGGAGCTTTCACCGGCGACGCCGTCGAGGCGTTCGTAGACCTGGATGTTCCAGTCCGGCTGCAGTTCCTGCAGGTAGGTGGCCAGGGTAATGCTCATGATGCCGGCGCCGACCAGCACCACATCGACGGGCTTGTCGTTGCTGGCGGCGGGCACCGAGCGCTGGGTCAGCGGCCAGTACAGGAACAGCGCGGCGGCCAGCAACAGCAGCACGAGCAGGGCGAGAAGAGCCTTGCCAAATTTCTTCATGGGGGCGGGATCGTTGGCGGAGGGGAAGGGGTCAGGATGCGCGTGGGGCAGGGAAAGGGCGTGAAGAAACAACGCCTTGCCGCATCCAGGTGCGATTCTAACCGGATCCGGTCCGTTTTTGATGCAACGCAGCATCCGGTCGGCGGTCCTCTACCATAGCGCCAGGCCATGCCCGGCGACGCGGCCGTCCCTGCGGATGCCGATGCCGCCCGGCCGCGGGGCGTCGAAGGCGTTTCCCGGGAGTGCAGGCAGCCGGGTCAGTCACTGCCGACGGTGAAGTATTCCACGGCGAAATAGCCGATCTGGTACGCCAGCGTTGCCAGCACCAGGCGCAGCTGTGTGCGTTGGCTGCGCAGTCGCCAGCCGAGCACCGCCACCGCCAGCATCAACACGGCATGCAACGGGTACGCGGCTCCCAGCAGCTTCCAGCGGCTGCTGCCCTTGATGGCGGTATCGACCAGGTCGAGCAGGGTCAGTGCAGCAATCACGCTGAAGATCCAGCGCCGGCGCTGCATGAGATAGTTCCCGTAGCTGCCGTATTCGCGCAGGTCGTCGGGAAACAGCAGCGCGCACAGCAGGAACCAGGTCGCGCAGTACACGATCACGAACAGGTAGGTTTCAAACGTCCAGCGGTGCACCTCGATGAGGCGGAACTCCCACCACCAGAAGGTCACCAGCGATATCAGCGTCCACGCCACCCAGCCCAGGTGCAGGGCCGAGCAGCCGCGGCGCTGCGGATGCTCGATGATCTGCGCCAGGCCCTTGAGCACGGTGGTAATCGACAGGCCGAGGATGATGCCCATCACCACCCGGATGTGCAGGAACAGCGGATCGGTCTGCATCGCGGCGCTCCGTGTCGGGTGCTGCGATGCTGGCACAACCGGGCGCCCCGGAACGGACCCCGGTCACGCGCCGAAAAAAGGGACGCCGGGGATCAAGTCGTATCAGGCCATACGGCCTGCACGGCGGAAGCGACTTGATCCCTCCACGCCCTTGTCGCTGTGCAGCTCAGCGCTTGCGCCGGATCAGCGCCGAGGACGCATCCAGCACCGCGCGGGTCAGAAGAGCCATGGTCTGCACGTCGCCTTTCCAGTGTTGCCAGTACAGCGGCACGTCTTCCCACGCGCGCTGGCGCACGTAGACCAGGCGGCCTGCGTCCAGGTGGCGCTTGACCAGCGGCAGCGGGTTCATGGTCCAGCCCAGTCCGCCGAGGTTGGCCTGCACGAAGGCCCGGGTGGAGGGAATCCACCAGGTCGGTGCGGTGCTGGGCAGGTCGTCGCCGGCCATGCGCCGGGCGAAGCGCGACTGCATTTCGTCCTTGCGGTTGAACACCAGCACCGGGGCCTGCGCCAGCGCCTGCGCGGTCACGCCCTTGGCGAAGTGGCGTTCGCGGAATTCGGGGGTGCAGGTCGCTGCATAGCGGATGCTGCCCAGCGCATGGATCTGGCAGCCCTGCACCGGCTCGTCCAGGGTGGTCACCGCGCCCAGCACCGTGCCCTGGCGCAGCAGCTCCACCGTGTGGTCCTGGTCTTCCACACGCAGGTCCAAGGTGGTGCCGGTGCTCTGCGCGAACTGGTGGGCCGCCTGCGGAAACCAGGTTTCCAGGCTGTCGTGGTTCACCGCCACCGGGATGCTGGCCTGGGGCAGATCCTCATCGGCCAGGCCCATCCGGTGCAGCGCATCGTGTTCGAGCAGGGCGGTCTGCTCGGCCAGCTGCACCAGCAGCTGCCCCTCGGCGGTGGCGGTGGCCGGCGTGCCGCGCTTGACCAGCAGGCGGCCGATCCGGTCCTCCAGTGCCTTGACCCGCTGCGAGATGGCCGAGGGCGTGACATTCAGCGACTGCGCGGCGCGGTCGAAGCTGCCTTCGCGGATCACCGCGGCCAGGGCGCGCAGCTGGGCATGATCGATACGCATCGAATTAAGCTCCGCTAATGTTGATTTAGGAAGTTTAGCTCGTCTTTTTCATGTTGCGGCGCGACAATAGCGCCCGTTCCGGTGCTGTCCGCCTTCGCGAGGCACCGTCCCCCCAAGCAATACAAGGCAGTGAATCCCATGTTCTCGGTCATCTCCGCCAGCACCGGCCTCGGTGCCTGGTTCTCTGGTGCAGCCACCGGCATCGGCCTGTTCGCCGTGGTCGGCGCCCAGAGCGCCTTCATTCTGCGCCAGGGCATCCTGCGCAAGCACATCGTGCCGGTGGTCGCCACCTGCGCGGCCATCGATGCCATCTTCATCTTCGCCAGCGTGGCCGGCCTGCGCACGCTCACCTCGGCGCTGCCGTGGCTGACCAGCGCCGTGCTGTGGACCGGCGTCGCCTTCCTGGCCTGGTATGCGATGAAGTCGGCACGCCGTGCAATCGCGGGGGGCGGTGGCATGGGCGAGGCTGACAGCGACGACGGCAGCCGCCGCGCGGTGCTGATGGCCGCGGTCGGCTTCTCGCTGATCAATCCGCACTTCTGGCTGGACATGATGGTGATCGGCTCGATCGCCGAGAACTTCGGTAACGCCCGCATGGCCTTCGCCGCCGGCGTGGTCACCGCCAGCTGCCTGTGGCTGACCGCGCAGGGCCTCGGCGCACGCCTGCTGGCGCCGCTGTTCACCAAGCCCAGCACCTGGCGCGTGCTCGACGGCACCATCGCCGTGATCCTCAGCATCCTGGCCCTCATGTTGGCGGTGCGCGGGGTCCACTGACCCGGCGCACGCCCCCCGAACCCACGTCCTGACTCTCTCTCCAAGGTAGTGGCAACGACGGCACCGGCAACGGTGCCGTCGTCTTTTCCGGCTCTGGCGGGAAAGGCATGGCCCTGCCTAGAATCGGCCACCAGGACAAGGTGTCCACAGGAGCAGGGGAAGGATGCACAAGACGATTCTGGCGGTCGCACTGGCCGTCATCGGGGGCGTTGCCGCAGGCAGCGCGGGGGCGGTGGATCTGACGCAGTACCTGCGCCGGGAGACCTTCACCGACATCAAGATTTCGCCGGGGGGCGAGTACGTAGCGGCAACGGTGCCGAAGGAGGACAGCACCGCGATCGCGATCCTGCGGTTGAAGGACAAGCAGCTGGTCGGCAGTTTCTGGCCACCCAGCCGCAACCACGCGCAGGAATTCGACTGGGTCAGCAACGAACGCCTGTTGATCGGCCTGGCCCAGAAGTGGGGCTCGCTCGACCAACCCAATCCCACCGGCGAACTCTATGCCGTCGACGCCAACGGCAACCGTGGCGAGCTGCTGGTCGGCTATCGCGTCGAAAGCAAGGGCCCGGGGACCCGCATCCAGCCGAAGAAAGTCGAAGCAGTGGCCGCCTTCCTGGCCGACGACCTGCCGGGCGACGAGCGCAACGTGCTGGTGACCGTATGGCCGCTGGCCGAGGATCCGTTCACCCGCGTCGATCGCATGGATGTGACCACCGGCCGCCGTGCGCGGGTGGCATCTTCGCCGGTACGGCGCGGCGAATTCACCACCGATGGCGCCGGCGAGGTCCGCTTCGTGCACGGCTCGGGCAGCGACAACATCAACAAGCTGTATTTCCGCGAACGCAGCGGCGACACCTGGAAGCTGATCAACGACGAGGCGGTCAGCAAGCGCATCGAAACCGCCCTCGGCTTCTCGGCCGATGACAGCCTGGCCTACCTCAACGTCGAGCAGGCCCAGGGCCCGGATGCGATCGTCAGCTGGAACCCGCAGACCGGCGAGCGTGCCACGCTGCTGCGCGACGAGGTGGTCAATCCGTATCGCATCATCCATCGGCCCGGCACCCACGTGCCGGTGGGCGCGCTGTATCTGGGCGATACGCCGCGTACCCGGTTCTTCGACGAGAAGTCGCCGGAGGCGCGCCTGTACCGCAGCCTGGAAGCCGCCTTCGGAGGGCCCGTCTACATCACCTCCAGCACCCGCGATGGCCGTGTCGTGCTGGTGGAAACCTGGTCGGGCTCGAACCCGGGCGATTTCTACGTGTACGACACGGTGGCGCGCAAGGCTGATCACCTGATCAGCCGCAGCGACTGGATCGACGTTGACCGTAGTGCCAGCGTGAAGCCGATTGCACTGAAGGCCCGCGATGGCCTGCCGCTGCATGGCTTCCTGACCCTGCCGGCCGGCAGCGACGGGCGCAACCTGCCGATGGTGGTGATGCCGCATGGCGGCCCGTTCGACATCTTCGATTCCGGCCAGTACGACCGCGAAACGCAGATGCTGGCCGCGGCCGGTTATGCCGTGCTGCAGGTCAACTTCCGTGGTTCGGGCAACTACGGCCGGGCCCACACCCAGGCCGGTGCGCAGCAGTGGGGCGCGGCAATGCAGGACGATGTCACTGATGCCACCCGCTGGGCAATCAGCGAAGGCATCGCCGACGGCCGTCGCATCTGTATCTACGGCGCCAGCTACGGGGCCTACTCGGCGATGATGGGTGCCGCCCGCGAACCCGGGTTGTATCAGTGCGCGGCGGGCTATGTCGGGGTCTACGACCTGCCGATGATGTACACCCGCGGCGACATCCAGGACCGGGGTTCAGGCGTGACCTATCTGCGCGAATGGCTGGGGGATCCGGCCAAGCTGGGTGCGGTGTCGCCGGTGAACCTGGCCGAACGGATCAAGGTGCCGGTGTTCCTGGCCGCCGGTGGCGAGGACAAGCGCGCGCCGATCCAGCACACCGAACGCATGGAAGCGGCGCTCAAGCGCGCCGGCACGCCGGTGGAAAGCCTGTACTACAAGACCGAAGGCCACGGCTTCTACACCGAGGCCCATCGCAGCGAGTACTACGACAAGTTGCTGGCCTTCCTGGCGCGCAGCCTGGGTGGCAAGACCGCGACGGCCGCGCCTGCGACCGGCAAGGACAAGGCGCCCTGAGCTGACAGGGCGGCGGATGAACGTTCCGCCGCCCTGGTTTTCCGCAAGCGCGGGGTTTACTTCACCCCGTGCATCATCTTCTTCAGCAGCGGTGCGGCGATGAAGGCCGCCAGTGCGCAACCCAGGCCGATCCACATCAGCAGCCAGAACAGGTGCGCGTAGGCGCCGGCTGCGGCCACCATGTCCAGCGATTCGCCTTCCGGCACCTCGATCGCGGCCAGTTTGCCGAACAGCGCGGCCAGCGTCTCCGAGAATGCGGTGGCGAGGAACCAGGTGCCCATCATCAGGCTCATCACCCGCGGCACGGCCAGCTGGGTCACTGCCGACAGGCCGACCGGCGACAGGCACATCTCGCCGCTGGCGAGCAGGAAGTAGGCCAGCACCAGCCACCACACGCTGGCCATCTCGCCGGTGGCGCCCACCTGCTGCGCCGCCAGTGCCAGCGGCAAGAACGACAGTGCGCCGATCACCAGGCCCCAGGCCGACTTCACCGGCTTGCCCGGCTCCCAGCCGCGGCGGTCCATCCACGTCCACAGCGCGGCGAAGACGGGCGCCAGCAGCACCAGGAACAGGCCGCCGAGATAGGTGAGCGAGCCGGCGGTCTGCGGGATCACCAGGCAGTCGCGCACCAGCAGCACCAGCATCAGCACGACGATGGCGGCGAAGAACGTGCGCGGTGCAGACGAGCCCGGGCGGCGCTCGGACAGCCGCGCGCTGATCACGAAGCCCAGCGGTGCCAGCAGCAGCGAGAGGATCGACCACGGCAGCGGCGTGCCGCCGGTGATCACCAGCGAGGGCACGATGTCCTTGGTCAACAGGCGGTCGGTGAAGGTCACCCACGAGCCGTAGGACTGCTCGTACATGGTGAAGAACACCAGCGCCAGGAAGATCAGTACCATCAGCGCGATCATCTGCTGGCGCTGCACCGGCGTGCACTTGCTGCCGGTGAACCAGGCGAACCAGACCAGCACGCCGCCCAGCACCACCAGCATCAGCATCAGCGCCAGGCTGATTTCACCGCCCAGCGCGAACGCGCCGTTGCCGGCAGCCCACATCAGCCACGCCACCGGCAGCACACCCAGCACCGCGCACAGATAGATGAGCCATTCGCGCGGCAGTCCCAGCACCTTCTGCTTCAGCGCGGCCGGTTGCGGCGGTTCGGCATGGCCCTGCAGGTACTTCTGGCCCCACAGGAACATCGCCAGGCCGGCCAGCATGCCGATGCCGGCAGCACCGAAACCATACTTCCAGCCATAGGCCTCACCGAGGAAGCCACACACCAGCGAAGAGAACAGCGCGCCGAGGTTGATGCCGGCGTAGAACAGCGAGAAGCCCGAGTCGCGACGCGGATCGTCCTTGGCGTACAGCTTGCCGACGATGGTCGAAATGTTCGGCTTGAGGAAACCGACGCCCATGATGATCAGCGCCAGCGACAGGTAGGTCACCGCCAGTGCCGAGGTGTCGCGCACCACTTCGCCGTTTACCCGGTAAGCGGCGCGGCCCTCGAAGGCCATGCCGAGGTGGCCGAGCACCAGCAGGATGCCGCCGAACAGCACCGCCCGCCGCATGCCCAGCCAGCGGTCGGCCAGCATGCCGCCGAACACCGGGATGCAGTACACCAGGCCACCGTAGGCACCGAGCAGGTCCAGGCCGGCCTTGTCGCCGAACAGGTGGTACTTGGTCAGGTACAGCAGCAGCAGCGCCTTCATGCCGTAGAAGGAGAAGCGCTCCCACATTTCGGTGAAGAAGCAGACGTAGACGCCCTTGGGGTGGCCCAGGAAGTCGTCGGAAGCGATAGCGGTGGAATTCATCGCGGAATTATAGGCCTGTGACCTGATCCGCTTTCAGTAGATCCACGCCATGCGTGGATTGCCGGACTGGCCTGGGCGATCACAGGTATCGCAACCAAGGCAGATCGCGCCTTCGCGCTTTGAACCGCGCGAAGGCCCGCGTCGGCGGGTACAGCACCACCGCCAGCGCACAGGCCACCAGCAGCAGGCCGCTGACCGAATCCAGGGCATACAGCTCGCCATGGGTCGGCCCCCAGGCCGCCAACGCGGCCAGGTACAGCCCCTTCAGTACGTACAGGTGCAGCAGGTAGAAGAACATCGGCGCAGCGCCGATATCGGCCAGCGGCTGTAGTGCCCGCGCCAGCGGCGGCCATTCGTACAGCCGCAGCAGCAACATTCCCACCCCCAGGGTCAGCAGCAGGAACTGCAAGGACGGCGGGTATTTGGTGACATTGAAGATGCTCAACCACGTGCGCAGCGTAGTGGTCTGGTACGACCAGGGAGCATCCCCATACTGGTTGGCGAACCGCAGCAATGCGAACAGGGCCAGCGCGCCGAAGCCTGTCCACAGCAGCCAGCGCTGGCGCTGCTCCGGCGCGCGCTCGCGGGCGAACCAGGGCCCCATCAGATAACCCAGTGCGATCACCCCGATCCACGGCAGCACCGGATAGGAGGTACGCAGGCGCAGCGCGCCAGCCTCGATCCAGCCGCGCTGATGCAGCACTTTCCACAGCACCGCCAGCAGGCCATCGCCTTGCACCCGCATGCCGTCGAACAGGTTGTGCGCGGCCACCACCGCGATTGCCAGCATCAGCAGCGCCGGGCGTGGCAGCCACAGCAGGCCGGCCAGCGCGATCATGCTCAGCCCGATGGCCCAGATCACCTGCAGGTACAGCGTGTCCGGCGGCAGCTGGAAGGTCCAGGCGAAGTTCACCAGGGTCAGCTCCAGTACCACCAGGAACAGGCCGCGCTTGAGCAGGAACGCGGCCGTGGCCCGGCGCGGATCCGCCTGGCGCTGGCCGTACAGCCAGGCCGACAGGCCGGTCAAGAGGACGAACACGGGTGCGCACAGGTGGGCCAGCAGGCGGCAGGCGAACAGCGCAGGAGAGACTGTCGCTGCATCCATCGGGTCGCTCACCTGGTGCTGCAGGAAGAAGGTCTCGCGCACGTGGTCCAGCAGCATCAGCAGCATCACGGTGCCGCGCAGCTGGTCGATGGAGGCCAGGCGAGGGGAGGGGGAAGGGGGCATGCGATGCAGTAAGAACAAGGTAGCATTAAGATATAACATATCATTTGCGGCGCGCCCATCCGGACTTTGCCGGGTCGGTCGATTGCCGGGCCACGTGTTGGCCCGTTGCGCTGCAGCGCACGCCCCCATCCTTTGGCACGCTGGACTTGATCTGCCCTGAACGCTAGCGTGACAGGGATTTTTTGCCAGCAGGGGCTTCCATGAACCACGACGCTGCGCCCAAGCAGCTCACCTTCCGCGCAGTGGCCCTGGCCATCGTGCTGGCGGTGGTGCTGTCGGCCGCCAACGCCTACCTCGGCCTGTTCGCAGGCCTGACCATCGCCACCGCCATTCCCGCCGCGGTGATTTCCATGGGCGTGCTGCGCCTGCTGGGCGGTGGCTCCATCCTTGAAAACAACATCGTGCAGACCGGTGCCTCGGCCGGTTCATCGATCGCCGCCGGTGTGATCTTCACCATCCCGGCGCTGGTGATCATGGGCTACTGGCCGGACTTCAAGTACTGGTGGGTGCTGGGCATCGCCGGCCTGGGCGGCCTGCTGGGCGTGCTGTTCTCGGTGCCGCTGCGCCGTTCGATGATCGTTGAAGACCCGCTGCCGTTCCCGGAAGGCAAGGCGGCGGCGGAAGTGCTCAAGGCCGGTGAGAACCCGGGTCCGGGCCTGAAGATCCTGGGCCTGTCGGCGGTGATCGGCGCCTTCGTCAAGCTGGCCGCGGAAAGCGGCATGCGCCTGATTCCGGACGCCTGGGCCACCTCGGCCTATGTCGGCAGCTCCAAGGTCACCGCCTTCATCGGCACCAACCTGTCGCCTGCACTGCTGGGCGTGGGGTACATCGTCGGCCTCAACGTCGGCATCGTGGTGGTGTCCGGCTCGATCCTGACCTGGCACATCGCCATTCCGATCTACCAGGCGTTCTTCATGAACACCGATCCGGCATTGGCCGCGTCGGTTGCCGCGGCTTCCTCCACCGAGGCCGCGTTCGCCATCTGGGGCGCGAAGATGCGCTACCTGGGCGTTGGTGCGATGCTGATCGGTGGCATCTGGACCCTGATCTCGCTGCGCAAGTCGCTGCTCAACGGCGTCAAGAGCGGCTTCGCCGCGGCCCGCAAGAGTGGCGGCCCGGTGCTGGCGCACACTGAGCGCGACCTGCCGATGAAGTGGATGCTGGTCGCCCTGGTGGCGTTCGTGCTGCCGCTGCTGGCCCTGTATCAGGCCATCGTCGGCCAGTGGCACGTGTCGATCCCGATGACCCTCATCATGATCGTCGCCGGCTTCCTGTTTGTTTCGGTCTCGGCCTACCTGGCCGGCCTGATCGGTTCGTCCAACAACCCGGTCTCGGGCATCACCATCTCGACCATCCTGTTCGCCTCGGCCGTGCTGGTCGTGCTGCTGGGCGCTGACGGCCTCAAGCCGGTCGGTGCCGGCGGTGCACCGCTGGGTGCGGTGGCCGCGATCATGATCGGCGCGGTGGTGTGCTGCGCCGCTGCGGTCGGTGGTGACAACCTGCAGGACCTCAAGGCCGGTTACATCGTCGGTGCCACCCCGTGGAAGCAGCAGCTGATGCTGGGCATCGGTGCGTTCTCGTGCGCGCTGATCATGGCTCCGGTACTGAACCTGCTGGCCACTGCCTACGGCATCGGCGTGAAGTCCGAGCTGCACCCGAACGCGCTGGCTGCGCCGCAGGCCAACCTGATGGCCTCGGTGGCCAAGGGCCTGTTCGGTGGTGAACTGCCGTGGACCTTCATCGGCATCGGTGCTGTGGTCGGTGCTGCCATCATCGCCTTCGACAGCTGGCTGAAGTCACGCAACGCGCGCTTCCGCGTGCCGGTGCTGGCCGCCGCCATCGGCATCTACCTGCCGCTGGAACTGATGGTGCCGATCTTCCTCGGCGGCCTGATCGCCCATCTGGTCGAGCGCTTCCACAAGGTGCGCGCCGATGACGAAGAAGGCCGCGACCGCGTGCACAAGCCGGGCGTGCTGTTTGCCGCCGGCCTGATCACCGGTGAGGCACTGATGGGCATCGCCATCGCGATTCCGATCGTGATCAGCAGCCGTGCCGACGTGCTGGCGGTGCCGTTCCACCTGCCGGGCGCACAGTGGATCGGCCTGGCCGTGCTGTTCCTGGTCGGCTGGCTGATCTACCGCACCGGCAAGTACGCCAAGGCGTAAGGGGCGGGCTCTGACCCTGGGTGCAACGGGTAGTGGGGGGGGGGGGGGGGGGGGGGGGCGCCGGCCCCCCCCCCCCCCCCGCGGGGGGGGGGGGGGGGGCCGGGCCCCCCCCCCCCCCCCCCCCCCCCCCGCGCCCGGCCAGCGGCCGGCACTACCGATGCAGCGGCCAGCCCGAGCCAGGCCAGCAGGCTCATCGTTTCCCTCCCCACGGAATGGATACCGGGGAATGCCGGCCAGCAGCCGGCAGTACCGTGTTGCGGTCAATCGCCACCCTGCTCGGCGTCGGCCGCGCAGCTGAATTTCTTGCGCTTGTCCACCAGGCGCCCCATCAGGCGGTCGCTCAGCGGCAGGGCATCACCATTGAGGCGCCAGTCGTAGATCACGCTGAAGGCCAGAACGCGGGCAACGTACTCGCGGGTTTCCTTGTAGCTGATGGTCTCGATCCACAGGTCCGGATCGAAGCCCGGGCGCTGGCCCTGCCAGCGTGCGGTCGGGGTCGGGCCGGCGTTGTAGGCGGCGATGGTCACGTACGGCAGACCGTCGTACTTGTTCATCAGCTGGCGCAGGTAGGCGGTGCCGATGGCAATGTTGGTGTCCGGGTCGTACAGGCTGTCGGCGCCGCCGTAGCCGGTCAGGCCGATCGACTTGGCCACGCTGGCACCGGTGGCCGGCAGCACCTGCATCAGGCCCATGGCATTGGCAGGCGAGCGCGCACGCGGAGTGAAGGTACTCTCGGCGCGGATCTCCGCGGCCACCCAGGCCGGGTCGATCGCGTTGCGTGCCGATTCGCGGCGGATGGTGGCGTCGTGATGCAGCGGGAAGCGCAGGTCGTACAGGCGCTGTTCCTGCGGCTGCTTGCCGAGCGCGAACACGGCGCGGTCGAACCAGCCGTTGTCCTGCGCCACGCGCACGGCGAGGCGGCGCTGGGTGTCGTCGAAGCGCGACAGCGCGCTGTTCCATTCGGCCACGGCCCAACCGGCGCGGTCGATCTGGTACAGCGCCATCGCGCGCTGGATGGCCGGGTCGCGCGCGACCGCTGCCTGTGCCTGCGCGCTGTCGTTCGGCTTCCACGGGCACAGGGTGTAGCCCTGCTGCAGCTTGTCGGCGGCCAGGAAACCGTGGAAGGTCGGTGCGCGTGCGGCTTCGCGGAACAGCGGCTGCGCCTGCTGGGCCTGGCCGGTTTTTTCCAGCATGCGGCCTTCAAAGTAGCGCCAGCGCGGGTCGCTGCGCTGCTTGCTGCCCATCTTGCGGATCGCGGCCAGCGCTGCCGGCCAGTCGCCGCGCGACATCGCTTCGCGCACGCGCCATTCGTGCAGGCGCTCGTCGTAGGCCGATTCGGGTACCGCGTTGAGGCGGCGTGCCGAATCGGGCAGGTAGGAGGCCACCGTCCACAGCGCGATCTGGTACAGCACCTGGCCCTGCTGGTCGGCACTCAGGCCGAGCGCCTGGGCGTACTGCGGCAGCTGCTGCTCGGTGGCGCCGGGGTCGGCCTTGGCCAGCTTGGCCAGGCCATCGGTGGCGATGCGCCGGCTGCGCTCGTTGCGCGGCCAGTTCAACGCGCTGGCATTGGGCTTGTCGACAAAGGCTGCGTAATTGTTCGCCAGCGCCAGGTCGGGGGCGGGCAGGCCGCGTGCGGCGCTGCGCATCACCGCCGGTTGCTGGGCATCGGCGGCGGCATCGATGCGTTCCCAGCGCAGGGCGTCGCTCAGGCCACCCTGTGCCTGCAGCACGGCAAAAACGGCATCACAGCCGTCCGGCAGCGACTTGCCGTTCTTGCGCCACAGATCCTGCGCTTCACTGATCCACTGCGGATCGACCCTGCCCGTCACCTGGCGCGCGGTCAGCTGCGCACAGCGCAGGCCGGGGTTGTCGGTGGGCGCCCAGTTGGCCAGCAGGGTCGGCCAGTCCTGGCGGCGTGCGAGCGAGGGCAGCCACACGCTGCGGAAGGTGCTGGCCACGGCCTGGCCGTCATAGCGCTTGAGGAAGGCCTGCGCCTGCGCGGTATCGACGGTGTCGATGTTGCGCCGCAGGTTGGCGTACTCCAGCCAGCCATAGGCCGGATGGCGGCTGAGCGCAGCGGCCTGGCCAGGATCGTACTGGCCGCGTTCGGCGGCTGCGATCGCGGCTTTCAGCTGCGCGTTCTGGGCATCGAGGGACTGGGCATTGGCGCAGCCGATCAGCAGCGTGGTGGCCAAGGGCAGCAGGGACAGGGCGGTCGAAGTGCGTCGGGTCATGGCGACCAGCATAGCGGGCGATGGCTGAATTCAGTTTCGCATTGCGTGCACGCCCGGCGTCGGCAACGACAGCTGAATGAATCCGCGCAGGCCCCTGCCGCACGGGGTCGCAGGCGTCGTAACGTCGGCCCTGGGCGAACGGCCCGGCTGCAGGGAGCGGCACATGGCGTTCAGTAGCGCAGGAGGAAGCGGCCCGCTGGCGGACATCAATGTCACGCCACTGGTGGATGTGATGCTGGTGCTGTTGATCATCTTCATTGTGACCGCGCCGATCGTGGCCCGGCCGATTGCCGTGCAGTTGCCGCAGGCCACCGATCGGGTGGTCGACCGTCCCGAACCGCCCCCGCCGATCGAGCTGCGCCTGGACGCTGGCAACCAGCTCAGCTGGAATGGCCAGCCGATGGCGATCAGTGAGCTGCAGGCGCGCCTGCAGGCACAGGTGGGCAAACATGCCGGCAATCTGCCGGAGCTGCGCATCGCCACCGATCCGGCGGCCGAGTACGAAGGCATGGCGCGGATATTGGCTGCGGCCGAGGCGACCGGCATGGAGCGGATTGCCTTCGTGCGATAGAGCGTTGTCTCACTGCCGCTCATGCGGTGATTGCAGCATGAGCGGCGCTTGCCCTGCTGACAGCGTCGCATCCAGGATCCGCAGAAAAGCCATTTCAATCTGCGCCGGAACCGGGGTCGGATGTGCTCGCCACCTTCTGGTCTCAGGGTCATGTTCAACGTCGAAAGCGGTCAACTCGGCTCTCTCGAAATCCACCACAACCGTCAACCCCTCTCCTGAGGCCGAGGCCGCATCGCTGGGAGAGAGGCAGTTGTTGCACTCGATCACGCCGCCTGCCCTCGATTCGCCTGCCAGAGGAAGAAGCAGCGTGATCACCATCATGACGCTCGGCACGGCAGTTAGTGCTTTCATGATCGATCCTCCCGCGAATGGCTGGAGGTGCGAGTCTGCACCGGGTCGATCAAGCGGGCCTTCTGAATGAAGGAATTTCAGACTATTCCTGAAATGGTTCGGCAAAGGCACTTTCATGCGCGCGGCAGTTTCCGGCGCGCGCTGTCGCGGCCAGCATCAAAAGCGAAGCGGCGGAACATTATCGTCCGGTTCTAAACGGCACTCATCTGACGCAAATGTCATGCAATTGCGTCAATTCCGCGTGAAAGAGTGTCGATCGTCACGCCGTGATTTTTACCGCTTGTTTACAAAGGAGACGCTGCCGCCATGCAGGGGGAGCACGGCAGTCCATGTCCCGACATTCCTTTGGAGAGAGAGCGAATGAATCACCTGCACCACCGCCCGTTGGCGGTTGCCGTCACGCTGTGCGTGATGGCCCTGGCCCCGTTGGGTGCCGCTGCACAATCCACCACCAACCTCGACGCGGTGGAAGTCACCGGTACCCGCATCAAGCGCGCTGAAGTCGAAGGCCAGGTGCCGATCCAGACCCTGACCCGTGGCGACATCGAACGCACCGGCCTGACCTCGATCGGCGAAGTGCTGCAGCAGCTCACCGGATCCGGCTCTGCGCTCAACGCCAAGTTCAACTCGTCCGGCAACTTCGGTTTCCCGCCCGATGGCAGTGGCGTGGGTGCCGGCTCGGCGCAGGTCGATCTGCGCCACCTGGGTGCCAAGCGCGTGCTGGTGCTGGTTGACGGCATCCGCTGGGTCAATGAGTCGTCCGCATCGGGCGTCGGTGCGGCCACCGACCTCAACACCATTCCGCTGGCCATCGTCGAACGCATCGAGGTGCTGGAAGACGGCGCGTCGTCGCTGTACGGCTCCGATGCCATCGCCGGCGTGGTCAACATCATCACCCGCCGCGACTTCGATGGCGGGCAGGTGACGCTGAACTATGGTGAGTACAGCAAGGGTGACGGCACCCAGAAGGGCGTGGATCTGGCGTGGGGCAAGAGCGGTGATCGCTTCAGCCTGTTCCTGGGCGCCAGCTGGACCAAGCAGGACCCGGTATTCGCCAAGGATCGCGAGCAGTCACGTTTCCCGATTCCGGGCACCGGCCTGGCCTTCGGCAGCGGCGGCATTCCACAGGGCCGCTTCGCCTTCGTCGACCCCAACACCGGTGCCGAGCAGGACATCGTGCCCAACAGCGGCGTGCCCAACCCGCGTTACGACGGCAGCGCCGGCTGCAACCGCAGCGATGACTACCACTGCTTCACCAGCGCCGACCGCTTCAACTTCGCCGAATACAACATGGTGCTCACGCCGTCCGAGCGCAAGGGCCTGTTCGGCCAGTTCCGCTTCGACATCACTGACAACGTGCAGTGGTACATCAAGGCACTGGGCAACCGCCGCGAGTCGACCAACCAGGCCGGCCCCGAGCCGCTGTTCTTTGGTCCCGATGGCGCCACCGGCAATCCGTTGGCCGACAACATCGTGGTCTCGCGCCTGAACCCGTACAACCCGTTCGGCTTCGACCTGGTGTCCTCGGGCAACATGAGCCTGATCGGCCGTCGCCCGGTGGAAGGCGGTGCGCGCGTGTTCAAGCAGGAGGTCAACACGACCTACGTGGCCACCGGCCTGGTCGGCAACTTCCAGGCGGCCGACCGTAGCTGGTATTGGGACGTCAACGGCATGTACAGCAAGAACAAGGCCGAACAGACCAACTACGGCAGCTACAACATCTACAACGTCAACATGGCGCTGGGTGACCCGGCGGTGTGCGCGGCTACCCCGGGCTGCGTGCCGTTGAACATCTTCGGTGGCGTCGGTTCGATCACCCCGGACATGCTGAAGTGGATCCAGCCGGTGGTGCGCGACCGCAGCCAGAACGAGCTGAGCCTGTTCACCGCCAACCTGTCCAGCGAGCTGTTCTCGCTGCCGGCCGGCCCGGTGTCCTTCGCCACCGGTTTCGAGTACCGCAAGTACGAGGGCTGGTACCAGCCGGATCCGCTGACGGTGATCGGCCACTACAACGGCGTGCCGTCGCAGCCGACCTCCGGTTCCTACGACGTCAACGAGGCCTACCTGGAGTTGAGCGTGCCGATCTTCGCCGACTCCTCGTTCGGCAAGAAGCTGGACCTGAGCCTGGCCGGCCGCTATTCGGACTACTCCACTTTCGGTGGCGAGTTCACGCCCAAGTACGGCCTGCGCTGGCAGGTGACCGATGACTTCGTGCTGCGCACCACGTACGCCGAGGGTTTCCGCGCACCGTCCATCGGCGAACTGTACGGCTCGGCCGCACGTGCCGACCTGCAGCTGTTCGATCCGTGCTCGGTGGGCCTGGGCGGTACGCCGCCACGTGGCAGTGCCGCCAATTGTGCCGCGCTGGGCGTGCCGGCCGGCTTCCAGCAGGCCAACTCGCAGATCTCGGTGACCACCGGCGGCAATCGTGATCTGGAACCGGAGCGCTCGCGCAGCTTCAGCACCGGCTTCGTGTGGAGCCCGTGGTTCGGCAACAACGCGTCGTGGTCGGAGCGCTTCGATGTGGAGGTGACCTTCTACCGCCACGCCATCGATGGTGCGATCCAGGCCATCAACGCGCAGACCCAGCTGGACCTGTGCGTGGACACGCTCGACCCGCTGTACTGCGATGGCATCACCCGCGCCAGCACCGGTGCGGTCAGCAGCTTCAACAACCGCCTGACCAATCTGGGCTCGATCAAGACCGACGGCTGGGACGTGGACCTGTTCTGGACGTTGCCGCAGACCTCCTTCGGCCAGTTCAAGCTGGCGTGGAAGAACACGTTCGTCGGTCGTTACGAAGCCACCGGCGCGGCCGGGCAGAAGCAGCCGCAGAAGCCGGGCGTGGAAGTGGCCGACAGCTCCATTCCGGAGTGGACCAGCAACGCCAGCATCGCCTGGACGATGGACCGCTGGAGTGCGAACTGGACGGTGCGGCACATCTCCGAGCTGACCGAGAACTGCGGCGATGCCGTGGCATTCCCGGTGTGCAGCAACCAGGCCGACGGCACCAACACGCTCTCGGCCACCACCTTCCACGACATGCAGGTGGGCTACAAGATCGACTGGATGAAGGGGCTGCAGCTGACCGCGGGCCTGAACAATGTGTTCGACAAGGATCCGCCGATCTGCCTGTCGTGCTCGTTGAACGGGTATGACGCCTCGACCTACGACATCCCGCGTGGCCGTTACTGGTACCTGCGCGCGGACCTGCGGTTCTGATGTGAGAGGGGCAGCGCCGGTCAGTTCCGGCGCTGCCTTGCGGATGTAGCGCCGAGCCCGCACTCGGCTGATTCTCTGAGCCGAGCATGGGCTCGGCTCTACAGGTGCGGGGCGGTCGTACCCCGCGTCTGATCAGAACGCCCAGGTGAACGTCAGCGAGCCATTGCGGCCATCGCCGTACGCACCGTAGCCGTTGATCTGCGAGAAGTACTTCTTGTCCAGCAGATTGTTCAGGTTGGCCTGCACGCTCCATTCCGGCGACAGGCGGTAACGCACGAAGGCGCTGACCAGGGCGTAGCCGCTCTGTTCGATGCGGCCGTAAGCCGGCACCGCGTAGTAGATGCGGTTCTGCCAGTTGGCGCCGCCGCCGACGGTCAGTGCCTGCAGCGACTGCGGGGTGTAGCTGGTGAACAGTTTCAGCGCGGTCTGCGGCAGATTGGTGTTGATGTCGGCGCCGTTGATGTCCTTGGCCACGTAGCGCGAAGCACCGAAGGTCGCGTTCCAGCCGGGTGCCAGTTCGCCGTTCAGTTCGAACTCGAAGCCACGGCTGACGGTGCCACGCGCGGCCACGTAGGCCGTTTCGCCGCCGGTGCCGCCGATGACCGGCTCGCCGGTGGACTGGCCGACGTTGTCCTGCTCGATGCGGAACACCGCCACCGAGGCATTCAGTCGGTTGTCGAACCAGGCACCCTTCACGCCCACTTCGTAGCTCTTGCCGTCCACCGGGTCCAGGTAGCTGCCGTTGCGGTCCTTCAGCATCTGCGGCTGGAAGATCTCGGTGTACGAGGCATAGGTGGAGTAGGTGTCGTTGATGTCGAACACCAGGCCCGCATACGGGGTGGTGACTTTGTGCGAACGGTCGGCGCCTTCGCCTTCGCTCTTCCAGTCGGTGTAGCGCGCGCCCACGATCAACTTCAGCGGATCAGCCAGCGACAGGCGTGCTGCAGCATAGGCGGCCTTCTGGGTGATGGTGCCTTCGCTGGCCAGGGCCAGCGGATTCCAGTTCGGTTCGCTGATGTTGCCGTTCCAGTTCAGGTAGCTGGAGAAGGGGTCCCAGGCGAGGCCGGCGCCGCCGATCTGGTAGTCGCCGTAGTTGGCGTACTCGCGCTTGTTGTAGCTCAGGCCGCCCATCACTTCGTGCTTCAGGCCAAACAGCTCGAACGCGCCACTGAAGTAGCCGTCCACCGCATTGACCTTGCGTTCGGTGTTGTAGAAGCCGGCCGACGGCGAAATGCCGGCACCGGTGTTCTTGTCGAAGAACGAAGCGCCGGTGACCCAGTCGTTGTAGGCCGGGTAGAACAGCTTGTCGTCGGCCCTGGTTTCGTCGTGGGTGGCGCCGATGCGGACTTTCCAGTCATCGTTGAAGGCGTGTTCCAACGTGGCGAACGCGCGCTTGCTGGTGGTGTCCCAGTAGGTCCAGCTCGGGTTCGGATTGAACGATTCGTCGTAGCCGGTGCTGGTTCCATCGGAGAACAGCATCGGGAAACCACCCCAGGTGGCGCCGTTGGCGCGCTTCTGCTGGTAGTCGTAGCCCACGCTCAGCTGGGTGTCCGGGGTCAGGTCGGCGTCGATGACGGCGTAGCCCAGCGTCTTGTGCTGGTTGTAGCGATCCATCTGCGCGTCGGTGTCTAGGTAGCTGCCGATCACGCGGGCGCGCACCGAACCGCTCTTGTTCAGCGGGGTGGTCACGTCCACGGTGCTGCGGGTGCGGCCCCAGCTGCCGACGTTCACCGAGACGCTGCCGGTCAGTTCGGCGCTGTCGGCGTGCTTGCGCACCAGGTTCACCGACGCCGACGGGTTGCCGGCACCGGTCAGCAGGCCGGTGGCGCCACGCACCACTTCCACGCGGTCATACAGCGCCAGGTCCAGGCCGGAATCGCCGTAGCTCCAGTTCTGCACCATCTGCGTCGGCAGGCCATCGAACTGGTAGCTGTCGATGTAGAAGCCACGCGAATAGAACTCGGTGCGCTCGCTGTCGGACTGGGTGCTGCTGACGCCGGTGGTGTTGGCCAGCACGTCGATGATGTCGTCCAGGTTCTGATCTTCGATGCGCTGGTGGCTGATGATGCTGAGCGACTGCGGGATCTCGCGCGGCGCCAGGTCGAAGCGGGTACCGGCCGAGGTGCGGCGCACCGAATAGCCTTCGGCGCGTTCGCCCTTGACCACCACTTTGTCGAGCGTGGTCGGGTCGGCGGCGGTGTCGGCGAAGGCGGCCGGGGCCACGGCGCAGAGTGCAGCGAGCACGGCAACGGACAGCCGTTGCGGCTGCGGGATACGGAAAGCGGAACGGTTCATGGGGGTCCTGGACGAGCACGCGCGCTCGGCCAGCATCCAGAAGGCGAGGCGCTACGGGTGGGAAACGGGCGGGCAGGCCGTCCTGGCACCACCGGAAACGAAAGAAATGGTAATACGAACTATTCCTATTTACAAATGATGAACGCGGAAGGCGCTCGCGCAGGACTCGACGCAGCACACGGCGTTCAGCGCAGCAGCGGCAGTGGATCGCGGGCGCCGTCGGCGCCGTAGATGCCCCAGTGCAGGTGCGGCGGCGTACCCTTGGCGTTGCCGCTGTCGCCGACGTGGCCGAGAAGGTCGCCGGCCTGGACCACCTGGCCGCGCGCCAGGCCCTCGGCCCAGTCGTCCAGATGGGCGTAGTAGTAGCGCTCGCGCCCGGGCCCGATCACCCACACCTGGCGGCCACCGAGGCCGCGGTCGCTGACATCCACGACGACGCCGGCGGTGGCACTGCGCACCGGGGTGCCGCGCCTGGCGAAGATGTCGATGCCGGCGTGGGAGCGGTCACGGCCGCGTGGGGCGCCGAAGGTATCGGCGATCTGGCGGGGCCGCACGCCTTCCACCGGCACCGGAAGCTCGGTGGCCGGAGGCATCCGCGACAGTGTCCACAGCAGTTTCGGTGCAGCAGCCCATGGGCTGTTCCACAGCGCCATCGCGGCAACGATCGCGATGACCAGCCACAGGCCGCGCAGCAGCCAGCGGCGCAGGCGACGGGCGGGGGAGGGCGGTGTGTTCATGGTCTCCGACTGTAGCGCCGAGCCATGCTCGGCGGCTGTTACTTTGTGGTCAAAGCGCAGTCGAGCATGGCTCAGCGCTACAGAACCGGGGCCAGCGGCACTTCGAAACTGCGCTTCAACGTTCCCAGTGCCACCGAGGTGCGGAAGCGCTCGATGTTGTCATCGCCACCGAACAGGCGCTCGGTGATCGCTTCGTACTCCTCCATCGACGCGGCCGAAAGCAGCAGCAGGAAATCGCCATCGCCGGTGATCGAGTAGCACTGCTGCACGGCCGGGTCGTCCTGCACGCGGCGCTTGAACGGCGCCACGCGTTCACGCAGCTCGCTGACCACGCGCACCTCGACGATGATGGTCAGCGGCCGGCCGATCTTTGCGGCATCGATCACCGCCACATTGGCCGCGATCACGCCGCTGTCCTGCAGCCGCTTGATGCGTCGCTGCACGGCCGGGGTGGACAGGTGCACGGCCTCGGCGATCTCGCGCTGCGGCAGGGTGTTGTCCCGCTGCAGCAGGTCGAGGATGGCGCGGTCGAAGCTGTCGAGCACGGGGGCGGTGGCCATGGCGAGCAGAAGTTGCACGAACAGGCTGTCAATTGAGCCAAGTGCTCGGCGCCGGCGCAATAGACTTTGCCCATGCAGACCTCACGACTTGCGCCGATGTTGCCGGCGCTGGCGGTGCTCGGCTCGGTCACCTCGTTGGCCATCGGCACCTCCTACGCCAAACACCTGTTCCCGCTGATCGGCGCACAGGACACCAGTGCGCTGCGCGTGGGCTTCTCGGCGCTGTTGCTGCTGCTGTTCTGGCGGCCTTGGCGCTGGAAGACCCGCCGCGTGGATGCCATCACCCTCCTGCGCTACGGGCTCACCCTGGGCCTGATGAACCTGCTGTTCTACATGGCCCTGCGCACGATTCCCTTCGGCATTGCGGTGGCCATCGAATTTACCGGGCCGCTGACGGTAGCGATGCTGTCATCACGACGCCCCATCGATTTCGTCTGGGTGGGGTGCGCGGCGGTGGGGCTGTTGCTGCTGCTGCCGATCGGCGGCGGGCCGGCACTGGATCCGGCAGGCGTGCTGTATGCGATGGGCGCAGCGGCGTGCTGGGGCCTGTACATCGTGTTCGGCAAGCGTGCCGGCCACCTGCACGCTGGGCATTCGGTGTCGCTGGGGCTGCTGGCGGCTTCGCTGGTGGTGGTGCCGGTGGGCGTGGCGCATGCCGGTGCCGCGCTGCTCGATCCGAAGATCCTGGCGGCCGGCCTGCTGGTGGCGCTGGTGTCCAGTGCGATCCCGATGTCGCTGGAGATGATGGCGCTCAAGCGCCTGCCAAAGGAAACCTTCGGCATCCTGATCAGCATGGAGCCGGCGGTGGCCGCGCTGTGGGCGATGCTGCTGCTGCACGAGCACCTGCATGGATTGCAGTGGCTGGCGATCGGTTGCACGGTGCTGGCCTCGGTGGGCAGCACGATGACGGCGCGGCGATTGAAGGTGCCGGTGGTGCAGGCAGGGTAGCGCCGGAGAGCGTGCGGACCTACGGTCCGCACCCACCAGAGCGGCGTGCCAACCAAGGTTGGCACCTACCGGGAGCGTTCAGCGCAGGGCGTCGGCCGGGACGTCGATCTGCATCGCCAGGGCGAGGTGATCGGAAAACGCGGCCGGTATGGCTTCCACGGTGCGGGTCTGCAGGCCACTGCTGACCAGGATGTGGTCGATGGCGCGGTCGGGGCGCCAGCTGGGGAAGGTCGGCACGATGCAGCCGGGCGGCTGCAGCCGGGTCTTCTGGTACAGCACCTGCATTTCCGGGCGTTCTGCCAGGCAGTTGAAGTCGCCCATCAGCACCGCGTTGGGGTGGTCGGACAGCAGCTCGGCGATGAAGCCCAGCTGCGACATCCGCGATCCCGCGCCCAATGACAGATGCGCCACCGCCACCGCCAGGCCGTCGGTACCGTCGCCGAACTTGGCCAGCAGCACGCCGCGCCCGCCGATGCGGCCGGGCAGGGCGTGGTCCTGCACTTCCACCGGTTCGAGCTTGCTCAGCAGGCCATTGGCGCTGGACGCGACCCCGCCCATGCGCCGGTTCGGCTGGTGGCTCCAGTAGTTGAAGCCGGCGCGCTGGGCCAGGTAATGGGTCTGGTTGGTGAAGCCCGAGCGCAGGCTGCCCGGGTCGGCCTCCTGCAGGCCGACGATGTCATGTTCGCGCGCCAGGGTGGCGATCGCGTCCAGGCTGCTGCGCTTGCGACCCGCCGGCAACGCATGTGACCAGCTGCGGGTCACATAGTCGCTGTAACGGCGGGTACTTGAGCCGGCCTGGATGTTGGCCGTCAGCAAGCGCAGGGTCCGTGTACGGGGTGAATTCACGGCCGGGAAATGCTTCTCTTGGATCAGTGAGCCTGGGCCGCACCGCGTTCGCGGGCGATCAGGTGGTCGGCGATGCGCAGCATGTCCGGGAAGCTCTTGCCCTTCACCAGGTACTTGCCGTTGACGATGATCGACGGGGTGCCGCTGATCTGGCTGCGCTGGGCGAACTGCTTGGCCGAGTTGGTCTTGGCATTCACCGCGAAGCTGCCCATGGTGGCCGCGAACTGCTTCGGATCAACGCCGTAGGCGGCGTAGAACTTGGCGATGTCTTCTACCGAGTCACGGCCGCGCTCGCCCTTCAGGGTCTTCTGCGAGTGGATGGCGGCGTACAGCGCTTCGTGGGTCTTCTCCTGCACGCCCAGGGTCTGCGCGGCGTAGAAGGCACGGGCGTAGTCATCCCAGGTGCCGCCGAACATGGCCGGCACGTAGACGAAGTTCACGTCGCTGGGCAGGCCGGCCTTCCATGGGCCGACCAGCGGCTGGAACGCGGCGCAGGCCGGGCAGACGTAGCCGAAGATCTCGGTCACTTCGATCTTGCCGGCGGCCGGCTGGAACGGCTGGCCGTTCGGGATCACCTGGTAGTCGGCACCTTCCACCGGAGCCGGGCCGGTCAGTGCGGCGGTGGTCGGGGCCGGTGCGGCGGCCGGCGCCGCTTCGGCCGGGGCCTTCTCGCCTTCAGCGGCAGCCGGCGCGGCGCCTTCGCTGCCCGCTGCCGGCGCAGCAGCCGGTTCGGTGGTGGCTGCCGGGGTGGCTGCCGGTTCGGCCGGGGCCGCGGTGGTGTTGGTGCTGCCGTCGTCGGCCTTGCAGGCGGCCAGGATCGGCAGCAGCGCTGCGAGGGCGAGGGCGTAACGGATCTTCATGGAAACGTCTCCAGCATCTGGAAAGGTGGGGCCGGCGGCAAGCGCCGGCCAAGGGGAAATGATGACATGCGGCGGCGACAACGCCGTGTCGGTGGTGGGTGTTGGTTCAGCGGCCGCGGGCGGCGCGCGCCTGCGCGATCAGCGCCGAGGCAATGCGCAGCTGGTCGTCGAAGCTCTCGCCGCGCACCAGGTATTGGCCGTTGATGATCAGGGCCGGTGTGCCCGGGATCTTGGTGCGCTGGGCGAACGCGCGCGCGGCGTCGACCTTCTTCTGCACGGCATCGCCGCGCAGGGCCTGGATGTAGCGGTCCGGGGTCACGCCGTAGGCCTTGTAGAAGGTGGCGAGCTCATCGGCCGAGACGTTCTGCATCGGCAGCGACCCCTGCTCGTGCAGGGCCTTGAACACGGCGGCATGGCTGCGCTTGGCCACGCCGACTTCATCGGCGGCGTAGTAGGCCAGGGCCCAGGCATCCCAGGCACCGCCGAAGGCCGCCGGGACCGGGGTGAAGCGCACGTCGGCCGGCAGCTTGGCCGCCCAGGCTTCCAGCTGCGGTTCGAAATGGGCGCAGTGCGGGCAGGTGTAGCCGAAGACTTCGACTACCTCGATCTTGCCGGCCAGCGGCTGGAACGGGCCCGGCTGGGCGATGCGCTCGTAGTCTTTGCCCTCGACCAGCGGGGCATTGGCGGGGGTGGCGGCGCAGGCTGCCAGCGGCAGCAGCACCAGCACGGACAACAGCAGGCGGGAAATCAACCTCATCGACACGCATCTCCGTTGAAAAAAGCAACGCCGGCGCAGCCGCCGGCGTGAAGGAAACATACCGCAGCCGTGGGCCGTCGTCGCGGCCCGGGCCGACCAGTGGTGGTCAGGGGGCGGCAGCCGGTTGTGTTGGCGTGGCCGCGGCGGCCACATCGTCGGCCTTGTTGTGCAGGCCCTGCAGGTAGCTCGACAGCGCCTGCACCTCCTGCTCGCTGAGCTTCTGCGCGACCGTGGCCATGATCTGGAAGTGCGCCTTGTCGGTCTCGTTGGTCTGGCCGGCCTGGTACTCCTGCAGGCGGCGCGCGACATAGCTGGCGTGCTGCCCACCGAGGTGCGGATAGGCCGGACCGGGATTGCCGGCACCGCTGGGGCCATGGCAGGCCATGCAGGCCGGCAGGCCACGCTTGGCATCGCCGCCGCGGTACAGCTGCTGGCCGATCTCGTAGAACTTCATGCCTTTGTACGGGCCCTCGGTCACCGCCGTGTCATCGGCGATGCCGGCGTTGGCTTTCTGCGTGGCGAAGTAGGCGCCGATATCACGCATGTCCTGCGGGGTGAGGTTCTGCACGAACGGCACCATCGCCACTGCCGCGCCGGAACTGCGCTGGCCATTGGCGATCAGGGCCATCTGCTGGGCCACGTAGCGCTCGCTCTGGCCGGCAATGGACGGATACATGTCCACCGTGGAATTGCCGTCGACGCCATGACAGGCCGCGCAGGCCGAGGCCTTGGCCTGGCCGGCCTTGGCATCGCCCCAGTGGGTCTTGCTGAAATCCACCTCCAGCGAGGCGGTGTTGATCGGCCCATTGTCGGGCAGCGGGGTCAACGTGGTCTGCGCGAACGCAGCAGCGGCAACGACTACAGCAGTGGCAAGGGCGGATACGGCAAGAACGCGAGCGTGGCGCATGCTGAAGCTCCGTATGGACCGGGCCGGGCGGTGGCCGCCGGCATCGTTCGGATTATCAACGCCGTTTCCGCGCACGGTCAACGCAGCAGTGCAGCAAAATGCCCGCAAAGGCCGCCGGCACGGGCGCGCGGCGCCGCAACATGCGATCCTAGGCACATGTCATTGCTCATCGAACGCGCCCGTTACCACCTTTCGGCCCATAACGTGCGGCAGCTGCCGCCCGACGAAGGGGCCGAAGTGGCCTTCGCCGGCCGCTCCAACGCCGGCAAGTCCAGTGCGCTCAACGCGCTGACCCGCCAGAACGCCCTGGCGCGTGTCTCCAAGACCCCCGGCCGTACCCAGCAGCTGGTGTTCTTCCAGGTCACCCCGGAGTCGCATCTGGTCGACCTGCCCGGTTACGGCTACGCCAAGGTGCCGCTGGACCTGCAGGCGCACTGGCAGGCCTTCATCGACAAGTACTTCCGCACCCGCGAGGCCCTGAAGGGGCTGGTGGTGGTGATGGACATCCGTCATCCGCTGAAGGACTACGACCGGCAGATGCTGTCCTATGCCGTGCAGCGCGGCCTGCCGGCGCACGCCCTGCTGACCAAGGCCGACAAGCTCAGCCGCAGCCAGCAGATGCAGTCCCTGCAGAAGGTGCGCAAGGAGCTGCAATCGGCTTACGGTGACAGCGTCAGCGTGCAGGTGTTCTCCGGCGAAGACCGTACCGGCGTGGACGAAGCGCGCGCCGTGATCGGCGGCTGGCTGGGGCTGGAATAAGGCCTTCCCTGCCTTCCTGTAGAGCCGAGCCTACGCTCGGCTGCGGAATCCCGGCACGCTGCGCGTGGTAGCCGAGCATGGGCTCGGCGCTACACGAGGTCATTTCAACGGCGAATACTCCGCCGGGACCCACGCATAGGCCTGGCCTTCACTGCGGACGTGGCCCAGGCCGGGGAACGGCAGGTGCGCACCGGCCACCCACCAGCCGTTGGCGGTGGCCTGCTGCAGCAGCCCGCGACGGCTGGCGATGGCCGCCTTGCGGTCCGAATCGGCCTCGAACGCGGCCTCCGGGTGCGCGAACTGCACCGCATGGAAGTGCAGCACGTCGCCCCACACCAGCAGTGACTGGCCCTGGCTGTCGAACCGGTAGGAGACGTGGCCGGGGGTGTGGCCATGGGTGTCCATTGCCACCGCGCCGCCGGGCAGGGCATCGCCGGGGTTGAACGTGCGCAGGTGGCCACTGGCCTGGTACGGCGCCACCGCGTTGCGTGCCAGCGGGAAGGCGAAGCGCACACCCTTCGGCGCAGAAGCCTCGCTGGCCGGGTTGAGCCAGTAGTCGGCATCGGCCCTGGACAGCCACACGGTGGCATTCGGGTAGGCCGGCTTGCCCTGCGCATCGAGCACCCCGCACAGGTGGTCCGGATGGGCGTGGGTCAGCAGCACCTCGTCCACCTCGGCCGGGTCCACGCCGGAGGCGCGCAGGTTGCCCAGCACCTGGCCCAGGCCGGGGCCGAAGCACTGCGCGGTGCCGGTATCGACCAGGGTCAGGTGGTTGCCCTGGCGCACGAGGAAGGCGTTGATCGCGGTCTGCAGGCCCTTCTTGTCTTCGGGCACGTAGCGGCCTTCCAACAGGCGGCTGACCAGTGTCGGCGGCACGTCGACCACTTCCTGCCGGCCCAGCGCGACCACGCCGTCGAACAGGGCGGTGACCTGCAGCGCACCGACGCGCTGGTGGTAGACGCCGGGCACCTGCTGGGTGGGCGCGGGCGAGGTGGCTTCGGCCAGCGCGGCCAGTGGCAGGGCGGACAGGGCCAGCAGCAGGGCGGAGCGCAGGGGAAGGTGGCGCAGGGTCATGAGGGTTCTCGGTGGATGACGGGGGTTCCGTTGGCCTAGCGTGCCGTGACTGGCGTGCGCACGGCGCTCAAACCACTGCGTGGAATGCTCAGGGAAGGGGGTGTTGTCTGCAGGGCTGCGCCCTGCACCCGCTACGAGCCAGAGCAACGGCCGAAGCAACAGCAACAGCAACAGCAACAGCGGGCTATCCGTGGGATGGCGGGGTGGGTCCGGTTGCGGGAGACGCCGTAAACCCGTCCATGAAGTGACCCCCGGGAGTTGGACATCAGATCCGACCCCGAGGGATACATGAACAGATACGACGCGCGTTTCAAACTGCAGGTCGCCAAACAGGCCTGCAAGACCTCCACATCGGTCAAAGCCGTTGCTCGTCGCTACGGCCTGGAGTTCTCCACGGTCAGGCGCTGGGTGGCGACCTATCGGCTGCATGGTTGGCGGGGATTTCATCGCCAGTCCCAGTCCTATGACCTCGCATTCAAGCTGGCTGTCCTGAAGAAGATGGGCCAGGACGGCATGTCCGGGCGGGAGGCCACCACTTACTTTCAAATTGGCGATGCCGGCGCGGTGGGTCGGTGGCGTCGCCTGTATGCTCAAGGCGGTGCCCAAGCGCTGGCACCACCTCCGCCGCCGCCCCGAAAGCCGATGAAAAAGACCCGTTCGTCCAAGCCACCTGAGGAAATGAGCCGCGATGAGCTGCTCAAGGAAGTTGCCTATCTGCGTGCGGAGACCGACTACCTAAAAAAACTCGATGCCTTGATCCGGGAAGAGCAGGCGGCGCAGGACGCAAAGCGCAAGCCATCCAAGGATTGAGGCAGGTTCATCCGCTGTCGCTTCTGCTCGAAGCGGCAGAGCTGTCACGCAGTACGTTCTATTACCAGAACCATGTCCTGGCCCATCCGGATCAGGATGAGGCAGCCCTGTGCGAGCGCATCCGGGCAATCTACGATCAAAGCCAAGGGCGCTATGGGTATCGCACGGTGACGCTGGAACTGGCCAATCAGGGCCATCGGACCAATCACAAGCGGGTACAGCGCCTGATGGGGGAGATGGGCCTGAAATCACGGGTACGCGTGAAGCGCTACCGGTCCTTCAAAGGGGCCGCCAATGTTGTGGTTGGCAATGACCTCAATCGCCAGTTCCATGCCGAGCGGCCCAACCAGAAGTGGGTGACTGACGTCACCGAGTTCAAGGTGCAAGGCATGAAGCTGTACCTGTCGCCGATCATGGACCTCTACAACGGTGAAATCGTGGCTTATCAGATCAAGCGCCAGCCTGTGTTCGATCTGGTAGGTCAGATGCTGGAGGAGGCCATCAAGAAGCTTTCGCCGGATGAGCGGCCAATGATCCACTCCGACCAGGGCTGGCAGTACCAGCATGAGAACTACCGGCACATGCTGGAAAAGCACTCGTTGAAGCAAAGCATGTCCCGACGTGGCAACTGCTTGGACAATGCGGCAATGGAAAGCTTCTTCGGGACGCTGAAGTCGGAGTTCTTCTACCTGAACAGCTTTGACAGCATCGAAAGCCTGGAGGCCGGGCTGGTGGAGTACATCAAGTACTACAACCAAGAGCGAATCAGATTGAAATTGAAGGGGCTAAGCCCGGTAAAGTACCGGGAACAGGCCCAAGCAGCCGCCTGACCCCACCGTCCAAGTCTCGGGGGTCACTTCACCATGGGGGCTTGGCCGCGGCATCCATGCCGCGGACACTCCCGCAACCGGACCCACCCCGCCTTCGACAGTTTTCCGTGATCTGTTGGAAATTCTCTTGGGGTCAGATCGATTTCGATGTCTGACAGATGTGTCGACCAAGGTCGACACCTACCAACAGCCGCGACGATCTGTCAGAGGTGGGGCGGTGTCGGAGTGCGGGGTGTCAGCCGCATGGATGCGGCTGCCAAGCCTACAGGGACGTACTTGCGGCGTCCCCGCACTCCGACACCGTCCCGCCACCTCACGGAATGCACGCTGTTGCTGTTGCTTCGGCTGTTGCCGTCGCGTCTGCAGGTGCAGGGCTGCAAGCCCTGCCGAACCCCCTCAAATGTCTGTGGGAGCCAGCCCGTACTGCTCGGCGAAGCGCTTGCTGAAACTGGCCGCAGACCGGTAGCCCGCGCGTGCGGCCACGGTCTTCAGCGGCAGGTCGGTGGTGTAGAGCAACTGCATGCCATGCGCCAGCCGGGCCTCGGTGAGCAGCTGGCGCAGGCTGGTGTCCTCGGCGGCGAGCCGACGGCGCAGGGTCGCGCCGCTCAGCGCGAACAGCGCTTCCACATCACGCGATTGCCAGTCGCGAGCCGGTTCGGCGGCGATGCGGTCGCGGATCTGTTCGCCCAGGCTCGGCGCCTGCGGCAGCAGCAGGTTGCCGTGGCCCTGCCGGCACAGGGTCAGTACCAACGAGGCCAGGGCCAGCCGCGCTTCGCTGTAACGGCCGTCCTGCAGTGATTGCCGCCACTGGCGCAGCACCACGCCATGATCGATCAACGGCAGTCGCGCCATCGCATGACCGGCGGCGGGAAGCTCCCCGCTCCACAGCGTACGTGCGGCCGCCAGCACTTCGGCACACAGCGGCACGATGGCGCTGAGGTAGCGGCCACTGCGTGGGTCGGGGGTGTTGACCACATCGATGCGGCAGCGCTGGGTCAGCAGCAGGATGTCGCCGGGGATGAACTCCAGCGACTGGTGCGCGGTACGCACCTGCTTGCGGCCTTCCAGCAGGATCGCGAACTGCGGTTGTGGAATCTCCACCGAGCTGGCGCCATGTTCGCGCCGAGCGGTGATGCACGCATAACCTTCGGCGCGTGCGCAGCCGGCCAGGCTGGCCATCTCGGCCAGCAGTGCGGTGGCCGGTGGCAGCATGGCGGTCATGACACGTGGGCACCGAACAGGCGACCGACGCCGGCCGCCGCGGCCATCGCCAATGCGCCCCAGAACATCACCCGGATCGCGCCGCGAACCGGCGGTGCGCCGCCGGCCCTGGCCGCCACTGCGCCGGTCAGGCACAGGCCGAGCAGGGTACTGGCCGTGGTCATCAGTGCGACCCTGTCGACCGGTGCGAGCAGGGCGGTCAGCACAGGCAGCACCGCGCCGCAGGTGAACGCACCGGCCGAGGCCAGCGCTGCCTGCAGCGGGCGGGCGCGCAGGGTATCGGTGATGCCCAGTTCGTCGCGGGCGTGGGCACCCAGCGCATCATGGGCGGTGAGCTGTTCGGCCACCTGCCGTGCCAGCGCAGGCTCCAGGCCGCGGTGGCGGTAGATCGAAGCCAGCTCCTCCAGCTCGCTGTGCGGATTTTCGCGCAGCTCGCGCCTTTCCATTGCCAGGTCTGCGTCCTCGGTGTCGGCCTGGGTCTGTACCGAGACGTACTCGCCGGCGGCCATCGACATCGCGCCGGCCACGGTGCCGGCCACGCCGGTGGCGAGGATGGTGGTAGCGGAGGCGCCGCCGGCGGCCACGCCGACCACCAGGCCGGCCACCGAGACGATGCCATCATTGGCGCCCAGCACGGCGGCACGCAGCCAGCCGACGCGCTCGGAGCGGTGCAGTTCGGGGTGTCGTGAATGGCGGCTCATGACGTTGAGTGTACGAGGGTCAAGAGGGCGTCGGTAGGATGCTGAAACCCGTCACCGTCGCATGACGCAACGAGGTGCCACGCTATAGTGCGCCCTTGCGATGGAAGGCCGCGAGCCCCACATCCCCCGCCACCGTCCAGCGAGCCTTCCCCTTGTCGAGCCCCAGCCACGTCGCCGATACCCCCATTACCGACCGCTCGCAGCTGGTGGAGGTGATCGCCTCCGGCGAGAAGCCCCGCGCGCAGTGGCGCATCGGCACCGAGCACGAGAAGTTCGGGTTCCGCCTGGATGACCTGCGCCCGCCGACCTTCGAGGGGGAGCGCGGCATCGAAGCACTGCTCAACGGTCTGGTCCGCTTCGGCTGGGAGCCGGTACAGGAGAATGGCTGCACCATCGCCCTGCTGCGCGATGGGGCCTCGGTGACGCTGGAACCGGCCGGCCAGCTGGAGCTGTCAGGTGCGGCGCTGGAGACCATCCACCAGACCTGCGTGGAGACCGGCACCCACCTCAACGAAGTGGCGCAGGTGGCCGGCGAACTGCAGCTGGGCTTCCTCGGCATGGGCTTCCAGCCGAAGTGGAAGCGCGATGAAATGCCGTGGATGCCGAAGGGCCGCTACAAGATCATGCGCGCGTACATGCCCAAGGTCGGTTCGCTGGGCCTGGACATGATGACCCGTACCTGCACGGTGCAGGTGAACCTGGACTACGCCACCGAAGCGGACATGGTGAAGAAGTTCCGCGTGTCCCTGGCGCTGCAGCCGATCGCCACCGCGCTGTTCGCCGATTCGCCGTTCACCGAAGGCAAGCCGAACGGCTACCTGAGCTATCGCTCGCACATCTGGACCGACACCGACGCCGACCGCACCGGCATGCTCGACTTCGTGTTCGAGGATGGATTCGGCTACGAGCGCTATGTCGATTACCTGCTCGACGTGCCGATGTACTTCTCCTATCGCGACGGCACCTACCACGACGCCAGCGGGCAGAGTTTCCGCCACTTCATGCAGGGCAAGCTGCCGGTGCTGCCGGGCGCGTTGCCGACACTGCGCGACTGGTCGGACCACATGACCACCGCGTTTCCGGAAGTGCGCCTGAAGAAGTACCTGGAAATGCGCGGCGCCGATGGTGGCCCGTGGAGCCGCCTGTGTGCGCTGCCGGCGTTCTGGGTGGGCCTGCTGTACGACGACACTGCACTGGACGCTGCCTGGGACCTGGTGCGTGACTTCACCCTGGCCGAGCGCCATGCGCTGCGTGACGGCGTGCCGAAGCATGCAATGAACCTGCCGTTCCGCAACGGCACGGTGCGCGACCTGGCCCGGGAAGCGGTCAGGATTTCCGTGGAAGGCCTCAAGCGCCGTGCTGCGCGCAATGCCGATGGCCAGGACGAGAGCAAGTTCCTGGACGTACTGCAGGAGATCGTCGAATCCGGCCTGACCCCGGCCGAGCGCAAGCTGGCGCTGTTCCATGGCCGCTGGCATGGTGACGTCGATCCGGTGTTCCGCGAGTTCGCGTACTGACCGTCATGCGGGGTTGCCGGCCAGCGGCCGGCACTACCAGAAGAAAAACCCCGGCATTGCCGGGGTTTTTCATTTCCACATCTGCCTTGGCTCAGGCCGCGTTCTTCAACGTCGCCATGTCGATCACGAAGCGGTAGCGCACATCGTTCTTCGCCATGCGCTCCCAGGCTTCGTTGACGTTCCTGATGTCGATCATCTCCACATCGCTGACGATGCCGTGCTCGGCACAGAAGTCCATCATTTCCTGGGTTTCGGCCATGCCGCCGATCGCCGAGCCGGTCAGGTGCTTGCGGCCGAAGATCACGCTGCCGCCGGTCAACGGCGGGTCCAGTTCGGTCAGCACGCCCACCAGGCACATGGTGGCTTCGCGCTTGAGCAGGCCCATGTACGGATTGGTGTCATGGCTGACCGGGATGGTATTGAGCAGGAAGTCGAAGCTGCCGGCGTGCGCCTTCATCTGCGCCGCATCGCGCGAGACCAGCACCTCATCGGCGCCCAGGCGCTTGGCATCGGCGCCCTTTTCCGGGGTGGTGGTGATCATCACCACGTGCGCACCGAGCGCCTTGGCGAACTTCACGCCCATGTGGCCGAGGCCGCCGAGGCCGATCACGCCGACCTTCTGGCCCGGGCCGACCTTCCAATGGCGCAGCGGCGACCACGTGGTAATGCCGGCGCACAGCAGCGGTGCGGCCGCCTTCAGGTCGAGGGTGTCGGAGACCTTCACCACGAAGCGCTGCTCTACCACCACGTGGTCGGAATAGCCGCCGTAGGTCGGTGCGCCGCTTTCGCGTTCACGGCCGTTGTAGGTCCAGGTCGCGCCCTCGGCGCAGTACTGCTCCAGGTCGTGCTGGCAGGCGTCGCAGTGGCGGCAGGAGTCGACCATGCAACCCACGCCGGCGTGGTCGCCGACCTTGAAGCGGGTGACGTTGCTGCCGACCTCGGTGACGCGGCCGATGATCTCGTGGCCCGGCACCATCGGGTAGATCGAGCCACCCCAGTCATCGCGGGCCTGGTGCAGGTCGGAGTGGCAGATGCCGCTGTAGAGGATCTCGATGCGCACATCGTCGGGACCGACCGCACGGCGTTCGAACTCATAGGGGACCAGCGGAGCAGTATGGGAATGGGCGGCGTAACCACGGGCGAGGGACATGGGGAATCCTTGGCAGGGTTTATCGAAAGGCGCTTTACAATACGCCGCGTTCCCAATGGCAAGAAGCGTGGATATCGGCATGATTCATCAAGTGAAACTGCACAATCATGGCCACTGACAACCTTTCCCACCTGGCCGCGTTCGCGGCGGTTGCCCGCCACCGCAGCTTCCGCCGCGCTGGCGCCGAGCTGGCGCTGTCGACCTCGGCGGTGAGCTATGCGATCCGCGCGCTGGAAGAACGACTGGGCGTGGGCCTGTTCCACCGCACCACGCGCAGCGTGGCCCTGACCGAGGCCGGGCAGCGCCTGCTGGAGCGCTTGCAGCCGGCGCTGGGGCAGGTGCATGACGCGTTGGAAGAAATGAACCACTTCCGCGCCGCCCCGGCCGGCCTGCTGCGCATCAACGCCACCCGCGCGGCGGTGGCGACCCAGCTGCGGCCTCGGCTGGCGCGCTTCCTGCACGCTCATCCCGACGTGCGGGTGGAGCTGACCGAAAATGATGGGCTGGTCGATATCGTCGCCGAGGGCTACGACGCGGGCGTGCGCCTGCACGAGTTCGTGCCCGAGGACATGGTGGCGGTGCCGATGGGGCCGCCGCTGCGTGGGCTGATCGTCGGCTCGCCGGATTACCTGCGGCGGCATCCGGCGCCGCTGCATCCGCGCGACCTGGCCGCGCATGAATGCATCCGCTTCCGCTTCGCCAGCGGGCATCTGTACAAGTGGCAGTTCGAGCGCGGTGGGCAGGCGCTGGAAATCGACGTGCCCGGACGGCTGACGCTGAGCGAGCAGGGCACCGTGGTCGGCGCGGTACTTGATGGCATCGGCCTGGCCTACGTGCTGGAAGACACCGCGCGGCCGTATATCGAATCGGGGCAGATGGTGGCGGTGCTGGAAGACTGGAGCGAACCGTTCGCCGGGTTTGCGCTGTACTACCCGAAGCAACGGCAGATGCCCGGTGCGTTGCGTGCGTTCGTGGATATGTTGCGGGAGTGAGGTGCTGCAGGAGTGCCGACCAACGGTCGGCACCTACCGGATGGCGTCCACCAGGACCAGACCAGTAGATCCGCGCCATGCGTGGATTGGCGCCCGCAATGCAGACGGCAATTCACTCGACCAGCACGTCGTAGCCTTCGCCACTGAACTGGATCAGGCAGAAGCCGTGCCCGAACGGATCGGCCAGCACGGCGATACGGCCCCAGCGGCGCTCGCGCACCGGTTGCTCGAGCATCGCCCCGGCCGCGACCGCACGCATCAACGCGGCGTCGATGTCCTCCACCACCCAGTCCAGGTGCAGCGGCGTCCAATGACGCTCGTAGTCGCGCACGTCGCCGTCTTCGGTGGCGGCGCTGCCAGCCTCGTTCTGCAGCAGATAGAGCGGTGTTGGCCCACCGAGCAGTTCCACCGCGCCGGGACCGAGCCGACGACCGATGCGCAATCCAAACGCGGCCAGGTAGAACGTTTCGGCGGCGGCCAGGTCGGGCACGTCGATGTTGATGATGAAGTTGCGGGCAGTGGCGTTCATGGCAGTGATTTCCTGCATCCGGTGGTTGCAGTCTAGTCCCGCCACCTGTTGCTGCCGGTTCATCTCCTGCGAGGATTCGGGCAAGCTGGGCGACCTCTATCGACAAGGACTTCCATGAGCGCACTCTCTGACATCGAACAGGCCACCGGGCAGGCCTTCCCCCCTTTGTTCAAGCAGTTGCAGGTAGCAGGCCGGTTGAGCTGGGGCAGTTCGCATCCGGATTGGTCCGAGGTGGTGTTCCCGACGCTGCAGGCGGATCCACCGGTGCTGTTGTACGCCCAGGAATACGAACCGCTGGAACACGATGAGCTGCTCGAAGCGTGGCAGGAGCTGACCGCCGAGGACCACTACAATCCCCTGCGCACAGACCTGCAACTGCTGCCCTTTGCGCGGACCGGCGCGGGCGACAGCTACTGCTTCTGGAGCAACGCGCCCGATTCTGCCGAGCCGCCCGTCGTGCTGGTGTGGCATGACGATGATCGTGCCGATGTGCTGGCCGCCAACTACCAGGATTTCCTGTTCCGCAAGATGGTCGAAGCCGTTGCCGACTACCAAGCGCCGTATACGCTGCTGTCGCATGGCGAGCTGGCCGGCAATCTGCAGCGCTGGCTGCAGAGCCACCAGTCGTTCCTGCGCGGCGACCAGTTCGCGGCGTTGCAGCGGTTGTTCGCCCGCGTTGACGATATTGAAGAAGGAAACATCAGCGAAGACGACGCACAGGCCATCGTCGCTGATGTGATCGGCTTCGAGCGGTTGGACGAGTCGTTCGCTTACGTGCGCGAGGAGGCCTGAACCCGGTAGGCCGGAGCGCCGCCATCGGTCGTGCTCCAGCTACCTATCATCGAACGACCAGATGGCATGGGCCGGCGGCAGCTGGGCCAGCTCGCGGCGGATGACGTGCATCTAGGACAGTGCGGTGGCTGCATCTGGTTTCTGCAGGCACCCGGCGTAGAGCTGCCAAGCAGCCTATTGCGTCAACCCTTCTGCTTTTTGCGTATATACTATCCCCCAGTATAGTTCCGAGCTGGCCCGCCATGCCGCACTCCCCCGAAGAGAAGAAGAAGGTCCTGGCCCGCGTGCGCCGCATTCGCGGCCAGTGCGATGCGCTGGACCGCGCGCTGGAAGCCGGCGCCGACTGCGGGCCGGTGCTGCAGCAGATCGCCGCCATCCGTGGCGCGGTCAACGGCCTGATGTCCGAGGTGATGGAGGCCCATCTGCGCGAGGAATTCGGCCAGCCCGCCGCCTCCGACGAACAACGCGCCGAACGCGTGCGCGACATGAGCGCGTTGATCCGCTCGTACCTGAAATAACGACGGCGCGACGTCGCGCCGCTCACGCTGTATCCCATTTCCGCCTGATCCTGGAGAAGCCATCATGAAGTCCCGTGCCGCCGTCGCCTTTGGTCCCGGCCAGCCGCTGCAGATCGTCGAGATCGACGTCGCCCCGCCGAAGAAGGGCGAAGTGCTGGTGAAGATTACCCACACCGGTGTCTGCCACACCGACGCGTTCACCCTGTCCGGCGATGACCCGGAAGGCCTGTTCCCGGTGGTGCTGGGCCATGAAGGCGCCGGCATCGTGGTGGAAGTGGGCGAGGGCGTGACCAGCGTCAAGCCGGGCGACCACGTGATTCCGCTGTATACCGCCGAGTGCGGCGAGTGCCTGTTCTGCAAGAGCGGCAAGACCAACCTGTGCGTATCGGTGCGTGCCACCCAGGGCAAGGGCGTGATGCCCGACGGCACCAGCCGCTTCAGCTACAACGGCGAGCCGCTGTACCACTACATGGGCTGCTCGACCTTCAGCGAGTACACCGTTGTGGCCGAAGTCTCGCTGGCGAAGATCAACCCGGACGCCAACCCGGAGCACGTCTGCCTGCTCGGCTGTGGCGTCACCACTGGCATCGGCGCGGTGCACAACACCGCCAAGGTGCAGGAAGGCGACAGCGTGGCGGTGTTCGGCCTGGGGGGCATCGGCCTGGCGGTGATCCAGGGTGCGCGCCAGGCCAAGGCCGGCCGCATCATCGCGGTGGACACCAATCCGTCCAAGTTCGAACTGGCGCGCGAATTCGGCGCCACCGACTGCATCAACCCGAAGGACTTCGACAAGCCGATCCAGCAGGTCATCGTGGAAATGACCACCTGGGGTGTGGACCACAGCTTCGAGTGCATCGGCAACGTCAACGTGATGCGCGCGGCGCTGGAATGCGCGCACCGTGGCTGGGGCCAGAGCGTGGTGATCGGCGTGGCCGGTGCCGGGCAGGAGATCTCCACCCGCCCGTTCCAGCTCGTAACCGGCCGCAAGTGGATGGGCACTGCCTTCGGTGGCGTGAAGGGCCGCAGCCAGCTGCCGGGCATGGTCGAGGACGCGATGAAGGGCGACATCGAACTGGCCCCGTTCGTTACCCATACCATGGACCTGGACAGGATCAACGACGCCTTCGACCTGATGCATGAAGGCAAGTCGATCCGTTCGGTGGTCCACTACTGAGGCGCGTCATGGGCTGGCTGGATGCCCTTCGCAGGCCGCGTGCGGAAGATCCGCGCGCGGCCCTGGTCGACCCGATCGAGCAGGCGTTGCGTGCGCTAGGCTGGGTCGACGGCGAGGTGGGGCCACCGCGTGCGGTGACTTCGGCCTTCGGCAGCGACGATGGCATGCCGTTCGAGCACTGGCTTGCGCAGGTATTCCTGCCGCGCCTGCACGAAGCCCGCGCTGACGGCCAATGGCCACCGCGCAGCGACGTGGCGGTGGCGGCGTACCGCAATCTGGATGGCCAGCCTGGCGTCGAATCGCTTCTGCGCCTGCTGTCGCAGCTGGATGAGTTGATCAACACACGTGACGGCTGACGCCGCCGCGCAGGAGAGCACCATGGAATGCATTGAACACCGCGCCTGTTTCGGCGGCTGGCAGGACGTCTACCGGCACCATTCCACCACGCTGGGCTGCGACATGCAGTTCGCCGTGTACCTGCCGCCGCAGGCGGAAACGCAGAAGCTGCCGGTGCTGTATTGGCTGAGCGGCCTGACCTGCACCGAGCAGAATTTCATCACCAAGGCCGGCGCGCAGCGCTATGCGGTCGAGCACGGTGTGATCATCGTCGCGCCGGATACCAGCCCGCGCGGTGATGACGTGGCCGATGCCGAAGGCTACGACCTGGGCAAGGGGGCAGGCTTCTACCTCAATGCCACCCGTGCTCCGTGGGCGAAGCACTACCGCATGCACGACTACGTGGCGCAGGAACTGCCGGCGCTGATCGAGGCGAACTTCGCGGTGACCGATGCACGCGCGATCAGCGGCCATTCGATGGGCGGCCATGGTGCGCTGGTGATCGCGCTGCGCAACCCGGGGCGCTACCGCAGTGTGTCGGCGTTCTCGCCGATCGTCGCGCCCAGCCACGTACCGTGGGGGCAGAAGGCGTTCACGGCTTATCTGGGCGACAACCCAGCCGACTGGGCGCAGTGGGACGCGTGTGCGTTGCTGGCGACGGCCAGCGAGCGCCTGCCGTTGCTGGTCGACCAGGGCGAGGCGGACGAGTTCCTGCAGACCCAGCTGCAGCCGCAGCGCCTGCAGCAGGCCTGCGGCGCAGCCGGCCATCCGCTGACCCTGCGCCTGCAGCCGGGCTACGACCACAGCTACTATTTCATCGCCAGCTTCATCGGCGAGCACGTCGCCCACCACGCCCGCGCCCTGCACGCCTGAGGGCTTTCCGGTAGTGCACGCGGAGTGTCGTTTTGCCGCAGTGGATCACGCCGCTGTGGCGTGCCGGCGCGCTATCGTGCGCTCAGACGGCCTTGCGGATCGGGGGGATGCATGCCGGTAGTGCTGGCGCTGCTGTACGTGCTCTGCCATGGGCTGGCCGTGGCGTTCTGGCCGAGCCCGGCGGGCGTGGGTTCTTTCCTGTTCCTGACCGGCGCACCGCTGCTGGCCGCCGCCGCGTGCCTGCTGCGGGCGCAACGTGACCGCGCCGCTCTGGGCTGGCGTTCTACCGCGATGGCACTGCTGCTGTGGGCCGGTGGCATGACGTTCAACATGGTGGATGCGCTGGGTGCCGGCCGGGCTGACTTCACCCCACGCGTCAGCCTGTTGTTGTACGTGCTGTATGGCGTGCCGCTGGTGTTTATCCTGGCCCGGGCACGCCGCGAGCGCCCGAGCATCAGCCTGATCGACGCGGCGATGGCGGCGCTGCTGGGTGTGCTGTTCTTCGTGCACACCGCATCGTTCGCCGCCCGTGTCGAGGTCGACGCCCATGCCATGTCCAACATGCAGCGCATGTTCGACATCCAGAACCTGTGTATCGCCGCGTTCGCCGTGGTGCGATGGCTGGCCGGCGACGTGCCCGAACGGCGCAGGTTCTTCCGTGCACTGGCGCTGTACGCACTGGCCTATCTGCTGGTGGCCTACTACATCAACCACTACACCTCCGATGATGCATTCGGTGCGTTCAACGACCTGCTGATCGACGTCCCTTTTCTGCTGATCGCCTGCATGGCGCTGGACACGGCGCCGGACACAGGCACCACGGCACACCCGCGGCTGGCGAGGACGGTGCAGGCCGCCGGTCCGATCATCCTGCCGTTGCTGCTGCTGGTGGTCGGCACGCTGGTGGTCGATCATGCGCGGCCGTTGGCCGTCGCGGGCTTCGTCGTAGCCACCCTTGGTTTCGGCCTGCGCAGCGTCCTGCTGCAGACCGATCTGCTGGAGCGTCAGGCGGCGCTGGATCAACTGGCGCGGCAGGATGGCCTCACCGGCGTGGCCAATCGCCGCGAGTTCGACGCGCGGCTGACCTCCGAGTGGAATCGCGCGCGGCGCAGCGGCACCGAGCTGGGCCTGCTGCTGGTGGATATCGACCACTTCAAGGCCTTCAACGACCGGCACGGCCATCCGGCCGGTGATCGTTGCCTGCAGGCGGTGGCCGGGGTGCTGAAGGGCGTCGCGGGTCGCGGCGGTGACAGCGTTGCGCGTTATGGCGGTGAAGAATTCGCTGTCATCGTGCCTGGAAGCCCACTGTCGGGCGTGCTGGCGCTGGCCGAGCGCCTGCGCGAAGCGGTCGAAGCGCTGCCATTGCCGGAAGGCCCGGTCAGCATCAGCGTCGGCGTGGGCTACCTGCACCCACCGGCGCTGGCCAGTGCCGACCAGCTGCTGGCCGATGCCGATGCCGGCCTGTATGCCGCAAAGCGTGCCGGCCGCAACCGGGTGGTCCTGCATGCGCGCGTGCTGGATGACGAGGGCAACGCGCACGGCACCATGGACTGTTGAGCGGACCAGCCCATGGCGTGCCGCCCGTCCAGGGACATCGCACTGGGTAGTGCCGGCCGCTGGCCGGCATCTCCTCGGTTGCCGGCCAGCGGCCGGCCCTACCACGGCGTGGCCTCAACGCACGTCGCGCAGTTCCCAGTGGTGGCCGGCCAGCAGGCGCAGGCGCTGCTTGAACACGTCACTGTCGATACGGGTGGTGGCGACCAGGTTGATGCGCAGGTCCTTCTGCTCGCCAGTCACGGTGGCGTCCGGATCGGTCACGCCCCACTGCGGTTCCACCGCATCCGGGTCGGGTTGCTTGGCTTTCCAGCGCTCGAACAGCGTGCCGCTGCGCAGGGCGTCCTGCAGCTCTTCGGCGAACCCGGCGGCGCCCTGCGAATGGAAGGACAGGTCAGGGTCGTTGCCGCGGGCTTTGGACGGGTCGGGCAGGCTGATGTGGTACTGCGCGGGCATGAAGTTCTCCTTGAAGTGCGGCAAGACTGGCACAACCGCGGTGGAATCGATGTGCAGATTCCAGCCACGGTCGGCCTTCATTCAAACCGATGTGGCCCATCGGCGAAACCCACCGTGACCGCGCCCTTGCCGACATTGACCATGCCGGTCAGGCTCATCACCGATTCGTACACGGTCACTCCATGGCCGGCGCAGACCTCTTTCAGCTGTGCGTAGCCGGGCAGGGCACGCAGCTCGTCCAGTTCTCCGCCGTAGCTGACGCACACCGTCGGCGTCATCAGCCCCGCACGTACGCGCTGGCCGACCACCGCGAACAGCTTCTGCACGGCGCTGTCGAAGCCCTTGATCTTGGCGACCGGCCCGGTTTCGCCGCGGTAGCCGTGCAGCACCGGCTTGATGTCCAGTGCGCTGCCCAGCGCCGCACTGAGCAGGCCGACGCTGCGGTCGCCCTTGTGCCGGGCGCGCGCACGCATGTAGTACAGATCACGGGTGACCATGTAGCCGTGCACGTTGCCGGCCAGTTCTTCCAGCCGCTCGCGGATCTGCTGCACGCTGGCGCCACTGTCACGCAGGCGAACCGCCTCCACCGCAGTCACCGCCTGCGCGGCGAACAGGTTCTGGGTATCTAGCACGCGCAGCGCGAACGGCGAGTTGTAGCCCGCCGCCTGCCGCACCGGTTTGTAGTCGTTGAGGATGGCGAAGCTGGCCTGCAGCGCATTGTCGTGGATCGGGCTGCGGGTCTTGGTGATGGTCATGCAGAACACGTGGTCGTAATCGATCACCAGCTGCTGCAGGAACAGGTCGCGGATCTGGTTGACACTGAAGGGGATGGTCTCCGCCTCGGCACCGTACTCGGCCACGTGTGCATGCAGGAAACTCAGCGTGGCCTGCTCATCGCGATGATCAGCCAGCACGGCTTCGCCGATGCGGACGGTGATCGGCAGCAGCACGATGTTGTGCTCGGCAATGAAGTCCTGCGGCAGGTCGCAGGCCGAGTCGACGACGATTCCGATGCGCATCCGCGGCTCCCCCTCCAGGGCGGTTGTAGGTTCGGAAACGTGAAATCTATCTCAAATTCCGGCGTGGCGCGCGAGGGAAACGCGCCAGGCCCTGTTCAGCGACTGCGCTGCACGGCCACCGGAAGTTCGGCCAGGCGCTGCCATTCGGGCTGCTGCAGCAGGGCGGGATCGGCCAGCACGGCGGCCATCAACGGATGGGCGTCGTTGCCCCAGAACAGTTCGTCATCGATGGCCAGGGTCGGTACGCCGAACACGCCGGCAGCAATGGCGGCCTCGGTGTTCCTCCGCAGCTGCTCCTTGACCGCGGGGGCCGCGATGGCGCTGGCGACATCCTCGATCCCCAGCCGCGCAGCCGGTTCGCGCAGGGCCTCGGCGCTATCGGCGGCATTGCCGTCGCGCCAGATCCAGTCGAACAGCACGTCCACCGCCTGCACGCTGCCACCGGCGGCCAGGCACAGCCGCAGGGCAGACAACGGGTTGAACGGGTGGCCCGGCGGGAACCGCAGCGGTGTTCCTTCGGCCTGCGCAGTCCACAGCAGCTGGCGGTACATGAAGCGGCGCTTGGCCGGAATCTCGGCCGGCCCGAGGTTGCCCAGGTGATGCAGCACGGCACCGAAGGCGATCGGCACGGTCTGGATCTGTGCGAACTGGGGTAGCTGCTTCAGCTTCTGCCAATGCAGGTAGGAATAGGGCGAGACGAAGTCGAAGTACCAGCGCAGGGTGGCCATGCAGGTTTCCTTGGATAACGAGGTCAGGGCTGCGCGTTGCGCTGCAGGTAGCGGTCGCGCAGTTCGGTCTGGCGCGAGCGCATCGGCATCGCCCGGCCGCCCAGCCAGACCTGTTCGGCATAGTGCGCCACGTCCAGCGGGTCGCCCTCCCACAGCACCAGGTCGGCACGCTTGCCCGGCTCGATGCTGCCGATCTGGTCGGCCACGCCGAACGCCTGCGCCGGCACCCGGGTCAGGCCGGCCAGGCCGTCGGCCCAGGGCAAACCGTTGGCCACGGCATTGCCGGCCAGCTGGCGCATCTTGCGGGCGTTGTGCGAGGCGTCGCCACGCTGCACGAACGAGACCGCCACGCCGGAACGTTGCAGGCGTGCCGCATTTTCCAGCGTGGCGCCGATCTGGTCGAAGCTGGCCGGCAGGTTGGACAACACATCGACGAACACCGGTACCTGTGCGGCGGCCAGCTCCGGCGCCAGCTGCCAGGCTTCGCTGCCACCGGCGATGGCGATCTTCACCTTTTCGCGGGCGGCCCAGCGCAGCAGCTGGCGAATGTCCGCAGCGCGGTCCACCTCCACCACGATGCGGCCGTGCCCGGCCAGGTAGCGGCTGAGCGTGCGGCGCCCGGCCGGCGTCAGCAGCGCGTGCGGTGAGTCCGCGGCAACCTGGCCACGCGCCTCGTCCACCATCTGCTGCAACAGCATCCATTGCGCGGCACGCGACTGCCCGGTCAGCTCCACTGCGGCCGACCCCAGGCGCAGGAACAGCGCGCGCGGCCCGAGGGGATCGGCGCTGCCGTCCAGCCGCATCACGCCACCCTGGCCTGCAACGAAGCCGCCACCGGTGGCCGCCCCCAGGGCGGTGAAGCCGATGCCGTCCAGGCGTGCCACCGGGATCAGCACCGAGGCCGGGTTGTACGCCAGGGTGACATCGAACTCGGGGCGCAACGGTTGTTCGCCGATCTTCAACGTGCTGTCGACCGTGCTCGCTTCACCGGAGACCTCTTCGATGCCGATCTCGGTGATGCCCCCGAACAGCGCCGGTGTCAGCGGACGGCCATCGGCCTCGACCACGCTGGCCCCGGCCGGGGCGGACAGCCCGCTGCCGACGGCGCGGATGATCCCGCCCTGCACCAGCACATCGGCGTGCTGCAGGCTGCCGCGCGCGCTGGCCGTATGTACGGTCGCGTTGCGCACCAGCAGGTCCTGCGCCTGCACGGATGCGGAGAGGCAGGCCAGCACCATGACCGTAGCGCCGAGCAATGCCCGGCGACGCTTGTTCAACGCGCCCATCAGTGCACCTCCTGGCCAAGCTGGAAGTCGGAACGTGGCGTGGCCGCAGGTGCGCTGCGGTCGTACAGGCGGCGGCCGTCGATGAAGACCTGCTCGGCCAGCGCGTACGAGCTGAAGGGGTTGCCGTTCCACACCACCACGTCGGCCATCTTGCCGGCCTCCAGGGTGCCGGTCTGGCCTTCAATCCCCAGCGCCCTGGCGGCGTTGGCGGTCATCCAGGTGATGGCGTGTTCGGGGGGGATCTCCGGCATGCGTGCGCGGCGCGCGGCGGCGATCACCTTGGCCGCTTCCTGGTTCAGGCGCTGGATGCCTTCGGGGGAGTCGGAATGGACGATGGCGCAGCTGTTCTTCGGCCGATCGACCAGTGCGATGTTCTCCGGAATGCCGTCGAAGGCTTCCATCTTGAAGCCCCACCAGTCGGCCCACAGCGCGCCGCAGACGCCGTCGGCGGCCAGCCGGTCGGCCAGCTTGTAGGCCTCCACGCCGTGGTGGAAGGCGGCCACCTTGAAGCCGAATTCCTTGGCCAGGTCGAGCATGGTGGCCATCTCGTCGGCGCGGTAGCAATGGATATGCACGCGGATGTCGCCCTCGATCGCACCGGCCAGCGTGTCCAGCTTGAGATCGCGCTTGCCGCCAGCATCACCGGCGCTGTCGCCCTTGTCGCTGCCGAACCAGCCCTTGCGCTTGGCCGGCTTCGGTTTGTTCTTGGCGATGTAGTCGGCGGCATCGATGAAGGCGGCGCGGTAACCGGCAACGTTGCCCATCCGCGTGGCCGGAGCGACGCCCTTGCCTCCGCCGTAGACCCGCTTCGGGTTCTCGCCGCAGGCCATTTTCAGCCCCCACGGCGCGCCGGGGAACTTCATCGCCTGGTAGGTGATGGCGGGGACGTTCTTCAGGGTCACACCACGACCACCGACCAGGTTGGCCGAGCCCGGCAGCACCTGCATGCTGGTCACGCCGCCGGCCAGTGCGGTGGCGAAACCCGGGTCCTGCGGCCACACCGAGTGCTCAGCCCAGACGTTGGCGGTGACCGGCGCGGTCATCTCGTTGCCGTCGCTGTGCGCGCCGACGCCCGGGCTGGGGTACACGCCCAGGTGCGAGTGCACGTCGATCAGGCCCGGTGTGACCCACTTGCCCTGCGCATCGATGCGGGTGACACCAGCATCGGCCTGCAACTGGCGGCCGACGGCAACGATGCGGCCCTCGCGCAGCAGCACGTCGGCGTTGTCCAGGCGCTGGCCGGTGCCGGTCAGCACGGTCGCGTTCTGGATCAGCACCGGTGCATCGGGGGGTGCCTGGTAGGTGCTGGGGTAGGGATCGGCGACGAAGCGCGAGGCGCCCACCGCCGGTGCCGTGCTCAATGAAAGCAGCGCCAGTGCCACCCCGGTGCGCAACAACGTCGATGCCATGCAGTTCCCCTCACCAGAAACATGAATCCACGGACGCTAGCCGGGGCCGATGTGGCTTGCCAAGTGACCTTGGACAGGGGCGTGGGGGGGGGGTAGGAATTTTCTGATGGAGGATTTGTGAAGGAAATATTAACGTTGGATGAAGCGATGGGCTGATTACGTCTTGCGCTGACCTGTATCACCAGCTTACGCACCTGCTCCAACGACGGAGCCGGGCCCGTACCTTTCATGGAATCAAGGACGCAACCGATGACTGCTGCAAAGCTCCGCCGTTCGACCGTTTCGCGCCGTTCCTTCCTGCCCTCGCCGCTGGCGTCGGCCATTGTCGGTTCCTTGCTGGTGGCCACCGCACTACCGGTCCTGGCCCAGGACAGTGACGACGCCCTGGCCCGTTACCAGCTGCAGCGCAGCCTGCAGTCGGCGTTCGCCGCGCAAAGCGGGGTGAGCGCCTCCGCTCCCGCGATGATCGCTCCCTCGGTAGCGATTCCGGTGGCGGCGCTGGCTCCCAGCGCCGGTGCTTCCGCGAAGCCGGTCATGGGCAAGCCCGGCGACGCAGCGAGCTGGCGTACCAGTGAATTCGAACTCGACTGGGGCCTGGCTGCGATCAATGCCGACGTGGCCTATGCGCGCGGGCTGACCGGTGCGGGCATCCGCCTGGGCGTATTCGACAGTGGCACGGGTCTGGACCATCCGGAATTCGCCGGCAAGGACAACCGCAGCATCCGCATCGCCGATCTGATGGCTGACGGCACGCGCTGCACCAACACCACCGCAGTGCGTGGGCCGGCGGCCTGCTTCGCCAGTGATGGCGATGACGTCCAGATCAGCTATGTCGGGTACAACGCCAACGTGCCCGACAACATCCGCAGGATCATCGAGTCGGGCCCCTATGTGCAGCCGGGGATGCAGTTCGAGATCCATGGCACGCACGTTGCTGGCACCATCGCGGCGAACCGGGACGGAAGCGGCATGCACGGTGTGTCCTTCGGTTCGGACCTGACCGTTGGCCGGCTGTTCTCCGACAGCATCCGCGAGTGGCAGCGCACGGCGACTGGCTACTCGGTCGTGACACTGGGCGCGATCGGCCCGAAAGTCAGCGCCTTCCAGGACCTGTATGCCCAGATGAACGCGCAGGGCGTGCGTGCCATCAACCATAGCTGGGGCCTGGTCACGGAACCGACGACAGCGACGGACATGGACGCGATCTACAACGACCCGGACGACCGCCAGTACCTGAACACCTTTGCCGACGGATCGCGTGCGCGCGGGATGATCCAGGTGTGGGCGGCCGGCAATACCAGTTCGGTCATTCCGGCGCCTGCGCAGAGCCCCATCGCCGGCCTCTACGCCACGCTGCCGCGCGCATTCGCCGACATCGAGCCGTACTGGTTGAGCGTGGTCAACGTCGGTACCAATCTGACCCTGAGCAATCGTTCCAACAAGTGCGGCCTGAGTGCCAACTGGTGCCTTGCCGCACCGGGTTCGGACATCGTATCGACCGCCTATGGTGATGATTCCAGCCTGGCCGGCAGCGTCGGCATCGACGCCAACGGCAACGTCAGCCTGGACATCCAGCAGCGCGTGCCTACCTATGGCTATGCGCTGCTGAGTGGAACCTCCATGGCCGCGCCCCACGTCACCGGCGCGCTGGGCCTGCTGTTTGAACGCTTCCCCTATCTGGACAGCGCTCAGGTGCGCGATGTGCTGCTGACCACGACCACCGATCTGGGCGCGCCCGGCATCGACGACATCTACGGTTGGGGCCTGTTGAACCTGGCCAAGGCCATCGAGGGTTACGGTTCGCTGCGCGTCGACACCGACGTGGTGATGAACCAGCGTGCCGGTGGCCTGAAAGTGTGGGAAGGCGATGCCTGGGACAACTGGACCAACGACATCGGCGGCCCCGGCAAGCTGACCAAGAGCGGCATCGGCTGGCTGCGCTTGAGCGGCGACAACAGCTTCAACGGTGCGCTGGTGCGCGAGGGCGTGCTTGAACTGGATGGTGTCAATACGCTCACCGGAGCGGTGGACGTGGCCGGCGGCAGCTTCCTGCTCAATGGCACATTGAAGAACACTGCGCTGAACAGCCAGGGGGGCTCCAGCCACATCAACGCACGCGGTGTGCTGGATGGCTCCGACCTGAACGTCAACGGTGGCGTGGTCATCTTCGACGGCGTGCAGCGCGGCGCCCAGACCTCGGTGGCCGCGCAGGGGACGTTCGAATTGAACGGAAGGCTGGAAAACAGCGCGTTGACCAGCCTGGGCAACAGCCGTGTGAATGCAGGCGGGTTACTCGCAGGCTCCGACCTGACCGTCAACGGTGGCGTGCTGTCGTTCAACGGCACGCAGACCGGTGGTCACACCCTCGTTGGCCGCAACGGCACACTGAAGGGCATCGGCCAGCTGGGCGATACCACCGTGGCCGGTATCGTTGCACCGGGCAACTCGATCGGCACGCTGACCATCAACGGCGACTACGTGCAGACCGCCACCGGTGTGTACCAGGCCGAGCTGGCCCCGGGCGGGCACAGTGACCAGTTGCGCGTCACCGGTACCGCCACCCTGGGCGGCACCCTGATCGCCCTGCCGGAAGCGGGCACCTATTACCTGGGTGAGCAGTTCAACTTCATCCGTGCCGACGGCGGAATCCGTGGCCAGTTCGCCACCACCGACTTCAGTGCGTTCTCGCCGTTCCTGAAATTCGGGCTGTCCTATGGCACCGGTGGCGCGCGCATTGAAGTCACCCGTGGCAATCCGCTCGCCAGTGCCGCCAGTACCGACAACCAGCGCGCGGTGGCCACTGTGGCCGACCGGCTGGCGGTCAACCAGGGCCTGCCGCGCCCACTGACCCTGCTGTTCCCTCAACAGGTAGGCGCTGCACTGGACGGCCTCAGCGGCGAGCTGCATGCGGCCACCGCGATGGCCCTGGTCGAGGGCAGCCGCTACGTGCGTGATGCCGCACTGTCGCGCCGCGTCGGTGTACGCGCGCCGGGAGCAGACGACGCCGCCGCCGCGGGGGTCTGGGTACAGGCCATCGGTGGCAGCACCACGCTGGACGGCAATGGCAACACCGCACGCACCGAAGCCAACAGCAGCGGCCTGCTGGCAGGCGTGGACCGCGAGATCAACGGCTGGCAGGTGGGCATGCTGGCCGGTACCGGCCGTACCGATGCCAAGCAGCAGGAAGGACGCCGTGCGCGTGCCAAGGTCGACAATACGCACCTGGGGGCCTATGCCAGTCACGACTGGGGCGCCTTCGGCCTGCGGGGTGGCCTGGCCTGGAGCGAGCATGAGGTGAAGAGCACCCGTGAGCTGGCCTTCTCCGGTTACAGCGATACGCTGGCGGCACGCTATGACGGCCGCACCCGCCAGGCGTTCGTCGAGGCAAGCTATCGCTTCGGCGGCCGCGAGGCGGGGCTGGAACCTTACCTGCAGCTCGCACGTGTGGAAGTGGACATGAAGCGCGTCAACGAGCGCGGCGGTGCGGCTGCACTGCAGGGTGAGGTGGACGATCTGCGTACCACCGTGGCCACGGCCGGCCTGCGTTTTGACAAGGGCCTGAAGGCTTCGTTCCAGCAGGACAGCTGGCTGCACCTGCGCGGTGGCGTCGGGTACCGCCATGCCAGCGGGGATCGCGACCCGGCGGCCCGCTTCGCCTTTGCCACCGGCAGCGACAGCTTCGTGGTCAGCGGTGCCCCGATGGCTGACAGGACGGTGGTGGCCGAACTGGGGCTGTCGGCATGGTTGACCGCACGCCAGCAGCTGGAGCTGGGCTATAGCGGCCAGTATGGCGACGAAAGCCGTGACCACAGTGCCAACCTGCGCTGGTCGGTGCGCTTCTAAGCCGCCGGTGACCGCAGGGAAACCAGGAGGGCGGCCGCAGGGCCGCCCTTCTTCGTTGCCGGCCCAGGTGTGGGTTGGCCCGTGCACGCCTACAATGGCGGCCCCCACGCCGTACCGGACCGCCCATGAAGAGCAAGCAGGAAATCGTCGACAACTGGCTGCCGCGCTACACCGGCGTGCCGCTGGACCAGTTCGGCCAGCACATCCTGCTGACCAACTTCGGCGGCTACCTGCACACCTTTTCCGAGCTGACCGGTGCGCCCATCATCGGCCTGGACCGGCCGATGGCCAGTGCCACCATCGACGGCATCACCATGATCAACTTCGGCATGGGCAGCCCCAATGCCGCGATCATCATGGACCTGCTGTCGGCAGTGATGCCCAAGGCGGTACTGTTCCTGGGCAAGTGCGGTGGCCTCAAGCGCAAGAACCAGCTGGGTGACCTGGTGCTGCCGATCGCGGCGATCCGCGGCGAAGGTACGTCGGGCGACTACCTGCCGCCGGAAGTGCCAGCCTTGCCGGCGTTTGCGCTGCAGCGTGCAGTCTCGACCATGATCCGCGACCTCGGCCACGACTACTGGACCGGCACCGTCTACACCACCAACCGCCGGGTCTGGGAGCACGACGAGGCCTTCAAGGAGCGGCTGCGGGCGATGCGCTGCATGGCCATCGACATGGAAACCGCCACCGTGTTCGCGGCCGGTTTCGCCAACCACATTCCCAGTGGCGCGCTGCTGCTGGTCTCGGACCAGCCGATGATCCCCGACGGGGTCAAGACCGAGGCTTCCGATGCCAAGGTCAGCTCCCAGTTCGTGGAAAACCATATCCAGATCGGTATCGAGGCGCTTAAGCTTATCCGGCGCAACGGCAAGTCGGTCCGCCACCTGCGCTTCGATGAATGATGATGACGGCCTGGCGCGGCGCGCCGGCCCTGGGGAGTAGGTGATGGACGTTGCCGCGCAAGTGGTGGATTTCTGGAAAGAAGCGGGCCCTGCGAAGTGGTTCGCCCGCGACGATGCGTTCGACGCGCAGTTCCGCCAGTTGTTCCTGGATGAGCATTTCGCCGCCGCTTCGCGTGGGCGTGAACACTGGCTGGGCAGTGCCGAGGGCGCACTGGCGCTGATGCTGCTGCTGGACCAGTTCCCGCGCAACTGCTTCCGCGGTACTGCCCATTCCTATGCCACCGATGGCCTGGCCCGGCACTACGCCATGCGCGCCATCGAGGAAGGCCTGGACCTGCAGCTGGTGCCGAAGCTGCGCGCCTTCATCTACCTGCCGTTCGAGCACTCCGAGGACCCGTTGGACCAGGACCGTTCGGTGGCGATGTTCGATGTGCTGGGCGACAAGGAATACCTGCAGTACGCCGAGCTGCACCGCGACATCATCCGCCGCTTCGGCCGTTTCCCGCACCGCAACGCAGTGCTGGGGCGCATTCCCTCGCCGGAGGAACTGGACTACCTGGCCGAAGGCGGTTTCGCCGGCTGAAAAAAGGGGACGGAGGGGATTAAGTCGTTTGTGGCATAAACGACTTAATCCCCTCCGTCCCCTTTTTTCGGGGGCCAGATCCGCTTTCCGCAGGAAAGGGCGCTGACCCCGCGCCGTCAATCAGTACTTCGGCACGCCGTTGTCGACGTCTTCCGACCAGGCGTTGATGCCGCCGGTCACGTTGAACACCTTGGTGAAACCCAGGGCGCGGAACTGCTCGGCGGCCTGCGCGCTGCGGCCACCGTGGTGGCACATGAAGGCCAGTGCAGTGTCCTTCGGCAGGGCTTCCAGCGCGGCACGGCCGTTGCCGTCGAAGGTCTTGAACGGCACGCCGACGGCGGCGATCTCACGTTCGTCGGCGGGGCGCACGTCGACCAGGGTGATGTTGCCGGCACGCACCAGGTCGTCGGCATCGCGCACGCTGATTTCCTGCACCGGCTTGGGCGCATTCGGGTTGTCGATGGCCAGGCCCTTGCCGCGGATGTCGTCCACCCAGTCGATGGTGATGCCGTTGGCGCGACGGGCACTGGCCAGGTCGAACTGCACGCGCAGGCCATTGGACTCGGCAGCGATGGCGCCTTCGTCGTGCGGGGCCAGCTGGAAGTTCGGCTGGAAACCGGCGTCGATGGACAGCTGCAGGGCCGCGCCCGGGGCATCGGCCAGCGCGCCCTTGAGCATTTCCACGGCGGCCGGGGTGACGGTGATGCTCGGCGGGGTACGGTCCGGCGCAGCCAGGCCCAGCACGCTGCTCAGCTCGCCGCTGGCGGCCATCTGCAGCACGATGTCGCTGCCGCCGACCAGTTCGCCGTCGATGTACAGCTGCGGGATGGTCGGCCAGTCGCCATAGGCCTTGATGCCTTCACGGATTTCCTGGTCGGCCAGCACGTTGACGTGGGCGAACTCGACACCCAGGTCCTGCAGGGCGCCCACGGCCTTGGCCGAGAAACCGCACTGCGGCATCGACGGCTGGCCCTTCATGAACAGCACGACGCGGTTGGCGTTGAGGATGGATTCGATGCGCGAACGCAGGGCGGGATCGAGGGACATGGACGTCGGGGTTCCGGGAATTCGAACCATCGATTCTACCCCTCATGGCATCATGGGGGATGAGCAACGCAGGAACATTGCATCGCATTCCGACCCGGCCCTGGCGCTGGCTGCCCTGGCTGGTGGCGTCGCAGCTGCTGGTGATCCTGGTCTGGGCCCTGGCGGGCTGGCACTGGGGGGCGCCGCTGATGGTGGCCAGCCACGCACTGTTTTTGGTGCCGGTGTTCCTGCCCAACAGTCGCTTCTATGCGCCGGTGCTGAGCCGGTTGCCGGATGCCGGCAACAGCGTCTGGTTGACCATTGATGACGGTCCTGGCCCGGAAACCCGTGCCGTGCTCGACCTGCTGGACCGCCACCAGGCCCATGCCACCTTTTTCCTGGTGGGCGAGCGCGCGCTGGCGCAGCCGGAACTGGTGCAGGAGATCCTGCGCCGCGGCCACGACCTGGGCAACCACAGCCACAGCCATCCGCAGGCGCGCTTCTGGCGGCTGGGCCCGGCGGCGATGCGCGCCGAGATCGAGGGCTGCCAGCACGCGCTGCAGGCGGTAAGCGGTCGCCCGGTGCGCTGGTACCGCTCGGTGGTGGGCATGACCAATCCGTTCGTGGCGCCGGTGCTGCAGCGGCTGGGCCTGGTCCGGGTCGGCTGGAGCGCGCGCGGCTTCGACGGCATCGGTTGCACGGCGCAGGGGGTGCTCGACCGCCTGCTGCCGGATCTGCGACCGGGGGCCATCGTGCTGCTGCATGAGGGGGCCGCCCACGGCCACAACCTGGCGATCATTGAGGGCGTGCTGAAGGCACTGGACGAGCGCGGGCTGAAAGCGCGGCTGCCGGTCCCGTAACGCCGGCCCTGGTGATGTAGAGCAGCCGGGCATGGGCTCGGCTCTACAAGGGGGCGCTACTGTAGCGCCCGAGCCGATGCTCGGGCGGCGGTGCGCAGCACCGGAAAAACGTCGCAGCGCAGCTCTACAGCGCGGGGCGTTGGGCCACCAGCAACCAGCTGTTGAATGGCGTGCGCCCATGCAGGGGACGCGGCGCCGTCACCTGCAATCCGGCCTCGGCCAGTGTCGCTTGCAGCACGTGCGGGTCGGGGTAGTGGCGCGGCCGCGTGCCCATCCAGCCGACCAGCCAGGCCAACCGGTCCGCCACCCGCGTGGTGCGGTCGCGACCATCGCCGGTGGCCAGTGGCGTGCGCAGCAGCAGGCGGCCACCGGCGGCCACCCGCGCGCTGGCCGCACGCAGCAGTGCCAGTTGTGGGCCCGCGTCCAGGTACTGCAACACATCCAGCAACAGGACGTGTCCGGGCTGCGCCGGCAGTGGCGCCTGAACGTCCAGGCAGTCGAAGCGCACAGCGTGCAGGCCGGTGGCGGCACGCTGGGCACGGGTGATCTTGCTGGCATCCACGTCCACGCCGAGGTAGGGGTGGGTGCCGCCGCGCTGGCGCAGCACATGGGCGAACAGCCCCAACCCGCAGCCCAGGTCCAGCACCGGCTGCCCGTCGTCGCGCAGATGCTGCAGCACGCCGTCATACAGAGGGTCGCTGCCGAGCTTGCCGCGGGTGTAGTAGTAGTCGCGACGGCTGCCCCAGGCCCGTGCCGGGCGGAACGCTTCGGCGATCGCGCGGGCCTGCGGGGCGGTCAGCGGTGTGCAGGGCAGGGGCGGGCCGTTCCGTGGCTTACCATCCATCGTATCAGTCCGTTCCACCGAGCAGGCGTGCGGCGACCGGCAGCGCGCGCGCGCTCCACAATGCGTACATCCGCGCCGACGGGTGCAGGCCGTCTTCGGCGATCATTGCCGGGTTGCCGCCCTGGTCACGGCTGATGTCGGTGATGTCGACGAAGGCCACGCCCTGCTGGGTGCTGATCACCTCGGCAGCTGCGTTGAACTCGTCGGTCTCGATCTCGATGGTGGCCAGGTCGCGGCCGCTGCCGGCACCGAACGGCGTCGCGCCCCAGTCGGGGAAGGACAGCACCAGCACGCGCCCGGGGCGGCCCCCGGCAAAGCCGATCGCCCGCTGCAGCAGGGCCTGGAACTGTACGCGGTACTCGTCCAGCGGCCGGCCGCGGTACTGGTTGTTGACGCCGATCAGCAGGCTGACGAAATCGAACGGGCCCTGGGGTGCAGCCGCATCGATGCCGGCGTCCAGCTCGTCGGTGGTCCAGCCGGTGGTGGCGATGGTCTGCGGGTCGGCCAGCGCCACATCCTGCGCACGCAGGGCGGCGGCCAGCTGGTGCGGCCAGCGGCCTTCGACGGCAACGGCTTCTCCGACGGTGTACGAGTCGCCCAGCGCCAGGTAGGACAGCGCCACCGCTCAGGCCACCGAACGGCGCGGCTTCAGCGGCACGACCTTGGTCGCGTCCTCGGCACGCCGGGCCAGCACGCGGTCGATGCGGGCGAACACATCGCGCATCACCGAGGCTTCCGGCAACAGGGTCACGCGGAAATGGTGGCGGTAGGGCACGTTGAAGCTGGAACCCGGTACCACCAGCACGCCTTCGTTGTTCATCAGGTCCAGCGCGAAGGTGTGGTCGTCAAAGCTCTTGGCAGCGGCACCGACTACGGCCGGGAACGCATACAGCGCACCGGCTGGCGCGACCAGCGACAGGTGCTCGCTGGCTTCGCAGGCGTCGATCACCGCGCGGCGGGTTTCATACAGGCGGCCGCCCGGGGTGCACAGTTCGGAGATGGTGTCCGGGCCGTTCACTGCGGCCTCGATGGCGTACTGGCCCGGCACGTTGGCGCACAGGCGCAGCGCGCCCAGCAGGTCCAGCGCGGCGCGGAAGTCGCCCAGGCGCGCGTCGTCGCCGCTGAGATGGGCCCAGCCCACGCGCCAGCCGCAGGCACGGTGCACCTTGCTCAGGCCGCTGAAGGTCAGGCACGGGTGGTCGCCGGCCAGCGGCGCGACCGGTTGGAACACCGCATCGTCGTACAGGATCTGGTCGTAGATCTCATCGACCAGCAGCAGCAGGTTGTGGCGGCGTGCGATCTCGACCACGCGCTCCAGCAGTTCGCGCGGGTAGCTGGCGCCGCTGGGGTTGTTCGGGTTGATCAGCACGATGGCGCGGGTGCGCGAGGACACCAGCGTCTCGATCTCGCTCGGGTCCGGCTGGAAGCCGTTCTCGGCGGCGCAGCGGTAGTACACCGGTCGGCCATCGTTGAGGATGGTGGAGGCCGACCACAGTGGGTAGTCCGGCGACGGCACCAGCACCTCATCGCCCGGATTGAGCAGTGCGCGCAGCGACAGGTCGATCAGCTCGCTGACACCGTTGCCGACGAACACGCGGTCCGGGTGTGCATCCGGTGCGCCGCGGCGGGCGTAGTAATCGGCGATGGCTTCACGCGCCACCGGCAGGCCCTGCTGGTGGGTGTACGGGTCGGTGCGGCCCATGTCGTCGGCGATTGCGCGCTGCAGATGCTCGGGTGCGCGGAAACCGAAGTTGCCCGGGTTGCCGATGTTGAGCTTGATCAGCTTGCGGCCCTGCGCCTCCAGCTCCCGCGCTCGCCGGGCCAGTTCTCCGCGGATTTCGTAGCGCACTTCGGAAAGGCGCTCGCGGATGGCCAGGGGCTTGGGCGAGATGGTGGACATGAGGCTGGGCCGTCAAAAGGCATGGGGATTCCATCCTACCGGAATTGCTGCAGTGCATGGCAATGGCTCCGGGCCTGCTATTGCTGGGCTGGCCGGGGGCCGTCACAGGTAGAATGGCGGCGATGACCCAGACCCCCGATTTCATCGCCCTGCAGACCATCGGCTGGCCTTGGCCGGGCCCGGCGCAGCAGGCCGACTGGCAGGCCGTGATGGCCGCACACCCGCAGGCCCGCCCGGCGCGGGTGATCGAGCAGCACCGGACCCATTACGTGGTGGCCGATGGCCCGGATGCGGCGATCAAGGCCGAGTCACTGCCGGAATGGCAGCGCCCGCGCTTTCCCAGCCACGAGCGGCCGGCCGTGGGCGACTGGGTGCTGCTGGACGGCATCCGCATCGTTGCGCTGCTGCCGCGTCGCACCGCGATCAAGCGTGGCGCCGCCGGTGAGCACTACCACCAGCAGGTGATCGCAGCGAACATCGATACGGTGTTCATCGTCTGTGGGCTGGATGCCGACTTCAATCCGCGCCGCATCGAGCGCTACCTGCTGCTGGTCGGTGGTGGCGGCGCCGAACCGGTGGTGGTGCTGACCAAGGCCGACCAGACCGAGTACAGCGAGGATGCGCTGGCAGTGCTGGAAGAGCTGGAGATGCAGGGCATCGCGCTGCATGCGATCAACGGCCTGGATGCCGACAGCGTGGCGGTGCTGCGGCCGTGGCTGGGCCCGGGGCGCACGGTGGTGCTGGTGGGCTCCTCCGGTGCCGGCAAATCCACGCTGACCAACACCCTGCTCGGCGAGCAGCGGATGAAGACCAACGCGGTCCGCGCCAACGATTCGCGCGGCCGCCACACCACCACCCATCGCGCGTTGATGCCGCTTCCGACCGGCGCCTGCCTGATCGACACCCCCGGCATGCGCGAGCTGAAACCGACCGGCGAAGAAACGCTGTCCGAAGGTGGCTTCGCCGATATCGAAGCGCTGGCCACGCAGTGCCGTTTCAACGACTGCAAGCATCAGCAGGAACCGGGCTGCGCTGTTCGTGCAGCGATCGACGCTGGCGAGATCGAAGAGAGCCGGCTGCTGAACTATTTCAAGCTGAAGGAAGAAGTGGCTGCCGCTGCCGCCAAGCTGGCGGTGCGCCAGGCCGAGACCGCGCAGGAACGTGGCGGCAAGAAGGGCAAAGGCCAGCAGTTCCGCCCGGCCGGAAAGCCACGCCGGCGCTGACAGTGCAGCCGAGCGTGGGCTCGGCTCTACAACGGTTGTATCCCGGGACACCTTGTAGCGCCCGAGCCAATGCTCGGGCGGCGGCGCACTGCGCCGGGCACGGCAGGGCGCTATAGTCCGCGCATGGAACCGACCGCGACGCTGGACCGTGAGGTGGCCCACCATGCAGCGCTCGATGCGCGCCTGGTCGAGGCCGTGGGAGGCATCCGCCTGCTGGGGCTGACCAGCTGGCCGGCCACGCTGCAGGCACCGTTCCTGGACAGCGTGGCACGTGGCCAGCCGGTGCTGCCGAAGGTGGATTACCCACGGCTGGACTTCAGCGAAGAACGTCGCGCGCTGGCTGTGATCGCCGCTGACTGCGATGACAGCCATCCGCTGGGCCACTACGTGCGGCAGTCGGCACAGAGCTGGGACCTGGCCGCGCAGCTGCTTGAGGGGCTGGGCACTGCCGCCGTCGATACCTGTTCGGTGCAGCTGTTCGGCGCGCCCGAGCAGCCGTTGCCAGGCAATGGCCCGAGCACGCGCGAAGCGGCGCGTCACTTCATCCAGATTGCTGCCGAACTCGATCACGAACTGCTGGCGCCGGAAGAGCAGGTGCCGGTCTCGGCCATTGCCCTGCAGCTGCAGCTGCAGAATGACCTGGATGCGTTCTTCGAATCGCGCATCATCCAGGTGCAGCTCGATCCAGAGCTGGTGTCCAAGGCCGCTGCCGGACCGACCCGCATCCGCCTGCGCACCAGTGCGCGCTTCAGTGCCTACGACCGCGCGCAGCTGTTCCACCACGAAGCGCTGGTGCATTCGCTGACCGCCTTGAATGGCCGCGAACAACCGGTGCTGCCCAGCCTGGCGTTGTCCTCGCCGCGGGTGACGGCCACCCAGGAAGGGCTGGCTACCTTCGCCGAACAGATCACCGGCAGCATCGACATCGAACGCCTGAAGCGAATCAGTCTGCGCACTGAAGCGATCGCGATGGCCCGCGAAGGCGCCGACTTCATCGAGGTGTTCCGCTACTTCTGCGATGCCGGGCAGAACGCCGAAGAGAGCTTTGCGTCGGCACAGCGCGTGTTCCGTGGGGTGCCGCCGAGTGGCGGCCTGGCCTTCACCAAGGACACGGTGTACCTGCGCGGCCTGGTGTCCGTGCATACCTTCTTCCGCCACATGCTGGCCGAGGACCGCCTGCAGGTCTGCCGCTGGTTGTTCGCCGGCAAGATGAGCCTGGCCGATGCGATCGCGTTCGCACCGTTGTTCGAGGCGGGGGTGCTGAAGCCACCGCGCTGGCTGCCGCATTGGGTGAGCCGGGCGAATGGGCTGGCCGGCATGCTGGCGTTTTCGCTGTTTGCCAACCGGATACGGATGGACCAGCTGGCGCCGGAATGAAATGCGTTGGCGGGATGATGCGCTGGCGCCTCGATTGATATCGCTGGGCGGCGGTGGCGCACCCTGGCCAGGACACGCCGTAAACCCATCCATGGGGGCTCGATCGGCGCATCCATGCGCCTCACGGTCCTGGCCAGGGTGCGCCACCGCCGCCAGACAGTTTCCCGCGCGGGCGGCAGCACATCACCGCGCCGAAGGGATTGCGCTTGAAAATCTTGAAAAGCAAAGAGCCGGGCAATGCCCGGCTCTTTGCTCTTGCTCTTCTTTGTCCTCCGCACCGTGGCGCGGGAAACCGTCGAGCAGGGTCGGATGGGCCGGCGCAGGACCGTTGGCGCCATGGATGGCGCCATCGAGCCCCCATGGATGGGTTTACGGCGTGTCCTGCGCCGGCCCATCCGGCCCTGCCCCGCAGCGGTAATCAAGACGCCGCGGGGCAACGCTTTCGATTTAGAACTCCGCCGCCACCGTCATGAACAGCTGCCGCGGTGCGCTCGCATGGATCGCATAGCGCGTGCCCTTCGGATCGGTCGGTGCGAACGAGCTCAGCTGGCCGGCGTAGCGCTTGTTGGTCAGGTTGGTCGCATTCAACGACACCCGAACGTTGCGCAGGCCCAGGCCCGGGCCGAAGTCGTAGCCTGCACCGGCGTCGAAGGTGGTCACGCCCGGCACCGACTGGTCGTTGGTGTAGGTGTAGTAGCGCTTGCCGGTGTACTTGGCACGCAGGCTGGCGAAGAAGCCATCGCGGTTCCAGCTGATCTCGCTGGAGGCCATGCGCTGCGGCGTATCCACCGTGATCTTGCCGGCCACCGGCACGATCGCGCCGCCCGAGGTGTAGTCATCCTCGTAGGTGGTCTTGTTCCAGGACAGCGCGTTGTACCACTGCAGGCCGTCGATCGGCTTGAGGATGAAGGTCAGTTCCGCGCCGTGGCTCTTTACCGAACCGACGTTGATGAAGCGCGTCACGCACTCCGGACGCGTGCCGACTTCGATGCTCGAGCACGGGTTCAGCGACAGCAGGCGGTTGTCGAATTTCACGTTGTAGGCGGCGATCGAGGCCTGGTACTTCTCGCCGAAGGTACGGAAGCCGGCTTCCAGGCTCTTGGACTTCTCCGGTTCCAGCCCGGCGCTGGCCGCGAACGATTCCGGCGACACCTGCAACGGGCCACCGCTGCCGCCACCGACAAAGGCGGCGATGTTCTCGGCGTACGAGGCGAACAGTTCATTGTTGGCGTTGAGCTTGAAACCCAGGCCCACCTGCGGCAGCACCGACTTCTTGGCGGTCAGCGTGCCCGAGGCGATGCTGGTTTCCACGCCCGGCTGGGCGGTGGCGCGCATGCGGGTGTTCGGGCTCTTGATGCCCACGTCCACGGTCAGGCGCTGGTCCAGGAAGCGCATGCGGTCCTGCACGTAGAACTGGCGCGTGCGGATGTCGAAATCCTGGTTGAACAGCAGGCGGTCCGGGTTCTTCAGGTACAGGTCGTCCAGGAACGGGCCGCTGATGTAGTAGAAGTTGCGCGACACGTTGTGGTCGTTCTGCTCGTACCACAGGCCCGCCTCCAGTTCGTGGATGCCCACCGTCCACGACAGCGCGGCTGTCACACCATCGCGGTTGATCGTGTAGTTGGTGCTGCGGATCGAAATCGGCAGCATCCTGTCGGTGCCCGGGTAGGACGGCTGGCCCGGTGCCCACCAGTGGCCCTGGCCACGGTTGTCGTGGTGGTAGGCCAGCAGCTTCAGGCGGCCCTGCTCGCCCAGGCGCAGGTCGGCATCGACCGAATAAAGGTTGTCGTCGCGCAGTGCACGGCTCTGGTAGTACGCATCGTCGATGCTGTTGACGCCGCCGCTGAACCTGCAGCGCGCCTTGTTGTAGGTGCCCGGCGCGCAGTACGCGGCGGCGACGGCGCGATCCCAGTCCGGCGCGTAGATGTTCCAGTCATAACCCAGGCCGCGGGCCAGCATGTCCTTGGACAGGTAGGCGTAGTTGGCCTGGCTGGCGCGCGAGGTCGCCACGAACGCACCGAAACGGTGGTCGCCGACATTCCACACGGCCTTGGCGTTGAACTGGCGGGTGGTCTGGTTCTGGTACGGCGCGGCCCACATGTCCTGGTCCTGGTGCACGCCGGACACATAGGCCGAGAAGCCGTTGAGGTCGCCGGTATCCACGCGCAGGTAGCCACGGCGCTGGTTGTTGTCGCCGACGGTGACGCTGGCACGGCCACCGAATTCAGTGGACGGGTCCATCGAGAAATACTGGATGGTGCCGCCCAGGTTGCTGGTCGAAGCCACGCCCAGCGAACCGATGCCCTGCGACAGCTCGGCACCGGCCAGGTTCTCGGCAATGATCGCGCGGGCAATGCTCAGGCCGTTGTAGTTGCCGTAGCTGTTGTCACCCAACGGGATGCCGTCCAGCGTATAGCCGAGGCGGCTCTTGTCGAAGCCGCGCAGGCTGATGGTCTGCGATTCTTCGTTCGCGCCGAAGGCATCGTTGGACTGCACCGACACGCCCGGGAGGCGGTCGAGGATTTTCTGGCCACTGGTGCCCGGCGGCAGCACCTGCTTGTCGACGGTGGTGATGCGCTGCACCTGGCGGGTCTCGCCCTGGCCGATCACGGAGACGGTATCCAGCGTCTGCGCGCTCAGCGCGGCATCGGTGCTGGCGCCGGTATCGGCGGCGGTGGCGGCATGGGCGCTGGCGGCGGAGAGCGCGATCGCCACGGCGATCGTCAGGTGTCGGGTCTGCATGGTGGTCCGTTGCATGGGGGGTGGTCACCGGCACGCGTGCGCGGTGCATGGCCACTATGCGAACGGAACATGAAACCTTCTTTACGAGAAACCAACGAGCGACGCAGGCCCCCGTGCGTGTCCTGCAACCCGATAGAAAAAGGGGCCGGATCCCCCTCGCGAACGAAGATTCACCGACCCCGCGCACTCCGTGGGGGAGGGCTCAACCCATGTACAGGCCACCGTTGACCGGATAGTCGGCACCGGTCACGTACGAGGCTTCATCCGAGGCCAGCCACGCGCACAGGCCGGCCACTTCCTCGGGCCGACCCAGCCGGCGCACCGGCACCGAGGCGGCCAGCCGATCCAGTACATCCGGCGGGAAGCTGCTGATCGCCTGGCTGGCGATGTAGCCTGGCGACAGCGTGTTGACGGTGACCCCGCGCGAGGCCACTTCGGCGGCCAGTGCACGGCTGAAACCGTGCATCGCGGCCTTGGCGGTGGCGTAGTTCACCTGGCCGATCTGGCCTTTGTGGGCGCTGACCGAACCGATGTTGATGATGCGGCCCCAGCCGCGCGTGGCCATGCCATCGACCACCTGCTTGGTCAGGTTGAACAGCGCATTGAGGTTGGAGGCGATCACCGCGTTCCAGTCTTCCACCGTCATCTGCCGGAAAAGAAGGTCGCGGCTGCCGCCGGAGTTGTTGACCAGCACGTCCACTTCACCGACTTCTGCACGGACCTTGGCGAACGCGGCGCTGGTCGAGGCCCAGTCGGTGGCGTTGCCTTCGGAGGCGATGAAGTCGAAGCCCTGTTCGCGCTGCTCGCGCAGCCAGTTGGCCTTGCGCGGCGAGTTGGGCGCGCAGCCGGCGACCACGGTGTGGCCGCTGCGGGCCAGGCTCTGGCAGATGGCAGTACCGACACTGCCCATTCCACTGGTGACGTAAGCGATTCGAAGCGTCATTGCAGAAGGCTCCTTGGCAAAGGGTCAGGCGGCGAGGGGATACAGGCCGAACAGCAGGCTGCCGATCATCAGCAGCATCGAAATGGCGATGGCCCACTTCAGGGTGAACTTCTGGTGGTCGGCGAATTCGACCTTGGCCAGGCCCACCAGCAGGTAGGTGGAGGGCACCAGCGGGCTGAGCAGGTGCACCGGCTGGCCGGCCAGCGAGGCGCGCGCCATTTCCACCGGGGTGATGCCGTAGTTGCCGGCGGCCTCGGACAGGATCGGCAGCACGCCGAAGTAGAACGCGTCGTTGGACATGAAGAAGGTGAACGGCATCGACGCCACGGCGGTGATCACCGCCAGGTACGGGCCCCACGACTCCGGAATCACCGCCAGGAAGCTGTGTGACATCGCCTCGACCATGCCGGTGTTGTTGAGGATGCCGGTGAAGATGCCCGCGGCGAAGATCAGCGACACCACCGACAGCACGTTGCCGGCGTGGTTGACCACGCGGCGGCGCTGTTCGGCCAGGTTCGGGTAGTTGATCACCAGGGCGATGGCGAAGCCGACCATGAACAGCACCGGCATCGGCAGCACGCCGATGATCAGCGCGGTCATTAGCGCCACGGTCAGGGCCAGGTTGACCCACAGCAGCTTCGGACGCTTGATGTCCTCGGCGTCTTCCACGGTCGGCAGCGGGTTGCTGTCATCGGACACGCTGTTGTCCATCCAGCTGCCGCCCTTGGGCAGGGTCACCACGCCAAGGCGACGGCGTTCCTTCAGGCCCAGGTACCAGGCCAGCAGCAGCACGCCGGCACAGGCGATCACCATCGACGGGATCAGCGGCACGAACACATCGGCCGGGTCCACGTGCAGCGCGGTGGCCGCGCGTGCGGTCGGGCCGCCCCACGGGGTCAGGTTCATCACGCCGCCGGCCAGGATGGTCACGCAGGTCATGTTCAGCGCGTTCATGCCGAGGCGCTGGTACAGCGGCAGCATCGCCGAGACGGTGATCATGTAGGTGGTCGAACCGTCGCCATCGAGCGAGATCAGCATCGCCAGCACCGCGGTGCCGAGCACGATCTTCATCGGATCGCCCTTGACGAAGCGCAGGATCACCCGTACCAGCGGATCGAATAGGCCGGCGTCGATCATCACCCCGAAGTAGAGGATGGCGAACATCAGCATCACGCCGGTCGGCGCGATCTTCTTGATGCCCTCCAGCATCATCTCGTCGATGCCGGCACCGAAGCCGCCGATCAGCGCGAACAGGATGGGGATGGTGATCAGGGCCACCAGCGGCGACAACCGCTTGCTCATGATCAAGTACATGAACGTAATGACCATGCCAAAGCCGAGGATGCTCAGCATCATCTGCGGACTCCTTGCGAAAACAGGATGTGGGGGAGTGGAAGGGGGCCGGGTGGTTTGCCCGGCACAGTTGGCTTAGAAGTCGTACTGCAGGCGGCCGGTGACCGCGCGCGTGCGGTCCACCGTGACCCCGGCCAGGCGGTCGCGATTGCGGCTTTCGATCACGTTGAGCATGAAGCGCAGGTTGTCGCGCAGGTACCAGTTGCCACCCAGCGTCCACGCTTCAGTGCTGCCACGGCGCAGGTCCGGCGCGCCATCGAGGTGCTGCGCGCCCCACATCTGGTCGTAACGCAGCGCCACTTCGAAGGCCCCAGCCTTGTGGCGGATGTCCTTGACCCGTGCGAAGCGGCCGGTCTTGCGGTCGTAGGCACGGCTTTCGCCGGTGACGAACCAGCTGAGCATGCCGTAGGCCGCCATCACGTCGCCGCGCTGGGCGCCGTCATCGAAGGTGGCGCCACTGAACTCGCCCTGCCACGACAGCGGGCCGCGCACCTGCGCGTATTCCAGCGACCACTTGTTGACGTCGGTATCGCGGCCGGCGGAGAAGTCGACCAGGGTCAGGCGGCTGTTGTCGGACAGGTGACCGGCCGGGCGCGGGCGGATACGCAGGCCGGGCACGCCGTTGGCCCCCGGGTTGTCGTAGGCCTCGCGGGCCAGCGACAGGCCCAGGTGCAGCACGTCACCGTCGCTGGGCGAGGGCGCCCAGGTGACGCGACCACCCGCCGCGCGGCCCTTCACCTGCCAGGCGTCGATGCTTTCCAGGCTGTAGATGCTGGCGGCCCAGGTGAAGTCACCCGGGTTGGCCTGCCAGGACGCACCCAGGCGATACAGCGGCGCCAGTGTGGTGCCGGCGTTGCCGCGCTCCAGAAGGCTGCCGTAGTTGGAACTGGTGCGGTCATCCAGCGAGAAGTACTGCTTGAATTGGCCCACGGTCAGCTTGCCGGCCTCGCCGAAGCTGCGTGCCAGGTACACGTCCTTGGCCTCGACGCGGTCGCCGGAGAAGTCGGCTTCCAGCTTGTAGTCGACCACGAAGAACTTGCCCGACACGTCCAGCCAGGCGCGGCGGACCTCGGTGTCGTCCTTGTTCGGGGTGCCGCGGTTGTCGTTGTCGAAGGTGGCGAAGTCCAGGTGCAGGCGGCCACCGAGAGTGGCGGTGACCGGGCGGTCGGCTTCGGCAGCGAAGGCCGGCGCCGACAGGGCAGCCAGCGCCATCATGGCGGCAGGACGCCGCCAGGCAAACGTGAATTCCACAAACCCTCCCAGGTGCGCGCCAGGCGCGCGGCAATCGTGGGCACCGGACGGTGCGCGGCCGCAGTCTGGGTCGGGCAAGCTGTCATCGTCCTGTCAGCGGTTTGTGCGGTGCAGCGAAAAGCCTGTCGTCGATCTCGCCGTGCCGTGCCCGGCAAGCGCGGCGGCGGCATGCGGTAGCATTCGGTTCCCCTCCCACCCGTGTGCCCATGCGCCTGCTGCTGGTCGAAGACAACCCGGATCTGGCCGATGCGATCATCCGCCGGATGCGCCGTAGCGGGCACGCTGTGGACTGGCAGGCTGATGGCCTGGCCGCCGCCAGCGTGCTGCGCTACCAGAGCTTCGACCTGGTGGTGCTGGACATCGGCCTGCCCAAGCTCGATGGCCTGCGCGTGCTGGCCGGCATGCGCGAGCGCGGTGACAGCACGCCGGTGCTGATGCTGACCGCGCGCGATGGCATCGAGGATCGCGTGCAGGCGCTGGATGTCGGTGCCGACGATTACCTGGGCAAGCCGTTCGATTTCCGCGAGTTCGAAGCGCGCTGCCGCGTGCTGCTGCGGCGTGCGCGTGGCCAGGCCAGCGAAGTGGTGCAGATCGGCGGCTTCCAGTTCGACAACGCTGCGCACCGGGTCAGCCTCGACGGCGAACCGATCGAACTGCCCAACCGCGAGTACCGCCTGCTGGAGATCCTGGTCGGGCGCCTCGGCCAAGTGGTCGGCAAGGATGAGATCGGCAACGGCCTGTTCGGTTTCGATGACGAAGCGGGCCCGAATGCCATCGAGTTGTATGTTGGCCGCCTGAGAAGGAAGCTGGCGGGCGCACCGCTGCGCATCACCACGGTGCGCGGTGTCGGCTATCTGCTGGAGGCCAGCGATACCCATGCCGACGCCGATGGCTGACGCGCGCGCTGCGACTGCGGCGCCGGGTTCGCTGCGGCGCACGCTGCTGCTCTATCTCGGCGTGCTGCTGGCGGTGTTCGCAGTGGCCCTGCTGTTCGCCGCGCGCGATTACGGCCAGCGCGCCGCCAATCGATCCTACGATCACCTGCTGGTGTCCTCGGCGCTGTCCATTGCCGATTCGGTGGCCCTGGTCGATGGGCAGTGGCAGGTCGATCTGCCGTATGCGGCGTTGGACCTGCTGGCGATGGCGCCCGAGGACCGCGTGTTCTATCGCGTGGCCGACAGCCGCGGCACCCTGATCACCGGCTACGGCGACCTGCCGGCACCGCCGCGCCGGCCCGGTACCCAGCCGCAGCTGTTCGATGCCACCTACAGCGGCGAGACCGTGCGCTTCGTGGTGGTCGGTCGCAGCTTCGCCGCTGCCTCGGCGCAGGGCGAGGTGCAGGTCCAGGTCGGCCAGACCCGGCGTGCGCGTGAAGCGGTCGCGCAGGACATGGTCAATCGCGCATTGCTCGCGATCGGCGTGCTGTCCGGGCTGCTGCTGGCACTGGTGGCGTTCGGCGTGCATCGCGCATTCCGGCCGCTGGTGCGGGTGGAGCGCGAGCTGTCGCGACGGGAGCCGTCCGACCTGAAGCCGCTGGATGCCCGCGTTCCGCGCGAGATGGACCAGATGGTGGCGGCGCTGAACCGCTTCATGGAACGCCTGTCCAGCAGCAACGAGACACTGCGCGCGTTCATGGCCGAGGCTGCGCACCAGATGCGCACGCCACTGGCTGCGTTGCGCGCACAGGCACAGCTGGCGCTGGATGATGACGATCCGGAGGACATGCGGCGCAGCCTGCAGGCGATCGAGCGCAACGCCACCCATATGAGCCGGCTGCTGAACCAGCTGCTCAGCGATGCCAGCGTGATCCATCGTTCGCATCTGCAGCGCTTTGCAGCGGTGGACCTGGCCGAGACCGTGCACCAGGCCTTGCATGAAGCGCTGCCGCAGGCCGGTCCGGCGCCGCGCGTGCAGTTGGCGATGACCGCCGAACCGGCACTGGTGCACGGCGATGCGCTGCTGCTGCGCGAGGCGATCAAGAACCTGGTCGACAACGCACTGAAGTACGGCGGTGACGGCGACTTGCAGATTGCCCTTACCGTGGAAGGCGAGCAGGCCGTGCTGACCATCGCCGACCACGGCGCAGGCATCGCCCCGGCCGATGCCGAGCGCGTATTCGAGCGTTTCGCCCGTGGCGAAGGCGCGCCCTCAGGTGGTGCGGGGCTGGGCCTGGCCATCGTCAAGCGCGTGGTCGACAGCCATGGCGGCCGCATTGACCTCAGCAACCGCCCGCAGGGCGGGCTGGTCGCCACCATCCGCCTGCCCCGGAGCAGTCCATGATCCGCTTGTTCGCGACGGCCGTTGCCCTGCTGCTGGCCCTGCCGGTGTTGGCTGCGCCCGGCGATGTGCGCCGTTTTCCCGCACAGGGAGCGGCCACCGCTCAGCTGCGCATCCACGGCACCACCGACATCGAAGTGTTCGCGGTGGTCATCGCCGACTACCAGCGCCTTCACCCCGGCACCGAAGTGGTGTACGAGGACATCATCACCCAGGACCTGTACGCGCGTTACCTGCACGACCGTGGCGGGCCGGCATCACCGGACCTGCTGATCTCCAGCGGCATGGACCTGCAGACCAAGCTGGTCAACGATGGCCATGCGCTGCCGCACCGCTCGGCGCAGACCGCGGCGCTGCCGGCGTGGGCGCAATGGCGCAACGAGGCATTCGGCATCAGCTACGAGCCGGTGGTGATGGTCTACAACACCCGCGCACTGCCGGCGGCGAAGGTGCCGCACACGCGCCGCCAGCTGCTCGACCGGCTGCGTGCTGAAGGTGCACCGCTGCGCGGCAAGGTCGGCACCTATGACATCGAGCGCAGCAGTGTCGGCTACCTGCTGGCGACCCAGGACGCGCAGCGCGGCAGCATTGCCGGCGCGCTGCTGGGCGCGCTCGGCGACAACGACGTGGTGCGCGAGGAGCGTACTGGCGTGCTGCTGGACCAGGTGGCCAGTGGCCAGCTGTCGCTGGTCTACAACGTGCTCGGCTCCTACGCGCAGGCACGTGTCGATGCCGGCGCGCCACTGGCCATCATCGAGCCCGAGGACTACACGCTGGTGGTGCTGCGCACCGCAGTCATCCCGCGCACCGGCCCACACCCGGAAGAAGCGCGGCGCTTCCTCGATTACCTGCTGTCGCCGCGTGGCCAGCAGGTGCTGTCGCGCGAAGCGCGGCTGATGCCGATCGTGACCGGCAACGCACGCGGCGATGATGCGCCGGGCCGCAGCCGCCGTCCGATCCAGCTCGGCCCGGGCCTGCTGGTGTACCTGGACGCGCTCAAGCGTCGCCAGTTCCTCGATGCCTGGCGCAGCAGCGTCGAGCCGGCCGGGCGCTGAGGCGGCGACCTGCCCGTACAATGGCGGTATGAGCGAATACACCATCCTGATCGCCGATGACCACCCGCTGCTGCGTTCGGCGGTGGTGCAGTCCTTGCGGCAGAGCCTGCCGTTGGCACAGGTGCGCGAGGTTGCGAGCGCCGAGGCATTGGCCGAGACGCTCGACGCGCAGCCGGACGTGGACCTGGTGCTGCTCGACCTGACCATGCCTGGCGCGCACGGCTTTTCCGCGCTGCTGCACGTGCGTGGCTCGCATCCCGACATTCCGGTGGTGATCCTCTCGTCCAACGACCACCCGCGGGTGATCCGCCGTGCCCAGCAGTTCGGCGCGGCCGGTTTCATCCCGAAGTCGGCCCCGGCCGAGACCATCGGCGAGGCCGTGCAGGCGGTGCTCGACGGCGGCCTGTGGTTCCCGGCAATGGCCGCCGAGCGCTCGGAGGCCGATGCGCTGCTGGCCAGCCGCCTGGCCCAGCTGACCCCGCAGCAGTTCCGCGTGCTGCTCTGCCTGGCCGATGGCCTGCTCAACAAGCAGATCGCCTACACGCTGGGGCTGGCTGAGAACACGGTGAAGGTGCATGTCACCGCCATCCTGAAAAAACTCGAGTGCCATAGCCGCACCCAGGCCGCGGTGCTGGTGAAGGCGCTGGAGCCTGAAGGCGACGCCGGCATCGGGCTGTAATTTCCAGCCAACGGCACAGCCCCTCGTGGGTGGACACGTAGAGCAGTTCATGGGAGAGGCTGGGCAGGTTCCGGGCGCGTCCACCCACGGAAGAGAAAAGAGGATCAAAAGCAAAGGCAGCCTGGCAGGCCGCTTTTTGTAGAGCCGAGCCCACGCTCGGCTGCTTTGCGGCCGGTCCGCGAAGCCGAGCATGGGCTCGGCTCTACACAAGCAAGCGCAGCGCGCGACTCGCTTTTGATCTTATTTTCTTCTCCGAGGGTGGACGCGCACGGCACGTGTCCGTGGCCGGGTAGATGGGCTGCACAGGGGCGTGAGCCGCATGGATGCGGCGACCGAGCTTACAGGGACGTACTTGCAGCGCCCCCTGTGCAGCCCATCTACCCGGCCCCACCGATGAACTGCTTTGCGCGTCCACCCACGAGGGGCTGCGCCGTTGGCTGGAAACTACCCGCGATGCCGGATCAACAACTGACTCATCAGCGCCCGCAGCGCCGGCGGCTTCACCGGCTTGGCCATCATTCCCCAGCCGCGCTCGGCGGCCATCTCACGCAATCCCGCATCGCGCTCTGCAGTGACCAGCACCACCGGTGGGCGTGCCTGCCACAACTCCGCCAGCGTCTCGTACAGCACCGGCCCGTGGTGATCGCCCATGCGCACATCCAGCAGCACCAGCTCCGGAACCGTCTCGGCACTGGCCAACTGCAGCGCCGCCTGTGGCCCATCGGCCAGCGCCACCTCGCAGCCCCAGCGCTCCAGCAGCGCACGGCTGGCCGCACACACGTGCGGATCGTCGTCGATCACCCACACCCGACGCCCACGCAGCGGGTTGTCCGCGCCCGGTTCCTGCGCCAGTACCGGCGCAGGCGCGGTGGCCGGAATCGCGCTGGCTTCGCCGAACGGTACGCCTACCGCGAACACGCTGCCCCGGCCCAGCTGCGAGCGCAGCCGGATCGGATGGCCGAGGAGGCGGCCGATGCGGTCGACAATGGCCAGGCCAAGGCCGGCGCCGCGCTGCTGGCCGTCGTGCAGGCGACGGAACTCCTCGAAGATCTCGCCCTGCAACGCATCGGGAATACCCGGGCCCTGGTCGTGCACTTCGATCCACAGCAGTCCTTCACGGCGGCGGCAGCCAAGCAGCACGCGACCGCGTTCGCTGTAGCGCAGCGCGTTGGACAGGAAGTTCTGCAGGATGCGGCGCAGCAGCGCTTCATCGCTGACCACCACGGCATGGCTATCGACCCAGTCCACCACCAGCCCGCGTGACTGCGCGGCGATGCCGAACTCGCGCGCCAGTGTCTGCAGCAGGGGGCCCAGCCGGAACGCCTGTACGCGGGTGGGCAGGCTGCCTGATTCCAGCCGCGCGATATCCAGCAGGCTGTTGAGGATCGCGTCCTGCGCCGCCAGCGCGGCATCGATATGATCGGCAGTCTGCTGCTGCACCGGGTCGCCCAGCTTGCCGCGCAGCACTGAGACGAACATGCGCGCAGCGTTGAGCGGCTGCAGCAGGTCGTGCACTGCCGAGGCGACGAAGCGGGTCTTGTAGCGGTTGGCCTGCTCGGCCTCGCGCCGCGCCTCGTCCAGGTCACGGGTGCGCTCGGCGATGCGGTGTTCCAGCGCATCGGCCAGCGAGCGCAGTTCGCGCGCCGCATTCTTGTAGCTGGTGATGTCGGCGTAGCTGGTGACGAAGCCGCCATCAGGCAGGGGATTGCCGCGGATCTCCAGCACCGTGCCGTCGTCCTTTTCGCTCTCGCGCATGTGCGGGCGGCCACTGCGCAGGTGGTTCAGGCGGCGCTCGATGGCCTCGTCCACCGGGCCGGGACCGAGCAGGCCACGACGGGCATTGAAACGGAACAGTTCCTCGATCGGCCGGCCGACGCGCACCAGGTCTGCCGGGAACCGGAACAGTTCCAGATAGCGCGAATTCACGCGACCAGGCGCAGGTCGCGGTCGATCACCACAACACCCTGCGGCAGGTGTTCGAGGCTGCGGCTGAGACCACTGTCGGCGTCGGTGGCGGCCTGCAGCAGGCCATCCTGTGCGGTGCGCAGCTCCTGTGCGTGCTGCTTGAGCAGGGTTTCCAGTTCGCGGCGGCTGCGCAGGCGATGCTTGGCCAGGCGCCTGCGTTGCTGCACGAACAGCACCAGGAAGCCCAAGGCCAGCCACGCGGCACCGCCGGTCAGGGCGGCCGCGCGACCTGCTGCAGTAGCGGCGCCGGCGTCGTGCAGCAGGTGCAGGTTCCAGCCCTCGGCGGGCAGCGCCAGGCTTTGCCACAGCCTCGGCTGCGGCAGCGCAGGATCCAGCAGCCGCACCATGCGGCCGCCATCGGACAGCACGTCTTCGGTACGTGCACGCAAGGGCTGCAGGGCACGGTCGGCGTACTGACGTGCATCGAGCATTTCGCGGCGCTCACCGGCACGCAGCGGACGCAGCAGCCGGTAGCGCCAGCTGTCCCGGTTGGACAGGAATACGACGTCATGGTCGTCGCTGGCCAGCACCACGTCCGGGCTGCTCAACCATTCCTGTTCCAGCGCGGACAGCTCGACCTTGATCACCACCACGCCGAGCCGCTTGCCGTCAGCCTCGATGGCCTGCGAAAGGTAATAGCCGGGCACGCCGGTGGTCATGCCGATGCCGTAGAAGCGGCCACGGCCCTGCGCCAGCGCCTGGCGGTAGTAGGGGCGGTAGCTGTAGTTCTCGCCGACGTTGCTGGTCGGTTGGTCCCAGTTGCTGGCCGCCACCGCCACACCATCGTGGCCGACCAGGGTCAGGGTCGAGGCCCGGGTGACTTCATTGGCACGTTGCAGCTTGAGGTTCAGTCGCTGACGTTCGCCGGGCGAGGGCGGCACACGCAGTGCGTGCAGCAGATCCGGATCCAGCGCCATGACCTGCGGCAAGGTGCCGAAGCGGTCGATGCGCTGTTGCAGGCCCTGGCCATACAGCTGCAGCTGGCGTTGCACCTGGCTGCTTTCGTCGCCGAGCGCGCGCCGCCAGGCGTAATGGCCAGCGGCGACCGCGCACAGCACGGTGCCACCGACCATCACCAGGATGGTCAGCAACAGCATCCGGTGGCGGCTGAGCCAATACATGGCGGCAGTCTACGCAGGGCCGGCGGGCGCGGCGTGCACGCCCGCCGGGGTCTGACGTGGAAGGGGTCAGAAGTGCATCTGCGCGCGCAGTTCGAAGATCTCCGGCGTGCTGTGCACGCCACGACGGCTGGCGTCGACCTTCACGTAGTTGGCCTGGAACTTGAAGTGGCTGGTCAGGTACCAGTTCGCACCCAACGTCAGGTCGTGCTGGCGGCCACCCAGGATGTCACCATCGTCGAGGTCCAGGCGGCTGTAACGCGCCACCAGTTCGACCGCACCGTAGTTGTGCGCCGGCTTGATGTTGGCCACCGCGCCGGCGTTGTACGGCCGCGATTCGCCGGTCAGCACCCAGCTGGCCATCGCGTACTGGCCGCTGCCGGTGAAGTCGGGCTTGCCGTCATGGCGGGTGACCGTGGCGCGCAGCGCTTCGGCCTGCAGCGAGAACGGGCCGCGGATCCAGATGCCTTCCAGGCCGGTGCGGCGGATCTGGTCGGCGGTGACCAGCGCGCCGGAATCGACGTAGCGGATGTCGGTCAGGCCGGCTTCCGGGCGCGCGCGCAGGCGGGCGCTGGCCTCGTGGTGCACGTCGCGGCCGTCGCTGTAGCCGCGTGGGTTCTCCTGCGAGTAGGCCAGGCCCAGGTGGATAACGTCACCCGGTGCCTTCACCGGCGTCCACACCGCCCGCACCGCCTGGGTGGTTCCGGGGTTGTCGCCCTGCAGGTCCTTGCCGCCATAGGCGCCTGCCTGCAGCAGGTACTGCGGGCGCTCCAGCACCCATTCCACACCGGTACGGCGGCCTTCGTAGAAGGCCTGCACCGGCAGCGAGGTTTCCAGGAAGCTGCCGGCACGCGAAGAGGTGTTCGCATCTAGGCCGACCGGGGTCTTCATGTAGCCGAAGCGGAAGCGGCCGACGTCACGGCCGAAGAAGGCCTTGCTCTCGAAGCGCACGAACACGTCCAGCCAGGTATCGGCCTGGAAGTCGTAGTAGACCATCGCGTCGTACACGCCCTTCTTCTTCAGCGTCGCACCGAATTCCTTGCGCCGCACAGCGTCGTCGTCCTCGAGGCCGCTGGCCGAGGAGAAGTCGTTGTAGTCGTAGGCGATGTTGGCGGTGGCCGCCAGCTCGGTGCCATCGCCGAAGGTGTACTTGGTCGGCCAGTTGTCGAAATCGGCGGCCGAGGCGAAGGCGGGAAGGGCGGCCAGCGACAGGGCCAGCAAGGTGGGATTCGGGCGCATGTTGGGTGCGGCTCTCTCAGATTGCGTGTGGACAGGACATCAACGGCCGCAGGGGCCGAAACTTTCGCAGGGACATGCCCAGCCGTTCAGCCCGGGCCACCGGCCTTCCCGTTTCCGGGCGGTGCGGCGCCAGTGTAGGCACCTGTGCCACCTGAACCGGGGGGCTAGTACCAATAGGTTATCTGCGCCGGCGTGCCTGGCGCGTACAAAGGCGTCCATTGGTCGCACCCCCTGTGCGTGCAGTACAGGGCCTGCGATCAGTTTCCACGGTAACGGCTCCCGTGCAGTCCCGGGGCCGTACGTGCCTGAAAACGCCCCTTCCGGAGTCCGCCATGCACATCCCGACCGCAGCACCGGTGCCTGCAAAGCCGTTGCCGATCTATCGCCAGCTGTACTTCCAGGTGATCGTGGCGATCGTCCTGGGTGCCATCCTCGGCCACTACGAACCGCTGGTCGGCGAGAAGATGAAGCCGCTCGGCGATGCCTTCATCAACCTGGTGAAGATGATCATCGCGCCGGTGATCTTCCTCACCATCGTCACCGGCATCGCCAGCATGACCCACCTGCGCACGGTGGGCCGGGTGTTCGCCAAGGCGATGGCGTACTTCCTGTTCTTCTCCACGCTGGCGCTGATTGTCGGCATGATTGTGGCGCACGTGGTGCAGCCCGGCGCGGGCATGAACATCAACCCGGCCGAGCTGGACCAGACCGCAGTGCACAGCTACGTCGAGAAGTCGCATGACCTGACCCTGGTCGGCTTCCTGATGGACATCATCCCGAAGACGCTGCTCAGCGCTTTTGTCGATGGCAACATCCTGCAGGTGCTGTTCGTGGCCGTGCTGTTCGGCATCGCGCTGGCGATGGTGGGCGAGAAGGGCAAGCCGGTGCTGAACTTCCTGGAGGCGCTGGTCGCCCCGGTGTTCAAGCTGGTGCACATCCTGATGAAGGCCGCCCCGATCGGTGCCTTCGGTGCGATCGCCTTCACCATCGGCAAGTACGGCGTCGGCTCGCTGATCAACCTGGCCTGGCTGGTGGGCTCGTTCTACCTCACCGCGTTCCTGTTCGTGGCGGTGATCCTCGGTGTGGTCTGCCGCCTGTGCGGGTTCTCGGTGTTCAAGCTGGCGCGCTACCTGAAGGCCGAACTGCTGCTGGTGCTCGGCACCTCCTCGTCGGAGTCGGCGCTGCCGTCGCTGATGGAGAAGATGGAACGCGCCGGCTGCAGCAAGTCGGTGGTGGGCCTGGTGGTCCCGACCGGCTACTCGTTCAACCTGGACGGCACCAACATCTACATGACCCTGGCGGCACTGTTCATCGCCCAGGCCACCAACACCGAACTGACCCTGGGCCACCAGATCGCCCTGCTGCTGGTCGCCATGCTCAGCTCCAAGGGCGCGGCCGGTGTCACCGGCGCCGGTTTCATCACCCTGGCCGCCACCCTGGCCGTGGTGCCGGAGGTACCGGTGGCTGGCATGGCGCTGATCCTGGGCGTGGACCGGTTCATGAGCGAATGCCGCTCGCTGACCAATTTCATCGGCAATGCGGTGGCCACCGTGGTGGTCTCGCGCTGGGAAGGCGCGCTGGACCGCAACCGCCTGCAGCTGGCGCTGGATGGCCGCGAGAGCGAACTGCCGCCGCCGGTCGATGCGCTGCCCGAGGCGCTGCCGGCCAAGGGCTGATCCAGGTGTGTGGTACCGCGGGGCCGATCACGTCAGTGGTACGGCCCCGCGGCGTTTCAGGGCGTCCCATGGCTGTCATGGGCAGCGCCGAAGCTGGTATCGCGGTACCGTCGCATACGGCACGGAATTGTGCGGTCGCAGCATGCTTGCGACAGGATTGCGACAGGTCCGGACGCTCCAACGGGGGTATCATCCCCTGTCCCTTCTGCCCATTCATGTAACCCACATCGATGTCCAACGAAGATTTCAAACAGGCCGCCCTCGATTACCACCGGATGTCCCCGCCGGGAAAGATCAAGGTTTCCGCTACCAAGCCCATGCTGACCCAGCGCGACCTGTCGCTGGCGTATTCGCCGGGCGTGGCGTACGCCTGTGAAGCGATCAAGGCCGACCCGCAGCAGGCCAGCGAGCTGACCGCCCGCGGCAACCTGGTGGCGGTGATCTCCAACGGCACCGCGGTGCTGGGCCTGGGCAACATCGGCGCGCTGGCCGGCAAGCCGGTGATGGAAGGCAAGGGCGTGCTGTTCCAGAAGTTCGCCGGCATCGATGTGTTCGACATCGAAGTGGATGAGACCGACCCGGACAAGCTGGTCGACATCATCGCCTCGCTGGAACCGACCTTCGGCGGCATCAACCTGGAGGACATCAAGGCGCCGGAATGCTTCGTGGTCGAGCGCAAGCTGCGCGAGCGCATGAAGATCCCGGTATTCCATGACGACCAGCACGGCACGGCGATCATCGTCGGCGCGGCCGTGCTCAACGCGATGGCGATCACCGGCAAGAAGATCGAGGAAGTGAAGCTGGCGACCACGGGCATGGGCGCGGCCGGCATTTCCTGCGTGAACATGCTGGTGCAGCTGGGCCTGAAGCCGGAGAACATCCTGGCCTTCGATCGCGAGGGCGTGATCCACACCGGTCGTACCGACCTGGACCCGGAAAAGCAGCGCTATGCGCGCGACACCGACAAGCGCACCCTGGCCGAGATCGTCGACGGCGCGGACATTTTCCTGGGCCTGTCGGCACCGGGCATCCTGACCGCCGACATGGTCAAGACCATGGCGCCGGATCCGGTGATCTTCGCGCTGGCCAACCCGACCCCGGAAATCATGCCGGAGGTGGCGCGCGCTGCGCGTCCGGACGCGATCATCGGCACCGGCCGTTCGGACTACCCGAACCAGGTCAACAACGTGCTGTGCTTCCCCTACCTGTTCCGTGGTGCGCTGGACGTGGGCGCCACCGCGATCAACGAGGAAATGAAGATCGCCTGCGTGCGCGCCATCGCTGCACTGGCACGCCGTGCAGCCACCGACATGGGCTCGGCCTACGGCGGCGAGACCCCGAGCTTCGGCCGTGAATACCTGATCCCGCGCCCGTTCGACCGCCGCCTGCTGGTGGAACTGTCGGCCGCCGTGGCCCAGGCCGCGATGGATTCGGGCGTGGCCTCGCGCCCGATCGAGGACATGGGCGCCTACCGCGACAAGCTGGCCCAGTTCGTCTACCGCACCAGCCTGATGATGAAGCCGGTGTACGACCGCGCGCGCAGCGACAAGCAGCGCGTGGTGTACGCCGAGGGCGAAGAGGAAGTGGTGCTGCAGGCAGTGCAGAACGTGGTCGATGACGGCCTGGCGCATCCGATCCTGATCGGTCGCCCGGAAGTGATCGAGTCGCGCATCGAGCGCCTCGGCCTGCGCCTGAAGATCGGCGAGAACGTTGAAGTCACCAACATCAACGACGACCCGCGCTTCAACGAATACTGGCAGTACTACCACGGCCTGACCGGCCGTCGCGGCGTGACCGTGGCCGCGGCGAAGAACCTGATGCGTTCGCGCCCGACCCTGATCGCAGCGGTGATGGTCGCCCGTGGCGAAGCCGATGCGATGCTGACCGGCATCGTCGGCCGCTTCCACAAGAAGCTGGGCTACGTGCGCAGCGTGCTGCCGCTGGAGCCGAAGGTCACCTCGACCTCGGCGATGACCGGCGTGATCAACCAGCAGGGCGTGTTCTTCTTCGTCGATACCCACGTGCAGGAAGACCCGACCGCCGAGCAGCTGTGCGAGGCGACCCTGCAGGCGGCCTATCGCATGAAGCTGTTCGGCATCGAGCCGAAGGTGGCGCTGCTGTCACACTCCAACTTCGGCAGCCATGATTCGAAGGATGCGCTGAAGATGCGCCAGGTGCGCGAGCTGCTGCTCAAGCGCAACCCGCGCCTGAACGTGGATGGCGAAATGCAGGGCGACACCGCATGGGATGAAGCGCTGCGCCAGAAGCTGCTGCCGGGCTCGACCCTGCAGGGCCGCGCCAACCTGTTCGTGCTGCCGAACCTGGAAGCGGCCAACATCGCCTACAACCTGGTGCGCGTGTTCACCGACGGCGTGGCGATCGGTCCGATCCTGATGGGCGTGAACAAGCCGGTGCACATCCTGACCACCAGCGCGACCTCGCGCCGGATCCTGAACATGACCGCCATTGCGGCGGTCGATGCGCAGATCAGGAAGCAGCTGGAAGCGGAAAAGAAGGCATAAGCCTTCTTTCCAGCGACAGCTGCGGAAACGCGCCCCACGGGGCGCGTTTTTGTTTCCGCGCAGCGGAAACGGGTAGTGCCGGCCGCTGGCCGGCAACCTCAATCATGTCCAGATACACGACGACAGCCGGCCAGCGGCCGGTTCTACCCCGGGCTGTGCCACACGCAATACGCAACCCGGTCATTTCCCTGCAACGCCGCTGCGGCCCAATACGCCCACGCGGCCCGGCCGTGGGAAGGGACCGGACCGGCCTTCCCACCCTGGGCCCGACCAACTTCCCATCGGCGAGGGTGTCATGCGCAATCGAGTGACGCGGCGGTACTTCCAGCAGCTGTTCGCGCTGTACGCCGGTTTCGTGCAGTCGCGCTGAGGCGCCGGCGACAGCGTGGGCGTCAGCGCCGCTTGCCGCGGCGTGCAGGGGCCGGCGGCGGAGCGTCGGAACGCGGCTTGGCGTACTGCGCCCACAGCGCCGGCAGTGCCTTGCCGGTGTGCTTCTGCCACAGCGCCGGTGCATAGCGGCCGTCGCGCAGGGCCTTGTCCAGTGCCAGCACCAGGCCTGGATGTTCGGCGTCGGCCCATTTCAGGAACGCACCGGTGACACGGTAGCCGCTGTCGAAGTTCTGCCCCTTCTCGACCTTGCCCGGCAGTGCCCAGCCCGCGGCGGCATTGTCCATGCCGTAGCGGTCGCGTGCGTAGTCGGCGATGCCCTCCACCAGCCAACCCGGCACCCGTGCGTCGCCATAGCCCGGATAGCCCTGCACGATGTGCATGGCCTCATGGGTGACCAGGTCGATGTCGTTGGGGTGCTGCGCCAGCCAACCCGGGTTGATGGTGATCGTTGCGGCCTGGTCCTTGTCACCGACGAAGGCGATCCCGGTGTAGGCCGGGTCGATCACGATGCGCACCATCGACGGCGCGGCCGGGTGGAAGTCCGCACGTTCGCGCAGGTAGGCGAAGTAGAACGTATCGATCACCCGCTTGCGCTGCGGCGCGGCCAGGGCGCCACGGGCGTCCTGGTAGTTCAGCGTCACGCCGTCGCGGATCAGCTGCGCATCAAAGGCCTGGGTCTGGCCGAAGCTGGAGAAGGAAAGGGCAACAAGGGCCAGAGGCAGCAGACGGTAGCGCATGGGGCTCATTGTACGGCGCTGGGCGCCAACAGTTCGATCTCCGCCAGCGGCAGCCGGCCCGGTGCGGCCAGGCGCAGCCGATACTCGCTGTAACGACCGGGTTTGGCGATGTGGAACGGTCGGGTCTGGCGGGCAGACTCGAAGGCTTCGCCGCTGCGCTGGTCGAGCACGATCCAGCGGCCGTTGCCGCTGCGCGCTTCCAGCGTCCATTCGCCGCCCTGGATGCGGCCGTCACCGCTGGTGAGCGTGTACATGGTCGGCACGCCGTCGCCCAGGCCGGTCAGTGCGATGGTTGCGCCGCCGCCCAGGCCGACGGTCGTGGCGGCATCGTCGTCGACCAGCGCTGGCAGGGCGCGACCATCGGCCAGCGTCGCCTTGGCGCCACTGCCGAGCAGGTCGTGCAGCAGCTGCGGGCGCTGGCCCCGCGCGGTCAGCGAGCGCGGCACATCGTCCACGCCGCTGCCCCAGCGCGACGGCTGCGGCCCCATCACGAAGTCCAGCGTCGCGCCCTTGGCGATCAGCTCGTGCGGCACCCAGGTCTTCGTCCACGGCTTGCCATTGATCTTCAGCGACTGCACGTAGACGTTCTCGCGTGAGTTGTTGGCCGCGTTCACGGTCAGCACCGCACCGCCCTGCAGTTCCACCCTCGCATGTTCGAACGCCGGTGAACCGATCACGTACTCCGGGGCGCCCATGCGCAGCGGATACAAGCCCAGCGAAGCCAGCACGTACCACGCGGAGGTCTCGCCGTTGTCCTCGTCGCCCGGATAGCCCTGGCCGATCTCGCTGCCCACATACAGCCGCGACAGGATCTCGCGCACGTGCTGCTGGGTCTTCCACGGCTGCCCGGCGTACAGGTACATCCATGGGATGTGGTGCGCCGGCTGGTTGCTGTGCGCGTACATGCCCATGCGCACATCGCGCGCTTCGGTCATCTCGTGGATGGTGCCGCCGTAGGATCCGGCAAACGCGGGGTCGGCGGTTTCCGGGGTGGAGAAGAAGGCATCCAGCTTCGCTGCCAGCTTGTCACGGCCACCATAGAGCGCGGCGAGTCCTTCGCCATCGTGGGCGGCGGTGAAGGCGAAGGTCCAGCCATTGGATTCGGTGTAGTCGTGGCCCCACACGCGCGGGTCGTAGGCCCTGGCGTCCACGCGCCACTGGCCATCGGCCTTGCGGCCCTGGAAGAAGCCGGCGGCCGGATCGAACATCGTCGCGTAGCTGGCGGCGCGATGGCGGAAGTAGTCGGCCTCGGTGCTGTAGCGCTCGCGTGCCGCCGCCGTGGTCGCGCGCTTGGCCAGGGCCTCGGCCATGTTGGCGATGCCGAAGTCATTCAGTGCGCCTTCCATCGTCCACGACATGCCTTCGTGCACGTCCGCGCTGGCGTAGCCACGGAAGGTCGAACGGTCCATGCCCTTGCGGCCGACATGGCGGTCGGGGGGTACCACGGTCGCGTTCTTCAGCGCGGCGGCGTAGGCCTCGGCCGGATCGAAGCCGCCGATGCCCTTCAGCCACGCATCGGCGAAGGCCACGTCCGAACTGGTGCCGACCATCAGGTCGGCGTAGCCCGGCGACGACCAGCGTGCGATCCAGCCACCGGCACGGTACTGCTCGATGAAGCCCTGCACCATCTGCCCGGCATCGTCGGGCGTGAACAGCGCATAGGCTGGCCAGGTAGTGCGGAAGGTGTCCCAGAAGCCGTTGTTGACGAATACCTTGCCATCGCGCACGCCGGTGAAGCTGCGGTTCGCGCTGCCCTCGGTGTTGTCGTCGCTGGCGCTGGCCTGGTTGGCGTAGCGCCAGTCAGGCGCGGCCGCGCTGCCGGCATTCTCGTGGCCGGAGTTGGGATACAGGTACAGCCGGTACAGGCTGGAATACAAGGTGGTCTTCTGGTCGTCAGTGGCATCGCCGATGTCGAAGCGGGCCAGGCGCGCGTCCCATGCATCCTGCGCACGGCCGGCCACGCTTTCCAGCGTGTCGGCGGCGGCGATTTCCAGCGCCAGGTTGTGACGCGCCTGTTCCACCGAGATCAGCGAGGTGGCGATACGCATCGTCACCTGCCGGTCGCTGCCGGCATCGAACTTGATGTAACCGGTCGGGCGGCCGGTGTCGAGGCGGCCGCTGCTGCGCCACGGCTTGTCGAAGCTGGCCACCACGTACATGCGGCTGGCGCCGTTGGACAGGCCACTGCGCGTATCGGTGTAGCCGCTGAGGGTCTGCGTGGCCGTGTCCAAGGTCAGGCCGCCACGCGCATCGACATTGTCGAACAGCAGGTTGGCGTCGCCGCCCTCGGGGAACTGGAAGCGGAACAGCGCGGCATGGTCGGTCGGTGCGATGGCAGCAGCGATGCCATTGTCGAAGCGCACGTCGTAGCGGTAGGGGCGCGCGCTTTCATGACCGCGGTCGAACGACAGCGCGCGCTTGCGGCGGTCGGCGTCCGGCACGCCACGGCTGGCCGAGGGCATCACCTGGAAGGTCTGGCGGTCGCCCATCCACGGGCTGGGCTGGTGGCTCAGTGCCAGTGCCTGCAGCTGCGGGCGGTTCTGCGCATCGTTCTGTTCGTTCCAGCGGTACAGCCAGTTCAGTGCGCCGGCGTCGGTCACCGGGGTCCAGAAGTTGAACCCGTGCGGCACCGCCGTGGCCGGGAAATTGTTGCCGCGCGAGAAGGTGCCGTTGGCCTGGGTGCCGCGGGTGGTCAGCACCCAGTCGGAGACGCGCTGCGGCCGCTGCCGCGGTTGGGCATCCAGGCGCACGTCATCAATCCAGCCAGAGACCGGCGCACCCTCGGCGCTGGCCACCTCCAGCTCGATCGCCACCACGCGGCGGCCCTTCAGCGTGGGCACGTCGCCCAGCCGCACCGCCTTGCGGGCCCACTGTTGCGGGTACAGCGTCTTCGATTCGCCCTGCGCGCGCGCGCCGATCGCCACGCCATGCTGGTCGCGTGCCGCACCGGCCGAAACGCGGCTGCCATCGTCCAGCAGCAGGTCCAGCGATACATAGGTCGAGGCGACGGTGTCCTTGCCGACGATTTCCGGCAGCACCAGCCACGACAGCGTGGTATCGGCCTCGATGGGCAGGTCGGCCTTGAACAGTTCGCGCCGCGCGCTGCCGCCTTCGCTGCTGTAGCGCAGCGCATGCAGGCCGCTGTAGCCGGCATTGCGCTTGGCGGCGTAGGGCGCGGCCGGTCCATTGCCGATCGTGACCTGAAGCGCACCGGTGGCCTGCGCCGGGACAGGTTCGCCCGGTTCGAACGAGGTCTGCAGCCCCTGCGCCCGCGCCGGCATCGCAGTGGTCGCACAGGCCAGGGCCAGGGCGAGCGGAAGCAGGGCGCGGCGCGGATCGGACAGGGTCATGCAAGGGTCTCCCGGAAGGGCTGGCGGCGGGCGAACCCGCATCGGCGGACACCACGGACAGCATCGCTCCGCCCGCCAGGCTGGCAGTGGAAGAGGCGATGCCGGTCCGGTGGGGGCGGGCCATGCGATCGGGTTGGATTGGGTGGGTCGAGGTGCGACCTGGCCCGATCCTGCAACAGCCGCCGCGCGCTGGCAAGTGCCATTTAGTTCGATCCAAATGCGGGAAATATCGCTGGAGCCGATTCTGGCGAGCGAACCTGCCGGAACGACCGCGAAATCCCCGGAATCACCGCCGCCCGGCGTGCGGCGGGGAGATGCGAGGCATCGGCGGCGGCGTGCAAAGGCCCGTTGCGGGGCAATGTCGTTGCGGCCCAGATGCTAGAATCACAGGCCTCGCAACCCGTTCACCGAATCCGCCATGAGCCATACCGCCACCGCGCCCGCCAACGCCGAGAAGCGCTACACCGTGCACCGCAGCGATCTGCCGTTGAGCTGCCCGACCCCGGAAATGGCGCTGTGGAACTCGCATCCGCGCGTGTACCTGCCGATCGAGGACGAGCCCAACGGCGAAGCGCAGTGCCCGTACTGCGGGTCCGTGTTCGTGCTGGCCGACTAAACGGCGGCCCCTTCGATGCGCCGATTGACCGTGGTGCAGTTGCTGCCGGCGCTGCACTCCGGTGGTGTCGAGCGCTCGACCCTGGAAATCGCTGCGGCCCTGGTTGCCGCCGGCCATCGCGCGCTGGTGGTGTCTGCCGGCGGCCGCCTGGTGCAGCCGCTGCTGGACAGCGGTGCCGAGCACCTCACCCTGGATATCGGCCGCAAGTCGCTGCTGACCCTGCGCCATCTGCCGACCCTGCGCCGGCTGTTTGCCGAAGTTGGTGCGGACATCGTGCATGCCCGTTCGCGGCTGCCGGCCTGGTTGGGCCTGTACGCGATCCGCGCCATGCCCGCCGCACAGCGCCCGCATTGGGTGACCACCGTGCACGGGTTGAACTCACCCAGCCGCTACAGCGCGGTGATGACCAGTGGCGAACGCGTGATCTGCGTGTCCAACACCGTGCGTGCCTACGTGCAACGCCATTACCCGACGGTGCCGGAAGAAAAACTGCGGGTCGTACCGAGAGGTGTCGACGTCAACCAGTTCCCGCGCGTGGCGCGCGCCGACCGCCGCCCGCGGCTGGCCCTGGCGGCCGACTACCCTTGGCTGGCGCAGGTTGAGGGCCCGCTGCTGCTGCTGCCGGGGCGCGGCACCCGGCTGAAGGGCCACGCCCACGCGCTGCAGCTGCTGGCCGACGTGCGTGCCGCCGGCGTGCCTGCCCAGCTGTGGATGCTGGGCACCGACGAACCCGGGCGCGAGGCCTACGTGGCTGGCCTGCGCCGCCAGGCCGCGGCGCTGGGCGTGGCCGAGGCCGTACAGATCAGCACGCCTACCGTCCGCATCGCCCAGGCCTACGCCGCCAGCGATCTGGTGCTGCAGCTGTCGGACAAGCCGGAAGCCTTTGGCCGCACCGTGCTCGAGGCGCTGTCGGTCGGCCGCCCGGTGCTGGGCTGGGACCACGGTGGCGTCGGCGAACTGCTGCAGCAGCTGCAGCCCAGCGGTGCGGTGCCGCTGGGCGACGCGCACGCGCTGGGTGAACGTGCGCTGGCCCTGCTGGCGCAGCCGCCGTCCCTGCCGACCCGCATCCCGTTTACCCTGCAGGCCATGCAGCGCGACACCCTCCGCCTCTATGCCGATCTCGCCGGCTGACCCCGCTGCCATCGTGCGCGACGACCGTGCCGGGCGCTGGGCGCCCTGGTGGGTGCTGGCGTACGTGGCGATGTGGCCGCTGCCGGGCATTGCCGAAACCGTGCTGGGCCTTGGCGCGGTCTATGCTGCCGCGCGCATGGTGATGCGCCGGCTGCAGCGCCGCCCGCACCTGTTGAGCACGGCGGCGTGGGCGCTGACCTCGATCCTGTTCCTCGGCTACTGGCTGCCGCAGGCGATTTCGGCCATCGATGCGATCGACCCTTCGGCCTCGTGGACCAAGGCGGCCGCCGGACTGCGCTACCTGCCCTTCATGTGGCTGGTGGCGATCGCGGTGGCCACGCCGGAACGGCGGCGCTTGACCTTCGGTGGCCTGGCGCTGATCACCGGCGTGTGGACGCTGGACGCGCTGGTGCAGGCGCTGGCTGGCACCAGCCCGTGGTTCTGGTCGCTGGAACACCTGAAGCTGGCCGTGAGTGGCCACGCGTTGTGCCCGGCCGACGAAGCCGCACTGGCCGACCGCCTCAGTGGCGCGCTTGGGCCCTGCAATCTGAAATTCGGCCAGGTGCTGGCCAGCCTGTCACCGTTCCTGCTGCTGCCGATGGCGCGGCGTTTCGGCAATGCAGGGTGGCTGCTGGCCGCTGCAACACTGGGGTGCGTGCTGCTGCTGGCAGGTTCGCGCGCCTCGTGGATCACCTTCGTGCTGGTGCTGGCCTACAGCGGCGTGCGCCAGTTCGGCTGGAAGCGGCTGCTGCTGCTGGCCCTGGTGGCAGCGCTGGGTACGGCCGCACTGACAGCGGGCGTGCCGCAGCTGCGCGAGCGTGTCGCGCGCACGGCGCAGGCATGGAACGAAGACGGGCAGGGCGTTGACGAGGCGCTTTCGGGGCGCGCGCGCATCTGGACCGCGGCGGTGTGCATGATCGAGGAGCATCCGGTCAACGGTGTCGGTGCGCGCGGCTTCCGCGATGCGTATCCGGCCTGCGTGTCAGATGAGGGCCCCGCCGTGTGGGGCAACCAACCGGCGTTGCACGCCCACCAGATCGTGCTGGAAATCCTTGCCGAGACCGGCGTTCTGGGCCTGCTGCTGTGGTTGGCGGCGGTGGCGCAGGCCTGGCGGGCCTGGCGCTATGCCCCGGCGGCTGCGCGTGATCGCGCCCGGCCGGCGATGCTGGCGCTGGCGGTCACGGTGTTCCCGCTCAATACGCACCTGGCGTTCTATTCCGCTTTCTGGGGTGGCCTGACGGTGCTGCTGGCAGCCCTGTTCGCCGGCAGCCTGCTGGCGCGGGACGCGGACGACACGCCGACGGTGCTCTGATCGTCCATCCACGCATGGCGCGGCTCTACTGCATGTACCGAACGGAGCGTGCTTTGGTAGATCCACGCCATGCGTGGATGGAGCATTCCCGACGCGAATACCGGTCAACCACCACTACCGGTGTTTCCATGCGTATCGCACGCTGGAGGCATGGCCAGCCCCAGACTTCGCTACGGTCGGTATTCCCGATCCGGCAACGTGTACTCATTGACCACAGCAACCCTCGGCCGCGAACCGTTGTTCGCCGATGCGGCAAACGTTGCGATCCTTATCGACACACTGCGCTTCGTAGAGCGCAAGGGCTTCAGCCATAGCCTCGCCTGGGTGGTCATGCCCGACCATCTGCACTGGCTGATGGAGCTGCGCGGAGGAACCCTGGCCGAGTGTATGGCCCTGCTCAAATCACGCAGCAGCCGTCTGTTGAACCGGCGATTGGAGCGACAAGGGCCGCTGTGGCAGCGCGGTTACCACGATCACGCCGTACGCAGCGATGAATCCCTTCATGAGAAGGCGATGTACATCATGGCCAATCCGGTCCGTGCGGGCCTGGCCAGCACGTTGGGTGAGTACCCGCACGCATGGTGCCGTTGGCCGTTGTAGGTGCCGCCATCCGGATGTAGAGCATCCACGCATGGCGTGGATCTACTTCAGAATGCTCCGCGTCATCAAATCCACGCCATGCGTGGATGAAACCCTCCCGCCGCACCGCTATTTGTAGAAATCACTCCGGCCGCCGGGCTGGCGCTTGAAGCGGCGGTGGATCCACAGGTACTGGTCGGGAGCCTCTCGCACCATCGCTTCGATGGCCTGGTTGACCCGGGTGGTATCGGCTTCCACATCCTCGCTGGGGAAGTTCTCCAGCGGCGCGCCGATCTTCAGGAAGTACTTTCCGCCTTCGCGCCGGTGGAAGTACGGAATCACCGCACAGCCGGTCATGCGCGCCAGCTGATGGGTGGCGGTGATGGTCGAAGCGGTGTGGCCGAAGAACGGCACGAATACCGTGTCCTTGCCTCGCATGTCCTGGTCTGGCGCGTACCAGAGGAAACCGCCCTTCTTCAGGTGGCGCACGGTCGCGCGGATGTCCTCGTTGGCGAACATCGCCTTGGCATAGCGCAGGCGGCCGAACTTGACCGCCCACTCGTACACCGGGTTCTTGTGCTTGCGGTACATGCCGGAAAGATCGACGTAGTCGCACAGCAGGCGGCCGCACATCTCCAGGGTCATGAAGTGGCCGGAGACCAGCAGGACGCCGCGGCCTTCGGCCTGCATCTGCCGCAGGTGTTCCAGGCCTTCGACCCGTACCTGCGGGCGGATGCTGTCGATGCTGCCCCACCAGGCGCGGATGCACTCGAACACGCCGACGCCCAGCGCATCGAAACTGTCGCGCACCAGGCGCTGCCGCCACGCTTCGTCCTTCTCGGGGAAGCACAGCTGCAGGTTGACCTCGGCGGCGCGGCGGCGGCTGCCGAGCAGGCGCCAGGTGATCCAGCCGACGCCCCGGCCCAGCGCGCGCTGCAGCATCCACGGCAGGCGGGCGATGGCGAAGGCGCCGAACATGGCGGCGAACATCGGCCAGTTGCGCGGATCGCGCAGCGACGGGCGGACGGCGGTGGAGGCATCTGACATGGGGCCATTCTACCAAGGCGGCCGCGTGTCTTTCCCGGGGGGCTCCCGTATCCTTGCCGCATGCGTAAAGACCCTGTCGAATGGATCCTGCGCGGCCTGTACTCGGTCGTGCTCTATATCCTGCTGCCGATCACCGTGTACCACCTGGTCTGGCGCGGTTTCCGGGTCCGTGAGTACTTCCGGCGCTGGGACGAACGCTACGCCTCCTATCCGCAGCCGACCGGCCAGCCACGGGTGTGGCTGCACGCGGTCTCGGTGGGCGAGGTCAATGCCGCCGCGCCGCTGGTCAACGCCCTGCGCCAGCAGCGCCCGGACATCCGCTGGGTCATCACCACCATCACTCCGACCGGCTCCGAGCGCGTGCGTGCGCTCTGGGGCGACGCGCTGGACCATGTCTACCTGCCGTACGACGTGCCGGGCAGCGTCAACCGCTTCCTCGGCCATTTCCAGCCCAGCCTGGCGCTGATCCTGGAAACCGAGTTGTGGCCGAACATGCTGTTCGGCTGCCGTGACCGTGGCGTTCCGGTCTACATCCTCAATGCCCGGTTGTCGGCGCGTTCGCTGCGCGGCTACCGGCTGCTGGCCGCATTGATCCGCCGCGCCCTGCGCACCGTCACCTGCGTGGCCGCGCAGTCGCAGGACGATGCCGAGCGCTTCGTGCAGCTGGGGGCGGAGCCCGGCCAGGTGCAGGCACTGGGCAACCTGAAGTTCGACATCACCACGCCGGACGTGCAGGGCTTCGTCGAACAGTTCCATGCACGGGTGCCGGGCGCGCGCCCGGTATGGATCGCCGCCAGTACCCATGATGGCGAAGAACAGGCGGTGATCGACCTGCACCGGCGCCTGCGCCAGCAGCATCCGGATCTGCTGCTGCTGTGGGCACCGCGCCATCCCGAACGTTTCCCCAAGGTGGAAGCACTGGCGCGCGAACAGGGCTGGAGCGTGGCGACCCGCCGCGTGGACCAGTGGCCGCACGCCGCCACTGACGTGTTCGTCATCGATACCCTCGGCGAGCTGATGCCGTTCTACGCCTGCGCCCAGGTCGCCTTCGTCGGCGGCAGCCTGCAGGCCATCGGTGGCCACAACCTGCTGGAGCCCGCTGCGATGGGAACCGCGGCGGTGACCGGCCCGCACCTGCACAACTTCGCGGAAATCTCCCGGCGCATGCGCGAGGCCGGTGCGCTGCTGATCGGCGAAGATGCGCAGGCGGTGGGCGACCTGCTGCAGCATCTGCTTGAAGATGCGCAGGCCCGCGAAGACATGGCGCGTGCGGGCTGCACGTTGGTCAGCAATGGCCGTGGCGCGCTGCAGCGCACGCTTGCGCTGGTCGCACCGCACCTGCCACCGCCACGCGAGTGATCCCGGCGTTGCGGCGTCGGCGGCGCTGCGCTGCGTTGTCGTGATCAACTTCATCAATTCTGCTTAGCGACGATTTTTCTGTCGTTGCTGGACCGACCCTGCCGATGGCAGCGTGCCTGCCATCACATCGTGGCGCACGCAGCACCGATTCCGATTCCGCAGGACGACGCAGGCTGCCAGCCTGCTGTCGACCGCGCTTGGGCGGATATCAAGGGAACTTGCGATGGACGGCGACAGGGGCAGGGACGGCACCGGTGGGGCGCGCTTGGGGATGGACCACCTGGCTGTGGTGGCACTGACGCTGCTGGTGGGCGGCAGCGTGATCGCGCTGGTGGGCCAGCACACGGCGGCACAGGCGGGCCCCGCCATCGTACTGAGCCTGTTGCTGGCCGCACTGGGGGCTGGCCTGGTGCTGTGCTGCCTGCAGGATCTGGTGCTGCGACTGCCGGCGGCCGATGGCCTGTACGGGCTGCTGGCCGCCAGCTGGGGGCCACGGGTGGCCGTCGTTCTGGGCACGATCCTGTTGCTTGAGCTGACGGCGACCACGGCGGGCGCGGCACAGTCCATGGCCCGCCATGTACATGCGGTGCTGGCTACCGGAGGCCTCCATGCCAACGACTGGCTGCCCGTGCAGATAGCGGCGGCCGTGGGCCTGCTGACGTTGAGCGCGCTCGCGTTGCTGCCGCCGCGGGGTGTGGCCCTGGCGGCCTGTGCGCTGCTGACGGTGAAGATCGGTGTGGGGGTGTTGCTGCTGGCGCTGGCGGCACGTCACGTGCACTACGGGCATTGGATTCCCTGGCTGCCTCCGGCGACCGCGCCGTATCGCTTCGGGCTGGGGGGCGTGCTGGCGGCTGCGGTGCCGCTGCTGGGCATATTTGCCAGCGTGGGCCTGGCACTGGGCTTTCCTGCGCTGCGCCGCCAGGGCGCGATGTGGCAGCCGGCGGTGCTGGCGCTGGTCTCGTTGCTGGCGATGCTGCTGCTGATCGTGCTGGCAGCATTGCAGGCCGGGCTGGTCGAGTTTTCCGCGCTCGCCAGTACCCGGCCACTGGCGGTGGCGCTGCAGGTGCACCCCGAGCTGCAGTGGATGCTGCCATTGTTGCCCCTGGCCGGGGCAGCGGGCCTGGCCGCCCTGCAGTTGGTGCTGCTGATGCTGGCCGTCCGGTTGGCCACATCGTTGTGGCTCCGCGCAGCTGACGCGGCGGGACGATCCCGCACGCGCCTGAGCGCAATGGTGGTTGCGCTGCCGGCGGTGATGCTGGTGTTGTGGCTGCCGCAGGGCACCTTGCCGGCGCTGCCGGGTCCGGCAACGCTGGCGGTGATGGCGGCGCTGTGCCTGGCGGTGCTGCGGCGGCGTCGGGATGACACCCGGCAAGGCGCAGCCGGCTGCGGGCTGATGATGTCGATGCTGGCCCCTTTGGCAGCCGCGCTGTGCGTGCTTGCGGCGTTGGAACGCCTGCGCGCATGGCCGGGCTGACGGTTCGTGGGGCCACGCCGGGGGGGGGGGCGCGTGTGTGGATGCAGCACCTGCAAAAAAGCCACCCTCGCGGGTGGCTTATTCGTTGCAGGGGCGGCGACTCAGTGCGTGGTCGTGGCCGGGTTGCCCGCGTCCTGGGTCAGCAGCCGATTGACGTCCTGCAGTTCGGCCACGTCCAGCGCACCCAGCGACTGGCTCAGCAGCAGGCGGTTCTGCAGGAAGGTGTAGCGGGCCTGGGCATAGTCCAGCTGCGCCGAGAACAGGATGCGCTGGTTCTGGATCACATCCAGCACGGTACGGGTACCGACTTCCAGGCCGACCTGCGAAGCGTCGTACGCGCTCTGCGCCGAGACCACCGCCAGGCGGCGGGCTTCCACTTCGCTGATGCCCTGCACCAGGGTCTGGTAGGCATTGCGGGTATTGCGATCCAGGGCACGCTTCTGCTGCTCGTAGCCGTCCTGGGCGATGTCACGCTGCGCCAGCGCCTGGCGCACGCCGGACTGGGTGGCACCACCGGAGAAGATCGGCACGCTCAGGGTCAGGCCGATGCTGTTGGTGCGCGCATCCGGCGACAGCGAGCCGGCACCGGTGCTGTCGCCCCAGGTGGCGCTCTTGCCCCAGCTGCCGCCCAGCGACAGGGTCGGGTAATGACCACCACGGGCAGCCTGCACGCCGGCTTCGGCGGCACTAACCTTCAGCTCCTGCGCCTTCAGCGCCGGATTCTGGGTGGTGGCCTGCTGCACCAGCTCGTCGATGTTGCCGCGGTTGGCCGGCACTTCCGGGCGGAAGTCCGCCGGCAGGCCACGCAGGTTGGTCACCGGCTGGCCGGTCAGTTCGGTCAGGGCCTGGTAGTTATCGGCCAGGGTGTTCTGCGCGATGATGGTGTTGGCGCGCGCCTGGTCGTACTGGGCGCGTGCTTCGTGCACGTCGGTGATCGGCGCCAGGCCCACTTCCAGGCGCTTGTCGGCGAAGTCGAACTGCTTCTTCGCGGCCGCTTCATTGGTCTGTGCGGCGTTCAGCGATTCGATCGCCACCAGCACATTGAAGTAGGCCGCCGAGGTGCGCACGATCAGGTTGTCGTTGGCCGATTCGAGGGTGAAGTCCGCCGCCTTGCTCAGCTCACGCTGCGAGCGCAGGTTGTTGATCTGGGTCCAGTTGAACAGCGTCTGGCTGCCGTCGATCGTGTAGGTGCGGCGCTTGTTGGTGAACGAGCCGGAGTTGGCGTCGGCGTTCGGCTCGCTGCGCGTGCGGTTCAGCGCGGCCTGGCCGTTGATCTGCGGCAGCAGGGCGGCACGCGCCTGCACGGCGCCTTCCTTGTCGTACAGCCGGGTCGATTCGGCGGCCGACAGCTGCGGATCGCCGTTGCGGGCCATTTCGTAGACCTGCAGCAGGTCGGCGGCATGGGCGGACAACGGCAGCAGGGCAGTGGCCAGCGCAACAGCGAGGGATCGGCGGATCATTGCGGCTTCCTTGGACTCAGAGGTGGAACTGGGGGGCCGGGGCGGCACCACGCAGGTAATCGATATCGGTCTCGAACAGGGACTCGGAGCTGCCGTCGGCCTTGACCAGCAGGGCCTCCATCGCCGGCGAGCGGCCGTGGATCACGAACAGGCGGCCACCCGGACGCAGCCACGAGGCGAACTGTGACGGCACCACGTCGACCGCACCAGTGACACAGATCACGTCAAAGCGGCGTTCGGTCTGCCAGGACAGGGCATCGGCCACTTCCACGCGGACGTTGCTGCCCAGGCCGGAGGCGTCCAGGCGGGCACGCGCAGCGGCGGCCAGCTCCGGGTCGATTTCCAGGCTCAGCACATCGCGCGCCAGCGCGCCGATGCAGGCCGACAGGAAGCCGCTGCCCGTGCCGATTTCCAGTACTTCGTCACCCGGCTGCAGGTCCAGTGCCTGCAGGGTACGGCCCTCGATGACCGGCTTCATCATCTTCTGGCCGTGGCCGATCGGCAGTTCGACATCGGCGTAGGCCAGTGCCCGGTGCGCGTCGGCGACAAAGGCCTCGCGCGGCAGGCGGGCCAGGACGTCGAGCACCTTGATGTCCAGCACGTCCCAGGGACGGATCTGCTGTTCCACCATCAGTTCGCGGGCGTGGGCGTAATCAATCGTCATGAGGTTCAAATCCAGCGCAGTGGGCCGGCCATTTTACCGGTGCCGGAGGCCGGCGGCGCGCCCAGAGCATCAGCTGCCGGGGGCCGGGGTCGCAGTGCCGGAAGTCATCGCGACCTCCGGTTCGTTCAGTTTTGGTTATTCAGCCGTTCCGGCCCCTCGCGGCGCGTAGGCGCGCAGGAAGAAGTCGATGCTGGCGGTCACGTGGGCAACAGGGTCGCATTCCACGGGCGACAGTGGCATGCCGCACATCATATGCATGTGCACTTCGCCCTTGACCAGGGTCAGGAACTGCTCGCCGGCCAGAGCACAGTCGGTGATCTCCAGTTCGCCGCGTTCGGCGCGGGCGCGCAGGAAATCGGCCAGCGCCTCGCAGGTACGCTCGGGGCCGGCTTTCCAGAACAGCGCGCGCAGGCGTTCGTCGGTCTCCGGCGCCATCATCATGCGCTGGATCGAGATCGCCGCGTCGGAGGTGATCAGCTCGAAGAAGGCCAGGCCGATACCGATCAGCTGGTCGCGCAGCGGGCCGTCCGCGTCGGCTACGAACAACGCGTCGGGCAGCATTTCAACGCACTTTGACTGCACCGCCTCGGAGAACAGCGTCTCCTTGTCGCCAAAGTGGCTGTACACAGTCAGCTTCGAGACGCCCGCCTGAGCGACGATGGTGTCCATGCTCACGCCGGTATACCCCTGTTCGATGAACAGTGCCTTGGCTGCTTCAAGGATCGCCGCGCGCTTGCCGAGGTCCTTGGGGCGCCCGGGTCCGGCGGCCTTGGCAGCGGGCTTGGCCGACGGCTTGCGGGAAGTGGGAGAACTCATCGCAACAATACTAGACCAAGCGGTTCGATATTTATACTATACCGGCCGGTTTATTAAATTGGGCCGGCAGTCGCGGCTCCCTCCTTAGTTGCAACCCTGCGTTTCAGGACGTTGACCGATGAAGATCGTGCGCTGGATGGGCGGTATGGTGTGGATGGCTGCGCTGGCAGCCTGTTCGGGGCAGGAACAGGCGCCACCGGCGGCCGTACCGGTGCTGGTGGTTCACCCCGGCGAGCAGGCCGGGCAGGCGCCGGCGGCGTTCCCGGGCACGGTGCGTGCCCGGCAGGAAAGCCCGCTGTCGTTCCGCGTTGGCGGCAACCTGGTCAAGCGCCACGTCGATGCCGGGCAACGGGTGAAGAAGGGCGATGTGCTGGCCGAGCTGGACGTGGCCGACTTCGCGCTGCAGGCCCGTGCCTCGCAGGCGCAGCTGGCGGCAGCCGAAGCCGATCTGGTGCGTGCCCGCGATGACCTCAAGCGTTACCAGGTGCTGGCCGACCAGCAGCTGGTCAGCCGCTCGCAGCTGGACCAGCAGTCCGCCGCGTTCAAGGCCGCGCAGGGCCAGGCCAACGCCGCCCGCGCCAACCTCGATGTGTTGCGCAACCAGGCCGGCTACGCACAGCTGCGCGCGCCAGCCGACGGTGTGATCGCCAGCCGCGAGGCCGAAGCCGGGCAGGTGGTGTCGGCCGGCCAGACCATCTTCAACCTGGCCGCCGACGGTGGCCGTGAAGTGCTGATCGACCTGCCCGAGGCCACCATCCGCGACTATGCGGTGGGCCAGCCGGTCGAGGTGGAGCTGTGGAACCGCCCTGGCCAGCGCCTGTCGGGCACGATCCGCGAGATCGCCGCCGCCGCCGATCCGCAGGCACGCACCTATGCGACCCGGGTCAGCCTGCCGGCCGATGCGCTGGCCGACGTCGAACTGGGCCAGAGCGCCCGCGTCTACAGCAGCGCCGGCCGCCACGGCACCCTGCAGCTGCCGCTGGGCGCGCTGCAGCGCGGTGCCAACGGTGCCGCCAGCGTATGGGTGGTCGATCCGGCCAACAGCACGCTGAGGGCCGCAACAGTTACCACCGGTGCGTTTGGCAGCGAGACGGTACCGGTGCTGTCCGGCGTGAACGCGGGTGACTGGGTAGTTGCTGCGGGTGGCCATCTGCTGCGGGCCGGCCAGCCGGTGATCGCCGTGGACCGGCAGAACCGTCCCGTGCTGAAGCCGGCTACGCCGGCCGCTGCCGCCAAGGCCAGGGAGTAAGCCGGTGCGCCGCTTCAATCTTTCCGAGTGGGCGTTGTCCAACCGCCCGCTGGTGCTGTTTGCGATGCTGGCCTTCGCGCTGATCGGCGCATGGTCGTACAAGCATCTGGGCCAGTCCGAGGACCCGCCGTTCACCTTCAAGGCGATGGTGGTGCGCACATTGTGGCCCGGGGCCACTGCCGAGCAGGTGTCGCGGCAGGTGACCGAGCCGCTCGAGAAGGCGCTGATGAATACCGGCGAGTACGAGTTCATCCGCTCGTACTCGCGTCCGGGCGAATCGCAGATCATCTTCATGGCGCGCGACAGCCTGCGCTCCAGGCAGATCCCGGACCTGTGGTACCAGGTGCGCAAGCGCGTGGGCGACATCCGCCCGACGCTGCCACGCGAGATCGTCGGTCCGTTCTTCAACGATGAGTTCGGCGACACCTACGGCAACATCTATGCGTTGACCGGCAAGGGCTTCGACTATGCGGTGATGCGCGACTACGCCGACCGCATCCAGCTGGAACTGCAGCGGGTGCCCGACGTCGGCAAGATCGACCTGGTCGGCCTGCAGGACGAGAAGGTGTGGATCGAACTGTCCAACACCCGGCTGGCCACGCTGGGCGTGTCGATGCAGCAGGTGCAGCAGGCGCTGGCCGACCAGAATGCAGTGACCGGCACCAGCTTCTTCGAGACCGCCACCGATCGGGTGCAGCTGCGGGTGACCGGCCAGTTCAACGACATCGAAGCGATCCGTCAGTTCCCGATCCGCGCCGGTGACCGCACCGTGCACCTGGGCGACATCGCCGAGGTCAAGCGCGGCTTCGCCGATCCGGCGTCGCCGAAGATGCGCTTCATGGGCGAAGAGGCGATCGGCCTGGCGGTGGCGATGAAGGATGGCGGTGACATCCTCAAGCTCGGCGCCAACCTCGATGCCGAGTTTGAACGCCTGCAGAAGACCCTGCCGGCCGGCATGCAGCTGCGCAAGGTGTCCGACCAGCCGCAATCGGTGGAAGAGTCGGTCGGCGAGTTCGTGCAGGTGCTGACCGAGGCGGTGGTGATCGTGCTGCTGGTCAGCTTCTTCTCGCTGGGCCTGCGCACCGGCCTGGTGGTGGGCGTGACCATCCCGCTGGTGCTGGCGATGACCTTCTTCGTCATGCACTACTTCGACATCGGCCTGCACAAGATCTCGCTGGGTGCATTGGTGCTGGCGCTGGGCCTGCTGGTGGATGATGCGATCATCGCGGTGGAGATGATGGCCACCAAGATGGAGCAGGGCTACGACCGCCTGCGCGCCGCCAGTTTCGCCTGGGAGTCGACCGCTTTCCCGATGCTGACCGGCACCCTGATCACCGCGGCCGGCTTCCTGCCCATTGCCACTGCGGCATCGAGTACCGGTGAATACACCCGCTCGCTGTTCCAGGTGGTGACCATCGCGCTGGTGGTGTCGTGGATCGCAGCGGTGCTGTTCATCCCTTACCTGGGCGACAAGATGCTGCCGGACCTGTTCAATCCGCAGCCGCCGAAGCCGGGCAGCCTGTCCGCGCGCTGGCACGCCAAGCGCCAGCAGTGGGCCGACCGCTATCCGGCGCTGGCCAACCTGATCGCGCCGCCGCAGCACGGGCACGACCACGATCCGTACCAGCGCCCGTTCTATCGTAGTTTCCGTCGCTTCCTCGATACCTGCCTGCGGCATCGCTGGTGGGTGATCGCGGCGACCATCGGCCTGTTCGTGTTCTCGCTGATGATGTTCCGCTTCGTGCCGCAGCAGTTCTTCCCGGACTCGACCCGGCCGGAACTGATGGTGGACATCGAGCTGGCCGAGGGCGCCTCGCTGCGCTCGACCCAGGCCCAGGCCGAGAAGCTGGAGAAGCTGCTGTCCAGCCGCGAGGGCATTGCCAACTACGTGTCCTATGTGGGCACCGGTTCGCCGCGCTTCTACCTGCCGCTGGACCAGCAGCTGCCGGCGACCAACTTCGCCCAGTTCGTGGTGCTGGCCAGGGACATCAGGTCACGCGAAAGCACCCGCGACTGGCTGCTGCACGAGGTGATCCCGAAGTTCCCGGACGTGCAGATGCGCGTGACCCGCCTGGAGAACGGCCCGCCGGTCGGCTATCCGGTGCAGATGCGCATCTCCGGCGAGCACATCGAGAAGGTGCAGGCGATCGCGCGCCAGGTCGAGGCCAAGGTGCGGGAGAACCCGCACGTGATGAACGTCAACCTGGACTGGAGCGAGCCGAGCAAGGTGGTGCGCCTGGTGGTCGACCAGGAGCGCGCCCGCGCGCTGGGCGTGAGCAGCGCCCAGGTCAGCCAGTTCCTGTCCAGTTCGTTGGCCGGGCAATCGGTCAGCGTGTATCGCGAGGGCAATCGCCAGATCGAGATGCTGCTGCGCGGGCCGGCCGATGAGCGCAACCAGCTGGAGCTGCTGTCCAGCCTGTCGATGCCCACCGCCAACGGTGGCAGCATCACGCTGTCGCAGGTGGCGACGATGGAGTACGGCTTCGAGGACGGCATCATCTGGCACCGTAACCGGTTGCCGACGGTGACTGTGCGCGCCGACATCAGTGATGGCATGCAGGCGCTGGACGTGGTGCATCAGATCCTGCCCACACTGGACGGCATCCGTGCCGAGCTGCCCAGTGGTTACCTGCTGGAAACCGGCGGTACCGTGGAGGATTCGGCGCGTGGCCAGAACTCGATCAAGGCCGGCATGCCGCTGTTCCTGGTGGTGGTGGCCACGCTGCTGATGCTGCAGCTGCGCAGCTTCTCGCGCGCAGCGATGGTGCTGGTGACCGCGCCGCTGGGCATCATCGGCGCGACCCTGTTCCTGCTGCTGTTCCGGGCGCCGTTCGGCTTCGTCGCGCTGCTGGGCACGATCGCACTGGCCGGCATGATCATGCGCAACTCGGTGATCCTCATCGACCAGATCCAGCAGGACATCGATGCCGGGCATGACCGTTGGCATTCGATCATCGACGCCACGGTGCGCCGCTTCCGCCCGATCGTGCTGACCGCACTGGCAGCCGTGTTGGCGATGATTCCGCTGTCGCGCAGCGCGTTCTACGGATCGATGGCGATCTCGATCATGGGCGGCCTGATCGTCGGTACGGTGCTGACCCTGGTGTTCCTGCCGGCCTTGTACGCGGCGTGGTTCCGGGTGAAGCCCGATGAATCCGGGGCGTGATGCCCCGGGTTCTGCGGCCGCGGCCCCTGGTAGGTGCCAACCCTGGCTGGCACATCTTCCAGTAGAGCCACCCCATGGGTGGCTGCGGATTTCCAGGCTCCGTCATCCACGCATGGCGTGGATCTACCGCAGCTGCAGACCGATCCGTAGCACCGGCAGCAACCATTCGATGAACACCTGCACGCGCAGCGCACGGTGCTGCCGATGCGGCTGCAGCAGGGTGACCGGCAATGGCTGTGCGACGTGCTGTGGCATCACTTCCACCAGCGCGCCGGATTGCAGCTCGGCCTGTACGTCGTAGCGCGGAATCTGCAAAAGACCCAACCCCGCCACACAGCACGCAATCGATGCCTCGGCGCTGTTCACACGCACCCAGCCAGGCATCGGCAGCGTGCGCAGTTGGCCGCCGTCCTGCCACTCCCACGGTTCCACCCGTGCCGTGGTCGGCGACGCGTAGTTCACCGCGCGGTGCTGCGGCAGGTCGGCAGGATGCTGCGGCACGCCGTGTTCGCGCAGGTAGGCCGGCGCCGCAACGTTGACAAAATCCAGTTGGCCCAGCGTGCGCGCCACCAGGCTGGAATCGCCCAGTTGGCCGACCCGCAGCACCGCATCGCAACCGTCTTCGATCAGGTTCACCGCGCGGTCGGTCATGCCCAGGTCGACTTCCACCTGCGGATACTGCGCGAAGAACCCGGGCAGCGCCGGTGCGATGATGCGGCGGCCGATGCGGCTGGGTACGTCGATCTTCAGCAGGCCCGACGGCTGGGCGTCGACCTGGAGGAACAGCGATTCGGCGTCTTCGACCTCGGCGATCAGGCGCAGGCAGCGCGCATGGAACACGTCGCCGTCGTGGGTGGTGGACACCCGGCGGGTCGAGCGCTGCAGCAGGCGGGTGCCGAGCCGCTGCTCCAGCTCCGCAATGGCTGCCGAGACCGTGGAACGGGGCAGGCCCAACTGGTCGGCGGCGCGCGTGAAGCTGGCGCACTCCACGACCCGGGTGAAGATGCGGAAGCGATCGATCCGGTCCATTGTTCGCTGGCTCTGGAAAGTTAAGTCAAAGTGGCGGGCTTTATCCGCATTTTCTGCACGATATCGTCGTCAGGGCAGGGTTGCCACCCCGGGCAGCCCCCTCCCGAGACCGAAGCCATGACCGAGCATTCCCTCAAGGGCAAGACCGTGCTGATCGCCGGTGGCGCCAAGAACCTGGGTGGCCTGATCGCCCGCGACTTCGCCGCACAGGGCGCCAAAGCCATCGTCATCCACTACAACAGTGCCGCTACCCAGCCCGACGCAGAAGCGACGGTAGCCGCGGTGCAGGCCGCCGGCAGCAAGGCGGTGGCCCTGCAGGGCGACCTGACCTCGGCGGCAGCGATGGAGCGCTTGTTCGCCGATGCCGTGGCCGCAGTCGGCCGTCCCGACATCGCCATCAATACGGTCGGCAAGGTATTGAAGAAACCGCTGCTGGACATCAGCGAAGTGGAGTACGACGAGATGAGCGCGGTCAATGCCAAGGCCGCGTTCTTCTTCCTGAAGGAGGCAGGTCGCCACGTCAATGACGGTGGCCGCATCTGCACCCTGGTCACCTCGCTGCTGGGTGCGTTCACGCCGTTCTATTCCAGCTACGCCGGCACCAAGGCGCCGGTCGAGCACTTCACCCGCGCGGCGTCGAAGGAGTTCGGCGAGCGCGGCATTTCGGTGACCGCGATCGGTCCCGGTCCGATGGACACGCCGTTCTTCTATCCGGCCGAGAGCGCCGATGCGCAGGCGTATCACAAGACTGCGGCGGCGTTGTCGGCGTTCACCCGCACCGGGCTGACCGACATCGCCGATATCGTGCCGTGGATCCGCTTCCTGGTGACGGATGGCTGGTGGATGACCGGGCAGACGATCCTGGTCAATGGTGGGTACACCACCAAGTAACGCAGCCACGCATGGCGTAGGTCTACCAGTAGAGCCACCCCATGGGGGGGCTGCGCACGATATCCGACGGGAAGCGGGGGGGGGGGGGGGGGGGGGGGGCGGGGGGGGGCCCCCCCCCCCCCCTACCGGATCAGCCCAGCTTCGCCAGCACCGCGTCGGTCGCTGCCGCGGTGCTCACCGCCTTGCCCTTCGCAGCCAGATCAGCAGTGAACACGCCGTCATCCAGCACCGCATGCACGGCGGCTTCCACGGCTGCCGCTTCGGCCTCCAGCCCCAGCGAATGGCGCAGCAGCATCGCGGCGCTGAAGATTGTCGCGTACGGATTGGCACTGCCCTTGCCGGCGATGTCCGGGGCCGAACCGTGGATGGGCTCGTAAATGCCCACCGCACCCGGCTCGCCCAGCGAGGCCGACGGCAGCAGGCCCAGCGAACCGGCCAGCATCGAGGCCTCATCGGTGAGGATGTCGCCGAACATGTTCTCGGTGACGATCACGTCGTACTCGCGTGGCTTGGCCAGCAGGTGCATGGCCATCGAGTCGACCAACTGGTGCTCCAGCGCCACGTCCGGGAACTCCTCGCGGCCGATGCGTGCGGCCACGTCGCGCCACAGGCGCGAGGTTTCCAGCACATTGGCCTTGTCCACCGAAGTGACCTTGCCGCGACGCTGCTGGGCCAGGCGGAAGGCGCTGCGCAGCACGCGCTCGATTTCGGCCACGGTGTAGCGGCACAGGTCGCTGGCGCTGTCGGCGTCGCGGGTCTTGTCGCCGAAGTAGATGCCGCCGGTCAGTTCACGCACCACCACGAAGTCCACGCCCTGCAGCAGCTCGGCCTTGATCGGCGAGGCGTGCAGCGCGGCCTCGTGGGTACGCACCGGGCGCAGGTTCGCATACAGGCCCAGCGCCTTGCGGATCGCCAGCAGGCCCTGTTCCGGGCGCACCTTGGCGTTCGGGTCGGACCACTTCGGGCCGCCGACCGCGCCCAGCAGCACCGCATTGGCGGCCTGGCAGGCGGCGAGGGTCGACGCCGGCAGCGGTTCACCGTGGCGGTCGATGGCAATGCCACCGATGTCGTGCTCGCTGAAGGTGAAGGTGTGGTTGAAGCGTCCGGCGACCGCCTTCAGGACGGCAACTGCCGCGGCGGCCACTTCCGGGCCGATGCCATCACCGGGCAGGACAACAATTTCAGCGTGCATGCTCACTCTCGTAACGTTCGATTTCAGGGACACGGCCCAGCAGATACCCCAACTGGTCGACGCCTTCCAGCAGGCAGGTCTGCGAGAAGCCATCCAGCGGGAAGGAATAGACGCGGCCATCGGGGGTGCGCAGTTCGCGCGCAGCCACGTCGATGGTCAGCGCATCGTCCGGGCGCTGCATCAGCGCCTGCACGTCGGCCTCGTCCAGCACGATCGGCAGCAGGCCGTTCTTCAGCGCGTTGCCGCGGAAGATGTCCGCGATCTCGCTGCTGACGATGGCACGCAGGCCCAGGTCGGTCAGTGCCCAGGGAGCGTGTTCGCGCGACGAGCCGCAACCGAAATTGCGGCCCGCCAGCAGGATGCTGCGGCCGGCGTTGTGCGGTTGGTTGAAGGCGAAGTCGGCCACCGGCGAACCATCAGCTTGCCAGCGCCAGTCGTTGAACGCGTTGCGACCCAGCCCGGCACGCTCGGTGGTGGACAGGAACCGCGCCGGGATGATCTGGTCGGTGTCGATGTTGGTCTGGCGCAGCACCACGCTGGCCGAGGTCAGGGTACGGAAACCGGCCATCACGCCACCTCCTGTGCGAACAGTTCGCGGGTATCTGCGACGTGCCCGTTCACCGCCGCCCATGCGGCGCTCATCGGCGAGGCCAGCAGCGTGCGCGAACCGGGGCCCTGGCGGCCTTCGAAATTGCGGTTGCTGGTGCTCACGGCCAGCTGGCCGGGGGCGACCAGATCGCCGTTCATCGCGATGCACATCGAGCAGCCCGGCTCGCGCCATTCGGCACCGGCCGCGCGCACGATCTCGTGGATGCCCTCGGCCTCGGCCTCGCGCTTGACGATCTCCGAGCCCGGTACCACCAGCATGCGCACGCGCTCGGCGACACGACGGCCGCGCAGCACCTGTGCGACTTCGCGCATGTCGCTCAGGCGGCCGTTGGTGCACGAACCAACGAACACTACGTCCACCGGTGTGCCCGCCAGCGCCTTGCCGGCCTGGAAGTGCATGTAGTCCAGGCCCTTCTGTGCGGCGGCATCGTTGGCGGCGGGAATCGGCGCATCCACGGCGATCGCGGTACCCGGATGCGTTCCCCAGGTCAGGGTCGGGCGGATGTCGGCGGCGTCGATGTGCACTTCGCTGTCGAAGCGCGCGCCATCATCGCTGCGCAGCTGTTGCCAGCGCGCCACGGCAGCGTCGAAGTCGGCGCCCTTGGGGCCGCGCGGCGTAGCGGCGACGAAGTCGAAGGTGACCTGGTCGGGCGCGACCATGCCGGCGCGTGCACCTGCTTCGATCGACATGTTGCACAGGGTCATGCGCTGTTCCATGTCCATCGCTTCGATGGTGCTGCCACGGAACTCGATCACGTGGCCGGTGCCGCCGTTGACGCCGATCACGCCGATGATGTGCAGGACCACATCCTTGGCGCCGACGCCGGGTGCCAGCGCACCGTCAACGGTGATCGCGAAGGTCTTGGCCTTGCGCTGCAGCAGGCACTGCGTGGCCAGCACGTGGCCGACCTCGCTGGTGCCGATGCCGAAGGCCAGCGAGCCGAATGCACCGTGGGTGGAGGTGTGACTGTCACCGCAGACGATGGTCATGCCCGGCTGGGTGAAGCCCTGTTCCGGCGCAATGACGTGGACGATGCCGCGGTTGTCCGAGGCCATGTCGAACAGTTCGATACCGTGCTCGGCGCAATTTCGCGCCAGGGTGGCGACCTGTGCCTCGGAAGCGGCGCTGGCGTAGGGCAGCGTGCCGTCGGCCGCAGCCGGCAAGGTCGGCGTGGAGTGGTCCATCGTCGCCTTGGTGCGGTCCGGGCGGCGCGGCGCCAGGCCGCGCTCGCGCAGTTCGGTGAATGCCTGTGGCGAGGTCACCTCGTGGATCAGGTGCAGGTCGATGTACAGCACGGCGGGCGCGCTCTCGGATTCGGGAACCACCACGTGGGCGTCCCACAGTTTGTCGTACAGGGTGCGGGGTGCGGAAGTCATGCGTATGCCTGGCAGAAGTACGAGATAGCGAACATCAGTAAAGAAAGCGGAACGGTCAAGTCAGCGACGGCGGGCGAGCACACGCAGGCGCACGTAGTCGGCCAGCGGCTGGCCGGCGGCATTGCGTGGCAGGTCGGCCAGCAACGCGGTGGCCGCCTCGCGCACGGTGGCGCGGGCCTCGGCGGGCAGGTCATCCAGCAGCGGCGCGGCGAATACCCGCAGCCAGCCGGCTACGCCGGTCGGCAGTGGGGTCGGGCGCGGCGTGCATTCGGTCAGTTGCACCTGGAAGCCATGCTGGCGCAGGCGGTCGGCATAGGCATCGGCGCTCGGGAAGTACCACTGGAAGGTGCTGGCGCCATGGCCGTGGGCCACGCGTGCGGCCTGTACCGCCGCGACGATCGTGGCCACGTTGCCATGGCCGCCGAACTCGGCGACGAAGCGGCCACCGGGGCGCAGCGCGCGACGCACGCCTTCCAGCACGCGGTCCGGGTTGCCCATCCAATGCAATGCGGCATTGCTGAAGACCGCATCGAACTCGCTGTCGAACGACAACGCGTGGCCGTCCATCACCTGCGCGTCGACGCCACGTGCACGGGCGGCGATCACCAGTTCCGGCGACGCGTCCACGCCGTGGATGCGCGCGCCGCTCAGGGCCAGTTCGGTGCTGAGCACGCCGTCGCCACAGCCCAGGTCGAGGATGCGCTCACCGGCGCGCGGATCGAGCAGGCGCGCGACCGCGCCACCGAGCAACGGTACGAAGCCGGCATCGATCGCATAGTCCTGGGCGTTCCACTGCTGGCCAGCGGCTGCGGTAGGAGTGTCGAAGGCGCTCATCTCGGGTTCCTCAGGCGGTGGCAGGGGTGGGAACGTCGGTGCTGCTGTGGGCGGTGGCCTGGCGCTGGCGCAGCAGGCGGTTGGCCACATCCAGCCAGGCCAGCGCGGAGGCTTCGATGATGTCCTTGCTGGTGCCGGTGCCGTCGTACTCCACGCCGTCGTGGCGCACGCTCAGATTGGCTTCACCGCGCGCATCGGCGCCGATGCCGACGCTGTGCACCTGGTAGCTGTCCAGCATCAGCTGCACGCCGGTGGCAGCCGACAGCGCGCCGAACAGCGCATCGACCGGGCCGTCGCCCTGCGCGGTCTCGGCCACGCGGTTGCCGTCCGGGTCGGACAGTTCGACCAGTGCATTGGCGCGGCTGCCGACGTCGCTGATGGTCATCGACGCCAGGCGATAGCCCTGCGCGTTGGAGCCGCCCTGCATCAAGGTTTGCAGGTCGGCATCGGTGACCACGCGCTGCTGTTCGCACAGGCCCTTGAACTGCTCGAACACCAGCTTCAGTTCGTCTTCGTCCAGCCAGAAGCCCAGTGCACGCAGGCGTGCTTCGACGGCGGCGCGGCCACTGTGGCGACCCAGCACCATCTGCGAATCTTCCCAGCCCACGTCTTCCGGGCGCATGATTTCGTAGGTGCCACGATGGCGCAGCATGCCGTGCTGGTGGATGCCCGATTCGTGGGCGAAGGCATTGGCACCGACGATGGCCTTGTTGCGCTGTACCGGCATGCCGACCAGGCGCTGCAGCAGCTGCGAGGTGCCGACGATGCGCGGGGTGTTGATCGAACTGTCCTGTTCGTAGAAGGCCTGGCGCACCTTCAGCACCATCGCGATCTCTTCCAGCGAACAGTTGCCGGCGCGCTCGCCGATGCCGTTGACGGTGCACTCGACCTGGCGTGCACCGCCTTCGATGGCGGCCAGCGAGTTGGCCACGGCCAGGCCCAGGTCGTTGTGGCAATGCGCGCTGAAGATCACGTTGGCGGCATTCGGCACATCGGCGACGCCGGCGATGACCTGCTGGAACATCGCGCGGATCTCTTCCGGCGTGGTGAAGCCGACGGTGTCGGGCAGGTTGATGGTGGTGGCGCCGGCGACAATGGCCACGCGCGAGACCTCGATCACGTAGTCCAGCTCGGTGCGGGTGGCATCCTCGGCCGAGAATTCGACATCGTCGATGTACGAGCGTGCCAGCGATACATGCTTGCGTACCGATTCCAGCACCTGCTCGCGGGTCATCCGCAGCTTGTGTTCGCGGTGCAGCGGGCTGGTGGACAGAAACACGTGCAGGCGCGGGTTGGCCGCAGCTTCCAGGGCACGCGCCGAGGTTTCGATATCGGCCTGCAGGCAGCGCGACAGCACGGCCAGGCTCAGGCTCGGGCGGCGCAGCTCACGGCCGATCAGGGCCATCGCCTCGCGGTCGGACTGCGAGCTGGCCGGGAAGCCGGTCTCGATGATGTCCACGCCCAGTTCGTCCAGCGCACGCGCCATCACCAGCTTCTGCGGCGGGCTCATGCTGCAGCCGGGGGACTGCTCGCCGTCACGCAGGGTGGTGTCGAAGATGCGGATGCGCGGGGTGGTAATTCGTTCGATGGTGGTCACAGGGAAATCTCCTCGACAGCGGGTGCGGCGGCTTGCAGGGGGGAAGGGGAAGAGGTGGGGGACGCGAGGGCGCTGGCCTTGCCGGGCGAGCGTGGGGTTTCACTACGCCGTCGCCGTGGTTTGCGCGGCGGGCGCGGCCGGATGTCGGTGAGCAGGCCGGCCAGGACACCCGCATCGATATTCCCGCCGGACACCACCGCGCACTTGCGGCGGCCAGCGACACGGCGGCCTGCTGCCAGCGCCAGCGCACCGGCGCCCTCGGCGATGATGTGTTCTTCCAGTGCCAGCCGGACCAGAGTTTCACGCAGTTCGGCTTCGCGCACGATCACCACGTCGTCCAGCAGCGAGGTGCACAGGCGTCGGGTCAGGAAACCGGGAATCTTCACCCGCACGCCGTCGGCCAGCGAGGCGACGGGGGCGATCTCGCGCGCGTCGCCGCGGATGGCGCGCGCCATTGAGTCGACGCCTTCCACCTGGGCGCCGATCACGCGCACGCCCTGTGATTTCAGCGCCAGTGCAACGCCGGAGGCCAGCCCGCCACCACCAATCGGCACGATCACCACGTCCGGTGCGTGCGCGGCCAGCTCGATGCCGACCGTACCCTGACCGGCAATCACATCGGCGTCGTCGAACGCGGACAGGAAGCGGTAGCCATGGCGCTGTGCCAGTTCGACGGCGAAGGCGTAGGCCTCGTCATAGCTGGTGCCATGCTGGCGCACGGTGGCGCCCCAGTGAGCGACGCCGGCGATCTTGGTGGCCGGTGCGCCATGCGGCATCACGGTGATGGCCGGGACGTCCAGGCGGTAGGCCGCCCACGCCACGCCCTGGGCATGGTTGCCGGCCGAGGCGCAGATCACCGGCCGGGTATCGCCGCGCTCGCGGCCGGCCAGCAGCGCGTTCAACGCGCCGCGCACCTTGTAGGACCCGGTGCGCTGCAGGTTCTCCAGCTTCAGCCAGGTGCCGAAGCGCTCGGCATGGTGCAGCGGGGTAGGCGGCAGGAAGCGGCGCAGCCGGGCCTGCGCCGCCAGTACGTCGGCGACGCTTACGTCGCCGACATCGCTTTCCTGGCTGGCATCAGCGGCCGGCATGGGCCACCAGCGGGGTGCAGGCGACCGCCGCATGCGGGCACGGGCGGCGAAGAAGACGCCTCCGTACCGGCACCGTGGTCACTACGGTACGGGTGTTCATACGGATGCTCCTTCCACGGCGGTGACCTGCACGGACACGCAGTCGTAGATCTTCTCGATCTGCCGGCACAGCGTTTCCGCCGGGCGCTGGCCATCCACCACCAGCTGCAGGTGCCAGCGGCCATCGTCGGCGGCCACCGGCGCACCGCTGATCGCACGCGGCGCGAAGCCACGGCGCTCGGCCATGCCGATCACGCGCAACAGCGCGCCTTCGGCCGGGTGCAGCACCAGGTCAAGCCGGTAGTGCATTGGGGATCTCCTGGCGGGCATGGGCGGGGTTGCTTTCCAGCATCGTGCTGTTGGCGGTGTTCGGTGGCACCAGCGGCCATACGTTGGCGCGTGCATCGATGGCCACGTGCAGCAGTGCCGGGCCGGGTTCGGCCAGCAGCGCGGCCAGGCCACCCTCGACGTCATCCCGCGCGTCGATGCGGGTGGCGGAAATGCCGAACACCTGCGCCAGCGCCACGAAGTCCGGGTTGTCGGACAGGTCGATCTCGCTGTAGCGCTCGGCGAAGAACAGCTCCTGCCACTGCCGCACCATGCCCAGCGAACTGTTGTCCAGCAGCACGATCTTCACCGGCAGGCGGCAGCGAGCAATGGTGGCCAGCTCCTGCACGTTCATCATGAAGCTGCCGTCGCCGGACACCAGCACCACGGTGCGATCGGGGCAGGCGAACTGCGCACCCATCGCGGCCGGCAGGCCAAAGCCCATGGTGCCCAGCGCGCCACTGGTCAGGTGGTTGCGCGGGTGGTTGAAGCGGCAGTGCTGGGCCACCCACATCTGGTGCTGGCCAACGTCGCAGGCGATCACCGCATCGGCCGGGGCCAGCTCGCTCAGGCGCTTCAGCAGGGCCGGCGCGTAGATGTGCTGGCCCGGTGCGTCGTAGCGCGCGGCGAAGCGATCGCGATGCTGCGCACAGCGCTTGCGCCACGCCTCCTGGTGGGCCTTGGGGGAGGGGAAGGCCGCACGCAGGGCGCGGATGGCATGGCCGACATTGCCGGGCACGGCGACATCGGCACTGCGCAGCTTGGAGATCTCGTACGCATCGGCATCGATGTGGACGACACGGGCGAACGGTGCGAACTCCGCCAGCTTGCCGGTGGCACGGTCGTCGAAGCGTGCGCCCAGCACCAGCAGCAGGTCGCTTTCCTGCACCGCCATGTTGGCCGCGCGGGTGCCGTGCATGCCCAGCATGCCCAGCGACTGCGGATGGCTGGCCGGCAGTGCACCCAGGCCGCGCAGGGTCATCACGGTGGGGATGGCACTGGCCTCGACGAAGTCGCGCAGGTCCTGTACGGCGTCGCCCAGGGCGATGCCACCGCCGGCGTAGACCACCGGCTTCTCGGCTGCGGCCAGCGCGGCAATGGCTTCGGCAATGGCAGCCTCGGCCGGCGCCGGCGGTGGTTCGACGCTGCTGGGCGCATGCGCCGGCAGATGGCTGGCGTCGGCCAGCTGCACGTCCTTGGGCAGGTCGATCAGCACCGGGCCGGGGCGACCTTCGCGGGCGATCCGGAACGCATCGGCCACCACGCGCGGCAGGTCATCGACGCTGCGAACCAGCCAGCTGTGCTTGACGATCGGCATCGTCAGGCCGAACACATCCAGTTCCTGGAAGGCGTCGGTACCCAGCAGCGGCGTGCCGACCTGGCCGGTGATGCAGACCATCGGTACCGAATCCAGCATCGCATCGGCGATGCCGGTGACCAGGTTCGACGCGCCCGGGCCGGAGGTGGCCACGCAGACGCCCACCTGGTTGCTGGCGCGGGCGAAACCGTTGGCGGCCAGCGCCGCGCCCTGCTCATGGCGTACCAGGATGTGCTTCAGCGACGAATCCACCAGCGCGTCGTAGAACGGCATGATGGTGCCACCGGGATAGCCGAACAGCGTGCGGACGCCTTCGGCCTCCAGCGCCTGGGTCAGCCAGCGCGCGCCGTTGGGCGGCGCGCTGCGGTGTGTGGAAGAGTTCATGGGGGAACCTTGCAAAGCGGGTGGGGGAGGGCCGCGCGGTTACGCGGCCTGTCCTTGCAACCAGACCATCTTGGCGCGCAGTTCCTTGCCCACCTTCTCGATCGGGTGCTCCAGGTCGGCCTGCTTGAACCTGTTGTAGTTCGGCAGGCCCGCTTCGTACTCGGCCACCCAGTTCTTGGTGAAGGTACCGTCCTGGATGTCCTTCAGCACTTCCTTCATGCGCGCCTTGGTGCCGGCGTCGATCACGCGCGGGCCGCTGACGTAGTCGCCGTACTGCGCGGTCTCGGAGATGAATTCCAGCATGCGCGAGATGCCGCCTTCATAGAACAGGTCGACGATCAGCTTCAGCTCGTGCAGTACTTCGTAGTAGGCGATCTCCGGCTGGTAGCCGGCTTCCACCAGGGTCTCGAAACCGGCCTGCACCAGCGCCGACGCACCACCACACAGCACCGCCTGCTCGCCGAACAGATCGGTCTCGGTCTCTTCCTTGAAGGTGGTCTGGATCAGGTTGGCGCGGGCACCGCCGAGGCCGGCCGCATAGGCCTGGGCATGCTGCGCGGCCTTGCCGCTGACGTCCTGGTAGACCGCCCAGATGCACGGCACGCCACGGCCGATCTCGTACTCACGGCGCACCAGCGCACCCGGGCCCTTCGGCGCGACCAGCACGACGTCCAGATCGGCGCGCGGCTCGATCATGCCGTAGTGCACGTTCAGGCCGTGGGCGAACAGCAGGCACGCCCCCTGCTTCATGTTCGGCGCCAGCACATCGTTGTAGAGCTTCTTCTGCACCATGTCGGGGGTCAGCACGGCGACCAGGTCGGCATCCTTCACCGCATCGGCCGGTGCTTTCACGGTGAAGCCATCGGCCTGCGCCTTGACCTCGGTCGGGCCGCCCGGACGCAGGCCTACCACCACATCGAAGCCGGATTCGCGCAGGTTCAGTGCGTGGGCGCGGCCCTGGCTGCCGTAGCCGATGACGGCGATCTTGGTCTGGGGCAGGTCGTTGGTGCTCATGGGGGAGGTTCCTTGCGGTGGGAAGAAAAAAGAACGGCCGGTCGTCGAGGTGACGTACCGGCCGGTCAGGGGAAAGCGGTGGAGGAGGCGCTGCGCATCGCACAGGCACAGCCACCACGAGGCGTGGTGGTGGTCTGGGGCCGGGCTTTGCACTGAGCGTTGGTCATGGTGGTTGCGTCTGAAACCAGGTCCTGAAATGAAAAAACCCGCACCGGGGCGGGTGCGGGTTTTGATGAGTTCCGGTGTGTTTGTTGCTTACACGCTGGCTCGTCCCGCACCTGGTGGCTGGGTAATAAGTACGAGCACAAGAATCGAACGCAGCGAGGCGGCGCCGGTGTCGGCGGCTTCAATGTGGGTTCGCAGTGGCGTGTTGTGATGCAACATGTGATCGAGAGAAACACAGCCGTTTTGGCGGTGTCAACCCTCGCGACGGTTTTTTTATCGGTTTCCAGTGAATCCAGCGCAATCGCTTGCGGCACAAGGATGGTTGCTGCTGAAAGTGTTTCGGTGAACCCGAATTCACTCCTTTCTGGGCAGTTTTTGCGCGGAATCCGTTGGGTTCTTCCACCCCAGGATCAACGTCCATGACGTCTGTCCGATACCGCGTGAAGGCCGCAGCGGCGAAGATCGGGGAACCACCCGTCCATCGGAACCCGACCGTGTCCCGACGCCTTGCCCGTTCCCTGATCGCCGCCGCCGTGCTGGCTGCCGTGCCCGCGCTGTCCTTTGCCGCCGACCGCATCACCGGCCACACCTTCGCCACCCGTTCGGAGGTGATCGCCCCCCATGCGATGGCCGCCACCTCGCAGCCGCTGGCCACCCAGATCGCGCTGGACGTGATGAAGGGCGGTGGCTCGGCGGTGGATGCCGCCATCGCGGCCAACGCAGCGCTGGGCCTGATGGAGCCCACCGGCAACGGCATCGGCGGCGACCTGTTCGCCATCGTCTGGGACCCGAAGACGCAGAAGCTCTATGGCTACAACGGCTCGGGCCGCTCGCCGAAGTCGCTCACCCTGGCTGAGTTCCAGCGCCGCGGCCTGAAGGACATCCCGGCCACCGGCCCGCTGCCGGTGTCTGTGCCCGGTGCGGTCGACGGCTGGTTCGCCCTGCACGATCGCTTCGGCCGCAAGCCGATGGCCGACAACCTGGCGCCGGCCATCCGTTACGCCCGCGAAGGGCACCCGGTGGCCGAGGTGATTGCCTACTACTGGGATCGCTCGGTGCCGAAGCTGTCGCAGTACCCGGGCTTCAAGGAGCAGTTCACGATCAACGGCCATGCTCCACGCAAGGGCGAGATGTGGAAGAACCCGAACCTGGCCAGCACCCTGCAGAAGATCGCCGACGGCGGTCGTGATGCGTTCTACAAGGGCGAGATCGCCCACACCATCGGCGATTACTTCAAGGCCAACGGCGGTTACCTGAGCTACCAGGACATGGCCGACCACCACGGAGAGTGGGTCGAACCGGTCAGCAGCAACTACCGTGGCTACGACGTGTGGGAGCTGCCACCGAACAGCCAGGGCATCGCTGCGCTGCAGATTCTCAACGTGCTGGAAGGCTACGACTTTTCAAAGATTCCGTTCGGCTCACCCGAGCACGTGCACCTGTTCGTCGAAGCGAAGAAGCTGGCCTTCGCCGACCGTGCGCGCTTCTACGCCGACATGGCATTCCAGCCGGCGCCGGTGCAGAAGCTGATCTCCAAGGAGTACGCCGCGCAGCGCCGGGCGCTGATCTCGATGGACAAGGCCTTGAAGGAAGTGCAGCCAGGCACACCGAAGCAGCTGGAGGAAGGCGACACGATCTACATGACCGTGGCCGACGCCGACGGCATGATGGTCTCGTTGATCCAGTCCAATTACCGCGGCATGGGCAGCGGCATGGCGCCGCCGGGATTGGGCTTCATCCTGCAGGACCGCGGCGAGATGTTCGTGCTGCAGAAGAACCATCCCAACGGATACGCACCGGGCAAGCGCCCCTTCCAGACGATCATTCCGGGGTTCATCACCAAGGGTGGCAAGCCGTATGCCAGCTTCGGCGTGATGGGCGGTGCGATGCAACCGCAGGGCCATGCGCAGATCGTGATGAACCTGGTGGACTTCGGCATGAACCTGCAGGAAGCCGGTGACGCACCGCGCATCCAGCATGAAGGCTCGACCGAGCCGACCGGCCAAGCCACGGCGATGACCGACGGTGGTGAAGTGAATCTGGAAACCGGCTTCCCATATGAAACAGTGCGTGCGCTGATGCGCAAGGGGCATCGCATCGTGTTCGCAGATGGGCCGTATGGCGGTTACCAGGCGATCATGCGCGATCCCGAGACCGGGGTTTACTACGGGGCTTCGGAGAGCCGAAAGGATGGGCAGGCGGCGGGGTACTGAGGTTTACCGGCCACCGGGCTGAGCCCCCTCGCGGCTGAGCGCTGGAGCAGGTTCATGCGCTGGGGCGTGCGGGTGGGAGTGTCGGGGGACGCCGTAAATACGTCCTTGTAGGCTTAGCCGCGCCATCCATGGCGCGGATACCCCCGCCACTCCCACCCGCACGCCCCCCGAAAATTTCCGTGCGCGTCAGCCACGGAAGAGAAGGAAGAAGATCAAGAGCAAAGGCAACAGCAACAGCCGCGCGCTGTGGGTTGGGGTCGGATCCGTTTTCCGAAGGAAAACGGATCCGACCCCTTCTTGTTTTCCGATACACCTGATCCACGCATGGCGTGGATCTACTGCCGTCACTGGGAGATCGTCGGAGGCGGGGAGGGGGCAGATGGCGGGACCGTCCACGGCATGGATGCCGTGGCCGAGCCTACAGGGACGTACTTGCGGCGTGTCCCGCCATCTGCCCCCTCCCCGTCAAGCAAGCAGAAGCCCAGAGCCGCCTTGGCTTCTGCACTTGCACTTGCACTTGCACTTGCTTGAAAAAGCGGTGCAGCCGCAGGCTGCAAAACACCCTCAATCCTGATCGTGCGCGCGTGCGGCCTCGGCCTGCGTCTCCTCCTGCGCCGCCATCTCGCGTGCGATCCACGCATCGATCATGTGCCGCTGGCGCTGCGCCTGCCGTCGCTCACGCGTGTACTCCTGGTCGAGCACGCGGTACAGCGACACCATCACCAGCACCATCAGCAGCGCGAATGGCAACGCCGCAATCGTGATCATGCCCTGCAGTGCATCCAGGCCACCGGCCAGCAGCAACGCCGCTGCGATCAACGCCACCGCGATGCCCCAGGCCAGCTTGCGCTTCAACGGAGGATCGCCTGCTTCGTCAGTGGACATGCTGGCCAGAACCAGTACCGCCGAGTCGGCCGAGGTTACGAAGAAGATCATCAGCAGTACCAGTGCGACGCACGACAGCAGCAGCGGCAGCGGCATGCTGTCGAACAGCGTGAACAGCACCGTCTCGTAGCCATTGCCCAGCGCCTGCACCAGGTCGGCATGGCCGAAGATCTGTGCCCACAGCGCGGTGCCGCCGAACACCGCGAACCAGAAGAAGCCCAGCAGCGTCGGCGCGAGCACTACGCCGATCACGAACTCGCGCACGCTGCGGCCGCGCGAGATGCGTGCGATGAATGAGCCCACGAACGGTGCCCACGAGATCCACCAGGCCCAGTAGAAGATTGTCCAGTCCGCCACCCAGGTGCTGCCCGAGAACGGTGACATGCGCAGGCTCATTGTCACCAGCTGGTTGAGGTAGGAGCCCAGCGTGGTGGTGAACGTATCGAAGATGAAGCCGGTCGGCCCCAGCACGAGCAGGATGGCTGCCAGCAGGGCAGCCAGCGCCAGGTTGAAATTGGACAGCCACTTCACACCCCGCTCCACGCCACTGGCGGTGGACGCCATATACAGCACGAAGGCGACGGCAATGATGGTCATCTGCACTGGGACGGTAGCCTGCACGCCGAACACGCGCTCGATGCCGGCGGCGATCTGAATGGTGCCGAAGCCCAGCGTCGTCGCGACACCGATCGCGGTGGCGACCACTGCAGCGATGTTGACCACCCGACCGATCCAGCCGCGATGGTGGCGGCCGATGATCGGCTGCAGCATGTCGCTGACCAGGCCACGGCCGTTGCGGTTGAACTGGAACCAGGCCATTGCCAGCCCGATCAGCGCGTAGATGGCCCACGGGTGCAGGCCCCAGTGGAAGAATGCATAGCGCATCGAGGCGCGTGCCGCGTCCAGGCTTTGCGGAGCAAGCCCTTCCGGTGGCTTGCTGAAGTGCGAAATGGGCTCGGCGGCGCCCCAGAACACCAGGCCGATGCCCATGCCGGCGGCGAACAGCATCGACATCCAGCTGGCCCGCGAGAACTCCGGCTCGGCGTCTTCGCCGCCGATGCGCAGGTTGCCGAAGCGACCGAAGGCCAGGTACATCAGGAATACCAGGGCCAGGAACACGACCAGCAGGTACAGCCAGCCGATGCCGCGGATGAGCTCGCCGAGGATGCTCTGCACCACGGTATTGAAGGGGCCGGGTGCAATACCGGCAAGCAGCACCAGCATCAGAACCAGTGCGATGGAAACACGAAACACCATGAAGGAGCTTCTCCGATCAAGGGATTGAGGGGAGCGAGCAGAGCTTGCAGCGAAGGGCCGGCGGTATACAGCGGAACCGGGCAGGGGCCGCAGGGGCGGCAAGGGAAGCACCGGTCGCAGCGACACGATGCGCGTGCACGTTACTGAACGCGACGTCATGATTCCGTTAACGAATGGCGATTGGGGGCAACTCCGGAGGCGGGCGGTCTATGCTCTAATGCACGCCAAGAAGCGGGGGTACCGCGGCCATGTGGCCACGGTTGAGACAGTCCCTTGGAACCTGATCCGGCTCATACCGGCGTAGGGAAGCTTTGCAATGCAGCCATTCCCGGACTCCGCCCAAGGACCGTCCGGGCGCGGTCGCAGTGCGCCGCCGCTTCGTCCCTGACCTTCCTGGACGATGCCCGATGAACGCACAGCTCTCCGCCCTGCAGCAACAGGCCCAGCAACTCTCCGAATCCGTGACCCGGCCCATTCCCGGCTCACGCAAGATCCACGTGCCCGGTTCGCGCCCGGATCTGCAGGTGCCGATGCGGGAGATCGCGTTGACCCGCACCCCGACGCTGTTCGGCGGCGAAGAGAATGCACCGGTCACGGTCTACGACACGTCCGGCCCCTACACCGATCCGGGCGTGCGTATCGATCTGTCCGCCGGCCTGCCGGCACTGCGTCGCGGCTGGGTGGAGGAACGTGGCGATACCGAGCAGCTCGAAGGCCTGAGTTCGTCGTTCGGGCGTGATCGCGAGCATGACCCGAAGCTTGATGCCGTGCGCTTCCCCGCGCGCAGCCTGCCGCGTCGTGCACGGGCAGGCGCGAACGTCACCCAGATGCACTACGCGCGCCGCGGCATCATCACCCCGGAAATGGAGTTCGTTGCCATCCGCGAGAACCAGTGGCTGGAAGCGATCCGCGATGCGGGCCTGCTGCAGCAGCATCCGGGCGAGGCGTTCGGCGCTTCGATCCAGAAGATCATCACCCCGGAGTTCGTGCGGGATGAAATCGCGCGCGGCCGCGCGGTGCTGCCCAACAACATCAACCATCCGGAAAGCGAGCCGATGATCATCGGCCGCAACTTCCTCACCAAGATCAACGCCAACATCGGCAACAGCGCCGTATCTTCCGGCATCGCCGAGGAAGTGGAAAAGCTGGTGTGGGCGATCCGTTGGGGCGGCGACACGGTGATGGATCTGTCCACCGGCAAGCACATCCATGAGACCCGTGAATGGATCATCCGCAACTCGCCGGTGGCCATTGGTACCGTGCCGATCTACCAGGCGCTGGAAAAGGTTGATGGCCGCGCCGAGGCACTGACCTGGGAAATCTTCCGCGACACCCTGATCGAGCAGGCCGAGCAGGGCGTGGACTACTTCACCATCCACGCCGGCGTACTGCTGCGCTACGTGCCGCTCACCGCCAAGCGGGTGACCGGCATCGTCAGCCGCGGGGGCTCGATCATGGCCAAGTGGTGCCTGGCGCATCACAAGGAGAATTTCCTCTACACGCATTTCGAAGAGATCTGCGAAATCATGAAGGCCTACGACGTGACCTTCTCGCTGGGCGATGGCCTGCGCCCGGGTTGCATCGCCGATGCCAACGACGCCGCGCAGTTCGGTGAGTTGGAAACGCTGGGCGAGCTGACGAAGATTGCCTGGAAGCACGATGTGCAGACCATGATCGAGGGCCCCGGCCACGTGCCGATGCAGCTGATCAAGGAGAACATGGACAAGCAGCTGCGTGAGTGCGGCGAGGCGCCGTTCTATACGCTGGGGCCGTTGACCACCGATATCGCACCGGGCTACGACCACATCACCAGCGCGATCGGCGCGGCGATGATCGGCTGGTTCGGCACGGCCATGCTCTGCTACGTGACGCCGAAGGAGCACCTCGGCCTGCCTAACCGCCAGGACGTGCGCGACGGCATCATGGCTTACCGTATTGCCGCGCACGCGGCCGACCTGGCCAAGGGCCACCCGGGTGCGCAGGTGCGTGACAACGCGCTGAGCAAGGCGCGTTTCGAGTTCCGCTGGGAGGACCAGTTCCATCTCGGGCTGGATCCGGAGAAGGCCAAGGAGTTCCATGACGAGACGCTGCCGAAGGATGCGCACAAGCTGGCCCACTTCTGCTCGATGTGCGGCCCGCACTTCTGTTCGATGAAGATCACCCAGGATGTGCGTGACTACGCCGAGGCCGGCATGAAGGAGAAGTCGGAGGAGTTCCGCGCGGCTGGCGCAGAGGTCTACCACCAGGGATGACGAGTAGCCGGGTGCCGGCCGCTGGCCGGCAGCCGGTTGTGCGGGGGCCGGGAAGCGTGCTGGCCAGCGGCCGGCACCACCGCTCATCACGCCTCTCCCGGCTATGCTCCGCGCATCACCCTGGGGAAAGGACACCATGCCTGTTGCCATGACCACCCGTTGGCTGGCCATCGCCCGCCGTCATCCTTCGGCCTGGCTGCTGGGTGCCCAGTTGATCGCGGTGCTGCTGTACCCCGCGCTGGATGACACCGCTGCCGGCCGCGCGGCGCTGGGCATGTTCGGCATGGCGGTACTGGGCCTGGCGCTGTGGGTGGTGCAGCGCAGCCCGCTGGGCACCTGGCTGGCACTGGTGCTGGCCATCCCGTCGGTGGTGTTCTCGCTGGCCGGTGCATTGCTCGACCGCAGCGCATTGCTGACCACCGCGCAGTTGCTGGAGAGCCTGCTGTACTTCTACACGGCCGGCGCGCTGATCGCCTACATGCTCCAGGACCACAAGGTCACCCGCGACGAACTGTTCGCCGCAGGCGCGACATTCACCTTGCTTGCATGGGCATTTGCGTTCGCATTCGCGGTATGCCAGCAGTGGTACCCGGGCAGCTTCCAGGGCACCGGCGGAGGCGCGCAGCGCAGTTGGATGGAGCTGCTTTATCTCAGCTTCAGCTTGCTGTCTGGCGTCGGCTTGAGTGACGTCGTGCCGTTGCATCCACAGGCACGCGCACTGGTCATGCTGGAGCAGTTTTCCGGCGTGATGTACGTGGCTTTGGTGGTTTCGCGGCTGGTCGGATTGACCATGTTGCGGCGCATGTGAAAATGAACGCCAGATAAAAATTTCGCGCCCGAAAGGGCGCGAATGATGTCGCAAATTATGTGAATGCGTCGGCGAGAGAGAGCCTGATGTCGACCACGCGATAGGCGAGGTAACTTGCATAGGCTAGTATTCGCGCGCTCGATTGTTTTTGCGGTATGCGCCGATGCTTTGTGCGGAGTCTGGCTTTTCGCTGTTCCCAGGACGGGGCGGTATCGAAGGCAAACACTGCCCGGGACCTGTCTCTACTGTGTAGCAGAAAATGAACAGCAGCGAAATCCAGCCCCCGGTATCCGATCGGATACGGATAGGAGAGTGCACCGTCACTCTGTCCTCGCGCGAAGTCGAGGTCGTCGGTGCGCGTCGCCCGCGCCGGCTGACGCCGAAGGCGCTGGGCGTGCTGCGCGTGCTGCTGCGGCAGCCGGGCCGCGTTGTCACCCGCGACGAGTTGTTCGCCGAGGTATGGCCGGACACGCTGCCGACCAACGATGTGCTGACCCAGGCCGTCACCCAGCTGCGCAAGGCGTTCAGCAACGACGACGACAACGGCCAGGCCTACATCGAAACCATCGCCAAGACAGGCTATCGGCTTCTGGTCCCGGTGCAGGTGCTGGACGATGCCGAGCCCGTGGTCGCAGGCGTCCGCGACGACGAAGGCATGACCGCGCAGCCGGTGACCACTGCTGCGTTGCCTGCGCATCCACAGGCAGCGCGCCGCCGCTGGCGCCATATCCGTCGGCGCGTGCTGCTGGCGCTGGGCGTGTTGATGCTGGCCACGCTGCTGGTGTTGACCACGCTGCTGCTGCGCCGTGCACCGGCCGGCAGTTCGCCGATGGAGGCTGCCGTGGAGAACGGTACGCGGGTGATCGGCAGCCCGCAGCGGCCGTATCGGTTGATCACCGCGACCAGCGGCTTTGAAACCTATCCCACGCTGTCACCGGACGGTTCGCTGGTGGCCTATGAGGGCGCCAACGAGGATGGCAACGGCGGTGGCGCGATCAAGCTGCAGACCTCCGGCAACGCGCCGGCGCGCCAGTTGCTGGCGCCACCAGCCGGTGCCGTCGATCGCTTCCCGAACTGGTCGCCGGATGGTCGCGAAATCGCCTTCGCGCGGTTCTACGCCGACGGCGGATGCCAGGTACTGATCGCCAGCGCCACCGGTGGCGCGCTGCGCCAGGCCACACGCTGCGATGGCACGGAGCTGCTCAGCTTCGACTGGACGCCGGATGGGCGTGGCCTGGTGTTCGGCAGCATGGTCGGTCGCTACGCGCACCGTGGCATCCGCGTGCTGGACCTGGCCAGTGGCCAGTGGCGCGCGCTGGCCTACAGCGTCGATCAGGATGACTTCGACTACGCACCGCGTTATTCGCCTGATGGGCAATGGCTGGTGTTCGTGCGCAACCCGCAGCTGGGTGATCTGTGGCGGGTGCCAGCCGCGGGCGGTACGCCCGAGCAGTTGACCGATGAAGCGGCAGAACTGCGCGGCTGGGCCTGGCTGGACGATGGCCGAACCATCGTGTTCGGCCGCCGTGTCGATAGCGAGGCGCGGCTCTATTACCTGGACGTCGAGCGGCACACGTTGCGCGATGCCGGCCTGGATGATGCGCAGTGGCCAGCAGTGTCGCGACGCGGTGGCATGCTGGCGTTCGTCCACCGGCGCGCGCAGTTCGGCGTGTTCAAGGTGCCGATGCAGGGCAGCGGCACGCCCGAGCGCCTGTTCGCCTCCAGTGGCCGCGATGGGCAGCCGATGGCAGCGCCTGATGGCCGCCAGCTGGTCTTCACCTCCGATCGTTCCGGCAGCTTCGCCCTGTGGTGGGCGGACATGCAGCGACCGGATTCGCTGCGTCCCATCGAAGGGCTGCGGCCGGAGGCGCGGCAGGCGCCGGACTGGTCGGCCGACAGCCGGCAGTTGCTCGTGGTTGGCCGCGATGCGCATGGGCGCACGGTGCTCTATGAAATCGCGCCACGCGATGAACGCCTGCAACCCTTGCCGGTTCCGGCCGAACAGCCGTTGCAGGCACTGTATGGCGCCTCGCCGCAGCAGCTGTTTGTGGTCGAGCGCGATGCCGACCAGCGCACGCGGTTGAGCCTGTTCGATCGCAGCGTCCAGCCCTGGCGCCGCTTGGCCAGCATCGATGGGGTGTCGCAGGCGCGCTTTGACCGGAGCAGTGGCCGCGTGTTGTTCACCCGCTTGGCCGCCGGAGGCCTGTGGTCGGCGGATGCCGCGTTGTCCCCGGCCAGCGTGCAGCAGATCAGCGATGACCGGCCCAGCCGCTGGCGATACCGGGCCTGGACCGTGACCGGCAACAGCGGCATCGGCTACCTCGGTACCTCGACCACGTGTGGCACCACCTTCGTGCGCATCCAGCCCGGCCGCGAGGAGGCGGAACGCTGCCTGGACGCAGAACGGCTCAGCGCCGGCAACGGGCTCAGTGCCAGCGCCGACGGAAAGGACCTGTTCGTGGCGATGGCGGTCAGCGATGGCGCTGACATCGGCGTGATGCGGTTGCCTGAACGCCCGCCTGCACTGTTCCCCGCATTCTCCAAGTTGTTGTTGTTCAAGGGAAATGGGCCTTCGTAATTTCTTCGTCGGGATCTCGTCGCGAATTCGTGGCGATCTCGTCGGACCTTCCTGACGCGGTGCCGCCTGATTTGGCAAAACGGAGTCCTGTACTAGGCAAATCCGTGGTGCCCCCATGCGTCAACTCTCGCTGGCCGATCGCGGCCAAACTGTTTCCCTGGACCGGTCGCTCGACGACGTCGCACCGACCTGCCTGGGCGTGGCCCGGCTGGGCAGCCTGCAGACCGCCGGCTCCAGCTTCACTGTCTGGATGCAGGTGCGTGGCAGCTCGTGGGTCGAGGCCAAGGAAGGGCGCTTCCGCCTGCGCCAGGGCGAGTGGATCGCCTTCGAGAAGGAATCGCGGCCGCTGGTGCAGGCCGGTCGCAACGGGTTGTGCGTCGGCCTGAACCTGAACATCGAAGCGCTTCGCGTGCTGACCGAGATGGCCGACTGCGGCCTGTATGCAGGTCGTGGCCGGATGAACCGTACTGATGCCCGCGTGGCGCTGCGCCTGTGGCGCGATGCGCTGGCCAGCGGCCAGCCGGCGCAGGCCCTGCGCCCGCTGCTGCTGCACCTCGCGGGCCTGCAGCGTGGCCTGGCCGACAACGTGCAGCGCTGCCCGGGCCGCTCGCGCAGCCGCAAGCGCCAGGTGTTCGGCCGCATGCAGCGCGCGCGCCTCTATCTGGAAGGCAACAGCCACCGGGTGGTGCGCATCGGCGAACTGGCCGAGCTGACCAACTTCTCCAGCTGGTACCTGTCCAAGACCTTCCAGAGCCTGTACGAGGAAAGCCCGCAGTCGCTTTCGGCACGACTGCGCCTCGAACGCGCCGCTGATCTGCTGCGCGACACCGACATGATGGTGGGCGAGGTCGCTGCCGCCAGCGGTTTCGACAACTGCTGCAGCTTCGCGCGTGCGTTCCGCGCCCGCTACGGCCAGTCCGCATCGCGCTTCAGGGAGAACGGCGGCTTGCTCCCGCCACAATCCGCAAAGTCTCCGGTTGGTTCGCGCAAATACAGCGCTGCAACGCAATCGTAACGTGCTGGGGTGTTTTAACACGCTGCTAACACGTACCTTGGAGAGATAGATGAACGTTCGTAATCCCGCAGTGCGGTTCGGCCTGCTGCCGGCCGGCATTGCGCTGGCGCTGGCGCCGGCCTTTGCTTCCGCCCAGGAAGCAAAGGGCACCACCGACCTGGACCGCATTTCGGTCACCGGCTCGCGCATCCGCGGCGCTGCCGTTGAAACCCAGCAGCCGATCGTCACCCTCAGCCGTGAGAACCTGGAAAAGCAGGGCTACACCTCGGTTGCTGACGTCCTGCAGAACCTGACCTCGGCCGGTTCCCCGGCCATTTCGCGTTCGGAGTCGCTGGCTTCGGGCGAAAACGTCGGCGGCTACTACGTCGACATCCGCAACCTGGGCGCCCAGCGCACCCTGGTGCTGATGAACGGCAAGCGCCTGGGCGCGACCACCGCCGGCTACCAGGATCTGAGCCAGATCCCGATGGCGGCCATCGAGCGCATTGAGATCCTGAAGGATGGCGCCTCGGCCATCTACGGTTCGGACGCCATCGCGGCCGTGGTCAACGTGATCACCCGCAAGCGCTTCGACGGCGCTGAAGCCAGCGTCTATGTCGGTCAGTACGGCAAGGGCGACGGCGACACCGAAACCTATTCGTTCACCCTCGGCAGCATGGGCGAGCGCGGCGGTGTCACCATGTCCGCCGAGTATTCCAAGCAGGATCCGGTGTGGGCGAAGGATCGTTGGTTCAGCCGTGACGGCAACGCCGGCCCGAACTACCCGGGTTCGGGCGCCAGCCCGATCAACCAGAAGGGTGGCTTCTGCGACCCGTGCGTCACCCCGAACTTGAAGCAGGGCGAGCCGGGCTATGTCGGCCCGAGCGACCAGCGCTGGTACACCCTGCGTGATGGCGGCAACCCGGCCAACCGCGCCGACTACCGTCTGGAAACCTCTGCTGACGCCGTCAATGCCAACGAGCAGATGATGGTGCAGACCGGTATCGAGCGTAAGTCGCTGTACGTCAACGGCAACTACGACTTCACCGACGCGATCTCGTTCAACGCTGACGTGCTCTACAACGAGCGCAACACCACCCAGCAGATCGCGGGCTATCCGTACCAGTCGGCGTCCTTCGGCACCCCGCTGTCGTCCGACAGCGCGTTCAACCCGACCGGTGAAGACCTGACCTTCCGCCGCCGTCTGTGGGAAGTGCCGCGCACCACCGAAAGCCAGGTCAAGACCCTGCGCTTCGCCCCGAGCATCAGCGGCTTCTTCGACTTCGCCGGCAAGACCTTCGACTGGGACGTTGGCGCGCTGTGGAACCGCAACGAAACCACCAAGCGTGGTCACGGCGACATGAGCCTGATCGCATCGGAACAGGCGCTGGGCGCTTCGTTCATCGGTGCTGATGGCGTCGCCCGCTGCGGCACCAGCATGTCCGATCCGCTCGCCACCAGCGGCTGCCGTCCGTGGAACCCGCTGCTGCCGTTCGGCGTTGCCGGTGCCGGGTCGCTGGCCGACCAGGCCACCCAGGACTTCCTGTTCCCGTACTTCACCGATACCGGTCTGACCAAGACCACCAGCTTCACCGCCAACCTGTCGGGTTCGATCGTGACCCTGCCGGCCGGTGACCTGGGCTTCGCCGTGGGCGTCGAGCACCGCAAGGAAGAAGGCCGCTTCTCGCCGGACGCCTTCGCACAGTCGGGCCAGTCCACCGGCCTGGGTGCGCAGACCACCCAGGGTGAGTACTCGCTGGACGAGGTCTACCTGGAACTGAACGTGCCGGTCCTGGCGGACATGCCGTTTGCCAAGGAACTGACCCTGAATGCTGCGACCCGTTACTCGGATTACAGCAACTTCGGCGACACCCTGAATTCCAAGTTCGGCTTCACCTGGCGTCCGCTGGACGAGCTGCTGGTTCGCGGTACCTGGGCTGAGGGCTTCCGTGCTCCGACGATCGACAACCTGTACGGTGGCCTGAGCAGCAGCTTCGAGTCGTACACCGATCCGTGCGGCATCACCGCGCCGGGTTCGGTCAACGGCAACGCGGCCTGCTCGGCGGCGGGCGTCCCGGTCGGTTACACCCAGCTGGGCCAGGGCCTGATTCCGTGCACCTCGACCCCGTGTGCGACGCCGGACCAGTTCATCTCGGGTGCCAACCCGAACCTGACCCCGGAAACCTCCAAGAGCACCACCATCGGCCTGGTCTGGAGCCCGCGCTGGGTGCAGGGCCTGGACATCTCGCTGGACTGGTACAAGTACGAAATCAGCGACATGATCATCGCTGACAGCGTCGACCGCATCCTGCGTGACTGCTACGTGTTGGGCGATGCTTCGCGTTGCGCCGCACACACCCGTGCAGGCGATGGCCACATCAACGGCATGACCTACGGCCTGGCCAACCTCGGCCAGATGGAAACCCAGGGCTACGACCTGGGCATCAAGTACCGCCTGCCGGAGCTGGCCATCGGCCAGTTCGCGATCGACTGGCAGACGAGCTACCTGGCCAAGTACGACGAGCAGGGCCAGAACGCTGACGGTGACAACATCACCATCGGCCGTGTGGGTGAGCCGGGCCTGTTCCGCGTGCGTTCGAACCTGGGCCTGACCTGGTCGAAGGGTGACTTCGGCGTGGCGTACACCGCGCGTTACTACTCGGGCATGAACGAAGCCTGCGTGGCCAACCGTCCGTGCGACGACGCCGACCGCTACCAGAACGGTGAGAAGTCGCCGCTGCGCAAGACCGGCTCCAACACCTTCCACGACCTGCAGGTCAGCTGGAAGGCACCGTGGGATGCCACCATCGCGCTGGGCGCCAACAACGTGTTCGACCATAAGGGTCCGATCATGTTCACCCAGCCGAACTCGAGCTTCGCCTACTACGGCGGCTTCGACGTGGGTCGCTTCCTGTACATGAAGTACACCCAGCGCTTCTGATCCATCGAAGTGCGATAGCAGAACGAGGAGGGCGGCCCGCAAGGTCCGCCCTTTTCATTTCTGTAAGGAAACTCTGATCATGTCGAGAAGGTGAGTGCAGTCACTGTCTGCTCTTGTCACATTCAGCACAGTAGGCGCGTCCAATACCGGACACTGGGAGATGGATATGAAGCGCACGCTTTTCCGCCAGGTATCGGCCGCAGTCCTGATCTATGCAACGCTGGTGGGCTCGCTGTCCGCACAGAACATCATCGTCTGCGGCGGCGGTGTGTACTGCGAGCAATTCCGGCTGGAGTGCCTGGCCAAGGGCAACGCCCCGGCCCTGTGCGAGCGCCAATGGCGTCTGTGCGTGCTGGACGCCTGTCCGCAGCGCTGAGACAGGAAAAAGGGCGCGTCCGTTGGACGCGCCCTCATGCGAGGCGGAGGCAGGCGCCCGCGTGCCGCTCAGGCGTCAGTGGGTGTCAGTCCCATCAGTGCATTGGCGTGCTCGCGCCATTGCGGAAGTTTGTTCAGCACGCCTGCACGCTGCAGGTAGTCCTCGTCCACCGGATCGCCATTGACCAGCGCCAGGGCCACGTGCACCGCGCCGGTCACCCAGAAGCTGCGGGTGTTGGCGCGCTGCGGCTGCAGGTGGAATGCCACCGCTTCGATGATCGGCATCGGCAGGCCCCACAGGCCCAGCAGGTAGGCGCCGGCCTCGGCATGGCCTGGGCGGGTATCGCCGGCCAGTGCGGGCTCGCTGCGCTCGTTGCGCACGCCGGGCAGCAGCAGGCCGATGTCGGCCAGCAGTGCGGCGGTCGCCCCCAGTTCGGCGCTGGACTCGGGCAGCAGGCGTGCGGCCAGCCGGGAGGCGAGCAGGGCGCGCTGCTGCAGTGAGTTGCGCTCGGCAGCCGACAGCGTCGGCGCGGAGAACACTTCGCTGGCCAGCACCAGGTCACGCAGCGTGGCCAGGCCCAGCCGGGTGACCGCGGTGCGCAGGTCGGCAATGGTGCGGCCCTGGCTGAAGAACGCCGAGTTCGACAGTTGCAGCACCTTGGCCGCGATGGCCGGATCGGCGGCGACCAGCTTGGCCACATCGGCACTGTCGGTATCGTCGTCATGTTCCAGGGCCTGGGTCAGGCTCAGGTACAGGTGCGGTGGCGATGGCAGTTTCTCGATACGGCCGATGGCATCGCGCAGGCGCGGGCTGTCCAGCACTTCGCGCAGTTCTTCCAGGCTGGTCAATGCCTCCAGCAGCACTTCCGGCGCCAGCGGCAGCGGCAGGAAGCGGTGGGCGACACCGATCAGGCGCGCCGGCGGCGGGCGGTTGCCATGGTGTGCATCGACCAGCGCGATGCGGATGGTTTCCGGGCGCAGTGTCCGGATCTGGCCCAGCAGCGTGGTGGCATTGAGATCGGGCAACTGCGGGCAGACGATCACCGCGTCCACGCCCTGCGTGGCCACCGCGGTCATCGCGGTCTGGCCATCGGCGGCGGTCAGCGGCTGCCAGTCTTCCCCAAGATCGGCAATGAATTCGGTCAGCTCAGCCGGCAGGCTGGCTGCATCCCCAACAAGCAGAATACGCACGACACGTTCCCCTGGCTGTCTCGACGATGGATGTCGATGACGTGTGAAGTGACGCAATTTACCTAATACGGCAGCAAGAGTGATGTGCCGTCGTCATGAAACGTGACCCGCATCGCTCCGGCAGGGTATCGCCGGAGCGATGCGGTTCAGGCTCAGGCCTTGCTGTCGAGATGGCGCTGGTGCGCCTCGATCAGGATCTGCTTGGCCTCAGCGGCGCCACCCCAACCGTCCAGCTTGACCCACTTGCCCTTCTCCAGGTCCTTGTAATGCTCGAAGAAGTGGCCAATGCGCTCCAGCCAGTGGCTCGAGACTTGGGCGATGTCTTCGACGTGGGCGTAGCCGCTGAAGATCTTCGAGACCGGCACGGCCAGGATCTTCTCGTCGCTGCCTGCCTCATCGCTCATCTTCAGCACGCCGACCGGACGGCAGCGCACGACCGAGCCCGGCACCAGCGGCAGCGGCAGCACCACCAGCACGTCGGCCGGATCGCCGTCGCCACACAGGGTGCTCGGCACGTAGCCGTAGTTGCACGGATAGCGCATCGGGGTGGACAGGATGCGGTCGACGAAGATCGCGCCGGTTTCCTTGTCCACTTCGTACTTCACCGGTTCCGAGTCCTTCGGGATCTCGATGATGACGTTGATTTCTTCCGGCGGGTTCTTGCCGGGCGAGACGAGTTCCAGGCCCATGGTGTGCTCCAGGTGGGGATATAGACGGATAGCTCACCATTTTATGCCTTTGCCGGGCGCTGTGCAGGGTAGGGCTGGACCGACCTGCGCGCCCGCCCCTGGCGGAGCGAATGGGGCGGGGTTTCCCGATGGGTTCCACCCGGTCCCCGCGGCAGGCTGGACGTCCTTGCCAAGGAGACTTGCCATGAACTGGAACCGCTTGGGCTGTTGCGCCTTGTTGCTGCTGGCGCCGTTGCCTGCGCTTGCGCGCGGGGCGCATGTCAACCTGATCGACTATCCCTCCGACGAAGCCGGATGGGACCGGGCCTTTGCGCTGGAGGACGCGGTGGCCGGCGAATTCGCCGCATGGTGTGCCGACACCTTGTGTGAAGGTGATTACAGCAACTACCGGGTGATGGAGTTCCGCTGCGCCGTGCTCGCCCACCGCGGCACCGTGCAGCGCTGTGTCTGGGTGGTGGCCGCCAGCGAGCTGGAGGTTGAGCCCGACACGGGACACGTGCGGATCGACAACGGGAGCTGGGTCTGTCCGGTCGAAATGCAGCCCGGGGTGCCCGTCGACGCGTTCTACGCCTCCCTGGAAGCGCCGGGCGGCCTGACCGCGCCTTTGCCTGGGCTTGACCACGGCATCTTCGATGGCTTGCCTGAATGCCTGCGCACGCAGAGGAGGGTGGGCTGATGGGGAGCTTCCGTAGATGCTGGCTGTTGTGTGGCGTGCTGTCTGTCAGCCTGCCGTGCGCCGGTGTCGCGCAGGCTGCGCCTGCGTTCGTCGATGCGCGGGATTACGCCGGCCCGGGGGGCGGCAACGAGCGTTTCCTTGCTGCCGAGCGGCAACTGGTGCGTGGCTTCGATGAGGTATGTGGCGATACCTTCTGCGAGGGCGAGTACATCAATCTGTGGGCCATGCGCCTGCGCTGTTCCGTGGAACAGGCCACGGGGGTGGTTGTCCAGTGTGTATGGACCTTCGCCGGTAGCAACACCAGGGTAAAGCCCAGCGGCCTGATCACGGTCAACCGCGGACGCTATGCCTGCGTGCTGCCGCTGGCAACAGGAACACGCCTGGAAACCCTGTTGCAGGTGTGGGAAACGGGGGACGGGTTCGATGCGTTGCACGCGCCGCTGCCCGGCACGAAAGCCAATACCTACGACGCACTGGTTGATTGCCTGTAGTCCCGGCATAGACAAGAATGTGACTTATTCGCATTACCGGAGTAGCATGCGCGGTGCCTCCCGTCTGTCGTCCCGGCTCCGCGCATGTCCTCCAATGCTGCCTCCCTCACTGAGCTGCTGATCCGCGAGCGGCCCGCGCTGCTGCGCCGGGTGCAGCGCATCCTCGGGGGCGACAACGGCGCCGAGGACGTGATCCAGGCGGTGTGGTTCAAGGCGCGAGGGGTCGATGACAGCCAGGCGATCGACAATCCGCGGGCCTATCTGTATCGGCTGGCCGCCAACCTTGCCACTGACCACGGCCGCGAATCGAGCCGCCGCAACCGGTTGCTGGCCGACCACTACCTGTGGGGGGCCGACGAGGTGATCTCCACCGAGGAGCAGGCCATGGCACAGGATGAGCTGCAGCGGGTGCTCGATGCGGCGGGTCACCTGCCGGAGCCGACCCGCACCATCTTCCGGCTCAACCGCCTGCAGGGCCTCACCCAGGCCGAGATCGCACGCCGCTTGGGGGTGTCGGTGACCACCGTCGAGAATCATGTGCGCTCCGCGCTGCAGCGCCTGGCCTGGGCGCGCAGCGGTCGATGAGCGCGCCGGCTTGGGGCTGGCCTTCGCGCAGACGTCTTGATCACTGGACCGTGGACGCGGTCTAGTTCCCCGCCTGCGCTTGAATGCGCCTGTCCGCCAGCCGATGAGCCCGCCGAACATGCAGCCCGCCGCCAATGACGATGCCCTGGCCGAACAGGCCCGGGACTGGATCGCGTGGCTGGCCTCGGGTGACATCAGCGATGCACGCATGCAGGCGTTCGAGCACTGGCTGCAACAGCCGGGGCACCGCAGGGCCTTCGAACACGAGCGCGCGTTGTGGCGCAGTGTCGGGCCGCGCCCACAGGCCGCCGGGGCCAGCCGATGGCGTGGGCCGCATCGACTGCGCTGGGCGATGGCTGTGGCGGCAATGCTGGCGATGCTGGTGGCATTGCCGGAGGCGTGGCTGCGCCTGCAGTCCGATCATCGCAGCACGCATCAGGTGCAGCACGTGCGGCTCCCCGATGGCAGTCGGGCGGTGCTGGATGCGGACAGTGCGATTGCCGTGCGCTTCGATGCGAACGCCCGCGAGGTCGAGCTGCTGCGCGGGCGCGCCTGGTTCGAGGTCAGCCCGGATGCACAGCGGCGTTTCAGCGTGCGCGCCGGCAATGGCCTGGTCGAGGACATCTCGACCGCGTTCACCGTGGCGCGTGGAGACGAGGGGGTGGAAACCCAGGTTGGGCAGGGCAGGGTGCGCGTGGCCAGCCCGGCCGACGGTGGCTGGACCTACCTGCAGCAGGGGCAGCGTGCCGTCTACACTGAACGTGGCGGGGTCATGCGACGGGCTGACGTGACCGCCGACAGCGTCGGCGCCTGGCGCCAGGGCGAGCTGCTGCTGGAGCAGGCCAGCGTCGCCGATGCCGTGCAGTGGGTGGGGCGCTATCGCGCGGGGCCGACCTTCGTGCGCGGCGATCTGTCACGTCTGCCTGCAGTGAGTGCTGCGTTGCGCATCGACCGCCCGGAGCAGGCATTGGATGCACTGGCGGCAACGGCAGGTCTTCAGGTTACTCGTCTTCCATTCGGCGTCGCCATCGTGCAGTAGATCCACGCCACGCGTGGATGAGCGTCCCTGTGCCGACCAACGGTCGGCACCCACCGCTACCACCGGCCGACCAACGGTCGGCACCCGCCGCGCCCCGTCGGCATCCCCTGCGACCGCAAATCGCTCTTGGGGTTGTCGCGCGCCCAGCCGTCTTACCCGGCGAACGTACCCGCCGTCGCCACGTACGTCGCCGTGTCCGCCCGTGTTGCGGATGACGCCGCGTTCGCGGCACCGATTACCTGACAGGTTCTTCCATGTTCGACTCCCACCGCTCGGGCCGCGTACTGCGCCCGTCCCGTCTGTGCATTGCGTTGCTTGCCGCCGGGCTGGCCAGCACGACGCCACCCGCACTGGCGCAGAGCGCCCGCAGCGACCACGCGGCTGTACTGCGCTTCGAAATTCCTGCACAACCGCTGGATGAGGCGCTGCGCAGCTACATGCGCCAATCCGGCGTGCAGGTCGTGTACCCCGCATCGCTGGCACACGGCGCAACCTCCCACGCGGTCAGCGGCAGCCTGTCGGCCAACCAGGCGTTGCAGCACCTGCTGCAGGGCAGTGGCGTGGCGGTGCGCCGGGTCAGCGCCGATGCGGTCACTCTGGAGGCAGCAACGCCGGTGCGGGCCGATAGCGGTGTGATCGTCACCGGCACGCTGCGTGTGGCCGGCGACCGCGTCGACAGCGGTGCGAACAACGATGAAGCACGCCTGCTCGACAGCTACCGCAGCGTGGGTTCGACCACCACGCTCGACCGCGCGCATCTGGAGCGCTTCCGCGGCACCTCCAACGGTGACATCGTCAAGGGTGTGGCCGGTGTCACCGCCGGTGATCCGCGCGTCGGCAATGGCTTCGACGTCAACATCCGTGGCATCCAGGGCCAGGGCCGCGTACCGGTGATCATCGACGGTGGCCAGTCCAGCATGGATACCTACCGCGGCTATGCGGGCCAGTCACAGCGCACCTACCTCGACCCCGACCTGATCTCCAGCCTGACCATCACCAAGGGCCCAAGCCTGCAGGCCAATGCCTCCGGTGGCATCGGCGGTGTGGTCGAGATGGAGACGCTGAAGATCGGTGACGTGCTGCGCGAAGGGCGCGACTTCGGCGTCCGCGTGCGCAGTGGCCTGGCCAATGGCAATGCCAACAACCTGCCGTCCTACAGTGCGACGCCGCGCACCGATCGCAGCGCCACCGGCAGCCAGTTCTTCAACGTGGCCGGTGCCGGTCACTGGGACCGCTTCGACCTGGTTGCGGCCTACGCGTACCGGGACAACGGCAACTACTTCTCCGGCAAGCACGGCTACGATGATTTCCCGCAGACCCGTCGTACGCTGGCGCCGCTGAATCCGCCGCGTACCGAAGTGTTCAATACCTCCTCGCGTTCGAAGTCGGCGCTGCTCAAGGGCACCTGGCGCATCGATGACACGCAGAGCCTGGAAGCCGGCTACCGCCGCTATGAAGGCACGGCCGGCGAGATCATGGCCTCGCAGATCATCCGCGTCGACCGTGACCGCATCCCGCAGTGGGACCCGGGCCACGTCGACATGGACAGCTACACCCTGCGCTATCGCTTCGATCCGGACAGCGAGCTGATCGACCTGCGCGTCAATGCAGCGTACACCGACACCGACAGCGTGATGTACAACAGCCTGACCGGCATCACGCCGTGGTACTTCGATCGCCGCACCGAGTGGTACGACGCGCCCAGTTTCAGTGGCGATCCCGGCTACAAGGATGCCTACCGGAACCCGCTGCGGCAGAAGCGCTTCAACCTGGATGCCAGCAACACCTCGACGTTCGGCACCCGCGCCGGTGCGTTCACGCTCGACTATGGCCTGTCCTACAGCGACGAAGACATCGCCCCGGGCGGATCGGGCCCGATCAAGCATGACGACCTGGTCAACAACCGCTTCCTGCGCAACGCCGAGCGCAAGGAATACAGCGCCGTGGCCTCGCTGAAGTGGCAGCCCGACGAACACTGGGAGCTGCTGGCCGGTGGCCGCTGGAACCGGGTGGATGTGCATGACCGCAACCGCCTGGCCACGCCTGATACCTATGAGGTGCAGGGCCAGTACCGCTACACCGAGCTTCTCAACGGCAACCCGGCACTGCCGTCGTGGCGTGCAAAGCGCATTGCGCTGCTGAACTGGTATCCGGATGCCAATGGCAATTTCACCCAGGAATCGCTGCTGGCCTCGCCGTACAAGAAGGGCACGGTGGGCGACATCGGTGGGTGGAACTTCTATGACGCCGGCAAGCCGCAGGATCTGGAAGTGCCGGTCAGCTGGACCTGGTCGCAGCCGATCCGCCGCCGTGATACCGCGTTCTCGCCGACCGCCAGTGTGGCCTACCGCTTCAGCGAAGACACTCTGGTCTATGTGAAGTACGCCGAGGGCAGCAAGCTGCCGAGCCTGTTCGAGACCACGCTGGGCCTGTTCACCGCCGCCAAGCCGGCGGTTGAGCTGAAGCCGGAGCGTGCGCGCAGCTGGGAAATCGGTGCCAGCACCCTCCGCTACGACCTGTTCACCGCCGGCGACCGCCTGGCGCTGAAGCTGGCGTACTTCGATACCCGCATCGACGACCTGATCACCCGTGACTACCGCACGCTGTCGGCCGGCCTGATCCGCAACGTCGATCAGTTCAAGGTCGCGGGCATGGAGTTCCAGTCCAGCTATGACAGCGGCAAGGTCTTCGCCGACCTGTCCGCGCATTACTATGTCAAGGCCAAGACCTGCGCGCCTGACATCGCCGCCGAGCGTCGTGCCTATGGTGCGCAGCGCAGGAATGATGAGCTGGCCAATACGCCCAACTGCGTGGACGGTGGCTTCGAGGGCTCGTACACCAACACCCAGAACCCGCCGCGCTACACAGTCAACCTGATCCTGGGCTCGCGCCTGTTCGACGAGCGCCTGACCTTCGGCACCCGCATGGTCCACAACGCTGGCCCGATCAGCAGGCTGGACAAGGACTGGAACGTGGGCCTGTCGGCGATCCAACAGCTGTACCGGCCGAACACCTTGGTCGACCTGTTCGCCAGCTGGAGCTTCAACGACCAGCTGTCGGTGGAAGCCGGCGTGGACAACCTGACCGACCGCTATTACCTGGACCCGCTGGCTCTGGGCGTGATGCCGGCGCCGGGTCGCACCGCAAGGCTGGCGTTGACCTGGAAGTACTGATCTGCGGGGTCGGATCCCTTTCCTGCGGAAGGGCTCTGACCCCAGCGGGAGACAACGGTAGCGCCGGGCCAGGCCCGGCGCCCCATCAGGGCACTTACAGCCCGCTCGACGCCTTCACCGCATCTTCGTGCAGCGACTCGTTCAGCTCATCCACCACGGTGGTCCATGCCGCATCGGCCTGCAGCGACTCGGACAGGAACTGGCGCTGGGCATCATTCCAGTACGGCGCCTCGACCACTTCGACGTCGGTGGCCAGCTGGTGCTCGCGGATGAAGCGGGCGATGCCCTCGGCGCTGGCGTCCAGGCCCAGCTGCAGGAACAGGTTGGTCATGCGCGGTTCGGTGGTGATCATTATCGGTTCCGGGTGGAAGAAGGGGATGGCCCATTATCGGCACACATGGGCTTGGGGAAACCCCTGCGGCGGACGTCTACAGCAGGACGACCCTCCTGGCATTCCCCCATGAACGCACACATCGCTCCCGAAGACAGCCGCAGCCTGCGGCTCAAGGCCGCCACCCGCGACAGCCACGGTGCGCTGGACAAGCGCATCATGGCCGGTGACATCTTCGCCGACCGCAGCAACTTCGCCCGTTTCCTGCGCGTGCAGTATCGCTTCCACCGCAGCATCGATGCGCTGTATGCCAATCCTGCGCTGGACGCATTGCTGCCCGATCTGGGCGCGCGCCGCCGACTGAGACAGGTCGCGCGCGACCTGCAGGATCTGGAGCAGACGCTCCCGGGCGCGGACATCGACGCGCTGCCCTCGGACCTCGCGCTGCCGACTGCGTTGGGTTGGCTGTACGTGGCCGAAGGCTCCAATCTGGGCGGCACCATTCTGTACAAGATGGCGGCCAAGCTCGGCCTGGACCGTGATTTCGGCGCCCGCCACCTGGCCGCCCATCCCGATGGCGCAGCGCGCCACTGGCGCGAGTTCACCGCTGCGCTGGACGCGGTGCCGCTGAGTGCCGAGCAGGACCAGCAGGTGATCGATGCAGCCGACGCTGCGTTCCGCAGCGTGCATCGCCACGTCGAAGTGGAATTCGCCTGATGCGCGGCGCGCGCCCACAGGTGCAGCGCTGATGCGCTGGCTCTGGTTCGCGCTGGGCTGGCTGATGGTCGGCCTCGGGGTGATCGGCGCATTGCTGCCAGTCATGCCGACCACCATCTTCCTGATCCTCGCGGTGGGCTGCTTCGCGCGCAGCTCGCCGAAGTTCGAGCAGCGCCTGCTGACGCATCCACGCTACGGCCCGTCGCTGCGGCTGTGGCGCGAGCAGGGCGCCGTGTCGGGCAAGGGCAAGGCGTTTGCCAGCGCAGGCATGGCGGCGGGCTTTGCCCTGTTCTGCTGGGGCGCGCATCCGTCGTGGCGCCTGTTGCTTGGCGTGGGCCTGTTCTTTGCCGCCAGCGCCGGTTACGTGCTCAGCCGGCCGGCACCGCGACCGGAGCCCAATCCGGTCGTGGAAGTGGACGACGCCAACGATCCTCGCGCGGCCCGCCGCCGCGCCGCATCCCCCGATACCGCTGGAACCCGAGACGATGCTGCCTGCTGACCGGGCCCGGGCGGTGGCCGCCATCGGGGTCGGATCCCTTTCCGCAGGAAAGGGATCCGACCCCGTCGAGCCTGCCATCCGCGCGCCGCGTGGATCTACAACAGCGGCACCAGCAGCAGCGCCACGATGTTGATGATCTTGATCAGCGGGTTGATCGCCGGGCCGGCGGTGTCCTTGTACGGGTCACCAACAGTGTCGCCGGTCACCGCGGCCTTGTGCGCTTCGCTGCCCTTGCCACCGAAGTGGCCATCCTCGATGTATTTCTTGGCATTGTCCCAGGCGCCGCCGCCGGTGGTCATCGAAATGGCCACGAACAGGCCGGTGACGATCGTGCCGATCAGCAGGCCGCCCAGTGCGCGCGGCCCCAGCAGCAGGCCGACCACCACCGGCACGGCGACCGGCAACAGCGAGGGCACGATCATTTCGCGGATCGCCGAGCGGGTCAGCATGTCCACCGCCTTGTCGTACTGCGGCTTGCCGGTGCCCTGCATGATGCCGGGGATCTCGCGGAACTGGCGGCGTACTTCTTCCACCACTGCGCCTGCCGCGCGGCCGACCGCTTCCATCGCCATCGCACCGAACAGGTAGGGAATCAGGCCGCCGATCAACAGGCCGATGATCACCGTGTGGTCGCTGAGATCGAAGCGGAACTCCTGGCCGGGATTGGCTGCCTGCAGGTTGTGGGTGTAGTCGGCGAACAGCACCAGTGCCGCCAGCGCCGCCGAGCCGATCGCATAACCCTTGGTCACGGCCTTGGTGGTGTTGCCCACCGCATCCAGCGGATCGGTGATGTCGCGGATCTCCGAAGGCAGCTCGGCCATTTCGGCGATGCCACCGGCGTTGTCGGTGATCGGGCCGTAGGCATCGAGGGCGACGATCATCCCTGCCATCGACAGCATCGCGGTTGCGGCGATGGCGATGCCGTACAGGCCGCCCAGTGCGAACGCACCCCAGATCGCCGCACACACCGCCACCACCGGCAGCGCGGTGGATTTCATCGAGATGCCGAGTCCGGCGATGATGTTGGTGCCGTGGCCGGTGGTCGAGGCCTGCGCCACGTGCTGCACCGGCTTGTACTGGGTGCCGGTGTAGTACTCGGTGATCCACACGATCAGGCCGGTCAGGACCAGGCCGATCAGCGCGCAGCCATACAGCGCCATCGGTCCATGCACGTTGTCGGACATCAGCCCGGAGGTGATCGGGTAGAAAGCGATGGCGGCCAGCACGCCGGAAACGATCACGCCCTTGTACAGCGCGCCCATGATCGAGCCGCCGGGCTTCACCTTGACGAACAGCGCGCCGATGATCGACGCGATGATCGACACGCCGCCCAATACCAGCGGATACAGCACGGCATTGGCACCGGCTTCGGCCAGCATCAGGCTGCCCAGCAGCATGGTGGCGATGACGGTGACCGCATAGGTTTCAAAGAGGTCGGCCGCCATGCCGGCGCAGTCGCCGACGTTGTCACCGACGTTGTCGGCGATCACCGCCGGGTTGCGCGGATCGTCTTCGGGAATGCCGGCTTCGACCTTGCCGACCAGGTCGGCGCCCACGTCGGCGCCCTTGGTGAAGATGCCACCGCCCAACCGCGCGAAGATCGAGATCAGCGAAGAGCCGAAGGCCAGGCCGACCAGCGCGTGCAGCGCCTGTTCCATCGGCAGGCCCATGCGCAGCAGCAGTGCGTAGTAGCCGGCCACGCCCAGCAGGCCCAGCCCGACCACCAGCATGCCGGTGATCGCACCGCCGCGGAAGGCGACGTCCATCGCCGCGCTGATGCCGTTGCGCGCCGCCTCTGCGGTACGAACGTTGGCGCGTACGGACACGTTCATGCCGATGTAGCCGGCCGCGCCGGACAGCACCGCGCCGACTGCAAAACCAATCGCGGTGTACCAGCTGAGGAACACACCGACCAGTACGAACAGCACCACGCCGGCCACGCCGATGGTCAGGTACTGGCGGTTGAGGTAGGCACGCGCACCTTCCTGGATCGCGGTGGCGATCGCGATCATGCGCGCATTGCCGGTGGGTTGGCGCAGGATCCAGCGCGCCGAGACGATTCCGAACAGGATCGCGAGAATGGCGCAGCCCAGCGCCAGTGACAGCCCGTGACGTTCCAGCATTAGACCCCTCCGCAGATTGGATGTAGGCATCCAGTGGCGATGAACGGCACCACGAGGGGGACGACGGGCTGCAGCCTGGAACCAACCCGTACCGACCTTGGCGGTCGTCCGACGTATGGCGGTGTTCAGCGTTCCCTGGTGCCCGCAGTATGCGTGCCGCCACTTGTAGAGTCGAGCCATGCTCGACTGGCTCCTGGGAGCCGCGGCGCATGCCGTCGGGCCCTGGGCATGATTGGCGAGCCAACGGCCTTTGCACCCCGTTAAGGCAGCCTCTGCAAGCCTGCGCACAGCCCCGTAGGAGATCCCCATGCGCCTGTCCCTGTTGATGCTTGCCGCCCTGGTCCTGGCCGCACCGGCCTTCGCTGCGGAAACGCCGGAACTGCAGCGTGCGGTCGGTGCGCCGCAGGCGGTGGGCGCGGTGCATACGCTGCGGCAGATCCCCGAGGCCTGCGCGCGGCTGGAAGGTGCGTTCACCGGTGATGCCGCCGCGCCATATCGCTTCTCCGCCGTCCGGACCAGCGAGCAATGCCAGCCACGCGCGCGCTTCGTCGATTACACCAAGGCGCAGCCGAGTGCCGACAAGGGCTGGAAGCTCAATGATGTGATCCGCGTGCCCAATGCCGCGTGCCCGGCGCAGCAGGCGGTGGTGCGGGTGTGGCGCCTGCCGTCGAGCCACAAGGTCGAGCTGGACGGGCAGGGCCAATCGCGCATTTATCTGGAAGAGGCGAAGAAGCAGGCCGCCGCCGGCCAGATTCCGCAGGTGACGATGTTCGCCGCGCAGTTGCAGATGGAAGGCAAGGCTTGCAATTGAGGTGGCGCGGGCGCTACGCCCACGCCGTCATCCACGCGTGGTAGTGCCGGCCGCTGGCCGGCATCCGGCTGATCACTCCGCCAGCATTGCCCCCCGCGCCACCAGCAGCTCGCGCAATGCCTTGCGGTGGCAGTGCGCTTCATCCTCGCAGTAGCAGCCCACACTGATGTCGCTGTGTTGCGACATCGCGGCCAGAAGGTCCAGCGCGTGGGCGGCATCGGGCGCCTTCATCTCGGCCTTGTAATGGCGGAAGAAGGCGGTCCAATCGGCCGCCGTCGTTGCCTCATGTGCCCGCTTCACCAGCTCCGCGCTGGGTGACAGGGTCGGAAACCAGACGTCGTACCCGTCCTGTCGGGCGAACTCGCTGCGCGGCACGCCGCGCGGCGGCCGCCGCACCGTGCCGATGCGCAGTCCCTCGCCGGGTTGGCGCGGCGTACCGAGTCGAACAACACGCAGTGCCATGATGACCTCCATGAAAAGGGGACGGAGGGGATTAAGTCGTATCCGACCCACTGCTGATGCTGTTGGAGATGACAGAGGGGCGTATGCGACTTAATCCCCTCCGTCCCCTTTTTCAGGTCAGCCTTCGAAGGCCGGCAGTTTCTGCTTCACCGACACGTTCTTCAGGGTGACGTACTTCGGCAGGCCATCGGTGCCATAGGGAAGCGGTGCTTCGCCCTTGATCAGTGGTGACAGGTAGGCGCGTGCCCTGGCCGTGATGCCGAAGCCATCGCGGCGGATGAAACCAGCCGGCATCTTCTTCTCGTGATTGGCGATCTTCGACAGCGGCGCGGCTTCGATCTTCCAGCGATACGGTGAATCGCTGCTGCGCACGATCACCGGCATCACGCCATTCTGACCCTTCAGGGCCAGCTGCACCGCGGCCTTGCCCACCGCCTGCGCCTGCTCCCAGTCGGTCCTGCTGGCCAGGTGGCGGGCCGAGCGCTGCAGGTAATCGGGCAGTGCCCAGTGCACCTTCAGGCCCAGCTGATCCTTGACCCGGCCGGCCAGGTGCGCCGCCACGCCGCCGAGCTGCGAATGACCGAACGAGTCCTTGCCACCGCCGGCATCGGCAACGAAGCGGCCATCGGCGGTGGCAATGCCTTCCGACGCCACCACCACGCAGTAGCCGACGCGCTCGACCACGGCTTTCACCTTGGCCAGGAACGTGGCCTCGTCGTAGGCGCGCTCAGGCAGCAGGATGATGTGCGGCGCTTCGTCATCACCGTTGCCGGCCAGGCCGGCGGCGGCGGCCAGCCAGCCAGCGTGGCGACCCATCGCTTCGTAGATGAAGACACGGGTGGAGGTTTCGGCCATCGCCGCCACGTCCAGTGCCGCCTCGCGGACCGAGACCGCGGTGTACTTGGCCGCTGATCCGAAGCCGGGGCAGGTATCGGTAACGGCAAGGTCGTTGTCGATGGTCTTGGGCACGCCGATACAGGTCAGGTCGTAGCCGGAGGCCTTGGCCAGCTGCGAGACCTTCAGTGCGGTGTCGGCCGAGTCGTTGCCGCCGTTGTAGAGGAACCAGCGCACGTCGTGGGCCTGCAGCACCTCCAGCAGGCGGTCATAGCGGGCGCGGTCGGCGTCCAGCGATTTCAGCTTGACCCGGCACGAGCCGAAGGCGCCGCCCGGGGTATGGGCGAGGGCGCGGATCGCGGCGGCACTCTCCCTGCTGGTGTCGATCAGCTCCTCGCGCAGCGCGCCGAGGATGCCGTTGCGGGCGGCCAGGACCTTGATGCCCTTGGCCCGGGCCTGCTCGATCACCGCTGCCGCCGTGGCATTGATGACGGCGGTGACACCGCCGGACTGGGCATAAAGGAGAGTACCGTTGCGCATGCTTCTACCTGCTCGGGGGAGGGGACATTGCAGGGACATTACCCGGATGCGGTAAAGTGGCGCTATTGCGGTGCAGCGATACCGGACCGTCCGGGACGCGAACCTTCTTTGTTTTCAACACGTTGGAGTCAGGTCAATGCGATTGGTTCTGTTGGGACCGCCCGGTTCGGGCAAGGGGACACAGGCGACGCGCCTGAAGGAAAAGCTGGGGATCGCCCACATTTCGACCGGTGACATGCTGCGCGCGGAAATCGCCGCCGGCACCGAGCTGGGCAAGCAGGCCAAGACGGTGATGGATGCCGGCAACCTGGTGTCGGACGACATCCTGCTGGGCATGCTGGAGTCGCGCCTGACCCAGGCCGATGTCGCCAAGGGCTTCATCCTTGATGGTTATCCGCGCAACGTGGCCCAGGCCAATGCGATGGACGGCCTGCTGGCCAAGATCGGCCAGCCGCTGGACGCGGTGGTACAGCTGGATGTGCCCACCGAGCTGCTGGTCGACCGCATTGCCGGTCGTGCCAAGGAGCAGGGCCGCGCCGATGACAACCCGGAAGCGGTGCGCCAGCGCCTGCAGGTCTACAACGACCAGACCGCCCCGGTGGTCGATTTCTACGCCGGCCGTGGCACCCTGGCCCGCGTCGATGGCGTCGGTGAGCTGGACGAGATCGAAGCCCGCATCCTGGCAGCGATCAAGGCCTGATCCGGCGGGGCCGGCACGCGTCCGGTCCTTCCGGCGCAAAAAGCACAGGCCTGGTCCGCGAGGATCAGGCCTGTGTCGTTTGATAGGCGCCAGCGAAGGGCTTGCTCAGGGCCCCGCAGCATGAGCTCCCTTGGGGATGGCCTCTTGGGGAGTAGGACCGGTTCGGGTACTGCGGCTGGCAGTTCGAATTGTGTCCGGGTTCACAGAACATCGCTATCGGGAATTCCCTGACAGTTGATTGGAGTTTTCTCACATCCCGTGTAGGGGTTGTCTTACCCGATAGCGGACATTGGCCCTATACAGCCGTCATCGGTCACAATCCTCGGTCATGAGCAGCGTACATATCCTTGCAATTGCCGGCACCTTCATGGGCGGCGTGGCCGCCCTGGCGCGGGAACTTGGGCATTCCGTCAGCGGCAGCGACCAGGCCATCTATCCGCCGATGTCGACCCAGCTCGAACAGCTGGGCATCACCCTGGACCAGGGCTACCGCGCCGACAGCGTGCCCGCCGGCACCGACGAGGTAGTGATCGGCAACGCGCTGTCGCGCGGCAATGCCGCCGTGGAAGCCGTGCTCGATGCCGGCCAGCGCTATATCTCCGGCGCGCAGTGGCTGTCCGAGCAGGTGCTGCCGGGCCGCGACACGCTGGCCGTGGCCGGTACCCACGGCAAGACCACCACCACCACCATCCTCACCTGGCTGCTGGAAAGTGCAGGCCGCTCGCCGGGCTTCCTGATCGGTGGTGTCGCCGAGGATTTCGGTGTCTCCGCCCGCGTGGGCCGGGGCCGCGAGTTCGTGGTCGAGGCCGATGAGTACGACACGGCCTTCTTCGACAAGCGCAGCAAGTTCGTGCACTACCGGCCGCTGGTGGCCATCCTCAACAACCTTGAATACGACCACGCCGACATCTTCCCGGACGTGGCCGCGATCCAGCGCCAGTTCCACCATCTGGTGCGTACCGTACCCGCACGTGGCCGGCTGATCGTCAACGGCGAGGATCAGTACCTGGCCGAAGTGCTGGCGATGGGCTGCTGGACCCCGGTCGAGCGCTTCGGCTTCGATCCGGCGCTGGAATGGCATGCCGAGCTGCTGGCTGCCGACGGCAGCGCGTTCCGCGTGCATCATCGTGGGCAGGCGCTGGGTGATGTGCAGTGGTCGCTGCTGGGCCGCCACAACGTGCTCAATGGACTGGCTGCGCTGGCCGCCGCGCATGCAGTGGGCGTGGCACCTGCCCAGGTTATTCCAGCGCTGGCGCGCTTCCGCAGCGTCAAGCGCCGCATGGAAGTGATCGGCAGCCATGACGGCATCACCGTCTACGACGATTTCGCCCACCATCCGACTGCGATCGCCACCACGCTGGAGGGCCTGCGTTCCAAGGTGGGTGATGCGCGCATCGTGGTCGCGATGGAGCCGCGCAGCAACTCGATGCGGCTGGGCGCACATGCGCAGGCGCTGGCTCCCTCGCTGGCGCTGGCCGATGAAGTGGTGTTCCTGCATCGCCCGGAACTGGCCTGGGATGCTGCGGCGGTGATCGCCGCGGTGCGTGGCCAAGCCCACGCGGTGCCCGATACCGACGCATTGCTGGCGCAGCTGCAGGCCAGCGCGCGCAGCGGTGACCACGTGGTATTCATGTCCAACGGTGGCTTCGACGGCGCGCCGCGCCGCTTCCTCGCCGCGCTGCACGCCCGATGAGCGGCGACGGCTCGCTGCCGCTGTTCCCGCTGCACACCGCGCTGGTACCGGGTGCAGCGGTGGGCCTGCGCGTGTTCGAGCGGCGCTATCTGGACCTTGTCCGCGACAGCGGCCGCAGTGGTGAGGGATTTGGCGTCTGCCTGATCCTCGAGGGCGAGGAGGTCGGCGCACCGGCGACACCGGCCGCCTTTGGCGTGCAGGTACGCATCGAAGACTTCGATGTCGGCGCCGACGGCGTGCTGCAGCTGCGCCTGCGCGGCACCCGTCGCTTCCATGTCGAGCGCACCCGCGTGCGCGACAACGGCCTGGTGGTGGCTGATGTGCGCTGGTGCGAGGAAGACCCCGATGACGAACTGCGGCCGCAGCATGCACTGCTGGCCACGGTGCTGGGGCACATCATCGAGCAGGCCGGCGAGGCCTATGCGCCGGCCAATCCGGCGCTGCTGGACCAGGCCAGCTGGGTCGGCTGGCGGCTGGCCGAGCTGCTGCCGCTGAGCGAGCAGCAGCGGTTGCAGCTGCTGCAGCTGGATGACCCGCACCAGCGTCTGCAGCAGCTGCTGGGCTGGATGCCGTAGACGCCATCCTCGGGTGGGTGTGCACCTTGGGGCACACGCTGGGGTATCCGTGGAATCCGCATCCACGCATGGCGTGGATCTACTGTAGAGCCGAGCCTATGCTCGGCTTGTTGGATCGCGCACCGGTACCGGTCAGGGCGTTGTAGTCTTCAGCCGCAGCACCGGCAACCCGGTTTCGCTGTGCACGTCCTCGCGCTGCGGCAGCTCCTGCACGGCGTCCTTCACGGCATTCAATGCCGGGTCGACGCCACGCAGCGGGTGCCACATGCCGATCCACTCGAAATGGCGTTCGTAGCGCAGGGTCTGTGCACTGCCCAGCCACAGCGGCGTGTTGCCCGGCTGCAACTGCGCAGGGGCCGGCCACAGGCGCAGTACGTAGCGCTCATCACGGTGTGTACCCGGGCGTACCATCAACAGCGCTTCCACGCGGGTTTCCAGCGTCGCCGGCAGCACCGGCAGTTCATCGGCGCCGGTGTTCTTGTCCAGCATCAGCAGCGCCTGCTGCCAGCCGGCCTGCTCCTGCCGCTTCCAGCCGCGCGCTTCCAGTTGCGCCTGCAGCGGTGCCAGCGGACCGGCCACCTGCACGTCCAACGGCCAGCGCTGGTCGTCATCGAACTCGTTGCGGCGCGCCGGCAGTGTCGCCCAGTCGTGCTGCCACCAGGCCTGCGTGTCCATTGCCTGCGGGGCCGGCAAGGTCGGCTCGAAGCGTTCCAGCTTCACCGGGATGTTGCGCGGTGCGTACCACATCGCGGCGACGGCGAACACGCCGTAGAACAGCCATGCCACCGGCTTCACCCAGAACGAGCGGTTGAAGCGGCGGCGGTAGGCGATGCCCAGCACCAGCAGCCAGAACGTGCCGAACAGCATGCCGCCGATCACATCGCTCAGCCAATGCGCGCCCAGGTACAGGCGCGAGAAGCCGATCAGGCTGACCACGATGCCCGATACCAGGTACGGCCAGACGCGGGTACGGCCGGGCATCTCGCGGGCGATCAGCACCGCGAAGAAGCCGAAGGTGATGGTGGCCATCGTCACCGACACCGACGGGAAGCCGAAGCCACTGCTGGCGTCGACCGGGCGCACAACATCGACGGTGGCGCCCAGCAGCATGGTCAGTGCCAGGCCGAAGGCGAGGGCGGCCAGCCAGTGCGCGGCCGCCATCCAGCGCCGGCGCCAGACCAGGTAGCCCATCGCCGCCGCAGTGGCCGGCAGCAGTACCTGCCAGGCGCCCAGTGAGGCCAGCGCGGCCATCGGGTAATCGGCCAACGGATTGCGCAGCGCCAGCATGGCCTGGTGCACCAGCAGGTCGATCGCCAGCGGCTCGCCATGCGCAACCACCACGGTCAGCAGCGCGAACCAGCCCCAGCCCAGCACCAGCAGCATCAGCGCCAGCATCGCCAGCGGCACCGACTCGCGCCGCTTCGGGTCCAGCACACCGACGGTGTAGCGGCCCAGCGTCGGATGGCGGTTGGACCAGTCAAGCAGGCGTGCCAGCCAGTTGTCCATGCGCGCGGCCGACCAGCGGTAGCCGTACAGCACGATGGCCCAGACCAGGCCGAGGATCACCGCCAGCAGGCCGACCACCACCACCAGCCGACCGGCTACTGCGGCCACCGCGTCATAGGCCTCGCCAAGAATCCAGCCCGGGGCCAGGAACAGTACCGCCCATGAAATGCTGGCGATACCACTGGCCTGTACATAGCGGCTGGCGGGCATCTTCATCATGCCCGCGATGGCCGGCACGAACGGCCGGATCGCGCCGACGTAGCGTGCCACCAGAATGCTCTTGAACGCATTGCGACGGAACAGGTTCTCGCCGCGGTCGAGCAGCTGCGGGTAGCGGCTGAACGGCCAGATGCCGCGCAGGCGATCGCCCCAGCGGCGGCCGATCCAGTAACTGATGCCATCACCGGCGAACGCGCCCAGTGCGGCCGCCGCCACCGCGTACGGTCCGGAGATCTGGCCCAGGCCGATGAACACGCCTACCGCAAACAGCAGCGGCAGCGCCGGCACGATGGCGCCGAGAATGATCACCGCATCGCAGAAGGCGATGAGGAAGATAACGGCACCCGCCAGCACGGGGTGAGCGGCAATCCACGCAAGCGTGGCGTCGATCCATGAAGAGTCCATTGCCCGATTATAGGGGCGTGAAGGTGACTGGTTCCCAGCCGCTTGGTGACCGTTTGCAACCGGCGCCATCGCCTAGAATGGGCCCATGCCGCATACGCCAGACACGCCACCACATGCTTTGAAGGCCGACAGCTTCGGTCGCATCCTCCGTGTGGAAGGGCCTGCCGGCCCCTTCGTACGCCGTGACCTGGGCGCCACGCCGCTGTGGTTGCGCCTGCCGGCCTGGTGGCTGGCCCGCCGCGAAGCGCGCGCGCTGCGCCATATCCATGGCATGGCCGACGTGCCGCAGCTGCTGGCGTGGAATGGACATCATCTCGACCGCAGTTTCATGGCCGGCGACGCCATGTACCAGCGCCCACCGCGTGGCGACCTGGCCTGGTTCCGCGCCGCGCGTCGGCTGCTGCAGCAGCTGCATCGGCGCGGCGTGGCCCACAACGACCTGGCCAAGGAAGCCAACTGGCTGGTGACCGAAGACGGCCGCCCGGCATTGATCGACTTCCAGCTGGCAGTGATCGGCAACCCGCGCTCGCGCTGGATGCGCCTGCTGGCCCGCGAGGACCTGCGCCACCTGCTCAAGCACAAGCGCATGTACTGCCGTGAGTCGCTCACCCCAGTGGAAAAGCGCGTGCTCAAGCGCACCTCGTGGGTGCGCGAACTGTGGTTCGCCACGGGCAAGCCGGTCTACCGCTTCGTTACCCGTCGCATCCTGCATTGGGAAGACAACGAGGGGCAGGGGCCCAAGCCGTGAGTCCACTGCAGGTAGTGACCGGCCCACCGAGTGCGGGCAGCGTCCTGCGCCCACAGCTGGCCGGTGCCGACTTCGTGCACGCCTGCCAGGCAACAACCCATCGTGATGGGCGCTCGGCCTTGCAGGCCTATCGCGATATGGCCGCGACCATTCCCGGCTGGTTCGATGGGCTGATGGCGCTGCGCAATCGCGGCATGCGCCTGCTCGGCATGAAGCACCTGGGCTCGTTGCGCGCGGCGCAGGATGTTGCGGATCCTCAACCCGGGCAGCGGTTGGGCATCTTCACCCTGCAGTCGCTCAGCGACGATGCCATCGTGCTGGAAGACGACGACCGCCACCTGCGTGTGCAGCTGGCCCTGCAGTGGCAGGGCGACGTGCTGGAGGTGGTGACGGTGGTGCATACGCACAACGCGTTCGGCCGCGTGTACATGCTGCCGGTTGCGCCGGTGCATCAGCTGATCGTGCCGCATCTGCTGAGGAAGCAGGTGCAGGTGTACCGGTAGATCCACGCGATGCGTGGATGCGCAGGGGAGAACCGTATTGTAGAGCCGAGCATGGCTCGGCTCTACAGAGGCTTGTGATCTTACGGCGTTGCCGGCACTACCTGCTGGCCGATGAAGTTGCGCTTGGCGTCGAAGTCGTAGGCGATCTGCAGCTGGCCGACATCCGGGCAGGCGTGGCAGTCACGCAGCGGCGTGCGGTACAGCAGGCGGATGCCGCCGTTCTCCAGCGGCGTGGCCCCGGCCGACCGCGCCGGCGCGAACGGCGTGGCCTGCGGGTGGTCCTTCAGCAGGGCCTGCACGGCGGGGTCGGCACGCAGGGTGTCGTCCAGCTGCACGGCATCCACATCGATGCGCTTGCCGGTGGCGTCGACCAGGCGGGTACCCTCGTTGGTGTTGGCGCGGAACGGATACTCGACCGTGGCAATGCCCAAGCCTTCGTTCTCATGCCAGGCCGTCACGTAGGCCAGCTCGCCGCCGGTGGACAACTGTTCGGCGGCAGCAATGGCATCGGCGCTTGCGCCACCAGCGCGCATCGCATCGCGCAGGCACTCACGCGTGGCCGCATTCTCGCCCTGGCGGCAGGCGTTGAGGTCGCCATCCCACACCACTGCATCGCTCCAGCGCAGCTTGCCGTCCGCGGCGGCTTTTTCTGCGCTGGGCGTGTCACCGGCCGACGGTTCCTTGCCGGGTTCGGGCGAACGGCCCTGGCAGGCAGTCAGCAGGGCAAGCCCCAGGGCAGGCAGCAACAGGCGGGAACGGCGCATGGCGTGAACCTCGTGCGTTGACTGGAGGCGCCAGTATCGTCAAGGCCGGGTGAACTCCACGTCGGCGCGGCATACTAGCGGCTCATTGCATACGCTGGAGTGTGGAACGTGGGCAGTCTGCAGGGCAAAACGCTTTTCATCACGGGTGCCTCGCGTGGCATCGGCCTGGCCATCGCACTGCGCGCTGCGCGTGACGGGGCCAACGTGGCCATTGCGGCCAAGTCGGCGGTGCCGAATCCGAAGCTGCCGGGCACCATCCACAGCGCGGCCGAGGCCGTTACCGCCGCCGGTGGCCAAGGGCTGGCGCTGAAGTGCGATATCCGCGAGGAAGAGCAGGTGCAGGCCGCGGTTGCGGCCACGGTCGACACCTTTGGGGGCATCGACATCCTGATCAACAACGCCAGCGCGATCTGGCTGCGTGGCACGCTGGATACGCCGATGAAACGCTTCGACCTGATGCAGCAGGTCAATTCGCGCGGCAGTTTCCTGTGCGCGCAGGCCTGCCTGCCGTACCTGCTGCAGGCGCCGAATCCGCACATCCTGACCCTGGCGCCGCCGCCGAGCCTGGAACCAAAGTGGTGGGGCGCGCATACCGGCTACACGCTGGCGAAGATGGGCATGAGCTTCGTCACGCTCGGCCTGGCTGCGGAATTCGGCCCGCAGGGGGTGGCGGTGAACGCGCTATGGCCGCGCACGGTGATCGCCACCGATGCAATCAACATGATTCCGGGCGTGGATGCAGCGGGCTGCCGTACGCCGCAGATCATGGCCGACGCCGCGCATGCGGTGCTGGTGCGCGAAGCGGCAGGCTTCCACGGCCAGTTCCTGATCGACGATGAAGTGCTGGCACAGGCCGGCATCAGCGATCTGTCCGGCTATGCCGTGGACCCGTCGCGGTCGTTGCTGCCGGATCTGTTCCTGGACTGAGTGCTACGTTGCGCAAGGGCCGAGGGCCGAGGGCCGAGGGCCGAGGGCTGCGGCGCTCGGCCTGCTGCGCTAGAATGCTGGGCTGTAATCGTTTTCAACAAGGATGTGAGCACATGACACGTACGCTTTCCATCGCGGCGCTGGCCGCTTCGCTGTCGCTTGTCCTGGCCGCCTGCGGTGGCAAGGCCCCTGCAACCGCTGGCGACGCCGGCGCCTCGGGCAAGCCGGAGGCCAACACGGTGCCGTCCGACGCACAGCAGCAGTTGACGGCGAAGCTCAACGCCTACATCGGCTGCTTCAACGCGCTTGATTCGAAGACGCACGACAGTCTCCAGTCCTATACGCGCTGGATCAAGGACGTCGAGACCGGCCCGACCGGGCGCGAGACACAGGTGTACGGCCCGTTCGAGATCAGCGATTACGACATGAAGCAGTGCGATGGCCCGGTGACCGAGGCGATGGCTGCCAAGCCGGCGCTGGCCGAACTCGATGCTGCTGCCAGCCATTATCAGCAGGCGCTGAAGGCGCTGGTGCCGATCAGCAAGGAGGCGCACGACTACTACGATCGCCAGGACTACGAAGACGACCAGTTTGCCAAGGGCAAGCAACTGCACGCGCCCTTGATGGCCGCATTCAAGGACTTCGTGGCTGCCAGCGAAACGTTCAACGCCGAGCTGGAGCGCCAGAATGACGCTGCCCAGCGCGAGCAGCTCAAGGTATTGGAACAGGCCGAGGGGCGAACGCGCGAGTACTACCGTCTGGCGATGATGCTGGAAGCCAAAGCGATCGTGGAGCTGATGAGCGAGGACGACTTTGATCCGGCCCAAGCCCGTGAACGACTCGACGCCTTCAACCGTATTTCCGACGAGGCGCATGCCAAGGTGGCCGATCAGGAGCCGGGCAAGCTGGACTGGAACAGCTTCGAGCGCGAAGCCGAGAACTTCCGTCGGGAAGGCAAGGAGCGGCTGCAGCGGGTCAGCAGCAAGACGCCCTACAGCGATTTCGAACGGCGCATGCTGGATTCGCCCTCGATGGCGCCACGCGGCTCGGCCAACAAGCTGATGCAGGAATACAACTCGCTGGTTTTCCAGAGCAACCGCCAGTAAGCGGGAAGCTCAACGCTTCATTTTTGTCGCGATTGAGCAGGTTGATTGCGGCATGACACGCCCTGCAGCCCCGAATGCCAGCACCTTGCCGAGGTGCTGGAGCGCGCGCTCGCGCCATGCATGACGATGCCTGCAGTTTTCACTTGTGCAAGGAACTGATTTGAATGCATCCACACGCCTGATTCCTGTTCTCCTGCTCTGCGCGCTGGCCGGCTGCAACAACCCGGCCGGGCTGGCTGTCGCCGATCCCGGGTTGGAAAAGGTGAACGCCTATATCGAGTGCTACAACGGCGTCGAACAGCCCATCCACGAGGGTTTCCAGACCTACACCGGTTGGATGAAGGATCCCGAAGCCGGTCCAACCGGCAAGGAAGCGCAGCCGCGCTCACCTGGCAAGGTGTTGTCGCACCGGGTCGAGTACTGCGGCCAGCCGTTGAGCGAGGCGCTGGCAAAGGCCCCGGCGACGTCGCTGGATGCGGCCGCGCGGCAGTACCAGCAGGCGTTCCTGGCGCTGAACACCCTGATCGAGCGCGCCGATGGCTATTTCACCCGCGAGGACTATCGTCGCGACGGTGGTGAAGGGATGCGCAGCCAGCATGCCCCGCTGATGCAGGCCTATGCGGATTTCTTCAAGGCCAGCGAGGCGATGGATGCGGCACTGGAAAAGAACGAGAACGATCGCCGCGCCGTCCAGCTGAAGCAGATCGAGGAAAGCGAAGGCCGCTCGCTGGCGTACTACCATCTGCGCCTTGTCGGCGATGGCAAGCAGCTGGCAATGACGTTCCAGGGCGAGGCACCGGACGTTGCGGTGTTGCGCGGCCAGCTGGCCGACTTTCAGGCGCTGGTGACGGAAATCCAGAACGGTGGTGTCGGCAAGGACGACCCGATGTGGGGCCATGTGCAGCGCTCGGCCGACAAGCTGGTGCGTACAGCCGGGCGCGGAGTCGAGCGCCTGGAACAGGGCAAGCCGATCACCGCCGATGCGCTGGCTGCCGAGCGCACGGCGTCGGGCAGCTGGCTCACCACCGACCCTGAAGGCGCACAGTCGACGATTCTGGATGCCTACAACGACCTGGTAACCACCAGCAACCGCATGCGTTGAGGGCGATCCACGCGGGGCGTGGATCTGCTCACGGTAGCGCCGGGCCATGCCCGGCGCGCACCCTGTTGGTCCGGTAGTGCCGGCCGCGGGCCGGCATGTGCCTCAATGGCTGAACGCATCCGGCAGCTGGCCACCACACTTGCGGCAGTGGCGCGCATCCGGTTCATGCCCCTCCAGCCCGCAATGCGGGCAGCCGCGGGCATCGCGGCGCGCGGCCAGTTCGGCTTCGCGCATGGTGCTGGCCAGTTCGGCGGTGTAGATGCCGGTGGGCACGGCGATGATGCTGTAGCCGATCAGGATCAGCACCGAGGTGACGAAGCGGCCAAGCACGGTCTGCGGCACGATGTCGCCGAAGCCGACCGTGGCCATGGTCACCACCGCCCAGTACATGCTGGCCGGGATATTCGTGAAGCCGTGTTCGGGGCCCTCGATCACGTACATCAGCGCGCCGGCGATGATGGTGATGGTGATCACCGTGAACAGGAACACCAGCACCTTGCGCCGGCTGCGCCACAGCGACGTCATCAGGACGCCGCTTTCCTCGATGTAGCGGGTCAGCTTGAGGATGCGGAACACGCGCAGGATGCGCAGCGCACGCACCACCAGCAGGCTCTGCGCGCCCGGGATGAACATCGACAGGTAGGCGGGCAGGATCGACAGCAGGTCGATGATGCCCCAGATGCTCACCGCGTAGCGCAGCGGGCGCTTGACCACCGCCAGGCGCAGCAGGTACTCGGCGGTGAAGATGATGGTGAAGCCCCATTCCAGGATGTACAGGCCGGTGGACCACTCGGCATGCAGGTGCTGCACGCTGTCGATCATCACCACCAGGATGCTGGCGACGATCGCCACCACCAGGATCAGGTCGAAGTTGCGCGAGGGCCGCGAGTCATGGCGGTAGATGATGTCGAACCACCGACGGCGCCAGCCGGTCTCGGTGGCGGGGTTGAGCTGGGGGGCGGAAAACGGTCGCATGGGCGCATTGTGCAGCAGGGGCTCCGGCGCGAGAATGGGCGTTCCTGAACCCTGCCGACTGCCATGACCACCGCGACCGATCCGCTGATCTCCCTTTCGCACTATTACCTGCCGGTCTACAAGCCCCGCCAGGTGGTACTGGAGCGAGGGCAGGGCGCCCGCGTGTGGGATAGCCAGGGGCGTGAGTTCATCGACCTGGCTGCGGGTATCGCCGTGTGCGGCCTGGGCCACAACGATCCGGACCTGGTGGCCGCGCTGGTCGAGCAGGCCGGCAAGCTCTGGCACACCAGCAATGTGTTCTACAGCGCACCGCCGCTGCATCTGGCCGAGGAGCTGGTGAAGGCCAGCCGCTTCGCCGAGCGCGTGTTCCTGTGCAATTCCGGCGCCGAAGCCAACGAAGTGGCGATCAAGATGGTCCGCAAGTGGGCCTCCAGCCAGGGCCGTCCCGCCGACAAGCGGGTGATCATCACTTTCCGTGGCAGCTTCCACGGCCGCACGATGGGCGCGGTGACCGCTACCGCCCAGCCGAAGTACCAGGAAGGCTACGAGCCGCTGCCTGGCGGCTTCCGCTACATCGATTTCAACGATGAGGTGCAGCTGGAAACCGCGATGGCCGCCGGCGACGTGGCGGCGGTGATGCTGGAGCCCATCCAGGGCGAGGGCGGCGTGATGCCGGCCAAGTCCGGTTTCCTCAAGCGCGTGCGTGAACTGTGCGACCAGCACAACGCACTGCTGGTGCTGGACGAGATCCAGGCCGGCATGGGCCGTACCGGCACGCTGTTCGCGCACTGGCAGGATGATGTGGTGCCGGACATGGTCACCCTGGCCAAGGCACTCGGTGGCGGCTTCCCGATCGGCGCGATGCTGGCCGGCCCGAAGGTGGCCGAGACCATGCAGTTCGGCGCGCACGGCACCACCTTCGGCGGCAACCCGCTGGCTGCTGCGGTGGCCCGCGTGGCGCTGCGCAAGCTGGCCTCGGCAGAGATCGCCGCCAATGTCAGCCGCCAGTCGAAGGCACTGCGCGATGGCTTTGCCCGCATCAACGACGAGTTCGGTGTGTTCAGCCACGTGCGCGGCCGCGGCCTGATGCTGGGCGCGGTGCTGGGCAAGGACTTCGCCGGCCAGGCCGGGGCGATCCTCGACCATGCCGCCGAGCACGGCCTGCTGACCCTGCAGGCCGGCCCGGACGTGCTGCGCTTCGTGCCGTCGTTGAACATCACCGACGAAGAAGTGGCCGAAGGCCTCAAGCGCCTGCGCGCAGCGATTGCTGCGTTCATCGCCGCGCGCTGAAGCCGGCAGAGGCATCTGTAGAGCCGAGCAGGGGCTCGGCTCTACAGTGGTTCACGCAATCTGGTAACGCTTCAACACCTTGCCCAAGCCACGGCCATCGCGCACGGTTTCCGCGTGCAGGCCGGCGGCGCGTGCACCGCGCACATTGGCGAACAGGTCATCGACGAACAGCGTGCGCGAAGGCGCCACGCCGAGGGCCTCAAGCGTGCGCAGGAAGACCTCCGGTGCGGGTTTGCGCAGGCCGAAATCGGCGCTGCAGAACACGCGTCCCTGCAGCGCAGGGAACAGTTCCGGCAGCAGGGTGGGCAGCGCCTGCACCATCAGCGCGCCATTGTTGGTCAGTACCGCCAGCGGCAGCTGCAGAACCTGCAGCCGCTGCAGCACCGCGTGCTGCGGATGGCTGGCCGCTTGGCGTGCGGCGATCCAGCTGGGTACATCGATGGTCCTGCCCAGGCACTCCCCCAGCTGCGCCAGATAGGCCGGGCCATCCAGCGTGCCGTTGTCATGCGCCGCTTCCAGTCCGCTGTCATACAGCGCGGCCTGTACGGCCTGCGTCGGAACCTGCAGTGCCTGGGCCAGATGCAGCACGCGCTGCGCGCGCTGGTACTGCACCAGCACGCCATCCACATCCAGCAGCAACAGGTCGATCCGCATCGGTCGAGCATGCCATTGCAGTGAGTGCGCGGGAAACCCTGGAGTAGGCATGCGACAGACGGTCGCAGACGCGGCCGCAGGGGCCTGCCTAGAATGGTGCTTGAATCCGCAGGAGAGGCAACGATGAAGGCTTGGTGGGTGGCAGTGGGACTGGGCGCGCTGATGCTGGCGCCGTCGGCGATGGCGCGGGTGTGTGCGGTGAGCATCGACAGCACCGACCAGATGAGCTTCAGCACTCGCGAGATCAAGCTTGTCGCCGACTGCACTGCCGTGGACCTGACCTTGCGCCACACCGGCAAGCTCGCCGCTACCGCGATGGGCCATAACTGGGTGCTGACCCGCACGGCCGACTACCAGCCGGTGGCACTGGCAGGCATGCGCATGACCCTGGCCGATAGCTACCTGCCGAAGGCCGACAAGCGCGTGCTGGCGCACACCAAAGTAATTGGTGGTGGCGAGACCACGCGCGTGCGCTTTTCCACGCAGGGCCTGCAGAAGGGCGGCGACTACACCTTCTTCTGCTCGTTCCCCGGCCACTTCGCGATGATGAAGGGCAAGTTCGTCTTCGGTTGAAAAAAAGGGGACGGAGGGGATTAAGTCGTATATGCACAAACGACTTAATCCCCTCCGTCCCCTTTTTTGCGATCAGCCCTTGGCGGCCTTGAATGCCACGCGTGCAGCGGCGAGGGTGGCCTCGATCACGGCATCATCGTGCGCGCTGGACAGGAAACCGGCCTCGTACGCCGACGGCGCCAGGAACACGCCCTGCTCCAGCATCGCGTGGAAGAAGCGGTTGAACGCTGGGATGTCACAGGCGGTGGCCTGCGCATAGGTCTCCACCTTCTCACTGGTGAAGAACAGCCCGAACATCGCACCCACGCGGTTGGTGGTCACCGCCACGCCGGCTTCGGCGGCGGCCGCTTCCAGGCCGGCGCACAGGCGTGCAGTGCGCTCGGCCAGGTCGGCGTGGAAGCCCGGCTGCTGGATCAGCTCCAGCATCGTCAGGCCAGCGGCCATCGCCACCGGGTTGCCGCTCAGCGTGCCGGCCTGGTAGATCGGGCCGGCCGGGGCGATCTGCTGCATCAGCTCGCGGCGCCCGCCGTAGGCGCCCACCGGCATGCCGCCGCCGATGATCTTGCCGAAGGTGGTCAGGTCCGGGGTGATGCCGTAGTGCGCCTGCGCACCGCCGAGGGCAACGCGGAAGCCGGTCATCACTTCGTCGAAGATCAGCAGCGCGCCGTGGTTCGTGCACAGTTCGCGCAGGTGCTGCAGGTAGCCCTCGCGCGGCGGGATGCAGTTGGCGTTGCCGACCACCGGTTCGATGATCAGGCCGGCGATGTCATCGCCCTGCTGCTCGAACAGCGCAGTGGCCGCTTCGAAGTCGTTGTAGGGCAGGGTCAGGGTCAGTTCGCTCAGCCCGGCCGGGACGCCCGGCGAGGTCGGCACGCCCAGGGTCAGCATGCCGCTGCCGGCCTTGACCAGGAACGAGTCGCCGTGGCCGTGGTAGCAGCCTTCGAACTTGACGATGCGGTTGCGGCCGGTGGCGCCACGCGCCAGGCGGATCGCCGACAGGGTGGCCTCGGTGCCGGAGTTGACCATGCGCACCATCTCGCACGACGGCACCAGGCGGGTGATGGTCTCGGCCATGGTGACTTCAGCCGCGCATGGCGCGCCGAACGACAGGCCGTTGTCGATCGCCTTCTTCACCGCCTGGCGTACCGCCGGGTGGTTGTGGCCGACGATCATCGGGCCCCAGGAGCCGACGTAGTCGATGTAGCGGTTGCCGTCGACGTCGTACAGGTAGGCGCCGTCGGCGCGCTCGACGAAGAACGGTTCGCCGCCGACCGACTTGAACGCGCGCACCGGCGAATTGACGCCGCCCGGCAACAGCTGCTGGGCGCGGGAGAACAGGGCGTGGGACTGGTCGTGGTTCATGGGGGAATATCCTGGGCGTTACGCGAACTGGGCGAGGAAGGCGCGCTGGGTCGCGACCGGGTCTTCGGCGGCGAACACGCTGCTGACCACGGCGACCAGATCGGCGCCGGCGTCGATGATGGGACCGACATTGTCCGGCGTCAGGCCACCAATCGCCACCCGCGGCACGCCCAGTGCGGCGCTTTGCCGCAGCAGGTCGGTATGGGCGCGGCTGGTGGTGATCTTGGTGGTGGTCGGGAAAAACGCGCCGAAGGCCACGTAGCTGGCGCCGGCGGCGACGGCCCTCTCGGCATTGGCCAGCTGGTCATAGCAGGAGGCGCCGATGATGGCCTCGGGGCCGAGCAGGGCGCGCGCGCTGGGGATGTCGCCGTCGGTACCGCCCAGGTGCACGCCCGCCGCGCCCACGGCCTTGGCCAGCGCCGGGTCGTCGTTGACGATCAGCGGCACGCCGTGGTCTGCGCACAGTGCCTGCAGCGCGGTGGCCTGTTCCCGCCGCAGCGCGTCGCTTGCGGTCTTGTTGCGGTACTGCAGCCAAGTGGCGCCCGTGGCCAGCAGCGGCGCGGTGCGGGCCAGCAGGCGTGCGGTATCGGGCTCGTCCGGGGTGATCAGGTAGACGCCGCGGGGCGCCGGGGAAGCAGAAGTCATCGATGGCTACCGGTGAGTGGACCGCGATGGGACAATGGCGGCCCGTGAATCCAGTCCTGATTATCCGATGAGCGATGCCACCCCCACCACCTTGCGCACCTGGATGTGCGTGGTCTGCGGCTTCCTGTACAGCGAAGCGGAAGGCTTGCCGGAGGAAGGCATCGCGCCAGGGACGCGCTGGGAGGACATTCCCGAGACCTGGACCTGCCCGGATTGCGGGGTGACCAAGGCTGATTTCGAGATGGTCGAGGTCGATTGATGAGGGTAGGTGTGGACTGCCGGTCCACACACCGACTCCCTCAATGCAGCCGCGGCATCGGCCCGCCGAGGTCGATCAGCTTCTCGCGCAGCCACTGCGCATCGCTGGCTTCCGGGTTGCGCTTCAGGTACTGGCCCAGATCGTGCCGGGCACCGGCCAGGTACTCCAGCTGCAGGTAGGCCAGGCCGCGGTCGCGCAGCGCATCGTCCTGCTCCGGGGCCAGCTTCAGCAGGCGGTCGGCACTGCGCGCGGCGCGGTCCCACTCGCCGGCTTCGGCATACACGCCGTGCAGGTTGCGCAGCATGCGTATCAGGATCGCGCGCGCGGGCGCCGGGTCGAGGATCTGCGCCAGCACCTGGTCGTCGGGCATCTGCCCGCCCAGGTGTGACTTGGCCCGCTCGCGCAGTTCGTCCACGTCCAGCGGTCGGCCACCGTTGAACGGGTCCATCACCAGCACGCCGTCGTCCACCGGCAGGCGCACCAGGAAGTGGCCGGGGAAGGACACGCCATCGAGCGGAATACCCAGCCGGCGCGCGACTTCCATCTGGACCAGCGCCAGCGAGATCGGATTGCCCAAGCGGCGCTCGAATACCTGGTTGAGGTAGCTGTTGCGCGGGTCGTAGTACTCGTCGTGGTCGCCGCTGTAGCCCAGCTCGTCGAACAGGTGGCGGTTGATCGCCGCCATCTTCAGCGGGCTGTTGTCGATGCTCTCCACTTCCGAGCGGAGGTGCTCGACATGGCTCTGGATCAGCGCGTCGTAGGTGGACGGCTGCAGATCGGGGTATTCATCGCGCGCGATCAGCAGCGCGGTCGGCAACAGTGGCAGCGCCTCGTCTTCGAGGTCGGCCAGGGCATCCCAGTCGGGGAGTGTGATCCGGTCCTGCATGGCCACAGACTGGCGTCATTCGCAGGCGGTTTCAAGCGGTATCGCGTGAAAAGTTCAGGGGTCAGATGCCTTTCGCGAGCGAATGGGATCTGACCCCCCCCCCCCCCCCCCCACACCCCAAACCCCCCCCCCCCCCCCCCCCCCCCCCCCCCCCGCCCCGCCGCCCCCCCCCCCCCCCCCCCCCCCCCGCCCCCCCCCCCCCCCCGGCCGCATCGTTTACTTTTCGATGCCCGGACCGAATTTCAGCTCCGTGCCGTCCTTGAGCTGCAGCTTCTCGGCCTGGCCGGCGTTGAGTTCCAGTACATAACGCGCCGGACCGCCGCTGGGATAGGGCGGGCACATGTCGCCGGCCGAGCACGGCGGTACGTCGCGCTGCTGGCTGACCAGCCTGCGCTGGCTGTCGAAGTAAAGGATGTCCAGCGCGATCCTGGTGTTCTTCATCCAGTACGCCTGCATTTCCTCGCGGTCGTGGATGAACAGCATGCCGTGGTCGGCCGCCATCTGGTCGCGGAACATCAGCCCGCGCGCGCGGGTTTCATCGTTGGTGGCCAGCTCGACCTGGTAGCGGGCGCCGTCCAGCTCGACCCAATGGCGGGCCGCGTCGGTGGCGCAGCCGGCCAGGGCCAGCAGCGGAAGCATCAGCAGCGAACGCAACAGCGACATCGTCAGGCTCCTTCGGAAGGGTCAGAGCACGACCGGCGGCTCGCCGCCGACGATCACCACATCGGCGCGACGGCGCGCGAACAGGCCGACGCAGACCACGCCCGGCAACTGGTTGAGCTCGCGCTCCAGCTTTTCCGGATCGGTGATCTGCAGGTTGTGGATGTCCAGGATCTGGTTGCCGTTGTCGGTGACCACGCCCTCGCGCCAGGTCGGCTGGCCGCCGGTCATGTCGCGGATCTGGCGGGCGACCAGGCTGCGCGCCATCGGGATCACTTCCACCGGCAGCGGGAACTTGCCCAGCACCGGCACCTGCTTGCTCGGGTCGACGATGCAGATGAAGCGCTCGCTGGCCTCGGCAATGATCTTCTCGCGGGTCAGTGCGGCGCCGCCGCCCTTGATCAGGCACTTGTTCGGGTCGCACTCGTCGGCGCCATCGACGTACAGCGACAGGTTGCCACTGTGGTTCAGCTCGATCACCTCGATGCCGTGCTGCTTCAGGCGTGCGGTGCTCTGCTCGGAGCTGGACACGGCTCCCTTGATGCGGTGCTGGATGCGGGCCAGGGCATCGATGAAATAGGCCACGGTGGAACCGGTGCCGACACCGACGATCATGCCGTCTTCGACGTACTCGATGGCTTTCTCGGCGGCCAGGCGCTTGGCTTCGGACATGGGAAGAACTCTCAGGCGGGGAATCAGGATTTCTTTTCCAGCGACAGCAGCAGCTTCCACTGCGCGGCGGTCACCGGGAACACCGACAGGCGATTGCCCTTGGCAACCAGCGGGAAGCCCTCGCCGAGCTCGTCAGCGTGCAGCTTGATCTCGTCCAGCGCGATCACCTGCTTGAGCTTGCGGTCGAAGGCCACGTCCACCAGCATCCAGCGCGGGTTTTCGCGCGTGCTCTTGGGGTCGTGGTAGTCGGATTTCGGGTCGAACTGGGTGTCGTCCGGGTAGGCTGGGCTGGCGACGGTGGCCAGGCCGACGATGCCGGGCACCTTGGTGTTGGAGTGGTAGAACAGGATGCCGTCGCCCACCTGCATGCCATCGCGCATGAAATTGCGCGCCTGGTAGTTGCGCACCCCGTTCCAGGGTTCGACCTTGACCTTGGCCAGGTCATCGATGGAGAAGGCGTCCGGTTCGGACTTCATCAGCCAGTAGCGCTTGCGGGCGGTCATGCGTTCACGGGGGCAGCGGAGGGGAACAGGGTGCCGTCTTCGGTGCAGATCGCATCCACCGGCACGTCCCACGACGCCACCGGCAAGGACTCGACCTGCTGCACCGCGAACGCAGCACCGACCAGCCAGGGCGGCGCCGGCCGGTCGTGGCGGAAGGCGAAGCTGCGATCATACCAGCCGCCCCCCATGCCCAGCCGACGGCACTGTGCGTCGAAACCCACCAATGGAGTCACGACCAGCGCCATCCGTTCCGGTTCCAGGGTGTCTTCCACGGCCACGTCCGGCTCGGGGATGCCATAGCGGTTGCTGGTCAGCGGCTGCCCGGGCCGCCATGGTGCGAAGCGCAGCACGTCGCCGGCCAGCACCGGCAGGCAGTAGGTGAGTCCTTCGGGCAGCTGCAGCTGCCAGCGGTGCAGGGCGATTTCGCCATCCAGCGCCCAGTAGCCGGCCACGGCGCCTTCGCGCGGGGCGAACGGCAGGGCGAGCAGGGCATCGGCAAGCGATTCGGCGGCGGCGATGCGCTCACCAGCGTTAAGGTCACGACGGCGTTGCCGCAGGTCGTGGCGCAGGGCCTGGCGCGGGTCGGTCATGGCAGCGAGCGGCAAGGATCAGCCGTCATTGTGCCGGAAAGAACAAGGGCGACGCCCGAAGACGCCGCCCTTGCTGGAATATTGCATTCTCCGCAATGTCGATGCATGCGAAACGACCTTGAACCCGGGGGCTCAAGTGGGAACGCTGGAGAACCATCGGGCTTCCCGCTACAAGGCGGACCTGCACTCCCGGCGCTGTCGCGCTCCCGGTGTCGTTCTTAAGGGACAAGGCGAATGTTTGCACATGCCGTCGAGTACCGCAGAGAACGCGTGGCCATTATAGCCAGCACGCAGGATCTGGATAGGCCGTTCGTCGGCAACAGTCCGTGCCAATTCAGATATGAGAAGACGCGTTGTGCACGGTCTTCAGGCGCCGCCGTCGATCGCGCGGTCCAGGCGCCGGTTCAGGTCGGCCAGCGTCTGCTGCAGCGCCACGGCCTGGCGGGCGTTCTCGTCGCGCAGCAGCTGCAGTTCGTGGGCCAGGTTCAGCGCGGCCAGCACGGCGACGCGGTCGACGGCGGCCATGCGGTTGCTGCCGCGGATCTCGCGCATGCGCGCATCGAGCAGGCGTGCGGCGGCCATCAGGCTGTCGCGCTCATCGCCGCCGACGCCCACGGTGTATTCACGATCGAGGATGCGGACACTGACCGGTTCGGCGCTCATGTGTGCTGCTCCAGGGATTTGAGCCGGCTGATCATCGCTTCCACCCGCGAGCGTGCCTGCTCGTTCTTGGCCAACAGCGTCGAGCGCTCGGCCACCAGCTGTTCCTGCTGGTGGCGCAGGCTGCGGTTCTCCTCGGCCAGACGCTGGTTGCGTTCAAGCAACGCGTCCACGCGGGCGGCAAAGTCCTGCAGCTGGGCAAGGGGATCGGCGGGTTCCATGCGGGCACGATAGGCAAGCCGGGTGAGGGCGGTCAAGCGCTGTCGCAGCAAGGCCGGACGGCCACGAGAGGATGCTGCAGGGTTGCTACACTACGGGGTCTCACGGGCGCGCGCGTGCGCACCCCGGGTTTTCTTATTCCGAACGAGCCGCACGATGACCGAACTTCCCTCCGTCGACGACGTTACCCGCGCCAGCCAGGCGCTGGGCCTGGGCGCTACCGCTGCCGAGCTGCACGGCGCGCTGTGCGGCTGGCTGGCCGCCGGCGGCGCCCCCGGCAACGATTGGCCGGCGCGCGTGCTGGCCGACGACACCCTGCCGCCGGTGGCCGCCGACAGCGTGCTGGGGCAGCTGCTGCAGGCCACCATCAAGCAGCTGGAAGACCGTGACTTCGCCTTCGAACTGCTGCTCGCCGACAGCGACGACGTGTCCGCGCAGGCCGATGCCATGTTCAGCTGGACCCGCTCGTTCCTGGGCGGCTTCGGCCTGGGCAGTGGCGGCCGCCGCCCGGCCCTGTCCGAAGAGGGCGAAGAAGCGCTGACCGACATGGCCAGCCTGGCGCGTGCGTCCAGTGAGGATTTCGAGGCCGGCGGCGATGACGACGACGAAGCCCTGTCGGAGATCGAGGAGTTCATCCGCGTGGCGGTGCTGCTGCTGCACGGCGACGTGGTGCTGGCCGCGCGCCATCGGCAGCGCCTGAACTGATGGATATCAAGCAGCGTACCGGCATCGCGGCCGGCGAATACAAGCGTCGCCGCCGCCAGCTGATGGACATGGCTGGCGAGGACGCGATCCTGGTGCTGCCGGCCGCAGCCGAGAAGGTGCGCAGCCTCGATACCCATTATCCGTTCCGCCAGGATTCGGATTTCCAGTACCTGACCGGCTTCCCGGAACCGGAAGCGGTGCTGGTGCTGATTCCGGGCCGCCGCCACGGCGAGGCCATCCTGTTCTGCCGCGAGCGCGATGCCGAGCGCGAGGCATGGGACGGCAGCCGCGCTGGCCAGGAAGGCGCGGTAGCGCAGTACGGCATGGACGATGCCTACCCGATCGATGATCTGGACGACATCCTGCCGGGCCTGTTGGAAGGGCGCTCGCGCGTCTACTACCACTTCGGCCGCGACGCCGACTTCGATCTGAAGCTGATCGGCTGGGTCAACCGCGTGCGTTCGCAGGTACGCCACGGTGCGCAGCCGCCCCATGAGTTCCTGGAGCTGGGCCACCTGCTGCACGAGCAGCGCCTGTTCAAATCCGGCGCCGAAGTGGCACTGATGCACCACGCCGCACAGATCAGCGTGCGTGCGCATCTGGCGGCGATGAAGGCCGCCAGGGCCGGCATCCACGAGTATGAACTGCAGGCCGAGCTGGAACGCGTGTTCCGCGCCAGCGATGCGGTGCCTGCGTATTGCAGCATCGTCGGTGCCGGCCGCAACGGCTGCATCCTGCATTACCGCGACAACAACGCGCGGTCGCGCGATGGCGAGTTGGTGCTGATCGATGCCGGTGCCGAGTACCGCGGCTACGCCAGCGACATCACCCGCACCTTCCCGGTGAACGGCCGCTTCAGTGCCGAGCAGCGCGCGCTGCACGACCTGGTCGGTGAAGCGCAGGCGGCGGCGCTGGCCCAGGCCAAGCCGGGCGTGCCCTACGAGGCCGGCCATCTGGCCGCAGTGCAGACCTTGACCGAGGGCCTGCTGCGCCTGGGCCTGCTGAAGGGCACGCTGGAAAAAAATCTGTCCGAAGGCCTGTACCAGCGCTTCTACCGGCACAAGACCGGCCACTGGATCGGATTGGACGTGCACGATGTGGGCGATTACCGCCTCGCCGGTGATTCACGTCTGCTGGAGCCTGGCATGGCGTTCACCATCGAGCCGGGGCTGTACATCGGCGTGGACGACACGACGGTGGAACCGCGTTGGCGCGGTATCGGCATCCGCACTGAAGACGATGTGCTGATCACCGATGATGGCCATCGCGTGCTGACCGAAGGCCTGGCGCGCAGCGCCGATGAGATCGAAGCGGTGATGGCGGGGTAGGGTGTTTTTCTGCAGGGCTTGCGGCCCTGCACCCGCAGAGGCAACAGCTGGAGCAACAGCAACAGCAACAACGGGTTATCCGTGGGATGGCGGGGCACTGTGGGTTTGCGGGGACGCCGCAAGTACGTCCTTGTAGGCTTGGTCGCCGCATCCATGCGGCTCACACCCCGCAAACCCACAGTGCCCCACCTTCGACAGGTTCGCGCGGCTGTTGGTGGGTGCCGATCGTTGGTCGGCACATCTGTCAGATATCGAATGAATCATCCACGCATGGCGTGGATCTACTGGTAGGTGTCGACCTTGGTCGACACAGAGCGAGCGCAGCAAGCGACCCGCTTTTGCTTTTCTTTCTTTCTTCCGTGGTTGGACGCACACGGAAACTGTCAGAGGTGGGGCGGGGTGGGTTCGCGGGGGACGCCGTGAATCCATCCCTGGAGGCTTGGCCGCGGCATCCATGCCGCGGACACCCCCGCGAACCCACCCCGCCCCGCCAAGCGCGGCTATTGCTCCAAGCAGCCAACCACGAGGGGCTCAGCCGTTGGCCGCCGCAAACGCCGGCCGCGTCAGGTTGTCCGCTTCGCCGTCGGTGCACAGCACTTCGTCTTCGATGCGGATGCCGCCATACGGACGGAAGAAGTCCACGCGGTCCCAGTTGATCGCATCACCGTGGCCAGCGTCCTTCACTTCATTCAACAGCATGTCGATGAAGTACAGGCCCGGTTCGATGGTCACCACCATGCCCGGCTCCAGCACGCGGGTCAGGCGCAGGTACGGGTGGCCCGCCGGGCGCTCGATGCGGCCGCCTTCGTCGCTGGCCGCGAAACCGGCCACGTCGTGCACCTGCAGGCCGATCAGGTGGCCGATACCATGCGGGAAGAACGCGGCGCTGACGCCGGTCTCCAGCGCGGTTTGCGGCGAGACCTTGATCACGCCGAAGTCCTTCAGTACGCCCATCAGCGAAAGATGTGCGTCCACGTGCAGCTGCTTGTAGTCGAAGCCCGGGCGCACCGCTGCGCACATCTGCTGCTGGGCAGCGTCGACGGCGGCGATCATCGCCGCAAATTCGTCGTGGCCCTGCGCGGCGTAGGTGCGGGTGATGTCGCTGGCGTAGCCGTGGGCACTGGCGCCGGCATCGATCAGGAAGCTGCGCAGCGGTTGCGGTGCCTTGCGGCCCAGCTCGGTGTAGTGCAGCACGGCGGCATGTTCGTTCAACGCCACGATGTTGCCGTACGGCAGTTCGTTGGCATCCTGGCCCACGGCCTGGCAGTACGCCATGTGGATGCTGAACTCGTCGGCGCCATTGTGGAATGCGGCCTCGGCAGCGCGGTGGCCGCGCACGCCCAGCACCTGGGCGTCGCGCATCAGTGCGATCTCATACGGTGTCTTGCTGCCGCGGTGCCATTCCAGGTAGTTCACCACCGGCGCCGGGTTGTTCGGCACGTAGCTGCCCAGCGCGCTCTGCGGCTCGCCGAGGATCGCGCAGCGCGATGGATCGGCCGGCAGCAGCGCCAGCGCGTCTTCCGGCTTGCGGATGATGTGGATGTCGAAGTGCTCCACCCACCAGCCGCTGGGGGCATCCGGCACCACGTGCCAGTAGTCGAAGGGCTGGTGGAAGATCACCGCCGGGCGCTTGCCGGGGGTGAACACGATCCAGCTGTTGGGCACGCGGGTCAGCGGCAGCCAGGCCTTGAACTGCGGATTGACCGCGTACGGGTAGTCGCGATCGTCGAACACCTGGTAGTGCAGGGTGCCGCTGGGCACCACCAGGTGATCGAAGCCGCCGCGGGCCAGCGCCTGTTCGGCACGTCGGCACAGCACGGCCAGGTGGTCGGAATACAGGGCGCCGGGGTCTTGCTGGATCATTGCGGTGGCTCAACACGGAAAACGGCCCTAGATTCTGCCGCATACCGGGAAAAACCGCTGTGCTGGAACCGGCACTCAGGCCGTCGAAACCGGCCCCTCGTCGCTGTCTTCGCCCACCCACTGGCGCAGCAGCTGCCGATGCTCGCGCGACAGGGTGAGGAACCGGAAGCCGGTCCAGCTCTGTCCGGGGGCGTGTGCAGGTTCGCTCCACAGCAGGTGCACGCCCACGTCGATGTCCTGGTGGCGGCCGTCGCCCAGCGGCAAGGGGAAGCGCAACTGGTACAGCGCATCCTCGCGCAACGTTGCGCTGGCCAGCATCAGCATGCCGGTTTCGGAGATATTGCCGAGCCGGCCCACCACGCTTTCGCGCATCTGGTCGGTGACCGGTACCAGGTCCGAGACCTGGCGGCGCGGTGCGCGGCGGGTGTCCTGCGGCGGTTGGGTGATCATGCGGAGGTCTCCTGCGTATGGCCGGCCGCCAGTGCACGCAATGCGCCAAGGCTGGCCTCCCAGGCACGGTCAACCAGCCGGGCCTTGTCCTCAGTGACCAGCTGCGCCTGGCCGGCGCTGATCTGCCGGGCCAGCGTATCCAGGTCGGTATCGGCGATCTTCTGCCCGCGTGGATTGACCAGCAGGGCGTGGCCGGTCAGCAGGCTGTACCAGGACAGGCGCTGGCGGCGCAGTGTGCCATCGCCAGTGTCGATGTCGAACCAGCTGCCGAAGGGCAGGGAGGACAGCTGCTGGTAAGCGGCTTCCTCGGCACTGCTGCGCGGTGTGGCGGGCGTCGTGCCGGCGGCCGTACCGGCGTGCTCGCCCAGGCGCGCGCGTGCCTTCAGGCGGGCACTGAGTTCGGTACGCGAGGTGCTCTCGTCCTCGCCGCCAGGCGTGGCCAGCCTGCGTGCGACGGCGGCGGCTTCCTCGGCGTGGTAGCCGACCTGCAGCAGGGCGGCCTCGACCTCGGCAGCAAGCGTTGCATCGGTGCCGCCGGGTGCATCAACGGGTTGCGCGGTGATGGCGGCGATGCGTTGGGTCTGCTGCAGGCGTTCCTGCCACTGCGATGAATCGTCGCCGTGGCGCAGGCGGGTCAGGGTGAGGGCATCGGCCCAGGCCTGACGCAGCAGGGTCTGCACGAAGCGGGGCGGCTGCTGCGCGTCGCAGCACTGGTCGATCTGTGCACTGGCCTGTCGCCGCGCGAGTTCCAGCCGCTCCTTGCCGCGTGCAGCTTCGACATGGCGGCGTTCGGCCAACTCGGCGCGATGCGCTGCGGCGCGCTGATGCTGCTGCACGTCCTCGTTCGCGCTGGCGAAGGCCTCCGGCGCCCGCGCATCCTGACCCAGCAGGCCCTGCACGCTCTGTGCCATGCGCTGCAGCAACTGCGGGTCGACATCATCGTCGCCCAGCCAGTTGGCGCCGACTTCGGCAATCTGGTTGAGCAGTTCGCGCGCGGGGTGCTCGTCGCGCACGAAGAAGCCGGGGTCGGCCATTGCCGCACGTGCCAGCGGTACCTGCAGGCGCGCCAGCAGGGCGGCCGGCACCGGGTCCGGACGCTGCTGCTGCTGCACCTGCTGCATCAGCATGCGCAGCAGGTCGAGGCTGTCGCGGTCGTGGCTGCCCAGCTGGGCCTGCATGCCATGCTCGCTGCGCAGTTGCGCCACCACGGCCGCCTGCAGGTCGGCAACGCCGGTGGCGGCGCTGGACTGCGCCTGCAGGCGTGCGAGGACCGCATCCACGGCCGCGCTCGGCACTGCATCGCGATCCGCAGGTGCTGCGCTGGCATGGCGTGCCTGCTGCAGCAGCGCATGCAGCGCGCTGCCCGTGGAGGTGGTCAGGCCCGGCATGGCCGCGCCGGCCGTGCTGTCATCCTGGAAAGCGTCCTGCACCAGGCTCGACCAGGAGCCGGCCGGTGCCGATCCGTTCCAGCCGGTCAGTGGCGCGGCGGCACGCTTTGCCGGCTGCGTGGTGCGACCACCGCCCACCGACTGGGTGATGATCCGCCGGGTGCTCGATGAACGCGCCAGGTAGGGGGTGTAGACCAGGCCGGGCAGCACGCCGTGCTGGGCCAGCAGGGCATTGGCACGGTCGAGGATGTCGCCCAGGCGCTCCAGCACCTGGCGTTCGAAGCTGCGGTACAGCGCCAGCTGAACGTCGACAGCGAGCGAATCCTGTTCGGCAATCCGGCGCAGCATGGCGCACAGTGCCTGCGGTGCCAGCGGCAGGGTGTCGGCCTCGAAGGCCGGTGCTGCCGCCAGTACGCCCAGGCGTTGGCCCAGCAGGTTCAGCGTGTTGGTCGAACGCAGCGTCTCCCGCCGCACCATCTCGGTCAGCAGCAGGTCGCGGTCCACTTCATGCTCATCGACCAGCGACAGCCCGAGCATGCCGGGCAGCGGCGGCGGCGTGGAACCGGGGCTGAAGTGGGCCGTGGGTTCGCGCAGCCGTATCAGCGCATCGGCCACGGCATCAAGCATGCGGTCAGCGAAATGACCGGAGAAGGCATGCAACTGGCCGCGCTGGGCCATCAGCTCCGCCTGCAGCTGCGGATTGCGCGCGCGATCCGCGTCGTGCAGCAGCGTCTGCTCCAACGCTTCGACGGTCAGGATCAGCGGCGCGGCCAGCGTCTGCCGGCACAGGCCGATCAACGCGCCCAGCAGCTCACGCACCCGCGGTGGCAGGTCGCTGGCGGCCAGGCGGGTTTTGTCGGCAGAGGTAATGGAAAAGACAGCTGACATCGGCGAGCGGTACCCGGATTCCCGCGGATCGATCTTGTGAATCTACCGTGTCGGCCGCAGTCGGCGCTACTTTAGGGTGAACGTGTCTCACGTCCGCTGGGGGGGACGACGGATGAGCGATGGTGCAGGTCACTGGCCGGCAGCGCTGTCTCCACCGGAGTGCGGGCCAGCGCCCGGCACTACCCGCTAACGGCGGGAAGGTCTATTCCTCCAGGAACAGGCTCACCACATCATTGGTGAATCGGCGGCCCAGCTCGGTTGGCTGTACGTGGCCATCCGCCACGTCCAGCCAGCCGCGCTGCACGGCCTCGCCCAGGGGCGCGTCCAGCACGCTGCGCGGCAGCCCGGTGCGCGACTCGAAATCGCGCAGGCCGAAACCTTCGTGCAGGCGCAGCAGGTTGAGCATGTACTCAAACGGCAGGCGCTCGGGTGCGATCACATCGTCGCCACCGAACGAGGCCGGGGTGCCCGCGCTGTCCAGGTAGGCCTGCGGGTGCTTCAGTTTCCAGCGGCGCAGCACGTGTTCTTCGGCACCCGAGCTGATCTTGCCGTGCGCGCCAGCACCGATGCCAAGATAGTCACCGAAGCGCCAGTAGTTCAGGTTGTGCGCACTCTGCCGACCGGGGCGTGCGTAGGCGCTGACTTCGTACTGGCTGAAACCAGCCTGCGCCAGTAGCGACTGGCAGTGCTCCTGCATGTCCCAGGCATTGTCTTCATCGGGAATGCCCTGCGGCGGACGCGCGAAGAACACCGTGTTCGGTTCCAGGGTCAGCTGGTAGTGCGAGATATGGGCCGGTTGCAGTGCAAATGCACGTTCCAGATCGGCCTCGGCACCGGCCAGGGTCTGTTCCGGCAGCGCGTACATCAGGTCGATGTTGAAGTTGTCGTAGCCCGCGTCCTGCGCCATCTTCACCGCGCGCTCGGCTTCGCCACTGTCGTGGATGCGGCCCAGGCGCTTGAGCATGGCGTCGTCGAAACTCTGGATGCCGAAGCTGAGGCGGTTCACGCCTGCCGCGCGGTAGCGGTCGAAGCGGCCATGCTCGGCGGTGCCCGGGTTGGTTTCCAGCGTGATTTCGGCATTGGGCGCGAAGCGCAGGCGCGCGCTGGCCTGCTGCAGGAAACGGTCGATCGCTTCCGGCGGGAACAGGCTGGGGGTGCCGCCGCCGAAGAACACGCTGTGCACCACCCGGCCCCAGACCAGCGGCAGGTCCTGGTCCAGGTCACGTAGCAGCGCGTCGATGTAGGCGTCGAACGGCAGCTCGCCCTTGGCCTGGTGCGAATTGAAATCGCAGTAGGGGCATTTGCGCACGCACCACGGCAGGTGCACGTACAGCGACAGCGGTGGCGGCACCAGCCGCGGCGGGCTGTCGTGGGCAGCGGAGCAGGCTTCGCCGGGCAGGTGGTTGCAGTGGTCGTGGGCGTGCGGCATGGGCTTCATCGGTAGTGCCGGCCACTGGCCGGCTTCCCTGGTTCGATCAGGCGGCGTCAGTACAGCGTCGCCAGCTGCTGCTTGAGCTGCTGCAGGGCGATGGCACGGTGGCTGATGGCATTCTTCAGTGCCGGCTCCATTTCCGCGGCGGTCAGGCCGTGGGTGGTGTCCAGGAATACCGGGTTGTAGCCAAAACCATTCGTGCCACGCAGCTCGCGGATGATCTGTCCTTCCCAGCGGCCTTCGCAGATCAACGGCTGCGGGTCGGTGGCGTGGCGCAGCAGCACGATCACCGCATAGAAGCGGGCGCTGCGCTGGCCGTCGGGAATGTCGGCCATCGCGTCCAGCAGCTTGGCGTTGTTGGCCGCCGCGTTGGTCGGGTGGCCGGCATAGCGCGCGCTGTACAGGCCGGGCGCGCCGCCGAGTGCATCGACGATCAGGCCCGAATCATCGGCCAGTGCCGGCAGGCCGGTCGCTTCGCAGGCCGCGCGTGCCTTCAGCAGCGCATTCTCGACGAAGGTCAGGCCGGTCTCTTCCACGTCGCCCAGGCCCAGTTCGGCGGCCGAGGTGATCTGCAGCGGCAGGTCGGCGAGGATCTCCTGCATCTCCACCAGCTTGCCGGCGTTGTGGCTGGCCAGTACCAGTTTCTTCATTGACGGGGCTCCAGCAGGTCCCAGGTGTTGCCATACAGATCGCGGAACACCGCGACCGTTGCATAGGGTTCTTCGCGCGGCGCTTCCAGGAACTCGACGCCCGCGGCAAGCATCGCCGCGTGGTCGCGGTGGAAGTCGTCGGTGTTGAGGAAGAAGGCGACGCGGCCACCGGTCTGGTTGCCGATGCGGCTGCGCTGCGCCTCGTCGCTGGCACGGGCCAGCAGCAGGGCGGCGGCGCTGCCATCGGTCGGGCCGACCACCACCCAGCGCTTGTGGCCCTGGTCGATGTCTTCCAGCAGCGTGAAGCCGAGCTTGCCGGTGTACCAGGCAATGGCTTCGTCATAGTCGGCCACCACCACGGTGGTCAGGGCAAGGCGCCGGTTCATGCCGACAGCGCCGCCTGCTGCGCGGCCAGCAGCTCGGCCACGCCCGTTTCGGCCAGGCCCAGCAGCGCGTCCAGTTCATCGCGACGGAAGGCGTGGCCTTCGGCGGTGCCCTGCAGTTCGATGAAGCCGCCACCGTCGTTCATCACCACGTTCATGTCGGTGTCGCAGTCGCTGTCTTCGGCGTAGTCCAGGTCCAGCACCGGGGTGCCGCGGTACACGCCCACCGACACCGCCGCCACTGCGCCCAGGATCGGGTTGCGCTTGATGTCGCCACGCTTCATCAGCACGTTCACCGCATCGACCAGGGCCACGTAGGCGCCGGTGATGGCGGCGGTGCGGGTGCCACCGTCGGCCTGCAGCACGTCGCAGTCCAGGGTGATGGTGCGCTCGCCCAGCGCGTTGCGGTCCACGCAGGCACGCAGGCTGCGGCCGATCAGGCGCTGGATCTCCAGCGTGCGGCCGCCCTGCTTGCCACGGGCCGCTTCGCGGTCGCTGCGGCTGTGGGTGGCGCGCGGCAGCATGCCGTACTCGGCGGTGACCCAGCCTTCGCCCTTGCCGCGCAGGAAGCCCGGCACGCGGTTCTCGACGCTGGCGGTGCACAGCACACGGGTTTCACCGAAGCACACCAGTACCGACCCTTCGGCGTGGCGGGTGAAGCCGCGTTGGATGACGACCGGGCGGAGCTGGTCGGGCTGGCGGCCGCTGGGGCGGGAATCGGACATGGTGCGGGTTCCGTAATGGCGAGGGAGTACGCCGCCACGCCCGCGGCCTTCACGGGGCGGGCAAGGGGGCTCTGGTGAGGGCGCTAGGGTACCATTCCCCCTTTGCACGCACCGGACACATTCCATGATTCGAAGCATGACCGCCTATGCCGGCGGCGAGCGGGTCACCCCGTGGGGCACGCTGGGCTGCGAGCTGCGCTCGGTCAACCACCGCTTCCTGGAGGTCGGCACCCGCCTGCCCGAGGAACTGCGGGCGCTGGAGCCGCAGCTGCGCGAGCGCATCGCCGCGCGCCTGAGCCGTGGCAAGCTGGATCTGGTGATGCGCCTGCGTGCACCGGAGGCAGCGGCCAACCTGCAGGTGGACGAGGCCCTGCTGGGCCAGCTGGGCCGCCTGGCGCACCGGCTGACCTCGGATTTCCCCAATCTGCAGGTCAGCTTCACCGAGCTGCTGCAGCTGCCCGGCGTGACCCGCGGCGAGGCCACCGATGCCGCCGCCCTGCAGGCCGAAGCACTGGCCCTGCTGGACCAGGTGCTGGACGGCTTCGTCGAGGCCCGTGAGCGCGAAGGCGGCAAGTTGTCGGCCGCCATCAGCGAGCGCGTGGACGGCATCGAACGCATCGCGACTGAAGTGCGCACGCTGATTCCTGCCATTCGCGACGGCCAGCGCGCCAAGCTGGCTGCACGCCTGGCCGACCTGCCGCACCCGGTCGATCCCGGCCGCGCCGAGCAGGAACTGGTGCTCTGGCTGCAGAAGCTGGACGTGGATGAGGAGCTGGATCGCCTTGGCAGCCACATTGTCGAGATCCGCCGCGTGCTCAAGCAGCGCGAGCCGGTCGGTCGTCGCCTGGACTTCCTGCTGCAGGAGTTCAACCGCGAAGCCAATACGCTGGGCTCGAAGTCGGTGGACAGCCGTACGTCCAATGCCGCGGTGGAGCTGAAGGTGCTGATCGACCAGATCCGCGAACAGGTGCAGAACATCGAGTGATGTTGCATCCAGCATTACAGCCGGGGCGCCTTCGGGCGCCCTTCTCATTACAGCGTCTCAGCGGACGCTGACACCCGGCAGGCCCGCGCTCAATCGCCCCACGACGGCTGCCTGGCCGAACCCTGCGTCGTGGAAGCAGGCCAGCACCGCGGCCACCGCTTCCGGGGCGCAGGACACCAGCAGCCCACCGCTGGTCTGTGGGTCGGTCAGCAGCGGCTGCCAGTGTGCCGGCAACCCATCGGCGAAACGCACCTCCGCACCATACGAGGCCCAGTTGCGGTTGGACGCGCCGGTCAAGCAGCCGCGCTGCAGCAGCTCCAGGGCCTGAGGCAGCAGCGGCACCTGTGCGCTGTCCACCTCCGCAGCGACACCACTGGCGCGACACACTTCCAGCAGGTGGCCGAGCAGGCCGAAACCGGTGACATCGGTCATCGCGTGCACACCGTCCAGCGCGGCCAGGGCCACGCCCACGGTGTTCAGGTGGGTGGTCGACGCGATCATCTGCTGGTAGCCGTCGGCATCCAGCACTTCTTTCTTCAGCGCCGACGAATACACGCCCACGCCCAACGGCTTGCCCAGCACCAGTACATCGCCGGCGCGGGCATCAGCATTGCGCTTGAGCCGCTGCGGGTCGAGCACGCCGATCGCGGCCAGGCCATAGATGGGTTCCACCGAATCGATGCTGTGGCCTCCAGCGACCACGATGCCGGCATCGGCGCAGGCACGCTCGCCGCCCCGCAGGATGCCGCGGATGGTCTCCTGCGGCAGCGTGTTGATCGGCATGCCGACAATGGCCAGCGCGAACAATGGTCGTGCCCCCATCGCGTACAGGTCCGACAGCGCGTTGGTGGCGGCGATGCGGCCGAAGTCGAACGGGTCGTCCACAATCGGCATGAAGAAATCGGTGGTGGCGACGATTGCCTTGCGGTCATCGAGGCGGTACACCGCGGCGTCGTCGCTGGTCTCGCGGCCGACCAGCAGTTCGGCCGGTGCCGGAAGCGCTGGCACGCCACGCAGCAGTTCGGACAGCACGCCCGGCGCGATCTTGCAGCCGCAGCCGCCGCCGTGTGCCAGCGAAGTCAGTCGTTGCGGAGCATCGGCCGTTGAAGGGGCGGGGGACTGCGCGTGCGTGGCCATGCCGACATCTCCTGCGGAAACACCAATGGCGGAAGGCAGCAGGAGTCGAACCTACCAGGGAACGATCGACGCCCCCTACTGGGTTTGAAGCCCAGCCGCATGCCCGGATGCGCATGCCTTCCGAAAGTACGGCGGCACCGGTGGGCTCAGTCGCGGGCTGCGTTCCACTGCAGGTCGCCACGCGGCCGATGCTGGTCACCGACGCGTCGAGTGTAGCCAACGCGGTTGAAGAACTCCAAGATCTGGATGCTGCGCTTGCGGCCCAGGCCGATGGCATCGCGGAAGGTGGCCGCATCCACCGTGCCGGTGGCCTGCGACAGCTGCGCGACGATCGCGGCCAGCTCGGCAATGCGGGCCGGTGCATAGAACAGGTCCGGCACTACCTGGAACAGTTCGCCACGCAAGGTGGCGCGGCGCAGGACGGCGCGGACCTCGTCTTCGTCCAGACCAACGTCGGAGGCCAGCGTGCGCACCCACGGTGGATCGAAGCGACCGGCGTGCAGTTGCGGCAGCACGCGTTCGAGCAGAAGTCGCTCGCGTTCCGGCGGCGCATGGTCATGGCCGGGCAGGCGCCACCAGGCGCCCACGCGCTGCACGGTGCCGTCGTCCAGCAGGCCCTGCAGCAGGGCATTCCACAGGCTCGTTGCAAGCGCGGGCAGCGTACTGCGCTGCAGGCGCCCGCTATCAACACCGGGTTCATCCGGACGTCGCTCGTGCCAGCTGCGCAGCGACATGGTCACTTGTTCGCGAAGCGCCTGCCAGTGCGAAGCAAGGATGACCACCGTGTCTTCGCGGGTGACGATGCGCCGTGTGTCTGCAGGCAGATCGATCCGGTCGGCCGCGCGCCGGCAGTAGCGTTGCAGGGCGGCCATGGCGATGCCGAAGGAAGCCTGCTGCAACAGCGGGCCGATTCCCGCACCTGTGGCCAGCTGCCCCAGTGCGCCCAGCCAGGCGAGCCGTGCCGGGCTGCGCCGGCGCCGCTGTGGTGGGTCCGGATCGAGCACGATGCCACCACCCAGCGTGCGGATGGCCGCTGAATCACGGGCGATGAATCGATCACCGCACATCGCGCAGACCGGTGCATCGAACACCAGTTGCACCAACTGTCCGTCGCCATGATCGACATCCTCCAGCAGCACCACATGGGCCTGCCGGTGCATCGTGCCCCAGTGGATGTGCAGCGGCGCCCAGTCGCGCAACGGTGTGGCCAGTGCGGAAAGCCGCAGGCGTACGTCGACGCGACGGGTCGCCAGCAGGGCGCGCGGGTCGGCGATCCAGTCGCCACGGTGGATGTCGTCGCGGGCGATGGCAGCCAGGTTCAACGCACAGCGCTGCCCGGCCATGGCGTGTTCGCTGGCCTGGTTCTGCGCGTGGATGCTGCGTACGCGCACGTCCGTGGCGGCCGGCATCAGCTGCAGATGCTCACCCACGGCAGCGACGCCGCCATGCACTGCGCCGGTCACGAGCGTGCCGTGGCCGGCCAGCGAGAACACGCGGTCCACCGGCATGCGGAACAGCTCGCCGCGCAGTTCGGCCTGGCGCGTGTTGGCGTCGTCCGACGCCCACGCGTGCAGCTGGGTACGCAGCGCGTTGATGCCAGCATCGTCGAGTACGGTGCTGTTGCAGGCGAATACGGGGGAATCCTGCAGCGGCGTTCCGGCCAGCAGCGCGGCGATCTCGATCTCGACCCGAGCCAGGCGCGCGGCGTCCACGCGGTCGATCTTGGTCAGGGCGACTGCACCGCGATCCACGCCCAGCAACTGCAGGATTGCCAGGTGCTCGCGGGTCTGCGGCATCACACCGTCGTCGGCGGCGATCACCAGCAGAGCGACATCGATGCCGGTGGCGCCGGCCACCATCGTATGCACGAAGCGTTCATGGCCCGGCACATCGACGAAACCCAGCGTCGCCTCGGCATTGCCGCCGCCTGTGTTCTCCACCGGGACATAGGCATAGCCCAGCTCGATGGAGATGCCGCGCGTGCGTTCTTCCTGCAGGCGATCGGTTTCGATGCCGGTCAGTGCGCGCACCAGGCTGGTCTTGCCATGGTCGATATGCCCGGCGGTGCCGACGATCATGCCTGCAGCGTGCTCCATTGCGCGAGGAAGGTGGCTTCGTCGGTGGGTTCCAGGCAGCGCAGGTCCAGCCAAAGCGCGTCATCGGCAATGCGGCCCAGCACCGGCCGCGGCAGCTGGCGCAAGCGCTTGGCCAAGCGATCCAGCCCGCCGCGGCGCGCGCTGGTAACGCGCAGTCCGGCGCTGGCCAGCTGCGCCTGTGGCTGCGCGCCGCTGCCGATCTGGCTGTACATCGAAGCCCGTTCAAACGCATAGTCGGCGGCCAGCGACGCGCGCATCGGCTGCAGCAGGCGTTGTGCCTGCTCGTCGATGGCATCCCGCAGGCGCGAAAGGCTGCGCAGGGTCGGCAGCCGCAGTGCCAGCAGTTCCGGTTCGCGGTACAGGGCCAGCACGGCTTCCAGTGCGGCCAGGCCCATCTTGTCCATGCGCAGCGCCCGCTTGAGCGGGTTGCGGTTGATCCGCGCGATCAGGTCGGCGCGGCCGGCGATGATCCCGGCCTGGGGGCCGCCCAGCAGTTTGTCGCCACTGAACGAAACCAGATCGGCGCCGGCCGCCAGTGCTTCCTGCACGGTGGGCTCGTGGGGCAGGCCGAAGGCCGCCAGGTCGCACAGGCTGCCACTGCCCAGGTCCACCACCAGCGGCAGGCCGTGCTCGTGCGCGATCGCAGCCATTGCCGCAGTGTCGACCTTGGCGGTGAAACCGGTGATCGCGTAGTTGCTGGCATGCACTTCCATCAGCAACGCGGTACGGGCGCCGATGGCATGGGCGAAGTCGGCCGGGTGGGTACGGTTGGTGGTGCCCACTTCCAGCAGTCGCGCGCCGGCGCTGCGCATCACATCGGGAATGCGGAAGGCGCCGCCGATCTCCACCAGTTCGCCGCGCGAGACGACCACCTCGCGGCGGTTGGCCAGGCTGTTGAGCAGCAGCAGGACCGCAGCCGCATTGTTGTTGACCACGGTGGCGGCTTCGGCGCCCGTCAGTTCGCAGACCAGCGCCTGCACCCGTGCATCACGGTCGCCGCGGCGGCCGCGGGTGATGTCGAATTCCAGATCGACCGGCGCTGTCATTGCGCGGGTGACCGCCTGCACGGCGGCATCGGGCAACAGCGCGCGGCCCAGGTTGGTGTGCAGCACGGTGCCGGTCAGGTTGAACATCGGCTTCAGGTCCAGCCGTGCATCGGCCGCCAGTGCGGCGTCGAGCGCCGCGACCAGCGACGGGCCGTTGATGGCCTGTTCGAGGCGTTCGGCCGAGAGCTGCGCGGCGCTGATACGGTCGCGTAGTTCCTGCAGGTGTGCGCGCAGCAGTTGGGTGATGCGGCTGCGGCCGTGGCGTTCGATCATGGCCGACAACGCAGGCAGGCGCAGCAGCCGGTCCAGCGAAGGCAGGGCGGCGGCCGATGCCGGTGTGGCGTGCGTGCGTGGCATCGGTCAGTCGCCGTCGGATTGCCACAGCAGCGGGTTCTGGCTGGCGCGCGCATAGCCTTCCTCGGCCAGCAGCAGGTCCAGCGCCAGCGTGCCGAGGTCATCGGCCACCGGCTCCAGTGACGGATCTTTCTCCAGGTACAGGATCTTGCGATAGCTGTGGCAGTGGTCGCAGGTCTCGGCGCGCACCGCACTCTCGCGCACCGCCTCGCCGCGGTCACCGTCCACATCGGCCAGGGCGCGATAGGCAATGTCCTTGCCTGCGGCGCCGCACTGGCTGCACTGCACGCGCACGTAATGCCACTGGCAGGCACACAGCGAGCACGACAGGTAGCGATAGGCGGCGTAGGGCGGGCGCGCCTGCACCACGCTGGCCACCGGCAGCGTGCCACAGAGCGGGCACAGCCCTGGTGCATCGGCCAGCGGCTTCAGGTCGGTCGGATGGAAGCTGGCGGCGAGCACCGCCCAGTACACCTGCAGCGCGTTCATCACCAGCAGCGCAGCGACGGCGTCGACCGAGGGCGCGTCATCGCGTTCCAGCACCGCATGCGCCTGTGCATCCAGCCACGCATCATCAGCAGCCGCGACGCGTTGCAGCTCCTGCCGGGTTTGCAGCGGTAGGCCCGTTTCGTCGGCACAGTGCTGGCACAGCGTGCGCAGCCAGTCGCGCCAGCGCCCATCCAGTTGCAGCGAGTTGGCCGGCCGCAATGGCATGCCGGCGCCGGCCGCCGCGCTCGACTGCTGTGCACGCGCCTGTGCCTGCAGGTCCTCGCGTTGCTGCGGTGTCAGATCCTCCAGCAGCGCCTGCTGTGCATCGGCCAGCGCCGCCAGCAGCTGCAGGTAGCCGCCGATGGCACTGTGCGCGGCGAGGCTGCGCAGGCGTGCCGCGCGCGTAGCAAACAGTGACTCGGTATCAGGCAGGATGATGCGCGGCACATCGCGCGAGGCGAGCGTCTCGATCTCACCGGGTTCAAGGATGCGTTGCGCCATGCAGGGCCAGCCAGAAGAACCAGGCTCCATCCTCGCTGTTGTCGGCGCTGGCGTCCAGCGTGTTGCCGGCCATTTGAAAGGTTGGGGTCAGATCCGTTTTCCAGAGGAAAACGGATCTGACCCCATCGGTTGTTGAAAGTGGATCCCGAGCGTTGGTCGGGATTCGATCAGTGCCGACCAACGGTCGGCACCCACCGACAGATCGCGGCCAACTGTCGAAGGCGGGGTGGGGTCGGTTGCGGGGGCGTGAGCCGCATGCGGCGACCGAGCTTACATGGGTGAGGGCGCTTTGCTTGCGAAGCATTGCTTCGCAAGCGCCCGAACGCACAGCCGCCAGCGGCTGGGCCGGGCCCCGGAGGGGTACTTGCAGCGTCTCCCGCAACCGGATCCACCCCGCCATCCCACGGATAGCCGCTGTTGCTGTTGCCTTGGCTTGAAGCGGGTGCAGGGCCGCAGGCCCTGCCGCTACCCCTGTTCCCGGCGCCCGCGCAGGATGTCGCGGAACCACTGACGGTGATGCTTGTACGCCCACCCATAGGTCACCTTGCCCTGGGTCATCGCCCGCACCGATCCCTTGATCCAGAGCGCCGCATAGATGTGCACCACGATCGCGCAGACCAGCACCCAGCCGAACAGCGCATGGGCCAGCACCGAGAAGCGGATCACTCCGATCGGGAAGAAATGACTGAAATACTGCCGCCAGATCACGAAGCCGGTCAGCAGCAGTGCCGACAGGCAGCCGATGATGGCCCAGAACAGCAGCTTCTGGCCGGCATTGAAGCGACCGACCGGCGGCAGTTTTTCATCCTCGTTGCGCAGTACGTCGCGCATGCCACGCATCCACGCGCGGTCATCGGCGGTCGGCAGGTTGTCGCGCCACATGCGCAACGCCAGCAGCGCAAAGCCCACCACCATGGCCAGGCCGATGAACGGATGCAGGATGCGCGTCCACGGGCCGCCACCGAACAGCTGGGTCAACGGGAACAGGGCAGGGTGGAACAACGCCAGCCCGGACAGCGCGGTCAGCACGAAGCAGATCGCCACGATCCAGTGATTGATGCGGGTCGGCGCGCGGTAGCGGACGATCTGCCGCGGGTGCGAGGCGTACTTCATGGCCGCTGCTCCTCTTCGATCTTCTTCGCCTCGTGCTCGGCTTCTTCTTCTTCCTCGTCATTGACCGTGTTGCGGCCGATGCCGATGTAATGCAGGAACCCAGCAAAGGCCGTGGCGGCGATCGCCAGCACGCCCAGCGGCTTGGCTACGCCCTTCCAGACTTCCACCATCGGGCTGATGCGGGGGTCCTTGGGCAGGTCGGCGTAGAGCTCGGGCTTGTCCACGTGCTGCAGCACGTACATCACATGGGTACCGCCGACGCCCTGCGGGTCGTACAACCCGGCGTTCTCGTAACCCCGTGATTTCAGGTCTTCCACGCGGCCGGCGGCATGCTCGGTCATCGCCTGTTTGCTGCCGAAGGTGATCGCCCCGGTCGGGCAGGTCTTCACACAGGCCGGCTCCTGGCCGACCGCCACCCGGTCCGAGCACAGCGTGCACTTGTAGGCCTTGTGGTCCTTCTTGGAGATGCGCGGCACGTCGAACGGGCAGCCGGTCACGCAGTAGCCGCAGCCGATGCAGTTCTCTTCCTGGAAGTCGACGATGCCGTTGGCATACTGGATGATCGCGCCCGGCGACGGGCAGGCCTTCAGGCAGCCCGGGTCGCTGCAGTGCATGCAGCCCTCCTTGCGGATCAGCCACTCCAGCTTGCCCTTTTCGTCCTCGTACTCGCGGAACTTCATCACCGTCCACGACTGTTCGCTCAGATCGGGCGGGTTGTCATAGCTGCCAACGCAGCTGCCCACTTCGTCGCGCAGGTCGTTCCACTCCATGCAGGCGACCTGGCAGGCCTTGCAGCCGATGCACTTGCTCACATCGATCAGCTTGGCGACCTGGCCGGTGTGCGCACCGCGCGCCTCCGGTGAGGGCGTGGTGGTGGCCGAGCGGCGGATGATGTCCAGCGATTGCAGTGACATGGCGTTTCTCCTACACCTTCTCGACCTTGACCAGGATGCACTTCGATTCGGGCGTCTGCGAGTTGCCGTCACCGATGGCATTGGTCAGCGTATTGGCGATATATCCGGGCTTGGCCGCACCGAGGAAGCCCCAGTGGATCGGCACGCCCACCTGGTGCACGGTCTTTCCATCGATCTGCAGGGCCTTGATCCGCTTGGTCACCATCGCAACGGCTTCGATATGGCCACGCTTGGAACTCACCCGCACGCGGCTGCCGTTGGTGATGCCCAGCTCGTCGGCCAATGCCGCGCCGATCTCGACGAACTGCTCGGGCTGGATGATGGCGTTCAACTTGCCGTGCTTGGTCCAGAAGTGGAAATGCTCAGTCAGGCGGTAGGTGGTGGCCACATGCGGGAACTCGTCCGGCGAACCGATCTGTGCACGGTCGCTGGCGAACACGCGTGCCGCGGGGTTGTTCAGCGTCAACGCCTGGCCGGGGCTGAGGGGGTTGCTGCGCAGCGGGGTATCGAACGGTTCGTAGTGCTCCGGGAACGGTCCCTCGGCCATGCCGGCCTTGGCGAAGAAGCGGGCGATGCCTTCCGGGTTCATGATGAACGGGCCCATCCCGCCGGCGGGATCTTCGTCGGCCTTGAAGTCCGGCACGTCCACGTTGCCCCAGTTCTTGCCGTTCCAGGCCAGCAGCGTGCGGCGCGGATCGAACGGTTGGCCAGCCACGTCGCACGAGGCGCGGTTGTACATCACGCGGCGGTTGGCTGGCCACGCCCAGGCCCAGCCCAGCGTGTTGCCGATGCCGGTCGGGTCACTGTTGTCACGCCGCGCCATCATGTTGCCGGTCGGACCCCAGGCGCCGATGTAGATCCAGCAGCCGGAGGCGGTGCTGCCGTCGTCGCGCAGGTCGCCAAACGCGGCCAGCTGCTCGCCGGCCTTGCGCACCAGCCTGGTCGGGTCCTTCGGATCGAACACGTCCACGAGCGCCTTGCCGTTGTATTCCATCGCCAGTTCTTCCGGCGTCGGCAGCTCCGGGTTGGCGTACTTCCAGGCCAGGTCGCGCACCGGCTCCCACCACGCACCGCCATCCTTCTCGTACATCGCTTTGATGCGATGGAACAGCTCGGACATGATCTCGATGTCGCTGCGCGCTTCGCCCGGCGGGTTGGCCCCCTTCCAGTGCCACTGCAGCCAGCGCGATGAATTGACCACCGCGCCGTTCTCCTCGGCGAAGGAGGTGGTGGGCAGGCGGAACACTTCGGTCTGGATCGTGCTCGGGTCGACGTCGTTCAGTGCGCCGTGGTTCTGCCAGAAGGCGATGGTCTCGGTTTCCAGCGGATCCATGCTGACCATGAACTTCAGCTTGGAGAACGCGCTGATCAGCTTGCCCTTGTTCGGCGCCGAAGCCAGTGGGTTGAAGCCCTGGCAGATGTAGCCGTGGATCTTGCCCTCGTTCATCAGCTCGTACGCCTGCAGCATGTCGTACGGCTTGTCGAGCTTGGGCAGGTAATCGAAGCACCAGTTGTTGTCGGCGGTGGCAGCATCGCCCCACCACGATTTCATCAGACTGACGTGGAACTTCGGGTAGTTCTGCCAGAACGACATCTGGTTGGCGCGCAGGGGCTTCTGCGTGCGCTTGGCGATGTAGGCCTCGTAGTCCTGCTCATCCTGTTTCGGCAGCGTCAGGTAGCCGGGCAGCAGGTCGGACATCAGGCCGATGTCGGTCAGGCCCTGGATGTTGGAGTGCCCGCGCAGCGCGTTCATGCCACCACCGGCCACGCCGATGTTGCCCAGCAGCAGCTGCACCATGGTGCCGGCACGCACGTTCTGCGCGCCGATCGAGTGCTGCGTCCAGCCCAGCGCGTACAGGATGGTCATCGCCTTGTCCTTGCCGGCGGTGGACGCGATCATGTCCCACACCTGGCGGATGCTGTCGGCCGGCGTGCCGCAGATGCGCTCGACCATCTCCACGGTGTAACGCGCGTAGTGTTGTTTCAGCAGGTTGTAGACGCAGCGCGGGTCCTTCAGCGTCGGGTCGCTGCGCACGAAGCCATCGTCACCGTAGGCGTAGTCCCAGCTGGAACGGTCGTAGCTGCGCTTCTCTTCGTTGTAGCCCGAATACAGGCCGTCCTTGAAGGCGAACTCGTCCTTCACCAGGAACGACATGTCGGTGTAGTTCAGCACGTACTCGTGCTGGATGCGGTCCTCGGTCAGCAGGTAGTTGATCAGGCCGCCCAGGAACACGATGTCGGTACCGGTGCGGATCGGCGCGTACACATCGGCCACCGCGGCCGAGCGGTTGAAGCGCGGATCGACCACGATCAGCCGGGCCTTGTTGTGCGCCTTGGCCTCGGTCACCCATTTGAACCCGCACGGATGCGCCTCGGCGGCATTGCCACCCATGATCAGGATCAGGTCGGCATTCTTGATGTCGACCCAGTGATTCGTCATCGCACCACGGCCTAGCGTCGGGGCAAGACCTGCCACCGTCGGGCCGTGTCAGACACGTGCCTGGTTGTCGAATGCCAGCATGCCAAGGGAGCGGACGACCTTGTGGGTCAGTACCGCGGTTTCATTGCTGGTGGCCGAGGCCGCCAGCATGCCGGTGGTCAGCCAGCGGTTGACCGTCTGCCCGGCTTCGTTCTTCTGCACGAAGTTGGCATCGCGGTCTTCCTTCATCAGCCGCGCGATGCGGTCCAGCGCATCGTCCCAGCTCAGCCGCTTCCACTCGTTCGAGCCCGGCGCGCGGTACTCGGGGTAGAGCAGGCGCGACTTGCTGTGGATGATGTCGGCCAGGCCGGCACCCTTCGGGCACAGCGTGCCGCGGTTGACCGGATGGTCCGGGTCGCCCTCGATGTGGAAGATGCTCGGCTCGGCGTTCTTGGCGCCATCGCCGAGGCTGTACATCAGGATGCCGCAGGCCACCGAACAGTAGGTACAGGTGTTGCGGGTCTCGGTCGCGCGGGTCAGCTTGTATTGCCTGACCTCCGCGAGCGCGATGCCGGGCGCGAAGCCCATCAGTGCCAGGCTGGAGCCGACCAGGGTTGTCCCGGTCACTTTCAGGAACTGGCGGCGGCTCATCGATGGCATGCCGTTCTCCTGGGATGGCGGGGAGGCGCAGGCCTCCGGGCTGTCGTTGGGTACGGGCCGGTTATAGCACAGGCCTCCGGATGCCCATGTGGCACAAGGCGCGGCGCCTGCCGGACGGGCCCGGAAAGGGCCTGCTCTGGTAAAGTTGCGTGCCCGCCCCCTGGGGAAGCGTCTGCCGGGCCTGGTTCCAGGATGTTCCGCGCAGCCCCCGCCGTCCTGGCGCGATCCTCCGCGCCGGACCTGGAACACCGAGGAAAAATTTTGCGAAATCAACCAATTGGGTTCCGCGCATGAGCGCCCCGTCGAAGCCGTCGGACGCCGTTGCGCGCGGCACGCTGTACATCGTGGCCGCCCCCTCCGGCGCCGGCAAGAGCAGCATCGTCAATGCCACCCTGGCGCGTGACCCGCAGATCGCCCTGTCGATTTCCTTCACCTCGCGCGCGATGCGCCCCGGTGAGGTGAACGGCCAGCACTACCACTTCGTCAGTGCCGAGAAGTTCGAGCAGATGATCGCCGCGGGCGACTTCTTCGAACACGCCTGGGTGCACGGCGACTGGAAGGGTACGGCCCGGCAGTCGGTGGAACCGCAGTTGGCCGCCGGCCAGGACGTGCTGCTGGAGATCGACTGGCAGGGCGCGCAGCAGGTGCGGCAGCTGGTGCCGGGCACGGTCACCGTGTTCATCCTGCCGCCGTCCAAGCAGGCCCTGCAGGACCGCATGCGCAAGCGCGGCCAGGACAGCGAAGCGGTCATCGCCCAGCGGCTGGGGGCAGCCCGCGATGAAATGCTGCACTTCAACGAGTTCGACTACGTCATCGTCAACGAGGTGTTCGACACTGCCGTGGACGAGCTGTGCGCCATCTTCACTGCCAGCCGCCTGCGCCGGGAGGCCCAGAAGGTCCGCCACGCCGGCCTGATCCAGGCGCTGCTGACCCCCGATCCGGGTGCAACTGACTGATTCCAAAAGAATCGGGTAGGGGTTGGCTTGATTTTGTCCAGCCCCTGCCAGTACACTCCGTCCCCTTTCCCTCATTCGACTGAGCGGCCGACCGGTCGCCGGGAGCCCGTATGGCCCGCATCACCGTAGAAGATTGCCTGGAAGTCGTTAACAACCGTTTCGAACTGGTCATGATGGCGTCCAAGCGTGCCCGCCAGCTCGCCAACGGCGTGCAGGCTACGCTGGACAACAGCGAGACCGAGGACAAGCCGACCGTGCTGGCGCTGCGCGAAATCGCCGCCCGCAAGATCGACAACGCCCTGATCGACGAAGTCGAGAAGGCCGAGCGTGAGCGCGCCGAGCGCGAAGCGCTGGAGTGGGCTGCCGCCGAAGTGGTCGCCGACGAAGACATGTCCAAGAACGACGATTGATCGCATCGATCAACGTAATCGTTGGATACACCGAACAGCCCGCCCCGTGCGGGCTGTTTCGCATTCAGGATTTGCCGTAAACGTCGCGCTGGAATAGGCTTCGGGCATGAACCCAGGCCCCACTGCCAAGGTCGCCGCAGCCCCCGCTGCCGCCGTACCCGACTACGTCCTCCAGCTTGAACGCGCCGCCCATTACCTGCCGCCGGAACAGCTGCCGCTGTTGCGCCGTGCCTGGGAAGTCGGGGCCTCCGCGCACGCTGGGCAGACGCGCAAGTCGGGCGAGCCCTATATCACCCATCCGGTGGCCGTTGCCCAGGTGCTGGCCGAACTCGGCCTGGACGTGGAAGCGCTGATCGCCGCGATCCTGCACGACACCATCGAAGACACCCCGCTGACCCGCGAGGCGCTGGCCGCCGAGTTCGGCGAAGCCGTGGCCGAACTGGTCGACGGTGTCACCAAGCTGGACAAGCTGAAGTTCCGTGACCGCCAGGAGGCGGCCGCCGAGAGCTTCCGCAAGATGCTGCTGGCGATGTCGCGCGACCTGCGCGTGATCATGATCAAGCTGGCCGACCGCCTGCACAACATGCGCACGCTGGGCGCGCAGAGCCGCGAAGCGCGTGGCCGCATCGCCCGCGAGACGCTGGAGATCTACGCGCCCATCGCCCAGCGCCTGGGCATGAGCCTGGTCAAGAGCGAGCTGCAGAACCTGGGGTTCAAGGCGCTCTACCCATGGCGCCACGCCATCATCGAAAAACACATCCGCAGCCAGCCGGTGGTGCGCCGCGAAGCGATGGCGCAGGTGGAAGTGCAGCTGTCGCAGCGACTGGCCAAGGAGGGGATCGAGCATCGGCTGATCAGCCGCATCAAGACCCCGTGGAGCATCTACAACAAGATGCGCGACGAGAACAAATCCTTCGACCAGGTGATGGATGTGTTCGGCTTCCGCCTGGTCGTGCGCAGCGTGCCCAGCTGCTACCACGCGCTGGGCTCGGTGCACGCCACCTTCAAGCCGCTGGATGGGCGCTTCCGCGATTTCATCGCCATTCCCAAGGCCAACGGTTACCAGTCGCTGCATACCGTGCTGTTCGGGCCGTACGGCTCGCCGATCGAGGTGCAGATCCGCACCGAGGAAATGGACCTGATCGCCGAACGCGGCGTGGCCGCGCACTGGACCTACAAGTTCGGTGGTGATTCGCCCAACAGCGCACAGAGCCGTGCCCACGCCTGGATCGTCGAGCTGATCGACTCGCAGCGCGCCGCCGGTTCCTCGCTGGAATTCCTCGACAACGTCAAGGTCGACCTGTTCCCGGACGAGGTCTACCTGTTCACCCCGAAGGGCAAGATCCTGGCCCTGCCGCGCAACTCCACCGCGCTTGATTTTGCCTACGCCGTGCATACCGACGTGGGCAACATGGCGGTGGCCTCGCGCGTGGACAAGAAACTGGTGCCGCTGCGCACCAAGCTGGTGTCGGGCCAGTCGGTGGAGATCATCACCGCTCGCTCGGCCACGCCGAAACCGCAGTGGCTGGAATTCGTGGTGACCAGCAAGGCGCGCACCGCCATCCGCCACCAGCTCAAGCAGCTGGAGCACGAAGATGCCGTGCAGCTCGGCCATCGCATGCTCGACCGCGCGCTGGAAGCGATGGATTCATCGCTGGAGCGCCTGCCGAAGGGCCGCCTGGACGCGTTCCTGGCCGAACACCGCTTCCCGCGCCTGGAAGCGCTGCTGGCCGAGGTCGCACTGGGCAACTGGATGCCGACCCAGGCCGCGCAGGCGCTGATGGCCTACGCCGAACTGCGTGGCGGCCCGCATTCGCGTCACCATTCGCAGGAGAAGATCCTGATCAACGGTAGCGAACGCGGCGTGGTGACCTTCGCCGGCTGCTGCCAGCCGATACCCGGCGACGAGATCATGGGCTACCACACCGCCGGCAAGGGCATCGTGGTGCACCGCATGGACTGCCCGAACCTGGCCGAGCTGCGCAAGTCGCCCGAGCGCTGGGTGCCGATCGGCTGGGACACCACCGTCTCCGGCGACTACGACACCTCGCTGGTGGTGGAAGTGGAAAACGGCACCGGCGTGCTGGCGCAGCTGGCCGCCGCCATCGCACAGAGCCATTCCAACATCGAGCGCGTGGACTACCTGGACCGCGACTTCAACGCCGCCGTGCTGGCGTTCAACATCCAGGTGCGCGACCGCAACCACCTGGCCGAAGTGATGCGCCGCCTGCGCCGCCTGTCGGTCGTGCAATCGGTACGCCGCCAATAACCCCACCCCATGCGTGGTGGATTTTGTAGAGCCGAGCCCATGCTCGGCTGCTCTTGCCTGAAGCAGCCGAGCATGGGCTCGGCTCTACAGGCGGCGCATCACATGCCCGGACTGCGGTAGATCCACGCCATGCGTGGATGCACCCCCAGCCGGTACAATCACCGCTCTGTTTTCCCCCAAGCACCGGAGCGACCCATGTCCCGCCAGATCATCAACACCGAAAAGGCTCCCGCCGCCATCGGCCCGTACTCGCAGGCCGTGCGCGCCGGCAACACCGTGTATTTCTCCGGCCAGATCCCGCTCGACCCGGCCACCGGCGACATCGTCGGCGCCGGTGACGTCGAAGCACAGGCCCGCCGCGCCTTCGACAACCTCAAGGCCGTGGCCGAAGCCGCAGGTGGTTCGCTGGACAAGGTCGTGCGCCTGGGCCTGTACCTGACCGACCTGGGCGAGTTCGCCAAGGTCAACGCGGTCATGCAGGACTACTTCCAGGCCCCGTACCCGGCCCGTTCCACCATCGAAGTCTCCGGCCTGCCGAAGGGCGCCAGCTTCGAGGTCGACGCGGTGATGGTCATCGACTGACCGCCACGTGGCACGCAAGGCGGCGGTCACCCCGGTCCTGTCACCGTCCGGCGAAGCATCCCTGGCGATGCTCGCCGGCGTCGGTCCGGCCGTGGCCGCCAAGCTGCAGGCGCGTGGCCTGGCCACCCTGCAGGATCTCTGGCTTCACCTGCCGCTGCGCTATGAAGACCGGACCCGGCTGACCCGCATCGAAGACCTGCGCAACGGCGTGCCGGCGCAGGTGGAAGGGCGGGTGGTCGCGGTCGAGCGCGGCATGCGCTACCGGCCGATGCTGAAAGTGGCGGTGGAAGACGAAGGGCAGGGCACCCTGGTGCTGCGCTTTTTCCACTTCCGCCAGCAGCAGGTCGGGCAGTTCGCGGTCGGCACCCGGCTGCGCTGCTTCGGCACGCCCAAGCCCGGCCACCTCGGCCTGGAAATCGTCCATCCCAGCTACCAGGTGCTGGGCCGCAACGACGATCCCGAACTCGGCGACCGCCTCGACCCGGTGTATCCCACCGTCGAAGGGGTCGGCCCGATGACCATGCGCAAGCTGATCGGCCAGGCGCTGGACCGCCTGCCCGAGGAGAGCACGCTGGAATTGCTGCCCAGCGGCTGGCTCGATGGCCTGGGCCTGCCTTCGCTGCGCAGCGCGCTGCTGACCGTGCACCGGCCACCGCCGGATGCCGATCTGGCCGCGTTGGCCGCCGGTACCCACCCGGCGCAGCGTCGCCTGGCGATGGAAGAACTGCTGGCCCATCACCTCAGCCTGCGCCGCCAGCGCATTGCCTTGCAGGCACACCATGCGCCGCCGCTGGCCGGTCCTGGCAAGCTGGCCAAGGCGCTGCTGAAGCAGCTGCCGTTCGCGCTGACCGGCGCGCAGGCACGCGTGTTCAAGCAGATCCGTGAAGACCTCGCGCGCCCCAGCCCGATGCTGCGGCTGGTGCAGGGCGACGTCGGCTCCGGCAAGACGGTGGTGGCCGCGCTGGCCGCCATGCTGGCGGTGGAGCAGGGCAAGCAGGTTGCGTTGGCCGCACCCACCGAACTGCTGGCCGAGCAGCACCTCAACAATCTGCGCGGCTGGCTGGAACCGCTCGGTGTGCGCATCGCCTGGCTGGCCGGCAAGGTCACCGGCAAGGCGCGCGCCAAGGTGATGGAGCAGGTCGCCAACGGCGAAGCACAGGTGGTGGTCGGTACCCACGCGCTGATGCAGGAGGCGGTGGTGTTCCAGGACCTGGCGCTGGCCATCGTCGACGAGCAGCACCGCTTCGGCGTGCACCAGCGCTTGGCCCTGCGCGACAAGGGCGCGGGCGGCAACAGCGTGCCGCACCAGCTGGTGATGACCGCCACGCCGATTCCGCGCACGCTGGCGATGTCCGAGTACGCGGACCTGGATGTGTCGGCGATCGACGAACTGCCGCCGGGACGTACACCGGTGCAGACGGTCGCGCTCAACAATGATCGTCGCCCGGAGCTGATCGAGCGCATCGCACTTGCCTGCCAGGAAGGGCGGCAGGTGTACTGGGTGTGTACGCTCATCGAGGAAAGCGAAGAGCTGGATGCCACCCCGGCGCAGGCCACCTACGAATCACTGCAGGCGCTGCTGCCCGGTGTTCGCGTCGGGCTGGTGCATGGCCGCCTCAAGGCCGCCGAGAAGCTTGCGACGATGGTGGCGTTCAAGGCCGGCGAGATCGACCTGCTGGTGGCGACCACCGTGATCGAAGTGGGCGTGGACGTACCGAACGCCTCGCTGATGGTGATCGAGAACGCCGAGCGCCTCGGCCTGGCCCAGCTGCACCAGCTGCGTGGCCGCGTGGGCCGTGGTTCGGCGGTGTCGCGCTGCGTGCTGCTGTACCAGGCACCACTCTCGCAGATGGCGCGTGAGCGCCTGCAGACCATGCGCGAAACCAACGATGGTTTCGTCATCGCCGAGAAGGACCTGGAACTGCGCGGCCCCGGCGAACTGCTCGGGACGCGCCAGACCGGCCTGGCCGGTTTCCGCATTGCCGACCTGGCCCGCGACGCTGGCCTGCTGCCCGGCGTGCATGAATTGGCCGAGCGCCTGTTGGCCCAGCAACCGGCCCTGGCTGATCGCGTGGTGCAGCGCTGGATCGGCACCGCGGTGCGTTACGCCTCGGCCTGATCCCTGTAGAGCCGAGCCCATGCTCGGCTGCCGTTCGCGCTGCGCGCGGGAGTCGAGCATGGTTCGACGCTACAGACAGCCTTTTCGATCATCTCGCGGATATGTCGACCAAGGTCGACACCTACCAAGAGCGGTAGCGATCTGTCGAAGGCGCGGTGGGGCCGGTTGCGGGGGCGTGAGCCGCATGGATGCGGCGACCGAGCTTACATGGACGTACTTGCAGCGTCCCCCGCAACCGGACCCACCCCGCCATCGCTCAGGAAACCAGCTTTTGCCGTTGCCGTTGCTCCTGCCTCTGCGGGTGCAGGGCGCAGCCCTGCCAGAACCCCAACCTCCGTACTTGCAACGGTCATCATCCCGGTCCACACTTCGTTGCCGATCTGAAGACGGCAATAATGACCCACAAGATCCCCCTGTTGATCGACACCGATCCCGGTGTGGACGACGCCTTGGCCCTGCTGATGGCCTTTGCCGATGAACGGCACGACGTGGTCGCCCTGACCATCGCCGCCGGCAATGTCGGCCTCGAATACACCGTCCGCAACGCCCTCAAGCTCTGTGACATCGTCGGCCGCCCCGACGTACCGGTGTTTGCCGGCAGCCCGGATCCGCTGCTGCACCCCTCCGTTGACGCTGCCCACGTGCATGGCCGTGATGGCTACGGCGACGTGGACCTGCCGCCGCCGAGCCGCCAGGCCGAGGCCGAGCACGCGGCCCTGGCCATCCTGCGCCTGTCGCACGAACACGCCGGCGAACTGATGCTGGTGATGTTGGGCCCGCTGACTAATCTGGCGCTGGCACTGAAGCTGGACCCGACCCTGCCCCAGCGCATCAAGCGCATCGTGGTGATGGGCGGCGCGGTCACCTGCCACGGCAACATCACCCCAGCAGCCGAATTCAACATTGCCTTCGATCCGGAAGCCGCGCACGTGGTGTTCACCTCGTTCAAGCACCTGCTGGTGTCGGACTGGGAGGCCACCGTTGCCCACGGCCTGCCGTTGGAGGACGCCGAGAAATGGCTGCAGGCCGATTCCGATCGCGCCCGCTTCTACGAACTGATCTCGCGCAAGACCCGCGCGCTGTCGGAAGATGCCAAGGGCGGCCGCTGGTATACCGCCGATGCGGTGGCCATGGCGTGGGCGCTGAATCCGGAAGGGCAGCTGCAGGTCGAGTCGCGGCCGCTGAACGTCGAGCTGAATGGCACGTTCAGCCGCGGCGCCACCATCGTCGACTGGAACCGCCAGACCGGCCAGCCGGACAACTGCGATCTGCTGATGGCCTACGACCAGCAGCGTTTCGAGGCCCTGGTGCGCCAGGCCCTGGGCGCGGACTGACGTCCGTTGCCCCGCACCGGTTGCCCCGAGCGGCAACCGGTGCTTATAATGCCGCTCTTGACCACCAGCCCATTTACGGTGTGAGCCCATGAAGGCCGATATCCATCCGAACTACCGCGACGTCGTCTTCCATGACGTCACCTCCGATTTCAAGATCCTGACCCGCTCCACCATGGCGACGAAGGAAACCATCCAGTGGGAAGACGGCAACGAATACCCGCTGGTCAAGGTTGAAATTTCCTCGGCTTCGCACCCGTTCTACACGGGCAAGCACAAGGTCATCGACACCTCGGGCCGTATCGACAAGTTCCAGAAGCGCTACGCGCGCTGATCTGTCGATCCAGCTTCGAACCGACGGCCGCGCTCTGCGCGGCCGTTTGTTTTTCCCCAACGCCAACCCAACGGGCGTTTGGATGGACGGAACACTGCGTTCGTGTGACAACGCTTTTGCCGATCCGGGCAGCTCAACGGCCGGTGTCTGGCCGCCTGTCGTATACGACTTCCGTCTAGCACCCGACAAATGCTGCTGTGCGATAATGACATGATCCCCGGCACAGGCCGAGGACGTCATTCACGTGCCTGACCAATGCGCTTGGGCAGGCGCCTTCCCATGAAGGAGCGCACACAGTGTCCGATCTTGATCAGGTCACGCTCAACGCCGGCGACAAGTCCGTCGTTCTGCCCGTCATCAAACCCACCCTTGGCAACGACTGCGTCGACATCGCGAAGCTGACCAAGGAAACGGGTTTCTTCACCTACGATTCCGGCTTCACCGCGACGGCCAGCTGCAAGTCCGCCATCACCTACATCGACGGCGACAAGGGCGTGCTGCTGTACCGCGGCTACCCGATCGAACAGCTGTCGGAAAAGTCGAGCTACGTCGAAGTGGCCTACCTGCTGATCAACGGCGAGCGCCCGAGCGCCGAGCAGCTGAAGGCCTTCACCGATGAGCTGACCGCTGAAGCCAACGTCGACGACTCGATCAACACCCTGATCGGCAGCTTCGCCAAGGATGCCCACCCGATGGCGATCCTGGCGGCCGCGATCGCGCAGCTGTCGGCCATCTACCACGACTCGCTGGACCTGTCCGACGCCGAGCAGCGCCGCAAGGCCGCCGTGCGCCTGATCGCCAAGGTGCCGACCCTGTCGGCGCTGATCTACCGCCACGGCAAGGGCCTGCCGGCCAACAAGCCGGACACCTCGCTGGACTACGTCAGCCGCTTCCTGAAGCAGACCTTCGAGTCCGCTGACGGCCAGTACGACCTGAACCCGGACGTGGTCAAGGCACTGGACCTGCTGTTCATCCTGCATGCCGACCACGAGCAGAACGCCTCGACCTCGACCGTGCGCCTGGTCGGCTCGACCGGTGCCAACCCGTACGCGTCGGTCGCTGCGGGCGTCACCGCGCTGTGGGGTCCGGCCCACGGCGGTGCCAACGAAGCCGTGCTGAAGATGCTCGAAGAGATCGGCAGCGCCGACAACGTCGAGTCCGCCGTGGTCAAGGCCAAGGACAAGACCTCCGGCTTCCGCCTGATGGGCTTCGGCCACCGCGTCTACAAGAACTTCGACCCGCGCGCCAAGGTCATCGGCGAGATGACCAGCAAGGTGCTCAAGCAGCTGGGCGTGCAGGATCCGCTGCTGGACGTGGCCGTGAAGCTGGAACAGGCTGCGCTGCAGGACGAGTACTTCGTCGCCCGCAAGCTGTACCCGAACGTCGATTTCTACAGCGGCATCATCTACAAGGCGCTGCAGATCCCGACCGAAATGTTCACCGTCATGTTCGCCCTGGGCCGTACTTCCGGCTGGGTGTCGCATTGGCTGGAACAGCAGGTCGATCCGGAAATGAAGATCGGCCGTCCGCGCCAGGTCTACACCGGCAGCGACGTGCGCGACTACCAGGGCTGATCGCCCGCAGCAGATTTGCTGAGAACGCCCCGCATCCGCGGGGCGTTTTTTTTTGTGCCCTGATCGTCTTCGGCGGATGGCGACCGCGGAACGTTGGTCCGCACGATAAGAGCCCGCTTCCGGATCTGAACGCGTTCTGACAATGAATGTCGCATTCACATCTTTTCGGATCTATTGCATGGGTATCACGTCGAAGGCGATAGAACCTGTGCGTACTCATCCCTGTGTGGAGAACGCCATGAACCGACTGCTCGCCATCGCTTTTATCGCCACGCCGCTGGCCCTGCTGAGCCCGCAGGCCTTCGCGCAGTACACCGGGCCGGGGGCAGGGGCCGCTGCCAGCACGGTCGCTGACGCACGTGCGCAGCGCGATGATCATCCGGTGGTGCTGCGTGGCACCCTCACCGCCAAGATCGGTGACGAGCGCTACCAGTTCCGTGATGCCAGCGGCCAGATCGAGGTCGAGATCGATGACGAAGACCTGCCGCCGCAGGCCATCGGTGCCGACACCGTGGTCGAGCTGCGTGGCAAGGTCGACACGCATCGCTTCAAGCCCACCGACATCGATGTCGATCACGTCACCGTCGTGCCTGCAGGTTGAAGCGAACGGCAGCCGAGCGTGGGTTCGGCTCTACAAATTCAATGCAATGAGGTTTGTTGCATTGAACCGATGAGGGAAATTGCATAACCCTCAAACATTGAGCGAATTCAAGAATTCCCCTTAACGTTCAACGTTTTAGGAATGCTTGAATGGCCTGCATGGCAATGGATTTCTAACATTCTCTCCGTCGCCCGCACCCATCCCCGCGGGCGATGCTTCCCTCCCTTTTCTCCTTGGGGAGGGGAGCTTTCATATTCCCCCTTTGTCCGAGAGAGACAACCATGCACGCCATCATCAAGAAGGCCGCGCTCGCGGCAGCGCTGGCCACCGCTTCGCTGTCCGCGCACGCGCTGGAAACCAAGATCTCCGTCTATGCCGACGTCGACCCGACCCTGGCACTGCTGCGTGATGACGGCACCCCGTTGCCGGACCTGGTCACGCTGACCCACGATCCGCTGCGCGGCCTGATTCCGGACACGCAGCGCGTGCGCATTCACTCCAATGATGACACCGCGGATATCGAGGCACGCATCGACGGTGCGTTTGCCCTCGCAAATGAGACCGGCACCGTCACCGTGCCGATGACCATCAGCCTCAACAATCGCGCACTGGGTGCCGCCGCCATCGAATACAAGGCAGTCGACCTGTTCACCGGCGCCGGCTCGACCCCGGGCGCCTCGATCTCGATGCCGTTGACCATCGCCCAGGCCACCCCGGCCCCGATCACCACCAAGGGTCGCTACAGCGGCATCGTCAACGTCGTGCTGAACCAGAAGGCCACCACGCCGTAATCCCCGCGCCGGCCCGGCTCCCGGGCCGGCCGCTTCTCCAGCGGTACCCTCATGACCTCACACGCCCCCGCCGTCACCCGGCTGGCGGTCGCGCTCGCCCTGGCGTTGTCCACTCCGCTGGCGGCCGCGCGCGGCGTCCCGCCCGGTTTCGAAGATCTGGTCGAAGGACAGACCGAACAACTCGACATCCGGCTGTTCGGCCGCTCGGCCGGGCTGTCGCCGGTGCGCGTCACCCTGGAGCATGTGCAGCTGGAAGATCCCGCGCGCGTGCTGCAGGCACTGGACCTGCCCGCCGAGGCGCAGGCCGCGCTGCTGCCGGCGCTGTCGCAGCCGCTGCCACGCAACAGCCACCTGGCCTGCCGCTTCGGTGGCGCCGAGGCCGGTTGCGGCTATCTGGATCCCCCGGAAGACCCTGCGGCCGCGCGCGCGCTGTATGACGAAGGCGAGGGCGCCGTGCGCCTGTTCGTGGCGCGCAAGTGGATCGGTGGCGAGCCCGCCGCGGAACGCTTCCACGCGCTCAGCAGCAATGCCGAGAACGCTTTCCTGCACCAGCAGGTGCTCAACCTCACCGGTGGGCGCGACTACCAGTCGTTCAGTGCGCGCGGCACCGGCGTCCTCGGCCTGTTCCAGCGGGGCCATATGTCCGCCGACTGGTACTTCACCCAGCAGCGCTACCGCAGCAACGGTGGCGATGCGCATTTCGAATTCGACAACGTCTATTACCGCCATGACCTGGGCCAGCAGTACTACCTGCAGGCCGGGCGCATGGACCGCCGCAACCTGTCCAGCCCACAGGGCGGCACCTTCGGTTTCAGCATGCTGCCGCTGGACCGCTTCGACGGTGCCCGCGTGGGCACCACCCAGGCTTACGTGGACAGCGATGCTGCCGTGCAGGCCTCGCCATTGACGGTCCTGCTCGCCCGCGATGCGCGCGTGGACGTGTTCGACGGCGAGCGCCTGCTGCAGACCTACTACCTGCAGGCCGGCATCAACCAGATCGATACCCGCAACTTCCCGTTCGGCAGCTACCTGGTGCGCATGCGCATCTACGAGGATGGCGTGCTGGTGCGTACCGAAGAGGCCCCCTTTGACAAGGGCGGCGATTGGACCGACAGCCAATGGCAGTGGTTCGTGCAGGGTGGCCGCCGCAACGAGCGCCGCAGCGACCGCTTCGATGGTGAGCAGGTAACGGTGGCCGGCACGCGCGTGCCATTGGCTCGCGATCTGGCGGCCACTGCGGGCGTCGCCCACCTGGGCGGGCACAGCTATGGCGAACTGCGGATCGACCTGCGCCGCGTGCTGGCCACGCAGGAGATGCGCGCAACGTTCAGCGGCATGCGCGGCAGCGATGGCAGCCACGGCCAGCAGCATCAGCTGTCATACCGGCGCAAGGCCTCCTGGAACATCTACCAGCAGCGCATGCGCGGCAAGGCCTGCCAGTTCGAGGCCGATGCACGGGACCGCCTGGGCTGCACCAACTCGCTCAGCGGATCGGTCTCGCTGCCGATCGCCGGTGGTACGGCGTACCTGGGGTACACCCGGCGCCAGACCTGGCGCACCGGTTGGAGCCGTCCCGGTGACGATGATCCGTTGGCGCCACTGGATCCGTTCCTGCCGCCGCAACCGCTGCAACCGCACCGTGAGCCGCAGCTCAGCCGCACCTGGCAGGCCAGCTTCAGCCGCAGCCATCGTTGGCAGGATTTCAGCGTCTCCACGCGGCTGGGCCTGTGGCAGCAGCACAGCCACGACAGTGCCCGTGACACCCGCACGCGCGACCGTGGCATCTACCTCAACGTAAGCTTCACCCGCCTGCAGCGCAGCCATGTTGGCAACGGCCAGCGCCGCTATGCGGTGGACATGCGCCAGCCGCAGCACCAGCGGCCGGAGATCAACTACAGCGTCGGCCAGAGCTATCGCCAGGAGGTGGACGCGCAGTTGCGTGAGCTGACCTCCGAGCTGCGCGCCAACAACAACGACCGCTACAGCGCATCGCTGGGCGGGCAGCTGCAGAACCGCTACGGACAGACCGGCGCCACCGTGGCGTACTACCAGCAGCATGGCCGCAGCGAGACCGCTTACAGCGGCACGCACAGCTCCGCCTTCGCGCTGGGCCGGCGCGGTGCCTACTGGGGCGCAGGCACCGGCGCCGACGCCGGGCTGGCGGTACAGGTAGCCGCCACCGATGACCTGGACCTGCAGGGCGTGGCGGCCGAACTGCAGGTGAGCGGCGCGGGCCGGCAACGGCTGCAGATCGGCGAGCGCCGGCTGCTGCCGTTGGCCGCCTACCAATCGCACCGGGCCGAACTGCAGGACGCCAGCATCGACACCAGCATGGCCGCCATCCGCGTGAGCGGCGCAGGCGGTGCGCGCCCGATGTTCCTGGCGCCAGGACGGCTGATGCGCATGCCGGTGCCGATCGAAGTGACCTATACCTTCATCGGCACCGCCCGCACGCTTGCCGGCGTGCCGCTGGGCGGCGCCCGCATCCTCAATGCGCCGGTACCCGGCACCAGCGCCAATGGCGGCTTCGTCGCCGACTTCCCGCGTCGCGAGACAACGCTCTACCTGCTGCAGGACGACCGCCTGCTGCACTGCCCGCTGCAGGTGCGCGAGCGCCGCCAGGTGGTGCTGCTGGTCGGCGCCGTGCGCTGCGAACCGCTGGCCATAGCCCAGCTGCCGGCGGAGATCCGCCAGCAGGCCCGCGTCACCCGGCTGCTGCAGGAACGCGCGCTGATTGCTGCCACGCCCCAGACCGCTGCTGCAGGAGGAACGCCATGAGCCGGCGTGTGTTGTTCGTGTTGATGCTGGTGTGCGCGCTGGCCGTGCTGATGCCACGGGCATGGGCGCAGTGGCCGCCGGAGACACATCCCACCGATCAGAGCCGGGACATCGTGATGTCGTGGGACCGCTCGGCCGTGCCCGGCGACGTGGAGCTGTGGGCGCCGAGGACGGTGCTGGGGTTCAGTCATGACGTGGCGATGAAGTACGGGCAGATCCATGTGGTGTGTGGGTCATTCACGGACCCAGAGTTCGGCAGATGCCGGACGGAAGGGATTGGAGGGGAGCTCACCGTTCCCTCGGAGGTTGTCATTCGCTTGGTTGAGCAAAGAACGGGTCTACGAAACGACATTCGCATGGTCGGGTATCTGGAGCGTTCGATGACCGACCGCAGTTGCACGGGTGACTTCTGGCAACCGGGGGTCCGGCCGCTATTTGCATCACGCTTGGACTATTGCGGTACCGGCGAAGCAATTGGTACCGGCGCCGCGTTGACCTTGTCAGAAGCTGAGCTGGCGCGACTTGTCGCAGGCCACTGGAAGGCCACGATGCGCCTGAACATCAAGGCCGACCCAGCCGCAGCTCCTGTCGCCACCGCCACCTTCAACTTCGATTTCACCGTCACCGACTACGACGCGATCTCGATCTACTTCCCGGCCTTCGACACCATTGCGCCGCTGGTCAACATGGACCTGCGCTACGACCCCATCAAGCAGATGGTGGGCGGCCGCAAGCAGCTGGAGATGTGCCTCTACGACGGCCTCGGCTCGCAGAGCGAGTTCCTCGGCGTCACCGTGCGCGACAGCGGGCCGCGCCCGCCACCCGGCAGCGACTTCGCGGTCTGGCACCGCGATGGTGGCAGCGACGACCGCCAGCGCCTGGACTACCACGTCAGCCTGAACTACGGCGGGCGCGATATCCGCATGCGGCATGGCGTGGAAGAACTGCTGCATGGCATCGACAGCGCCGAACTGCGCCTGGTGATGCTGCCCGGCATCAGCCAGCCGGTCTATTGCGTGCCCACGCCGCTGACATTGCTGACACCTCCCACCCCTGTCGCCAGCAAGCGCCCCGGTCTCTACGAGGGCGAGCTGACGGTGGAACTGCGCGTACCCACCGCCAAACCCTGATCCCACACGGAGCCTGCCATGAACAAACTGATCGTCTGGATGCTGCCGTTGAGTGCGCTGCTTGCGCCATCAGCACACGCCAACCTGTCCATCCACCCCATGCGAACCGCGATGGACACAAAGCGTGGTGCGCAGATCCGCGTCTACTCGCAGTCCACCCGCCCGCAGTATGTACAGGCCAGCCTGCGACGCATCGATAACCCGGCAACGCCCCGCGAACAGGAGCAGGATATCGAGGTCGCCGATTCGGCCATTGCCATCACACCCGGCAAGTTCGCGCTGTCAGGCGGTGGCAATCGCCTGATCCGGCTGATCCCCCTGCAGCCGGTGCAGAAGGAAACCGCATACCGGGTGTACTTCGAAGGTGTGCGCGGCCCGGAAGGCACTGAACTGGAAAGCAGCGACGACGCTGCGCACGCCGACGTCGGCGTCAGCCTGGTGTGGGGCGCGCTGGTGAACGTGGTGCCCGCCGACGGCGTGGTCAACCTGAGTGTTCGCGGCAACACGCTGCACAACAGCGGCACCCTGCGCGTGGGCATTGTCCATGCGGCCGAATGTACGGCCGCCGGCGTCTGCACGCCGCACGACCTCTCGCACAGCCTGTACCCGGACGCCGATTTCACCCTGCCGTTCCAACCGCAGCCGGGCAATTCGCTGCGCCTGCGCTACCGGCTCAGCCAGGACGGCTATCGCGAGCATGTCCAGGACGTGGCCATCCAGTCCAGTTGATCCACTCCCTGCGTCCCGCGCCTGGCGCGGGATGCCTTTTCCGCAGACTGTTAAGGAGAAAGACCATGAATCGAATCTATCGACGTATCTGGAATGCTGCACGCCAGTGCTGGGTGGTAGCGAGCGAGCTGGCTGTCGCAAGGCAGTGTTCCTCATCGCCGAGAAGACTCCGGCTACTAGTCATTCCACTATCGATGTCTGCGGCCGGCTCCATTTCCGCGAACGCGGGCAGCATGTACTGGGGATGTTCGCCCTTCGATTGGGACAAGGCGGACGTCTATTGCGTGCCCATGTCAGGACAAAGTGAGGATGGAAGAACCTCTGCCAATGCAAAGATCTCCACCTCCAAGGACTATCTGATCATGGGGGGAGGTTCGTACAACGACGGCTCCTGGAACGCTGCCTTTGGTCCCAAGGCCCAGATCATTGGCAACTACAACGCGGCATTGGGCCACAAGGCCAACATCAACGGCGTAGACAGTGTTGCCGTGGGCTACAACGCGACTGCCAATGGTGGTCACAGCACGGTTGTAGGCGCAAATGCCTATGGCAGGGGAATCGGCTCCACCGCATTCGGAAACAGCGCTGCGGCAACGCGTCAGAACGCGCTTGCGGTCGGCAGTGGCTCGTTGTCACAGGGCGAGAATGCGGTTGCAATGGGCGCGAACGCATTTGCCAATGGCGTTGATGGCGTCGCCCTGGGCAGCAAAGCCTCGGTCGATACCGGCGGCGGCACGTCCGGAATCGCCATAGGTGCTGCTGCGAAGGCCGGGACGGCCGGCTACACCGGTGCAATCGCCATAGGCGGTGGCGCCGAGGCGCGCATTGATAGCGTAGCCCTGGGCTACGGTGCGTCGGCAGCCGCGCAAGGAGCAGTTGCGCTGGGTGTGCGTTCTTCCGCAACCGAAAAGAACACTGTTTCCGTGGGCAGTTCCACGCTGCGACGGCGGATTGTGAACGTGGAAGACGGCCGCATCACGGCGTCAAGCTCAGATGCCGTTACCGGCAAGCAACTGCATGCGATGAACGAGCGGGTCGATGGCTTGATCAAGCAGGATTCCGCGAGTGGCATAGTGCGTATTGCCAACAGCAATACCGGCACGGAAGTCAGCATGCGCAATGCAGTGTTGGCGACGCGAAAAGTGAGTGGCGTTTCTGATGGAACGTTGACGACAAGCAGTACGGATGCCGTGAATGGCCGGCAGCTCAACGCCACGAACTCCAGGCTGGGGACAGTGGAATCGGCAGTGGGAACCGTAAAGGGAGACCTTGCCGACGTCCGTACGCTCGCCCAGTCGGCCACCAACCGTATCGATGCCACCACCCTGGCGCTGGGCAAGGGCGCGGTTGCAGAATCGGGCAGCTACGGTATCAGCACCGCCATCGGCAACAATGCCAAGGCCTACAACGGTCGCAGTGTCGCACTCGGATTCGACGCGCTGGCCGGCGTCGATGCAGAAGGCAACAAGGTGAACAACCAGAATGCCGGCGTTTCCATCGGTGCAAACACGCGCAGCGCAAATGGCGCGGTCGCGACGGGCTTCCGGGCCATTGCCAGCGGAAACTTCTCCATCGCCGTAGGCGGCGACGCCAATGCGGCCGCCGAGCATGCCACTGCAATGGGGTACCTGAGCAAAGCCACGGCGCAGCGGTCCACCGCACTGGGCAATCTTGCGGTATCGGCCAACACCAGCGCCGTTGCACTGGGTGACCGGGCCAACGCACGCCATGACAATGCGGTGGCACTGGGTGCTGGCTCCGTCACGGCGTCCGTCAACTCCGTTTCGGTGGGCAGCGCTGCCACCAAGCGCAAGATCCAGTACATTGCCGATGGCGCGGTCAGCAATGGCAGTACCGATGCCATCACCGGCAATCAGCTGTTCGCGACCAACCAGGCCGTGTCCACTGCACAGAACACGGCCACGAGCGCGCAGACGGCGGCCAACGACGCCAAGGTCGACGCCGCCAAGGCGCTGACCGAGACGGCCGCGCTCGCCGGGTTGGTCTCTGAGACCGCCGCCAGCGGCAATGTCCGCTTGGGCGAGAAGAACAGCGGTACCGTACTGGACGTGCGCAACAGTACCAACGCCAGCCGAAAGGTTGCCGGTGTGGCTGACGGCGACTTGGGTGACAGCAGCAATGAGGCTGTGAACGGCAGGCAGCTGAATGCTACCAACGTGCAGGTGGCTACGGTGGAGAAGGCGGCCACGGCCGCGCAGGCCGATGCAACGGTTGCCAAGGCGGACGCTGCCAAGGCGTTGGTCAGTACGACCGCGCTGGAAGGACTGGTCAGCCAGACCGCCGGCAACGGCGATGTCCGTCTTGGCGAGAAGAACAGCGGAACCGTGCTGGATGTGCGCAACAGTATGGGTGTTGACCGAAAGATCAGCGGCGTTGCAGATGGCATGGTGACCGATAGTAGTGCTGACGCTGTATCAGGGCGTCAACTCTTCGCAACTAATGCCCGGGTCTCGATGATCGAGCGCCAATCGAAGTTCGTTGGGCTCGGTACTGACGAGTTCAGCGAACGGGCTGTGGCCGGGGGATTCGGTGTTGCGATTGGTGATTCCGCCAAGGCCAGCCCGCTCAGCGAAGGCGGGACGGCAATCGGGGCCTTTGCCAACTCACTGGGAATGAACTCGGTCGCAATTGGTCGGGGCTCTCTGGTTACGGAACATTCCGAGAGGGGCTTTGCACTTGGCGTAGCTTCCAGGGTGGAAGCGGCCGGCGGTATGGCAATTGGTGCAGGCGCCAAGGTGTCAGTCGGCGCTACGGGCTCTGTCTCGATAGGATCAGGTTCAGAGGCGACTGAAAGCGGAACCGCATCATTTGGCAATTCCCTTACCAAGCGCCGTCTCGTGAACGTTGATCGTGGCACCGCCGATCACAATGCCACCACTGTCTCCCAGCTGAAGGATTCCCTTGCCACCCTAGGCGGCAGCGCAGGCATGGACGCCAACGGCAACATCATTGCACCGACCTACTCGGTGCAAGGCGGTGCGCAGAACACCGTGGAGGATGCGTTGATGGCGCTCGATGGTGCCGTCATCACCTCAAGCCGCCGTGCGGACAAGGTGGAAGGCCAGCTCAACTCGATCTTCCAGGATTCACCCTCGGCCCGTGGCGATGGCATGAACCAGATCGCGCTGAATGGCGTGAATGGCATGGTGCTGACCAACTTGGCTGACGGTCGGATAGCGCCAGGAAGCCGTGATGCCGTAACGGGCAATCAGCTGTACGCCGCAGAGCAGAAGATCTCGCAGAATCGAAATGATCTGGAGGCCATGCGCAAGGAGCGGGAGATGCGCGAGCAGGCCATGCGTGGATTGGATGCGAGCGGCCCGATTGATTTCGGCGGTGCGCGTTTGACTGGCGTGGCCGAGGCGAAGTTGTCGGCTGACAGTTCGGATGTTGTTCGTGGAAGTCAGCTCTATGAGACCAACAGCCGTGTTTCGGAACTTGAGGACGTCGCACAGTTTGTGAGTATCGGGTCAGCGCCCTTCAGTGAACGCGCCCAGGCGGGTGTGGCGGGCGTTGCGTTGGGAAATTCAGCAAAGACGGGACTGGAGGGAGGAACTGCGGTAGGGACGTTTGCGGAGGCCATGGGGAAGAACTCGACCGCAATTGGTAGAGCGGCGACTGTCTCTGTGGACTCTGCGAATGGATTCGCAATGGGTGTCGGTGCACAGGTCGGTGGAGGCGCGGGCGGTGCGAATGAGGGTATCGCGATTGGTGCTGCCGCAAGAGTTGAAGGCGGAGCTCATGGCTCTCTGGCACTTGGAAACGGTGCCCTGGCAGATGAGGAAGGAGTTGCGTCATTTGGCGGTGTTGGCATCAAGCGCCGCCTCGTAAACATCGCCAGCGGCACCGCCAACCACAACGCCGCCACCGTCGGCCAGCTGCGCGATGCACTGTCCGCCCTCGGCAGCGAAGTCGATGCCAACGGCAACATCGTCGGCCCCAGCTTCACCGTGCAGGGCCAGTCCCAGTCCACGCTCAATGGCGCATTGGAAGCGCTGGATGGCGCAGTGGTCAGCACCACCTCGCGCGTGAACCAGGTCGAGTCCCAGCTGCGCAACGTGTTCCAGGACACCCCCTCGGTCCGCGCCGACGGTCTCAACCAGCTCACCCTGGCCGGAACCCACGGCATGGTCATCTCCAACGTGGCCAATGGCCTGGTCGCGGCCGGCAGCCGTGATGCAGTCAATGGCGGCCAGCTGCACTCGATGCAGCAGCAGCTCAACGGTCGTATGGATGGGCTCGAGCAGCGCATCGATGCGCCGCAGCCGCAGGCAATGGCGGTGGCTTCAGTGCCCGAACCGGAAGCACCGGTGCCGCAGGCCGAAGGCGGCCAGCAGGTGGCGTCGGTCGGCGAGGGTGAGAAACCTGCACCGCAGCCGAAGACGAAGAAGGAGGACACCCCGAAGCCCCAGGTCGATACCGCTGAACTGGAGAAGATGCTGGCCCGTGCCAACGAGTACACCGATGGTGCGATCAGCAACTTCGAACGCCGCCTGGACAAGATGGACAAGCGCTTCAACCGCATGGCGGCGATGAGCAGCGCGCAGACCGCGATGGCGATGAACACCGCCGGCCTGGCCACCTACAACCGCCTCGGCGCTGGCGTGGGCTACAGCGAGGGTGAGTCGGCGATGGCAGTGGGCTACCAGCGTGTGCTCAACGAGAAGGGCTCGGCCACCTTCAGCCTCAATGGGGCGTTCACCAACAGCGGCGAACGCAGCATGGGTGTCGGCGTGGGCATCGGCTGGTAAGCCATGCAGCCCCGGCGTGACGCGCGTAATCCGCCCCGCCGCGCCGGGGCCCTTGCCGAGGAGATGGCAATGTATCGATGGGTAAGCCGGTTCATCAGCTACCGCACGTTCTATCTGTGGCGGGCACGTTTTTACTACTACACCCGCAATCTGGACCGCTGGCTGCTGTTCGCCCTGCTGTGCGTGGCGGGTGTGGGCTTGGCGGCCTGGTACACCTGGCGGGTATCGAGTGTGCCGCCGCCGCGCGTGCATCCGGAGGCCGCCGCGCTGCGCGTGGAGAACATCACCCAGGAGGCGATCCATCGCATCGTGCTGGTGCGGCATGGCGGCCCAACCCCGGGCGAGCCGTTCACCACCCCGGAGGATGTCCGTGCCGGTACGCTGCGCACACTGCGGGTGCGGCAGCTGCTTGACAGTGCGATGGTGTGGCAGTTGAAGGCCCATATGCTGGCCGACATCGCGGCGTACATCGATGCCACGGGAAGCTGCTTCCCTTTCCCGTGCTGGCAGGTGAGCCATCGGCTGGAGCTCATGCGTGCGGCGGAGGCGGAGAACGCGGCCATCAACCGGGCGCTGGAGCCGGTGCTGGAGGTGCCGCTGGACAGGATGCCCAACCTCAACGGCGGTGAGCGCGCGCGGATACAGACGGCGTGGTCCGATCCGTTCGGCGATGTCTACAACCAGACCTGGTTGCTGGGCGATCTGCAGAACATGCACGCGCGGATGATGATGGCGTACCCGCAGCGGGTGGGAGCTCCCTGGCTGATGCGCCTGCTTGGCGATGAGACGGAGGAGCAGCACCATGATGTCTGGTAGGGCAACGCACCTCCTGTAGAGCCGAGCCATGCTCGGCTGCTCTTCGGTCAGGTGTCCGGATGCCTGATGCATCGTGCGGACCAACGGTCCGCACCTGCCAGAAGAAGGAAGCAGGCAACGCGTCTTCTGTAGAGCCGAGCCATGCTCGGCTGCTCTTGGGCCAGGTGTCCGGATGCCTGATGCACCGTGCGGACCAACGGTCCGCACCCACCAGAAGAATGAAGCAGGTAGCGCGTCTTCTGTAGAGCCGAGCCATGCTCGGCTGCTCTTCGGTCAGGTGTCCGGATGCCTGATGCACAGTGCGGACCAACGGTCCGCACCCACCAGAAGAATGAAGCAGGTAGCGCGTCTTCTGTAGAGCCGAGCCATGCTCGGCTGCTCTTGGGCCAGGTGTCCGCACGCCTGATGCACCGTGCGGACCAACGGTCCGCACCCACCAGAACCCGCGCAACCGTCACCCGCCGATATACGCGGTGATCTCCGCTTCGGCCAGCAGCTGCCGCAGCTGTGCGACAGACGCGCGTCGCATCGGCTTCTCATCCACCGGCGACAGCGGCGCCTGGCGCAGCGCATCGTACGGCAGCACGGCCAGGTCAAAGGTCAGCTCCTCGGCACTGAACACCCACACCGGCACGTCCAGGCTGCGCTCGCGGTCCATGCGCAGCCGGCGCGTCCGCGATTCAGCGGGAATGCCGTGCTCGTCCAGGAAGCGATGCACGGCTTCCGGGTCGTCGCTGTGCAGGTGAAGCTGCACCGGGCTGTTGGCATCGGCGGTGCCTTCCAGCACCGGGCCGGCCAGCCGTGGGGCGAAGCCGTGCAGGAACTCCAGCGCGCGCATCGCGGCCTCGCGGCGGCGCTGCAGTTCATTGCCGTGCTGGGGCCCGGCGAACAGCCGCTGGTATTCGCGCAAGGCGTCTTCGATCTCGGTGTTGCGGGGCAGGGAGGCATCGTCGTGGATGCCGAGCCGGCTGGCGGCCTTCAACTTGGCCTGGTGATAGTCGCGGATGCCGCCTTCGGCCATCAGGCGGGCGGCTTCGTGGGCGAGGCGGTGGCGCCGCTCGCGGGTCTGGCTGGCAGCATGCTGGCGGGCGCGATGCATGCGATGACTCCTGTTGCGACCTGGCTACAGACTAGCGCACGGATGTGACATCCGCGTAGGTATTTCAAGGTGGGGATGTAGAGCCGAGCCCACGCTCGGCTGCTCTACGCGGGGGCCCTGAGCCGAGCATGGGCTCGGCTCTACAGTCGCATCGGTGCCAACCCACGGTTGGCACCCACTGCACCCTTCCTCAGAAGATATCGAACGCGGCGGCGTCGGCCTGTGGCGTATTGAGGTTCAGGTCGTAGTCGGTCAGGCGATCCATGTCTTCCACCTTCACCCACTCGGTCGCGCCGTTGAGCGTGGCCTGGACCATGCCGCTGGGCGGCTCGTTCTGCGCGATCGGGGTGTCCTTCAGCGCGGTGCGCATGTAGTCGATCCAGATCGGCAGCGCCGCCTTGCCGCCGTACTCGCGGTAGCCCAGCGAGCGGAAGTCGTCGCGGCCCACCCACACGGTGGTTACGTACGGGCCGCCGAAGCCGGAGAACCAGGCGTCACGATGGTCGTTGGTGGAGCCGGTCTTGCCGCCCACGTCCTCGCGGCCGAGCACCTTGGCCTGCACACCGGTACCGCGCTGGACCACGTCGCGCATCATCGACACCAGCTGGTAGGCGGTGCGGGCGTCGATCGCGCGCGGAGCGGTGCGGGCATCCGGGTTGGCCGGAGCGGCGGCAGTTTCGGTCTTGGCTTCGGCCTTGGCCGCAGCGGCCGGGTCCACCTTCGGAGCCGGGGCGCCGAAGTTGAAGCCATCCACCACCTGGTTGACCGGCTGATCGCTGCTGCCGGCGCAGTCGCGGCAGGCCAGCGCCGGGTTTTCCTTGAACACCAGGTTGCCGTCGCGGTCATTGACCTGGTCGATCAGCCAGGTATCCACGCGCGAGCCGCCATTGGCGAACACCGCGTAGCCACGCGCCACCGACAGCGGGGTCAGCGATGCAGTGCCCAGCGACATCGACAGGTTCGGCGGCAGCTCCGATTCGGCAAAGCCAAACTCGCTGATGTACTTGCGCGCGTAGTCCACGCCCATGCCATCAAGCAGGCGTACCGAGACCAGGTTGCGCGACTGCACCAGCGCTTCACGCAGGCGCATCGGGCCGCGGAAGCGGCCGCCGTCGTTCTGCGGGGCCCAGGTCTTGCCGCGGCGATCGCGGAACACGACCGGGGCGTCGAGCACGATCGAGGCCGGGTTGTAGCCCTTGTCGAAAGCGGCCGCGTAGACGAACGGCTTGAAGCTCGAACCCGGCTGGCGGCGGGCCTGGGTGGCGCGGTTGAACTTGTTGCCGGAGAAGCTGAAGCCACCCACCAGCGCCTTCAGCGCGCCGCTGTGGGCATCCAGCGAGACCAGTGCGGACTGGCCGCGCGGGATCTGGTCCAGCAGCCACTCCCCTTCCTTGGCACCGGCGCGTACGCGCACGATGTCGCCGCGCTGCACCAGCTTGCCCGGGGTCTTGTTGGTCCACTTGGCGGCACCGGCCGGCAGCACGATCTCGGTGCGGTTGGCCAGCACCACCGTGGCGCTGCCATCGGCAGCGGTGCTGGCGACGATTGCCGGCAGCAGGCCGGCCTGGCCGTACATGCCGCGCAGGTGCTCGGCCAGCGCGGCGGTATCGTCGCCAGCGCCCAGCTGCACCTGCTTCTCCACGCCGTGCCAACCGTGGCGGTGGTCGTACAGCAGCAGGCCATCACGGACGGCCAGGTTGGCAGCGGTCTGCAGGGTGGAGTCGATCGTGGTGGTGACGTGGTAGCCCTTGTTGACCACGTCGCCGCCGAAGCGGGCGATCATTTCCTGGCGCACCAGCTCGGCCACGTAGGGTGCATCGACCTGCACCGGCGGCTCATGCGCGGTGGCGTGCATCGGCACGGCCTTGGCCGCGTCGGCCTCGGCCTGGCTGACGAACTTCAGGTCGGCCATGCGCTGCAGCACGTAGTTGTCACGGCGCTGGCGGGCACGTTCCGGGTTGGAGATCGGGTTGCCCGACGACGGGAACTTGGGGATACCGGCCAGCGAGGCCATCTCGTCCAGGTCCAGCTCGTTCAGCTTCTTGCCGTAATAGAACTCGGCGGCAGCGGCCACGCCGTAGGCGCGGTTGCCGAAGAAACTCTTGTTCAGGTACAGCTCGAAGATCTCGTCCTTGCTCAGCTCGGACTCGATCTTGCGCGCCAGCAGGATCTCGGCCAGCTTGCGGGTGTAGCTGTACTCGGAGCTGAGGAAGAACTGGCGGGCGACCTGCTGGGTGATGGTGGAGCCACCCGGCACGCGCTTGTCGTTGGTGGTGGCCAGCAGCCAGACCGCGCGGCCGATGCCCATGTAGTCCACGCCGCCGTGTTCGTAGAAGCGGGCGTCCTCGGTGGCCAGGAAGGCCTGCTTCAGGCGCTCGGGCACGTCCTTCATGGTGACCGGGGTGCGCCGGGTCTCGCCGAACACCGCCATCAGCTTGCCGTCGGCAGCGTAGACGTACATCGGCTCCTGCATTTCCACGTCGCGCAGGGTCTGCACGTCGGGAAGCTTGGAGGAAACGGCATAGTACAGACCGCCCACGGCGGCCGCGCCGATCAGCGCCAGGACCAGGACAATCAGGAAGATCCAGCGCAGCCAGCGGCGGAGTCGAGTCATCGGGTTCAGATTCCGATTGCGAATTTCGTGGTCGCAGAGTATAGATTACGCAAGGTGGCGGCTGGGGTCGGCACCGGGGAGCGCAAGGGGAACAGTCAGGGGCTGCATGGTGAATCCGTGAGGGATTTCACAGCAGGGCCGTTGCCATTTGCTAAGAATACGTTATTAATGCTCGGACGCAGGTCTTGCGTCCAAGTGCCCGTCGGCAGGGGAGAAACCGTGGGGCTCATCCCAAAAAGTCAGTCGCCGCTTGTAGGCGTCGACATCAGTTCGACTGCGGTAAAGCTTTTGCAGCTGTCCCGCAGCGGCAATCGTTTCCGCGTGGAACATTACGCTGTGGAACCTCTTCCGCCGAATGCGGTGGTGGAGAAGAACATCGTCGAAGTGGAGGCCGTCGGTGAGGCCATCCGCCGGGCGATGAACCGTTCAGGCAGCAAGGCCAAGTTGGCCGCTGCCGCCGTCGCGGGGTCGGCGGTGATCACCAAGGTGATCCCGATGCCGGCCGATCTCGACGAAAACGACATGGAAGCCCAGATCGAGCTGGAAGCGGTCAACTACATTCCGTATCCGATCGAGGAAGTGAACCTGGACTTCGAGGTGATCGGGTCGATCCCGAACAACCCGGAGATGGTCCAGGTGCTGCTGGCCGCGTCGCGTTCGGAGAATGTCGAGCTGCGCCAGTCCGCACTGGAGCTCGGTGGCCTGCAGGCCAAGGTGATGGACGTGGAGGCCTTTGCGGTCGAGAACGCCTACGCCCTGGTCGCCAGCGAGCTGCCGGTGTCCATCGACGGCGTGGTTGCGCTGGTCGACATCGGCGCCACCATGACCACCCTCAATGTCCTGCGCGGCGGCCGCAGCCTTTACAGCCGCGAGCAGGTGTTCGGTGGCAAGCAGCTGACCGACGAGATCATGCGCCGCTATGGCCTGAGCTACGAGGAAGCCGGGCTGGCCAAGCGCCAGGGCGGCCTGCCGGAAAGCTACGAAATGGAAGTGCTGGAGCCGTTCAAGGAAGCCACGGTCCAGCAGATCAGCCGCCTGCTGCAGTTCTTCTATGCAGGCAGCGAATTCAACCGCGTCGATCACATCGTGCTGGCCGGCGGCTGCGCCGTGCTCGGTGGCCTGCCGGAGATGGTCGAGGAACAGCTGGGCGTGCCGACCGTGGTCGCCAACCCGCTGGCGCAGATGACCCTGGGGCCGAAGGTGAACGCGCATGCGTTGGCCCAGGATGCCCCCGCGCTGATGATCGCGACCGGTCTGGCGCTGAGGAGCTTCGACTGATGGCACGCATCAATCTATTGCCCTGGCGCGCCGAGCGGCGCAAGCAACGCCAGCGCGAGTTCTACGCAATGCTGGGCATGGCCGCTGTCGGTGGCCTGCTGTTGTCGCTGATGATCTGGTTCTATTACGACCGCCAGGTGAGCGGCCAGATGGACCGCAACGCCTATCTGGAAGCCGAGATCGAGAAGGTCAAGGAACAGAACAAGGAGATCGATCGCCTCGACGCGCAGAAGGAACGCCTGCTGGCCCGCAAGAAGGTGATCGAGGAACTGCAGGCCAAGCGCTCGCAGATGGTCCACCTGTTCGACGCGCTGGTACGCACCATTCCCGATGGCGTGGTGCTGACCGCGCTGAAGCAGGAAGGGGATGTGCTGACGCTGGAAGGCCGCACCCAGTCCAACGCCCGCGTTTCGGCCTACATGCGCAACCTGGAGACCTCCGGCTGGATGACCAATCCGGAGCTGTCGATCATCGAAGCGCGTGACCCGGAGAAGGACAAGGATGGCAAGGTCGGTCCGCTGGCCGACATCAAGGCGCTGCCCTACGTGTTCGTGGTCAAGGTGAAACTGCCGGCACAGAGCGAAGAGGTCTCGGCGACGCCGGGCCTGAACGCCGATGGGTCGGTGGCGACGGCTGCGCCCGCACCGGTGGCTCCGTTGGCCGCAGGTCCGGGTGCCGCGACGCCTGCGGCTCCGGCAGCGGGCCAGCCGGCAGCGGCTCCCGCTGCACCGGCCGCTGCACCGCCGGCCAAGCCGAACCAACCGGCCGCTCCGGCCGCCGCGCCGGCCCCGGCACCCGCCCCGAAGCCTGAGGGCAGCCGCCTGGCGCAGCCGCCGCAGGCCTTCAATGCGCTGCTGCAGGGGGACCGCGCATGAGCCAGAAGATCGACATCAAGAACCTGGATTTCAACGACATCGGCAACTGGCCGCAGAAGGCCAAGATCGTCTTCTGCTCGTTGCTGGCGCTGGTCATCATGTTCGTGGCGTGGATGCTGCTGATCAGCGGCAAGCGCGAAGAACTGGCCGGCCTGGAATCGAAGGAAGTCGAGCTGCGCACCGAGTTCACCAAGCAGCAGGAACGCGCGGTGAACCTGGAGCCACTGAAGCAGCAGCTGGCGCAGATGGAGCAGGTGCTGCAGCAGATGCTGCGGCAGCTGCCGAGCAAGACCGAAATGCCCGACCTGATCATCGACATCTCGCAGACCGCGCTGTCCAGCGGCCTGACCAACGAGCTGTTTGAGCCGGAGCAGGAGCAGATCAAGGAGTTCTACGCCGAGAAGCCGATCAAGCTGCGCATGGTGGGCAGTTACCACCAGTTCGGCGCATTCGTCAGTGGCGTGGCCTCGTTGCCGCGGGTGGTGATCCTGACCATGCATGACATCAACCTCAAGCCCAAGGAAAAGACCGGCGGCAACGTCCGCAGCGGTGCACTGGAACTGTCCGGTACGGTCAAGACCTACCGTTACCTGGACGAGACCGAAGTGCAGGCGCAGCAGGCGGCCGACGCTGGCAAGGAGGGCAAGAAGTGATGCGCGCGCAGACCGTACGTGGTGCGATGGTGCTGGCTGTACTGCTGCTGGCCGGTTGCGGCCGTGGCGTGACCAGCACGCCCGGCGACGCACCGAACCTTGAGAAGTGGGTGGAAGGCGAGCGCGCGCGACCGGCGCAACCGCTGGAGCCGCTGCCGGTGATGCAGCAGTTCGAGACCTTTGAATACTCCGCGCAGGGCATGCGCGATCCGTTCACCGATGCCTGGACCAATCCGCAGCAGGGGAACGGCGGATTGCGACCGGACCCGAACCGGCGCAAGGAGCCGTTGGAAGGCTTCCCGCTGGATGCGCTGGACATGGTCGGCACCATCGGTACCGGTGCAGGCACCGTGGCGCTGGTGATGGGGCCGGACAAGGTCACCTACCGGGTTCGCCCGGGCGGTTACCTGGGGCAGAGCGACGGGCGGGTCACGGCGGTCTTCGAAGACCGCGTGGAGCTGATCGAACTGGTGCCGGATGGCGCGGGTGGCTGGCTGGAACGGCCGGCAACGCTCTCGCTTGAAGATCAATGATCGTTTACTGGGGATAGCACGATGACCTTTCACCAAGCCAAGGGGCTGCGTCCCATCCGGCGCTCTACCTTGAACCGTGTCAGCGCGCTGGGAGTCGCGCTGATGCTGGCCTGCGCTCCGGCGCTGGCTGCCGCACCGGCGGAAAAGCCGGTGGGCGCCACCGTGGCACCGGCCGCTGCGCCGGCAGGCCTGTCGGTGGCCAAGATCGATTTCAAGCGTGGCGATGACGGCGCCGGGCGCCTGATCGTGCAGTTCGACGGGCAGGGCGCGATCCCTGACCTGCGCACGCAGGGCAACAGCGTCGTGGTCGACGTCGGCAATGCCCGACTGCCGGCCAACCTGCAGAAGCCGATGAACGTCACCGACTTCGCCACGCCGGTACAGCGCATCGACGCCAAGCCGTCCGGTGCCGGTACCCAGCTGGTGCTGAGCACCGGCGGTGCAGTGGAGTCGCTGGCGTACCAGAGCGGCAATGAGTACGTGGTCGAGATCAGCCCGCGGCAGGCCCCGGCCGCCGTCGGCGCGGTCACTGCCGGCAGCGTCACCCAGGCGGCCAAGGCCGTCGGCCAGCGCGGTTTCACCGGCAAGCCGGTGACCTTCAACTTCCAGGACGTGCCGGTGCGCACCGTGCTGCAGTTGATCGCCGAGGAGTCCAACCTGAACGTGGTTGCGTCCGACTCGGTGCAGGGCAATGTGACCCTGCGCCTGGTCAATGTGCCGTGGGACCAGGCGCTGGACATCGTGCTGCGCGCCAAGGGCCTGGACAAGCGTCGCGACGGCAGCGTGATCTGGGTGGCGCCGCAGGCCGAACTGGCCAAGTTCGAGCAGGAGAAGGAAGACGCGCGCATCGCCATCGAGAACCGCGAAGACCTGCAGACCGACTACATCCAGATCAACTACCACAGCGCTACGCAGATCTTCAAAGCGCTGACCGAGGCCAAGGGCATCGGTGGCAGTGGTGGTGGTGGCAGCGGCGGTGGTTCGGGCAGCTCGTCGCAGGAAGACAGTGGCTTCCTGTCCTCGCGCGGCCGCATCGTGGCCGACGAGCGCACCAACACGCTGATGATCAGCGACATCCCGAAGAAGATCGCGCGCATGCGCGAGCTGATCAACGTGATCGACCGCCCGGTCGACCAGGTGCTGATCGAAAGCCGCATCGTCATCGCCACCGATACCTTCGCCCGCGAACTGGGTGCGAAGTTCGGTGTCAGCGGCAGCCGCGACAACGTGTACTTCAGCGGCAGCCTGGATGCCAACGCCAAGACCCGCGAGTCGCAGGTGACGACCGACCTGGCCAACGCCAAGGCCGAGCGTGACTGGGAAGCCGGTGGCCGGGTCGGCCCGCCGCCGGTGAAGTCCGGCTCGGCGATCACCCGTGGCCTGAACTGGAACCTGCCGGTGGCCGCCGCCAGCAACCCGGGTTCGCTGGCACTGTCGATCCTCAATGCCGGTTACCTGCTGGATGTGGAGCTGTCGGCCATGCAGCAGGAATCGCGAGGCGAGGTGATCTCCAACCCGCGCGTGGTCACCACCAACCAGCGCGAAGCGATGATCAAGCAGGGCAAGGAGATCGGTTACGTCACCATCAGTGGTGGTACCGCTGGCGGCGTGGCGACGCCGAACGTCCAGTTCAAGGAAGTGGTGCTGGAGCTGAAGGTCACCCCGACCATCACCAACGACAACCGCGTGTTCCTCAACATGCAGGTGAAGAAGGACGAAGTCGACCAGCTGATCCAGCTGGAAGGCTACGGCACCGTGCCGTCGATCAACCGCCGCGAAGTCAATACCGCGGTGCTGGTCGAGGACGGGCAGACCGTGGTGATCGGTGGCGTCTACGAATTCACCGATCGCAACAGCATCAGCAAGGTGCCGTTCCTGGGCGACGTGCCGTTCCTGGGCAACCTGTTCAAGAAGCGCGGCCGCAACAAGGACAAGGCCGAACTGCTGGTGTTCGTCACCCCGAAGGTGCTGCGCGTGGCCAAGCAGAACTGAGCCATCGCTCCGAAGTCTTCGAAGAAGGGCCGCCCTGTGCGGCCCTTCCTCGTTTCCGCGGGTAGATCCACGCCCTGCGTGGATGCGCTGTTCAGCCGTTCTTGATGCCAATCGCAAGGCACCCTGCGATGATGTCGGGAACCCGTGCCGTCCCGCGCCGGTCAAAGGCCCCCATGAACCTGCCACCGCCGATGCCCGAAACCGTCTCGCCGCCGCCCGCGCCGGCCACTTCCCGCCTGCATGCGGCGTTCACCCAGCTGCGCGATGCGTTGTCGACCGAGATCGTCGGCCAGGCGGCCCTGGTCGAACGCCTGCTGATCGCGTTGCTGGCCGACGGCCACCTGCTGGTGGAGGGCGCGCCGGGCCTGGCCAAGACCACGGCGATCCGTGCACTGGCCTCGCGCCTGGAAGCAGACTTTGCCCGCGTGCAGTTCACGCCCGACCTGCTGCCGGCCGACCTCACCGGCACCGAGATCTGGCGCCCCCAGGAGGGCCGCTTCGAGTTCGTGCCTGGCCCGATCTTCCACCCGATCCTGCTGGCCGACGAGATCAACCGTGCGCCGGCCAAGGTGCAGTCGGCGCTGCTGGAAGCCATGGGCGAGCGCCAGGTCACGGTTGGCCGCCATACCTATGCGCTGCCGCCGCTGTTCCTGGTGATGGCCACGCAGAACCCGATCGAGCAGGAAGGTACCTTCCCGCTGCCGGAAGCGCAGCTGGACCGCTTCCTGATGCATGTGCGCATCGGTTACCCGGACCAGGCCGCCGAATCGGAGATCCTGCGGCTGGCCCGTGAGCGTGCCCGCGGCGCATTGGGTGAGGCCGCGCCGGCGCCAGACAAGATGCCGATGCAGGACGTGTTCGACGCCCGCCGCGAAGTGCTGGACCTGCACATGGCACCGGCACTGGAGCGCTACCTGATCGAACTGGTGCTGGCCTCGCGCGATTCATCGCGCTACGACGCCGGCCTCGGCCGCCGCATCGCATGGGGGGCAAGCCCGCGCGGTTCCATCGCACTGGAACGCTGCGCCCGCGCGCGGGCGTGGTTGGCTGGCCGTGACTTCGTCACCCCCGACGACGTGCGCGCGGTCGCCGCCGACGTGCTGCGCCATCGCGTGCTGCCCAGCTATGAAGCCACCGCCGAAGGCTGGGACGGCGAGCGCCTGGTGCAGGAGCTGCTGGCCCGGGTGCCGGCACCCTGAGCCTGCGCATGACCGATCCATCCCTGGAACAGGCACCGTCTGCGCTCGAAGGTGACGGGCTGCGCCCGCAGCTGGCCGAACTGGTCGCGCTGCGCCGGCTGGCACAGCGTCCGCCGCCGCCGCGCCGTGGCCGCACCGGCAACGCGGGCCAGGCACCATCCCCGCTGCGCGGCCGCGGCATGGAGTACGCCGAGTCGCGCGAATACGTGGCCGGCGACGACGCGCGCCACATCGATTGGCGCGTGACGGCGCGCACCGGCCGCGCCCATACCAAACTGTTCCAGGCCGAGCGAGAGCGGGTCAGCCTGATCGTGGCCGATACGTCACCGGCGCTGTATTTCGGCACGCGCGTTCGCTTCAAATCGGTGCAGGCCGCCCGTGCCGGCGCGGTTGCCGCGTGGTCGGCGCAGCGCCGTGGCGACCGCGTGGGCGCATTGCGTGGCAGCGACCGCGAAGCGCCGATCACCCCCGCGGGTGGGCCACGCGGAGTGCTGCGCGTGCTCGACGCGCTGACCCGCTGGTACGCACAGCCGCCGGCCGATGATCTGGGCCTGGAGCGCGCGCTGGATCATGCCGGCCGCGTGCTGCGCCCAGGCGCGCGCATGCTGGTGCTGGCCGATCCGCAGCAGGCCATCCGCATTCCGCCCGCGCGTTGGAGCGCGCTGGCCCAGCATCACGACCTCAGCCTGGTGCTGCTGGTCGATCCACTGGAGCTGCAGCCACCGTCGGCGGCGTTGCAGTTCCAGACCGCGCAGCAGCGCATCGGTCTCGACCTGCGCCGCAGCGAAGTGCAGGCGCACTGGCGGGCGCATTTTGTCGAGCCGCTGCAGGAGCTGCGGCACCAGCTCGGCGCGCGCCGCGTCGACGTGCAGGTGCTGTCCTCCGATGCGCCCAGCGACGCCTGGCTGGCGCCGTCGCCGACCGAGGTGCCGGCATGAGCGCCGCGCTGCCGTTGCGCGATGTGCAGCTGCCGCCGGCACCGTCATGGTGGCCGCCAGCCCCCGGTTACCTGATGATCGGCGCGGTGGTCGTGCTGGTGCTGCTGGTGATCGCCGTGGTGATGTGGCGACGTCGCCGCCGTCGCGAGCGCTGGTTGCAGCTGTTCGATCAGGAACTGGCAACCGCCCCCGACGCTGCGGCCGAACTGGCGGCCATCGCCGGACTGCTGCGCCGTGCCGCACGCCATGCACGGCCGGGCAGTGAATCGCTGCGCGATGACGCCTGGTGGCAACGCCTCGACCCGCAGCGCACGCTGGCCGATGACCACCGCAGCCTGTTGGCCGAAGGCGCCTATCGCCCGCGCGTCGACAACCGCGACGTGGCGGCCATACGCAGCTGGGCCCGCGAACGCTACCTGGCGATGCTGCTGGAGCGCCGCCGATGAACCTGCTGGCAAGTTACTGGCCATGGCCGGACCTGCAGCTGGCGTGGCCGTTGGCCCTGCTGGCCCTCCCGATGCCGCTGCTGATGCGCTGGTGGAAGCGTCGTGCAGCGCCGGGTGCTGCACTACGCGTCCCCTACGCTGCCGCCGAGCTGGAAGCGCTGTCCGGTGGTGGCCGCGTCGACGTGTCGTGGCTGCGCACGCTGCTGCTGTGGCTGGGGTGGTGTGCACTGTGCATCGCGCTGGCGCGACCGCAGCAGCTGGGCGACGCCATCACGCCCCCGCAGCAGGGCCGACAGATGATGTTGGCGATGGACGTGTCCGGAAGCATGGGCGAGGGCGACATGGTGCTGGGCGACCAGGCGGTCGATCGCCTGACCGCAGCCAAGGCCGTGCTTGCCGACTTCCTGGATCGTCGTGCGGGCGACCGCGTCGGCCTGCTGATCTTCGGCGACCGCGCCTACACACTCACGCCGCTGACTGCGGACCTGGCCAGCGTGCGCGACCAGCTGCGCGACAGCGTGGTCGGGCTGGCCGGGCGCGAGACCGCCATCGGGGATGCCATCGGCCTGGCGGTCAAGCGCCTGCGCACCCAGCCGGAGGGACAGCGCGTGCTGATCCTGCTGACCGATGGTGTCAGCAATGCCGGTGTGCTGGAACCGCTGCGCGCCGCGGAAGTGGCGCGCGCCGAGGGCGTGCGCATCCACACGGTCGCATTTGGCGGCGATGGCAGCATGCGGTTGTTCGGCATTCCGATTTCCACCGACCAGGATCCGGTCGATGAGGCCACCCTGAAGAAGATCGCCAGCATGACCGGCGGCCAGTTCTTCCGCGCGCGTGATACCGCGCAGCTGGCCGGCATCTATGCCGAGCTTGATCGCCTGGAGCCAGTGGCCGCAAAGGGCCCGAGCCTGCGCCCTCGCGAGGAACGCTATGCGTGGCCGTTGGGCCTGGCATTGCTGCTGGGCGCATTGGCCTGGCTGTGGCCGGAGCGTCGCCGATGATCGCGTTTGCTTCGAATCTTCCCGACTGGAACGCGCTGCACTTCCTGCGGCCCGAGTGGTTGTGGGCACTGCTGGCGCTGCCGCTGATCATCGCGTTGGCGCTGTACCGGCAGCGACGCAGTGATGCGTGGCGGCAGGCCGTGGATGCACATCTGTTGCCACATCTGCTGGCCGCCGGTGCGAAGCGTCGCGTGCGCCTGCCATGGGCGCTGCTGCTGGGCTGGACACTGGCATCGCTGGCGATGGCCGGGCCGAGCTGGCGGCAGCAGGCGCAGCCGATGTTCCAGGCCAGCGCACCGCTGCTGGTGGTACTGGACCTGTCCAGCCGGATCAGCGCAACCGATCTGCCACCGTCGCGCCTGCTGCAGGCGCGCGCGAAAGTGGGCCAGCTGCTGCGCGCGCGCCAGGGCGGGCAGGTGGGCCTGGTGGTGTATGCCGATGATGCCTACACCGTGGCGCCGCTGACCGACGACGGCAGCAACGTCGCGCTGTATCTGGATGCGCTGTCGCCGGACGTGATGCCGCGCGATGGCCAGCGTGCCGACCGCGGCATCGACTGGGCAACACGGCTGATGCGGCAGATTGGTGCGCTGCAGGGGCAGATCCTGCTGGTCAGCGACCAGGCGGATGGTGAAGCTGCACTGGCGGCAGCGCAGGCACGCAGCCTGGGCCTGCAGGTGTCGGTGCTGGGCCTGGGCACGCCTGCCGGTGCGGCCTACCGCGATGGCAGCGGGCAGATCCGCCAGGCTGCGCTGGATGAGGGCAGCCTGCGCGCGGTGGCCACTGCAGGCGGCGGCCGCTATGCACGCATCTCCGCCGATGACAGCGATCTGCGTGCGCTCGGTGTACTCGACGCGCGCGAAGGCACGGCGGCGCAGCGGCCGGGCGAAGGCAAGCAGTGGCGTGACGAAGGCTTCTGGCTGCTGCCGCCGGTGATGCTGCTGGCATTGCTGGCCTTCCGCCGTCGTGCGCTGCTGGCGGCGGTGCTCGCGGTCGGCCTCGTGCCATGGATGAATGACGCGCAGGCGCAGGCACCTGCGACGCAGGCCTCGCAACCCGCGCAGGGCACGCTGTGGAAGCGTAGCGACCAGGCGCAGCATCAGCGCCTGGCCGAGGGGGTCCAGGCTTACCGCAACGGCGACTTCACCACTGCACGCAAACGCTTCGAAGGCATCGACAACGATGCCGGTTGGTACAACCTGGGCAACACGCTGGCACGCGAAGGCAACTACGACGAAGCGATCGCCGCCTACGACCGCGCGCTGGCATTGCATCCCGGCATGGCCGATGCGGTCGCCAACCGTGCCGTGGTCGATGCCGCGCGCAAGCGCAGGCAGTCCGGTGGCAAAGGCCAGGATCATCAGAAGCCACCGCAGAGCGGGCAGCAGAAGCAGCAGAACGGTACCCCGGGCCAGCATAACCCGCAGGGCCAGAAGCCGCAGCAGGGCCAGCAGAATCCCGGCCAGGGCCAGCCGCCGTCGGGCCAGCAGGGGCAGCCCAAGGCGGGTGACGACAAGAACCCGTCGAGCCCACGACCCGGCGAGCGCGGCCGCGATGGCCAGCAGGCGCCACCACAGGTGGAGGATGCCAAGGCACAGGCCCAGGCCGATGAGCAGCAGCGCCAGCGCATGCAGCAGGCGATGCAGCAGGCACGCGAAGGCGAGGCTGGCAAGGACGGCAAACCCGTACCGGGGGCTGAGGGCCTCACGCCGCGCGAGCGCGAGGAGCGACAGGCGGTGGAAGCGTGGATGCGGCGTGTGCCGGATGATCCGGGCGCGTTGCTGCGGGCCAAGTTCCAGCTGGAAAACGAACGCAGGAAGAGGGAAGGGCGATGACGCGCGCGATCAACATGCACGGGCACTGGTCACGGCCGGTACTGGCGGCGCTGTTGCTGTGGCTGCCGCTGCTGGCCTGGGCGCAGCCACGCGCCTGGCTGGATCGCGACCGCATCGCGATGGGTGATACGGTCACCCTCAATGTCGAGAGCGATCAGGGCGCTCCCGACTTCACGCCATTGCGCACCGACTTCGACCTGAGCGGCCAGACCAGCAGCCGCCAGGTGGAATGGAGCAATGGCAGCATGCAGCAGCGCAACCTGTATGGCGTGGCGCTGACCCCCCGGCGCAGCGGTGCGCTGGTGGTACCGGGCCTGCAGGTGGGCAGTGCGCGAACCGCGCCGCTGACGCTGCAGGTCGATGCGGCCGCCGTGGCCGGACCTGACAGCAATGCGATGGCCTTCATCGAGACCGTTGTCGATGACGATACGCCGTACGTGCAGCAGAGCGTGGGCGTGGTGGTGCGCTTGTATTTCGCCTCGCAGCTGGCCTCCGGCGAGCTGGTGCTGGACACCCCGGCGGGCGCGTCGTTGCAGCGGGTGGGCGATGACCGCACCGACGTACGCCAGGTCAACGGGCGCCGCTACAACGTGGTCGAACGACGTTTCCTGCTGATCCCCGAGCGCAGCGGCGCGTTGCGGCTGTCCGGTGCGCGTTTCAGCGGGCGCAGCGCCGGAGGTTTCTTCGATGACTTCTTCGGGGGCGGCGATGGCCGCATGAATGCCACCGGCGCAGACCGCACGTTGCAGGTGCAGGCACAGCCGGCACAGGCGCCGCAGCCGTGGTTGCCCCTGCAGAGCCTGCAGCTGCGCTACACCAGCGCGCCCACCAGTGCCCGTACCGGCGAGGCAGCCAACGTGGTGGTCGAAGCGGTTGCCGAAGGCGCGACCCGAGCACAGTTCACCGACCTGCCGGTGCCGGATGTCGGCGCCAACGCGCAGGTGTTCGCCGAACCGGCACAGTACGAAGAGACCTTCAACGGCAGCACGCCGCGCCTGAAGATCACCCGCCGCTATTCGATTGTGCCGCGCCAGCCGGGTTCGCTGGTGGTGCCGGGACCACACCTGCCCTGGTGGGATGTGCGCAACGGCAAGGCACAGGAAGCGAAGCTGCCGGACCTGACGCTGGCCGTTGCGGCCGGTACCGGCGCCGCCACTGCCTCGCCGGCAGCGCTGCCACCGATCGACACCGCTGCCGCGCTGCCCGGCAGCGATGGACAGGATGGGCGTATCGCCGCGACCGATCCACGCGCCAGCGGCCTGTCCGAGCGACCGTGGCCATGGATGGCGGCGGCCATTGGCCTGGCGCTGCTGTGGCTGCTGACCCTGTTGTGGGGCTGGCAGCGAGGCCGACGCCCGCGTGTGGCGGCGCCTGCAGCCGGCACGCCCTCTGTGCCGACCGTAGTGAGCGGACGCGCGGGCCTGGCCGAACTGCGCCGTGCGCTGGATGGTGAAGGCTTCGACCAGGTGGAGGCACGGCTGTGTGCGATGGCCGGTGTGAAACGCATCGAGCAGGTCATCGCCCGGCTGGATGACGCGGCCCAGCGCCAGGTATTGCTGGACCTGCAGCAGGCGCGCTGGGGCGGGCAGGGCGAACTGGCCCCGTTGCGCGCGCGCCTGCGTGAGGTCTTCCGTGACGGACCGCACTGGTCGGCGGCAACCGGCGCCGCCGACACTGGCCTGGCGCCGCTGTATCCAACGCGGCGAACCTGAACCGGCGCCGCTTGCGCGCTTTGTTAGAGTGCATTCATTTTTCGAGGAAACCCGCGCATGACAGCAGCTGCTGCCGACAAGAAGAAGTTGCCCCTGCATTGGAAGATGGGCATCGGCTTTGCGATCGGCCTGATCCTGGGACTGATCGTGCACGCCCTGGGCGGCAGCGTCGATGGCCTGCAGGCCGGTGCCAAGTGGGTCATGGACTACGTCACCACCCCGGCGTCGGGCCTGTTCCTGAACCTGATCTTCATGCTGATCGTGCCGCTGATCTTCTCGGCGCTGATCATGGGCGTGTCGGAGATGGGCGACATCCGCGCCCTGGGCCGCATCGGCTGGAAGACCCTGGCCTATACCGTGCTGCTGTCCGGCATTGCCGTGGGCATCGGCCTGGTGCTGGTCAACCTGCTCAAGCCGGGCGCCGGCGTGGATCCGCAGGTCGCCGCGATGATGCTGTCGGAGAACGCCGAGCGCAGCAAGGAAATCGTCGCTGGCATCCATGGCACGCCGAAGGGCATGGACATGCTGCTGTCGATCGTGCCGAGCAATGTGCTGCAGGCCGCGTCGGACAATGGCGCGATCCTGTCGCTGATGTTCTTCGCGCTGATGTTCGGCATCGGCATGGTGCTGACCGACAATGAGAAGGTCGCCCCGTTGCGCCGCGCCATCGAAGGCGTGTTCGAAATCTCGATGACCCTGATCAACCTGGTCATCCGCCTGGCCCCCTATGCAGTGGCCTGCTTCATGTTCAATCTGGCCGCGCTGTTCGGCTTCGAGCTGATCATCCGCCTGGGCGCGTACGTGGGCGTGGTGGTGCTGGCGCTCGGCCTGCACATGGTCGTGACCTACGGTACTGCCGTATGGCTGTCCGGCCGCTCGCCGCTGTCGTTCTTCCGCGATACCCAGGAAGCGACGGTGATGGCGTTCTCCACCGCCTCCAGCAACGCGACCCTGCCGACCGCACTGCGCGTGGCGGACCAGATGGGCCTGCCGCAGCGCGTGTCGCGATTCGTGCTGACCGTGGGTGCCACCGCCAACCAGAACGGCACCGCCCTGTTCGAGGGCGTGACGGTGATCTTCCTGGCCCAGTTCTTCGGCGTGGACCTGAGTATTGGCCAGCAGGTCATGGTGATGGCGGTCTGCATCCTTGGCGGCATCGGCACGGCGGGCGTGCCTTCGGGCTCGCTGCCGGTGGTGGCGATGATCTGCGCGATGGTCGGTGTGAACCCGCTGGGCATTGGCCTGATCCTGGGCGTGAACCACTTCCTGGACATGTGCCGTACCGCCCTGAACGTGACCGGCGACCTGGCCCTGACCACGTTGGTGGCCAAGGGCGAGTCCCATGACGGACCGGCGCTGGGCACGCCCCTCGATTGAACGCGCCCTGAATGCCATGGATACTATCCCGACGCATGGAAGGCGTCGGGATTGGCGCCGTGCGAAAGGGAGCAGAAATGAGGATTTCGTACGTGATGGTCGCCGCCCTGGGCCTGCTGGCTTTCGACGCCAGTGCCCAGAAGGCCTGTGAAACCAACTACACCAAGACCGGCAGCTTCTTCGCCGGGCGCACCTTCACCACCTGGGACGTGGTGCCCAACGTTACCCCGGCCGACGCTCTCAAGCGTATCCAGATCGAGGGCGTGAAGTCGGGCCTGAAGGTGGCCAGCGTGGACAAGGACCTGGGCATGCTGACCCTGGAACAGAACGTCCAGTTCAATGGTGGCCAGACCACCCTGCCGTGGAACGTGCTGGTTGAAGCCGAGGGCAAGGGTTCGAAGATCACCGTGACCAAGACCACCCCGGCCACCTACGCCACTGGCGAGGACTTCCAGAAGAAGTCGATGTGTGGCGTGATCGAGGCTGCCGCGCCCAAGTAAGGGGGTGGCGGGACCAGATCCCTTTCACTGGCAAGGGATCTGGTCCTACGCCTGAACCCGGCCCCGCGTCTGTGGGACAATAGGCCGCCCGCACGTCCGCGGCCGCCTCCCGATTCCGACAGAACCATGACGCAGCCTACCCGTCGCCAGTTGGCCAACGCCATCCGCTTCCTCGCCGCCGATGCGGTTGAAACCGCAAAGTCCGGCCACCCCGGCATGCCCATGGGCATGGCCGACATCGCCGAAGTCCTCTGGAACGACTACCTCCGCCATAACCCGAGCAACCCGCACTGGTTCAACCGCGACCGTTTCGTGCTGTCCAACGGCCACGGTTCGATGCTGCAGTACGCGCTGCTGCACCTGAGCGGTTACGACCTGCCGATCGAGCAGCTCAAGCTGTTCCGCCAGCTGGGCAGCCACACCGCCGGCCACCCGGAGCGCCACGAGACCCCGGGCGTGGAAACCACCACCGGCCCGCTGGGACAGGGTTTCGCCAATGCCGTGGGCTTCGCCCTGGCCGAGAAGCTGCTGGCACAGCGCTTCAACCGCCCGGAGCTGGAAGTGGTCGACCACCGCACCTGGGTGTTCATGGGTGATGGCTGCCTGATGGAAGGCGTGTCGCACGAAGCGGCCTCGCTGGCCGGCACCTGGGGCCTGCACAAGCTGGTCTGCTTCTGGGACAACAACCACATCTCCATCGACGGCAACGTCGAGGGCTGGTTCACCGACAACACCCCGGAACGTTTCGAGGCCTATGGCTGGAACGTGATCCGCGATGTTGACGGCCACGACCCGGAAAGCATCAAGGCCGGCATCGAGGCCGCGCTGTCGCAGAGCGACAAGCCGACCCTGATCTGCTGCCGCACCACCATCGGCTTCGGTTCGCCGAACAAGGCGGGCAAGGAATCCAGCCACGGTGCTCCGCTGGGCAAGGACGAGCTGGAAGCCACCCGCAAGCAGCTGGGCTGGGAATACGGCCCGTTCGAGATCCCGCAGGCGATCTACGACGGCTGGCGCGCCAATGGCGCCGGCACGCTGCGCCAGGCCGAGTGGGAACAGCTGTTCGACAAGTACGCCAGCCAGTATCCGGCGGAGGCGGCTGAGCTGACCCGCCGCTCGCATGGCGAGCTGCCGGCCGACTTCGTTGCCAAGGCCGATGCCTACATCGCCCAGGTGGCCGCCGAGGGCCCGACGATCGCCTCGCGCAAGGCCTCGCAGCTGGCCATCGAAGCCTATGCGCCGCTGCTGCCGGAAATCGTCGGTGGCTCGGCCGACCTGGCGCACTCCAACCTGACCCTGTGGAAGGGCAGCAGGTCGGTCGCCAGCGACGACGCCAACGCCAACTACGTGTACTACGGCGTGCGCGAGTTCGGCATGACCGCCATCGCCAATGGCCTGGCCCTGCACGGTGGCTTCATTCCGTTCGACGCCACCTTCCTGGTGTTCAGCGATTACGCCCGCAACGGCGTGCGCATGAGCGCGCTGATTCCGGCCCACGCCATCCACGTCTATACCCACGACTCGATCGGCCTGGGCGAAGACGGCCCGACCCACCAGCCGGTGGAGCACCTGGCCTCGCTGCGCTACATCCCGAACAACGACGTGTGGCGCCCGTGCGATGCGGTCGAGTCGGCCGTGAGCTGGAAGGCCGCGATCACCCGCCAGGACGGCCCGAGCTGCCTGGTGTTCAGCCGCCAGAACCTGCCGCACCAGCCGCGCAGCGCCGAGCAGATCAAGCAGATCGAGCGCGGCGGTTACGTGCTGGCCGATGCCGCCGGTACGCCGGACGTGATCCTGATCGCCACCGGTTCGGAAGTCTCGCTGGCTACCGAAGCCAAGGCCCAGCTGGATGCGGCCGGTATCAAGACCCGCGTGGTCTCGATGCCGTCCACCGACGTGTTCCTGCGCCAGGATGCGGCCTACCGTGAATCGGTGCTGCCGAACGCGGTGCGCAAGCGCGTGGCCGTGGAAGCTGGCGTCACCGGTTTCTGGCGCCAGTTCGTAGGCCTGGACGGTGCCGTGATCGGTATCGACACCTTCGGCGCTTCGGCCCCGGCCGACCAGCTGTACAAGCACTTCGGCATCACCACGGCGCACGTGGTGGAAGCTGCCAAGGCGCTGTAAGCAGCCTCTCGGCGCAACAAAGGAAAGGCCGGCGCAAGCCGGCCTTTCTCGTTGCCGGAAGAAAAAGGGGACGGAGGGAATTAAGTCGTTTGTGCACAAACGACTTAATTCCCTCCGTCCCCTTTTTCTCAGGCGGTACGCGCCAGCGCCAGCCGCAGCAGCCGCGCGTCCAGGCGTTCGGCGAAGTCTTTCGGTGCCTGCAGGCCCATGCGCTGCAGGTACACGGCATCGCCGTCGCCGGCCGGTTGCCGCAGCGCTGCCCAGACGGTGCGCAGCTTGTCGCTGCGGGTCTGCGTGTTGGCCTTCAGCCACGCCAGCGCTTTGACCAGCACCTGCTCGATCTCGTTGAAATCGCTGCCCAGCGGGTAGTCCGGCAGGCTGCCATCGGCGCGGAATGGTGCCAGTGCCGCCGCCAGCGCCTGGGGCGTGTTGCGCTGCAGGCGCTGCGGGTCGGGCTGGGACGCCGCCAGCAGCTTGCGCGAGGCCTGTGCCTGCTGCAGCAGATCGCCCTGGAAGGGCGCTTCGGTAATTGCGGTCATCGCATGCACGCAGTCCTCGTCGGTCAGCCCGCGCAGATCGGCGATGCCGTACTCGTTGAGGTAGATGTCACGCAGGTGGCGTGGGATGGTGGTGTGCCCGTAGTTCCAGCGCACGTTGGATTCGCGGCGGCCCTTGTCATCGCGCGCGGCACGGAACATCAGCACGCTGCGCGCTTCCGGCAGGGCATGTGCCATCGCCACGAAGTTGTACTGGCCGCCCACGCCCGACACCACGCGTCCATCGTCCAGCGCATCCGATACCGCCGCGCCGAGCGCGGTAGCCATCATGCAGGAATTGAAGAAACGCGCATGGCGGCGCTGCAGGCGCTCCAGTGCCTCGTTACCGCCATACAGCTGGTTGATCTCGCTGATGCGGCGCATGCCGATCGCACGGCATTCGTCTTCCGGCAGCGTGCGCAGCCACTCGTAGAACTCCGGCGAGCCCAGGTAGAACGCGCCATGCAGGTACTCGCCTTCCGCGGCGAGGGTGGCGTGGTCGATCGACAACGTGCTGCCATTCTCGATGCGCTGCATCAGCGCCAGGTCGTCGTGCACCTTGCGCCTGATGACCCCGGTCTGCACCAGGCGGCGGAAGCCTTCATTGAGCATCTCGCTGCAGCCGTACAGGCCCACCTCGAATGGATCCACGCCGCCGATCTCCTGCACCAGCGGGTGGCTGACCAGCTGCGGATCCAGCGCGTGCAGCACGCGGCGGTAGCGCGCGTTGTCGGTGTGGCGCAGCACAAGCGCATGGCTGAGGGCATCGGCCAGCGTGCCGATGCCGATCTGCAGGGTGCCGCCATCGCGTACCAGGGTGCTGGCATACAGGCCGATGGCGTAGTCGGCGTCGCCGACCGGCTGCCGCGGCAGCCCGAACAGCGCCGGGTACGGCGGAGGCGGAGTGATCACGAGATCGAAGAACGACACATCGACCGTCGCCGAGCCGCCCAGATAGGGCAGCTGCGGATCGATCTCGGCAATCAGCAACGGGCGTGGCAGGCCACGCGCGGTCATCGCATCGAGCGTGTCCTGGGTGATGTCGTTGTTGCACGACAGCGAAAGCCGACGGTCATTCGGCCGCATCGCCACCTTCTGCACGATCACCTGCGGCGCGCGCTGCGCGACCGCGTCGGCGGCATGGGTGTAGTTCAGGCTGGTATAGCTGGATTGCGCCTGCCGCGACCCGAGCAGGGCGCCGGACTGCATGTAGAACTCTTCCACCTGCACGTGCGCTGGCAACGCGTCGCGCGCGATCGCATCGGCATAGGCCAGGCGCGGGAAGTCGTCGCCGAAATGGCGTTGCGCGAACGGTGCCAGGAAGCGCGCCTCCAGGCCGTTGCCCCGCGGCTTCGGCGGGTTCAACGACAGCGCGGTATACAGCTGCAGCGGCCGCGAAGGATCATGTTCGACGCGTGCGTAGAGGGCATTGAGCAGCCGATGCGGCTTGCCCAGTGCCAGCGGTGCCCCGATCCGCAGCGGCCCGTCCACGCGCGCAAACAGCCAGTCGACGGCGGCGTCCAGGTCGGTGAGGTGTTCGGTCATGCGCGGCGGTCCTGCGTGTGGGGGAGTGCGGGCATTACAGCATGTCGGGCTTGAACCGCCGTCGACGCGAGACTTCTGCGCCGGACACCATGAACTGCCCATCGCCGCGGTAATGCACCGTGCGCGGCAGTTTCGGCCGGGGCGCAACATGGGCGCGCACGATCTCCCAGATGAACAGATTGCTCGACGCCACCTGGCTGTCGTCGTACAACCGGCATTCGAAGTTCGAGTGGCACTGCCCGACCAGCGGCGCGCCGACCTCGCGCGCGGGCAGCGCATCGAGCCCGAAACGGGCGAACTTGTCGACCTCGCGGCCGCTGCAGTTGCCGATGTCCACCACGGTATCGAGCAGTTCCACGCCGGGTACGTTGATCACGCACTCGCCACTGCCGACGGCCAGTGCATGGCTGTGGTTTTCATTCCACAGGTAGGTGGCGACCAGTGACGGCGAGAAGCCCATCACCATGTGCCAGCCCATCGTCATCAGGTTGTGCTGGCCGCGCCAGGCGGTGCTGACCAGCACGATCGGGCCGGGTTCGAGGAAGCGGCGGGCCTGCTCGACCGGGAATTCCTTCTTGGGAAGCGCTTTCATCCGAGGCCTCGGCCGGGAGGGCTCGATGCTGGCGCAAAGCCGATGAATCCGGAGTCGAGGGGCTTGACAGCCGGTTCGATTACGCGCGTAATCGAGATGTCGATTACGGATGTAAATCATGACCCCGATCAGCGAAGCCGAAGCCGTTGTGATGGAGGTGCTGTGGCATCAGGCACCGCGTAGTGCCGATGACGTGGTGGCCGCGCTGGCCCACCGCGACTGGGCCGAGCCGACCATCAAGACCCTGCTCAACCGCCTGCTGACCAAGGGCGCGATCGCCGCCGAGCGCGATGGCCGGCGCTATCTGTATCGCCCGCTGTTGCAGCGCCAGGTGTGGGTGGAGGCGCAGAGCCAGGACTTCATCGGCCGTGTCTTCGAAGGGCGCGTGGCGCCGCTGGTCGCGCACTTCAGCGAACGCGGCCAGTTGAGCGCACAGGACATCGCCGAACTGAAGAAGCTGATCCAGGAGCTGGACCATGACTGAGCTGCTCGGTGGACTGTGGCAGGCCAGCGTGTGGCTGGCCATGGGGGTGATCCTGCTGGCCGTGCTGCGACCGCTGCTGGTGTGGATGGGGGGCGCTGGACTGGCTTATCGCAGCTGGTGGTTGTTGCCGATGCTGCTGGTGACCTTGCTGCTGCCGTTGCCGCAGGCTGCGCTGTTGCAGCACGTGCCGACAGTGCTGCTGAAAGTCGAGCCAGGGGCCGTGGACGAACTGGCAGGGCCGTCGCTGCCATGGGCACCGCTGTTGCTGCTGGCATGGGCGCTGGGCATGGGCATCTGCCTGCTGCGCGACCTGCGCGCACAGCGTCGTTTCGAACGGCGCATGGGCCCGCTGAAGCCGCGCGCCGATGGCAGCTGGCAGGCCAGTGGTGACCCAGGCCTGCCAGCACTGGTTGGCCTGTGGCGGCCGCGAATCGTGGTTGGCCCGGACTTCGATCAACAGTTCAGCGCACAGGAACAGGGGCTGATCCTGCAGCACGAGCGCAGCCACCGCCGCAATGGCGATCACTGGGCCAATGGTGCGTTGCTGCTTATGCGTGCGGTGTTCTGGTTCCACCCGCTGGTGCTCTGGGCTGCACGCTGCTTCCTGCGCGACCAGGAATTGGCCTGCGATGCCCGCACCATCGCCCCGCAGCCTGCGCTGCGCGGGCTTTACGCCAGCACGCTGCTGAAGGCGCAGCTGGTCCACCCGGTTGCGCCAGCGGTCTGCCATTGGCGCAGCCAACCCGTGTTGAAGGAGCGTATCGCCATGTTGAAGCAGTCCAAGCGGAAGGCATTGCCGTGGGTATCGGGGCAGGTGCTGGTCGTCGGGTTGTGCCTGGGAATGGGCGCAGTAGCGTGGGCCAGCCAGGGCGATGCGATGGCTGGCCGCCCGGCAGCGGCGGTCATGGATCGGGAGATCCAGGTCGTCAAGATGCCACCGCCTTCCTATCCGAAATCCGCGGTCGAGGAGCGCCAGGTGGGCGTGGTGAACCTGCGCGTGGAAGTGGATGCCAGCGGCCAACCCACCGATGTCAGGGTGCTCAGTGCCACCAATCCGGGCGTGTTCGACGCGGTGTCGATCACCGCAGCGCGCAGCTGGACCTATCGGCCGGCGATGAAGAACGGCAAGCCGGTGGCAGGCGCAGTGAAGATTCCGATCACCTTTGCGATGGACAACAGCGAGGACGCCCAGTGAAGTCCGCGCCGCTGCTCGTGGTGGCGGCGCTGATGATGGGGTGTGCGAGCCAGGAACGGCTGGCCACCGTGCACACCCGCAGCGAGAATGTCGGCCACCAGCGACTGCAGCCGCAGGCGGGCGGTGGCAGTGGGCAGTTGCAGGCATATTCGCTGGGTGCGACCGAGGGCTACCGGATGCCGCAGTTGTACGCGGCACCGGCCCCGGAGGTCGGCGATCGTGACCCGCGTGCGGAACTGGCGCCGACCACGATCTGCCTGCAGGTGGTGGTTGATGCCAACGGCGTCGTCGAGCGCAGCCTGCCATTGACCGATCGCCCGGAGTGCGCGGCAGGTGCTGCGGGCGAGAATGCGCCCCTGCTGCAGGCTGCGCAGGAGGCCGTGGCGATGTGGAAGTACTCGTCCGCAGCGGTCTGCCACTTCGCGGCTGGCAAGGTGCCTGCCGACCGCGGTGACTGCCGGGGCGCCGAACGGGTCGAGCCGGTGGCGGTCACCCTGCAGTACGCCTTCACCTTCGAGATCGTGAAGGGCCAGCATGTGGTGCGCACGCAGGGAAAATGAACGCTCGCGGTCCGTGATGGAAACCGATGGCGCCGGGCTCTGCCCGGCGTACGTCAGGCCCCTCCCTGGATGTTGGCCTTCACCGCCGGTTGCATCAGCTTCGGTTCTTCCAGCGTGGCATCGCGGGCCTGGCGCACGCTGACGAACTCTGCCTCGGCCACGCCGTCATGCACGTGGATGTTGTGCGCGCGCTGTTCACCGATGGTGGTTTCGTTGGCGAAATCACGGCCCCCCGGGCCGTAGTCGTGGCAGACGAAAACCCGGGTGGTATCGGGCAGCGCCAGCAGGCGCTGGATCGAGCGGTACAGCTGCGCGGCATCGCCACCCGGGAAATCGCAGCGTGCGGTGCCGCCGTCGGGCATGAACAGCGAGTCACCGGTGAACAGCGCATCGCCGATCAGGTAGGCGATGCTGTCGCTGGTGTGGCCGGGCACGGCGATCACCTGTCCTTGCAGCTCGCCAATGGCAAAGGTTTCGCCGTCGCTGAACAGGTGATCGAAGATCTCATCGGCGGCCGGAAGCTGCAGGCCATAGCGCGGCGCGAACGTGGCCTGCACCGCGCGGATGCCTTCACCGATGGCCAGCGTGGCGTGCGGGAAGCGCTGCTTGAGCCGGCGCCCGGCCGACACATGGTCCGCATGGGCATGGGTTTCCAGCAGCCAGCGCAGCTGAAGGTCCTGCTGTTCGATGGCCTGCAATGCCCCGCGCAGCGGTGATTCGCTGCTGGCGTCGGTGTCCGGGTCGTAGTCCAGGACCGGGTCGATCAGCGCCGCCTCACTGCTGGCCGGATCGCTGACCAGGTAGCTGAAGGTATTGCTGTCACGGTGGAAGAACGACTGCACCTGGACCGGCATCGGAATTCTCCTCAGCGCGTGCCTAGCACGCGGTTCAGCAACTGCGCCAGGTTTTCACCGGCCAGTCGCAGCTGCGCTTCGGCCAGCGGCCGGTAGCGCTCGGTGTATTCGTCACCGATTTTATGCGACGCCGGATAAACGCCAGCTTGCATGGAGATGCGGCAGCTGGCTTCGGCCCAGGCCTGCGGGTCGCGCTGCGGGTTGGACTGGCGCGCCAGCTTCGGCGCGCGCTGGCCCTGCAGCACGGGCAGATAGCCGGTGTCGTCGAGCTTGCGGGTGTTGAGCATGCCGCTGTCCCACAGCGAGTGCAGGTTGGTGCCGCGGTTGCCGAACTGCAGCTGGAAATCGTTGCCGCCCTTGTCATGGGCGTAACCGGCATGCATCGGCTGGTGGATGTCGCCGACCAGGTGCACGACGAACTTCAGTGCCTGCAGGCGCTCGCCATCGGTCAGGCTGCGGTCGCCCAGGATGGCGCTCTGTGCTTTCAGGGCCTCGACGATGCAGTTGCCGTTTTTGCAGTGCTTCGGTGCTTCGTAGTGGCAGTCGTCTTCGGCGATGTTGACGTAGTGCCAGCCGGCCGAACGACGGCCCAGGCTGGGGTCCTTGGCGCGCAGCTGGTCGGCCCACGGCGCGATGCTGGCCAGGGTGGCGTCCGCTTCGGTGGCCAGCAGGCGGTCCACTTCGGCGCGGGCGGTGGGGTTGAGGCGGGCGTCGGCGACTTCGGCAACCAGGCGGTGGCCTTGCGCGCCCCAGGCATGGGCGGGGGCGGAGACGGACAGCAGGGCCGGCGCCAGGGCGGCGGCGAGGAACAGGGAGTGCAGGGCTTTCATGCACACATTCTAGCGGGGTAGGTGGATTGAAGAGCGGCGCGTTCCTTTCTGCTGGGGGCTGGCTGCAGGGGCAGCCCCCATCCAACATGGCCGCGGAGGCGGATGCAAACGTCAAAGGCAACATCAAAAACAAATGCAGGATCAAAATCCGCCTTCTGCAATTGCAGGCAACCATTACGCCTCGGATGTGCAGGCTCTGCCCTTGCCTTTGCTTGAGCTGGCACGCACGCGGTGATGGGAAGGGGCGAGGCGGGGAACGGGGCCGGGACCGTTGGCGCCATGGATGGCGCCATCGAGCCCCCAAGGATGGGTTTACGGCGTGTCCCGGCCCCGCTCCCCGCCTCGCCCCAGCTCCGGAACTGCTTCAGTCCCAGGAACAAAAAAAGCCCCGGCAATCACCGGGGCAACATGCTGCGAGGGTTTTGCGTATAGCGGGGGAGCGGGAGGCGAAGCCCCCCGCACTCAACACACCGCTTTAGAACTTGAAGACGTACGAAGCGCCGTAGACCAGCGGATCGATATTGACCGTGCCGATCTTCTCGCCGTTCAACTTCACCTTGCTGTCGATGTCGATCCAGCGCATGTCCACGCGCAGGGCGCCCTTCTCGCCGATCGCGAAGTCGATGCCCGCATGCGCGGCCAGGCCCCACGAATCCTGCAGCTTCAGCTTGCTGCCGGCCAATGCACCGGTGGTGTCTTCGCTGAAGAAGGTGGTGTAGTTCACGCCCGCGCCAACGAACGGCGACACCTTGCCCTTGCTGTTGAAGTGGTACTGCAGGGTCACCACCGGCGGCAGCTGCTTGGTGCTGCCGACACGGCCCAGGCCGTTGATGTTGATGTCGTGCTTGAACGGCAGTGCGGCCAGCACTTCGATGCCCAGGTTGTCGGCGATGAAGTACTCGCCGGTGATGGTCGGCTTGACGTCGTTGTCGACGTCGACCTTCAGGGTGCCGCCGGCCAGCCAGCCGTTGTTCGACTTCGGCGCCACCTGGTGCACGCCAGCCGAAACGGTCCAGTCGCCCTTGGACTGGGCCATGGCCGGGGCGGCGGCGAGGGACAGGGCGGCGGCCAGGCTGGCCACGATCAGGGGGGAGGTCTTGCGCATGGGGGTGTTCTCGTTGCTGGGTGGATGGCGACAGTCTCGGCCTCACGCCGCGCTAACGCTTTGATCCGGATCAAATCCTGTCCGCCGACCTGCTGGCGGCCCGGCCTGGCCCACGGTGGCCAGCCACGGCCTGCTAGACTTGTGGGCCCTATCCATCCCGCCGCACCCGTCGCGGCTGCAGGAGCTTGAGAAATGGCAATCAAGGTTGGTATCAACGGTTTCGGTCGCATCGGGCGTAACGTCCTGCGCTCGGCGGTGCTGAACTTCGGCGACGACATCGAAATCGTGGCCATCAACGATCTGCTGGAGCCGGATTACCTGGCCTACATGCTCAAGTACGACTCCGTGCACGGCCGCTTCAAGGCCGATGTGGCGGTGCAGGGCAACGACCTGCTGGTCAACGGCAAGAAGATCCGCCTGACCCAGGAACGCGACCCGGCCAACCTGAAGTGGGACGAAGTCGGCGCCGACGTGGTGCTGGAAGCCACCGGCCTGTTCCTGACCAAGGAAACCGCGCAGAAGCACATCGATGCCGGCGCCAGGAAGGTCATCATGTCGGCCCCGTCGAAGGACGACACGCCGATGTTCGTGTTCGGCGTGAACGACAAGACCTACGCTGGCCAGGCAATCATCTCCAACGCCTCGTGCACCACCAACTGCCTGGCCCCGCTGGCCAAGGTCATCAATGACAAGTGGGGCATCAAGCGCGGCCTGATGACCACCGTGCATGCGGCCACCGCCACCCAGAAGACCGTCGATGGCCCGTCCAACAAGGACTGGCGCGGTGGCCGTGGCATCCTGGAAAACATCATTCCCTCGTCCACCGGTGCGGCCAAGGCCGTCGGCGTGGTCATCCCGGAACTGAACAAGAAGCTGACCGGCATGAGCTTCCGCGTCCCGACCTCGGACGTGTCGGTGGTCGACCTGACCGTCGAGCTGGAGAAGGAAGCCACCTACGCCGAGATCTGCGCTGAAGTGAAGGCACAGAGCGAAGGCGCGCTGAAGGGCATCCTGGGCTACACCGAAGACAAGGTGGTGGCCACCGATTTCCGCGGCGAGACCTGCACCTCGGTGTTCGACGCCGACGCCGGTATCGCCCTGGACGGCACCTTCGTCAAGCTGGTGACCTGGTACGACAACGAGTGGGGCTACTCCAACAAGTGCCTGGAAATGGCCAAGGTCATCGCCGCCAAGTAAGGCCGGTGTAGATCGAAGACGGACCCCGGCCTGGCCGGGGTTCGTCGTTTATGGGGCCCCCCTGTCGTAGCATGGGGCGGTCGACCGCCGCCGCTGGGGCGCGGGATCGCATTGGAAGCACGCAATGGAAGCACTGATAGCCCTGGTCGTACTGGTTCTTCTGGCCATCCCGCTGTTGCTGGTGGTCGCGCTGGTGATGATTGCCGGCCTGCGCCGCCGCGTCGCTGCGCTGGAAAGCGCGATGGCCGCCGCGCCGACCGCCGTCAGGCCGGCCGCTACCGCCCCCGCGCCTGAACGGCCTGTGGCCGCACCTGCCAGCGACGATCCACCGTTCCTGCGGCCGGCCGCCGCTGCTGTGCCTCCGTCCCCGCAGCCACCGGTGCGCGAAGCAACGCCCACCGGGGTGCCTGTCCCCCGTCCTGCTGCGCCACCGCCCGTGCCGCCGGTGCCGGTGCAGCCGCCGTTGCCTTCCGAACCGGCACTGCCCAATGTCATCGAGCGTGGCATCGGTGCGGTCAAGCGCTGGTTCACCGAAGGCAACGTGCCGGTCAAGATCGGCATGCTGGTGCTGCTGGCCGGTGTCGCTGCGCTGCTGAAGTACGTCAGCGACCAAGGCTGGCTGGTGCTGCCGATCGAACTGCGCCTGGCCGGCGTCACCGTGGCTGCGCTGGGCCTGCTGGCCTTCGGCTGGCACCAGCGCGAGCGCCGGCAGCTGTTTGCGCTGGCGCTGCAGGGCGGTGCCATCGGCGTACTGCTGCTGACCATCTTCGCGGCGTTCAAGCGCTTCGACCTGATTCCGCCGGCCTTTGCCTTTGCCAGTTCGATCGCACTGGTGGCCGGGCTGTGCGTGCTGGCGGTGGTGCAGAACTCGCGCACGCTGGCCGTACTGGGCATCCTGGCCGGCTTCATGGCACCGCTGTGGTTGTCCACCGGCAGTGGCAACCACGTGGGGCTGTTCAGCTATTACGCGGTGCTCAACGCGGGCATCTTTGCCATTGCGTGGTTCCGGCCATGGCGCGCACTGAACCTGCTGGGTTTCGCCTTCACCTTCGGCATTGGCACCTTCTGGGGCGTGCTGCAGTACGCGCCGGACAAGTTCAGCAGCACCGAGCCGTTCCTGGCGCTGTTCTTCGTGTTCTACCTGCTGATACCGCTGCTGTACGCGCGTCGCCAGCCGGCCGGCCGCCGTGACCTGATCGATGGCAGCCTGGTGTTCGGCACGCCGCTGGTCGCGTTCTCGCTGCAGGCAGGCATGCTGCACGCGCAACCGATGACGCTGGCACTGTGCGCGCTGGGCCTGGCGGCGATCTACGCGGTATTGGCCCGGGCGCTGATCGCACGTGCGTCGTACACCGTGCTGGCGCAGTCGCATGCGGTGCTCGCGGTGGGGTTTGCCACGCTGGCGGTGCCGCTGGCATTGTCGGCGCGCGCCACCGGCGCCGTGTTTGCACTGGAAGGTGCTGGCCTGGCGTGGTTGGGGCTGCGCCAGAAGCGCTGGCTGCCGCAGGTCTCCGGCGCGTTGCTGCAGATCGGCGCCGCATTCGCCTTCGTTGCCGGTGGCGATCACTGGCACGAAGACCTGCGCTTCCTGATCAACCCGACCGCCATTGGCGCGCTGCTGCTGGCCCTGGCCGGCTTCGCGTCGGCGTGGAGCTACCAGCGCAGGCCGCGTCATGAGGTCGCACTGGTGTATTACCTGTGGGGCCTGCTGTGGTGGCTGGGCGGCCTGGTCCATGAGATCACCCGCTTCTTCCCATACCGCACCGAAGTGGACGCGTTGCTGGTGCTGGCCGCAGTCACTGCCTGGCTGGCGGCCGAAGCGCAGCGTCGCCAGCCGGCGCGTGCGCTGGGCGTTACTGCGCTGGCCATGCTCGCGCTGGGCTTCCCGCTGGCCCTGATGCAGAGCGATGCACACCACCAGCCGTTCGCCGGCCATGGCGCGCTGGCCTGGGCGGTGTTCGCGGTGCTAGGCGTGCGGACCCTGCTGTGCCTGCGCCAGGGCGGCGATACCGTGGCCCGCATCGCGCAGTTCCTGTGGTGGCTGCTGTGGCCGTCGCTGCTTTCGCTGCTGGCCTTGTGGGGTGGTGGCGAGGCCGGCCTGGCGCAGGGTTGGACGACCCTGCTGGTGACCTTGCCGTGGCTGCTGATGGCGGCGCTGTCACTGTGGCGCTGGAACGCATTGCGCTGGCCGCTGGGCGCGGCCTTCGACAGCGCGCGCGTCCCGCTGCAGTGCGTGCTGTTCGGCCTGCTGGCGATCGGTTGGCTGTTGGGCCAGCTGCTGCCGGGCGACGCCGCGCCGCTGCTGTGGCTGCCGGTGCTGAATCCGGCGGAGATCGGCCAGTGGCTGAGCCTGCTGCTGCTGGCGCGCTGGCTGTACGGCGATCAGCAACCGCAGGCACCGCAGGCATTGCTGAACATCCGCATGCCGCTGCTGGCACTGGCGGCCTTCCTCGCGTTGACCAGCCTGGTGCTGCATGGCGTACACCAATGGGGTGGACTGGCGTGGAATGCGTCGATGATGCGCTTCAGCCTGGCGCAGACCAGCCTGACCGTGTTGTGGAGCGTGCTGGGTGTGATTGCCTGGGTGTGGGGTTCGCGTCGCAGCCAGCGTGTGTTGTGGATGGTCGGTGCCGTGCTGATGGGCGTGGTGCTGGCCAAGCTGGTTATTGTCGATCGCCAGCACCTGGGCAACCTGCTGGGCATCGCATCGTTCATCGCCTACGGCCTGCTGTGCACGGTCGTGGGTTATCTGGCACCGGCACCGCCAAGCGCGGCGCCGACCGTGGAGGAAACGCAATGAGGAAGTGGAGCAGGGCGCTGCTGTCGGCGATGTTCGGCATGCTGGCCGCCGTCGTGGTACAGGCGGCTGATTACCGCACGCAGTATGCCGAGCAATGGCCGCTTACATTGTCCAGTGCGCAGTCCGGTGCCTACCGTATCGTGCTGGAGCCGGCGATCTACCGCCGTGCCGTAACCGCCGATCTCAGCGATCTGCAGGTGTTCAACGCGGCCAGCCAGTTGTTGCCGTCGGCACTGCTGGCGCCGGACCAGCCGCTGGCGCAGTCGCCGGTGCAGCGTGAACTGCCGTGGTTCGTGCTGCCGCCGCTGGCCGATGCACAGCGCAACGACCTGCAGCTGCTGACCGAGCGCGATACCGATGGGCGCGTGCGCCGGGTCGAAGCGCGGGTGGGTGGCGGGGCAGCGGCGAGCGGGCAGGGCGGCTGGCTGATCGACGCCAGCATGCTCGACCAGCAGCCGCTGGCGGCACTGGTGCTGGACTGGACCGACAGCGGCCAGCCGCTGCAGGCGCAGGTGCAGCTGGATGCCAGTGACGACCTGCAGCACTGGCGATCGATTGGTCGCGACGTGCCGCTGGTGGATCTGCAGCGCGCCGGCAAGCGCCTGCTGCAGCGCCGCCTGCAGGTGGACGGCGCTGCACGCTACCTGCGCATCCTGGCGCAGGGCGACTCGCGCCTGCCGACCCTGCGCGGCGTACTGGCGGAACTGCCGCCAGCACCGGCCACGCTGCCCTGGGAATGGCTGTCGCTGGAGCCGACGTCGTCGGGCAAGGGCGAGTACACCTTCGAGATGGATGGCCGGTTCCCGGTGGCGCGTGCCGATGTCGCCAGCACCGATAACAGCCTCGTGCAATGGACGCTGTTCAGCCGCGATGACGAGAGTGCGGAATGGCAACGTCGCAGCGCGCCGTGGATCGCCTATCAGGTGCAGCAGGGCACGCAGGGCCAGCGCCAGCAGTCGGCGGCACAGCCGCTGGGCGGGGCGCACCGCGACCGCTACTGGAAACTGGTGGCGAATCCGGCGGAAACCGCCACCGCGCCGACGCTGCGCCTGGGCTACCAGCCGGAAGTGCTGGTGTTCCTGAGCCAGGGTGCGGCGCCCTACGCACTGGCGGTGGGCAGCGCGACCGCGCGCCGCACGGACGCGCCGATCGGGGTGCTGATCGAGGAACTTCGGCAGCGCAACGATCCTTCGTGGCAGCCAACACTGGCGCGCCTGGAAGGCAGTCCGGAGCCGCTGGCCGGCGATGCGGCGCTGAAGCCGCAGCGCGATTGGAAATCGTGGTTGCTGTGGGCGTTGCTGGGCCTGGGCGTACTGGTGGTGGGTGGCCTGGCGCTCAGCCTGCTTCGGCAGAAACCTGCGCCTTCGGAATAGGTTCCAGCGAACGGCGCAGCCCCTCGTGGGTGGGCGGTTGGTCGCGTAAAGCAAAAGCAGCGCTTGACCGGGCGGGGTGGGTTCGCGGGGGACGCCGCAAGTACGTCCTTGTAGGCTTGGCAGCCGCATCCATGCGGCTGACACCCCCGCGAACCCACCCCGCCCGGCCTCTGACAATTTCCGTGTGCGTCCACCCACGGAAAGAAAAAAAGAAGAGCAAAAGCTGCTTGGCAGGGCGCTCTTTGTAGAGCCGAGCCCATGCTCGGCTGCTGTTCGCGATAGACCCAGCCGAGCACGGGCTCGGCTCTACATTTTTCTCCGACACCAGAAACCGCTTTTGCCTTTGCCATCTGCATCACCTCAGGTGCCTGTCGAGGCCGGGGCGGTGTGGGCTGGCAGGGGTGTCAGCCGCATGGATGCGGCTGCCAAGCCTCCAGGGATGGAATCACGGCGTCCCCTGCCAGCCCACACCACCCCGGCCCACTCACAGCACCACGAAGCGCCAGCGCTTTGGCCGTTGCTGTTGCTGTTGCATTTGCCCTTCGCCTCTGCCTGCCGCAGGCATCGGCCCTCCCACCAGCCGCACCCGATACAATGGCCGTCTGCCGCAGACCGGCATCCCGTCCCCGAGCCAAAGAGTTGCCCATGTCCATTGTCCGCATGACCGACCTCGACCTCTCCGGCAAGCGCGTGCTGATCCGCCAGGATCTGAACGTGCCGATCGAGAATGGCCGCATCACCTCCGAACAGCGCATCACCGCTTCGCTGCCGACGCTCAAGCGCGCGCTGGAGCAGGGCGCGGCGGTGATGGTCACCTCGCACCTGGGGCGCCCGAAGGAAGGCGTGTGGAGCGAGGCCGATTCGCTGGCACCGGTCGCCCAGCGCCTGTCCGAGCTGCTGGGCCGCGAAGTCCCGCTGGTGCGCGACTGGGTCGACGGCGTCGACGTGCAGCCGGGCCAGCTGGTGCTGCTGGAAAACTGCCGCATGAACGTCGGCGAGGGCAAGGACGACGAGGCCCTGTCGAAGAAGTACGCCGCCCTGTGCGACGTGTTCGTGATGGATGCCTTCGGTACCGCGCACCGTGCGCAGGCCTCCACCCATGGTGTCATCCGCTTTGCACCGGTCGCGGCCGGTGGCCCGCTGCTGATGGCCGAGCTGGACGCGCTGGCGCAGGCACTGGATGCACCGGCCAAGCCGCTGCTGGCCATCGTCGCCGGCAGCAAGGTCAGCACCAAGCTGGAGTTGCTGGCCAATCTGGTTGGCAAGGTCGACCAGCTGATCGTCGGTGGCGGCATCGCCAACACCTTCATCGCCGCAGCTGGCTACAACGTCGGCAAGTCCCTGTACGAGCCGGACCTGCTGGACACCGCGAAGAAGATCGTGGCCGATGCCAAGGCGCGCGGCGCCGACATTCCGCTGCCGGTGGACGTGGTCACCGCCAAGCAGTTCCTGCCCGACGCTGCCGCGGAAGTGAAGGCGGTCGATGCCGTTGCCGAAGATGACCTGATCCTGGACATCGGCCCGCAGACCGCCGCGCAGTACGCGCAGCTGATCGAGAAGGCCGGCACCGTGGTCTGGAACGGCCCGGTCGGCGTGTTCGAGTTCGAAGCCTTCAGCAAGGGCACCGAAGCGCTGGCCCGCGCGATCGCCAGCTCGAAGGCGTTCTCCATCGCCGGCGGTGGCGACACCCTGGCGGCGGTCGACAAGTTCGATATCGCCAAGGACGTCAGCTACATCTCCACCGGTGGTGGTGCGTTCCTGGAATTCCTGGAAGGCAAGACCCTGCCGGCTGTCGCCGCACTCGACGCGCGCGGCGCATGAGTGCCGAGCGCGGCAAGGATGTGCTGTTCTTCGATCTCGACGGCACGCTGATCGATTCGCAGGTGGGCATCACCGCCTGCATCGCCTATGCGCTGCAGAAGATGGACCATCCGGTGCCGCCGCGGGAAACCCTGCTGGGCTGGATCGGTCCGTCGCTGCGCACCACCTTCGCGCCGTTGTTCGTCGAACCGGCGCGGGTGGAACGGGCCGTGGGCTACTACCGGGAGCGCTTCGACGTCGAAGGCTGGCGCGAGCACACGGTGTACCCGCAGGTGGAAGGCACGCTGCGCACGCTGCATGGCCGTGGACACCGGCTGGCGGTGGTCACCGCCAAGAACGAGCCGCACGCGCGCCGCATCCTCGCCCACCTGCCGTTCGGTGGGCTGTTCGAGGAGATCGTCGGTTCAACCCTGGATGGCTCGCGCAGCCACAAGCCGGAACTGGTCGGCGAGGCACTGCGCCGGCTGCAGGTGCAGCCGGCACAGTGCTGGATGATCGGCGACCGGCGCATGGACATCGAAGGCGCGCGCCACCATGGCCTGCGCAGTGTCGGCGTGCTCTGGGGCTTTGGCGGAGAGGCGGAATTGACGGAAGCCGGTGCCAGTCAGCTGGCACGTGAGCCGGCGCAGCTGGAAACGCTGCTGGCCTAGCTTCCTGTAGAGCCGAGCCCATGCTCGGCCCCACAGAACCGCCCCCCTGCGCCAGCGTATGTCCGGACGATGTCCGCTCCATGACCCGCGAAGTCAGGCGGCACAAGGCTGTAACCGTATACATGCGGCGTGAAGGATGTGCTAATTTCCGTTCTTTACCGGGAGAGGCCCATCCACCATGTTCGAGCGTCAGCGTCGCACCAAGATCCTTGCCACCCTCGGTCCGGCCACTGACCCGCCGGGCGTGCTGGAGGATCTGTTCCGCGCCGGCGTCAACGTGGTGCGCCTGAACTTCAGCCATGGCGATCCGTCCGGCCAGGCCAAGCGCGCCGCCGAAGTGCGTGCCGCTGCGGCCCGCGTGGGCGTGGAAGTGGGCATCCTGGCCGACCTGCCGGGCCCGAAGATCCGCATCGAGCGCTTCGCCGAAGGCAAGGTGCAGCTGAAGGCGGGCGACCGCTTCGACCTGATCGCCAGCGAGAACGCCGGCCCGGGCACTGCCAGCGAGGTGGGCGTGAGCTACCTTGGCCTGCCGCAGGACGTCGGCCCGGGTGATGTGCTGCTGCTCGACGACGGCCTGATGCAGTTGCAGGTGGTGGAAGTGCAGGGCGACCGTATCGTCAACACCGTGCTCAACGATGGTGTGTTGTCCGACCGCAAGGGCCTGAACAAGCAGGGCGGCGGCCTCTCGCTGGGTGCGCTGACCGAGCGCGACAAGGAGCTGATCGGCATCGTTGCCAAGATCGGCGTGGACTTCATCGCCGTGTCGTTCTGCCGCAATGCGCAGGACATGAACGATGCGCGCGACATCGCCCGTTCGCACGGCTGTGATGCCGCGCTGGTGTCGAAGATCGAGCGCACCGAGGCAATCGAGAACCTGGAAGAAATCGTCGAGGCCAGCGACGTGGTGATGGTCGCCCGTGGCGACCTGGGCGTGGAAATCGGCGATGCCGAGCTGCCGGGCCTGCAGAAGAAGATCATCAAGGCCTCGCTGGCGCAGAACAAGGTGGTGATCACCGCCACGCAGATGCTGCAGTCGATGGTGGAAAGCCCGATCCCGACCCGCGCCGAAGTACTGGACGTGGCCAACTCGGTCATCGACGGCACCGACGCAGTGATGCTGTCGGCGGAAACTGCCGCTGGCGCCTACCCGGTCAAGGCCGTGGAAGCGATGGCACGCATCTGCCTGGGGGCCGAGCGCCAGTTCCAGACCGAGACCGACTTCAACGCATCGCCGCGCAACCTGGAACGTGCCGACCAGGCGATTGCCATGGCCACCATGTTCCTGTCGCAGCACGTGGGCGTGCGCGCGATCGTGGCGATGACCGAATCCGGTGGCACGGCGCGTTACCTGTCGCGTTTCCGCGCCAAGGCGCCGGTGTTCGCGGTGACCCGCCATGACGGCGCGCGCCGCCAGATGGCGCTGATGCGCGATGTGTTCCCGATCAACTTCGACAGCCGCGGCCTGACCCCGCGCGAAGCCGCGCGCGGCAGCATCCGCCTGCTGGTGGAATCGGAACTGCTGCAGGCCGGTGATCGCGTCGTGTTCACCAGTGGCGAGCACATGGAAACCCACGGTGCCACCAATACCCTGCGCCTGCTGGAAGTGGGTGAGGACGGCCGCGCCATCGGCCTGGGCGACCTGTAAGTAATGCTGCCCTGGGGCCGGCGCCGCGTTGCGGATCCGACCCCGGGGGCGGATCCCCGCAGGGGCCCTGACCCCCGACGGCAGGACACCGCGTGTCCGATGCGGACATTGGAAGCGTTTCCAGACTGGCCTCCACGTCGGCGCAACGGGTGGCAGGGCTATACTTGTGTTTTTCCCGCACCCGCCACAGGAAGTACATGAGCATCGAACAGCTGGCTGAAACCGCCCAGGCCATGGTCGCCCCGGGCAAGGGCATCATCGCGATCGACGAATCCACCGCTACCATCGCCAAGCGTTTCGCCGGCGTCGGTATCGAGAACACCGAGGAGAACCGTCGCGCCTACCGCGAGCTGCTGCTGACCACGCCGAAGCTCAACGAGCACATTTCCGGCGCCATCCTGTTTGACGAAACCATCCGCCAGTCGACCAAGGACGGCGTGCCGTTCGCCAAGTACATGGCCGACCACGGCATGATTCCGGGCATCAAGGTGGACAAGGGTGCGCACCCGCTGGCCGGCTGCCCGGGCGAGCTGGTGACCGAAGGCCTCGATGGCCTGCGTGAGCGCCTGCAGGAGTACTACAAGCTGGGCGCGCGCTTCGCCAAGTGGCGTGCCGTCATCAACATCGGCGAGAGCATCCCGTCGGGTACCTGCATCGAATCCAACGCCCATGCGCTGGCCCGCTATGCAGCGCTGTGCCAGGAATGCGGCCTGGTGCCGATGGTCGAGCCGGAAGTGATCATGGACGGCGATCATGACATCGAGACCTGCTACGAAGTCACCGAAGCCACCCTGCGTTCGCTGTTCGACGCCCTGTACCAGCAGAACGTGCTGCTGGAAGGCACCATCCTGAAGGCGTCGATGGTCATCTCCGGCAAGGACTGCGAGGAGCAGGCCGATGTCGAGGAAGTGGCCGAGTCGACCGTGATGTGCCTGAAGAGCACCGTGCCGGCCATCCTGCCGGGCGTGGTGTTCCTGTCCGGTGGCCAGAGCGACGAGCAGTCCACCGAGCACCTGAACGCGATGAACCAGCTGGGCAACCTGCCGTGGCCGCTGAGCTTCTCCTACGGCCGCGCCATGCAGCAGGCCGCGCTGAAGCTGTGGGCCAAGGACATGAAGGGCAACTACGCTGCTGCCCAGAAGACCGTGTACGAGCGCGCCAGGGACAACGGCCTGGCGGCGCTGGGCAAGTGGAACGGTTGATCCGTCCCATCGCTGGATGAACAAGGCAGCGCCGGCATCACGCCGGCGTTTGCTTTTGCGGGTATCTTTTCCGCCCCCATGCGCCTGGCCGGTGCGTGGGAACCACATGGAAGGCCAAGGAGAAACAACATGCGTTTGGCAGCAATCACACTGGCCGTAGCCACGGTCCTGGTCGCCGGCGGGTGCAACCGCATCGGCGGCGGCGCGGATGCGGGCAAGGCCGCGTCGCTCGATTTCGACAAGCCGGTCTCCGGCGAGATCACCTCGCGCAGCGGCATCAACTTCAACGACGGCAGCCATCACCAGCTCTACCAGATCAAGCTGGAAGACAGGGAGCTGGTCGGCCTGAAGCTTACTGGTGCCCTCAGCGGCTCGATTGCGGTGTTCAACAATGGCAGCCTGGTATCCACCAGCAACACCGGCTATGAGCGCGAGGGGGACGTCTCGCTGGCTTTCCGCGCCAACGGCAGTGGTACCTACCAGGTGGCAGTCAACGCCGATGGCCCGACCGCGTTCGGCCCTTATCGCCTTCGCGCCGAGAAGCTGAAGCCATATGACGGCAAGCCGCTGGTGGGCAGTGGCGAGATCGTCGATATGCTGGCCAGCAATTCGCAGGACTACACCTTGCAGGTGGACAAGGCGGGCCTGTACGAGATCCGGCTGGTCTCGGATGCCTTCGACCCGGTGCTGAAGCTTTCCGGGCAGGGCGTGGATGCCGAGAATGACGACGGCGGCGACAGCATCAACTCGCGCCTGACCCTGTCACTGAAGCCGGGCAAGTACACGCTGACCGCGCGCGGCCTCGGCGACGGCGTCAGTGGCATGTTCACCTTGTCGGCCAATCGCATCGAGCTGCCGGGCAACCTGGTCGATCGCGATGGCACCGCATTGCCGAAGTCCGGCAGCGTGTACACGATGCTCGACAACGATGGCGTCCGCCGCTTCCTGCTGACGTTGGACCGTCCGACCAATGTGCGGTTGGATGCGATCTCCGGCCAGCTCGATACCGTGCTGCGCGTGGTTGGCGGCGATGTCGAACTGACCGACGATGACGGTGGCAACGATACCAACGCACGCCTGGAAGAAGCGTTGCCGGCTGGTCATTACACCGTCGAGGTGTCCAGCCTGAGCAACGGCGCGGGCATGGTGGAAGTACGCGTGCAGGTGGACGGCGCCAGCGCCGACGAGGCTGCGGCCTCGGCGGCAAGTGCTGCTGCCGACGCCGCCGCTGCTGTGGCCGATGATGCCGCCGCGGTGGAAGCTGCCAGCCGTTGAACGTGTTCCACACTCCGTGGGAGTGTGGACAACGGTGCTACAGGAAAGGCCGGGCAATGCCCGGCCTTTTCCTTGACGCTGACCGCCGGATTCAGTGCGCGGCGGCAAGGCCCGCATCACCCAGGGGCGGCAGCAGCGACCCACGCGGTTCGCTGTCAGCACTTTGCCCGGCGGCGCTCAACGCCTGCTGGTAGGCCTTGGCCGTTGCGGTATTGAACGCCACCAGCACGATGCGCATCGGTTGCGCATGGCTGCGCTGCCAGGCCAGTGTTTCGGTGACAGCGATCTGCGCGGCCTGGTACAACGGATAGCCATACACGCCGCAGCTGATCGCCGGGAAGGCGATGGAGTGCACGCCCAGTGATTCGGCCAGCTGCAGTGACTTCCAGTAGCAGTTGGCCAGCAACGCCGGTTCATCGCGCTGGCCGTCGTGCCAGACCGGGCCTACCGTGTGCAGTACATGGCGCGCCGGCAACGCATGGGCACCGGTGGCGCGCACTTCACCCGTCGGGCAACGCACGCCCGGGCGCAGCTCCGGCAACTGCTCGCATTCGGCCCGCAAGGCGGGCCCGGCCGCACGATGGATCGCGCCGTCGACACCGCCGCCACCGAGCAGCGTTTCATTGGCCGCGTTGACGATCGCATCCACCGCCAGGGTCGTGATGTCGCCCTGCCAAACCTCGATCTTCATGCGTCCGTCTCCTGCCTGTGAGGTGATCCGCGCAGCATCTGCGCCGGCTGTTCCCACGGTAGGGGACAGGGCATCGATGCTGCGTCATGACCGTCTCACGCGCTGCGATCCAACGGCCTTCGCGCACGATGGCGGGCGACGCCTTCACGCAGGCTGAAGCGGGAAGGAGCCGGATCCTTTTCCGAACGGAAAAGGCTCTGACCCCGGCTGTTACGGCAGGCCGGCCAGCCAGTCGTCGTCGGATCCTTCGTTCACATCGGCGAACAGCGGTGTTGAGAAGTAACGTTCACCAGTATCCGGCAGCATCGCAAGGATCACCGAGCCCGGTTCAGCGCGGGCAGCGATGTCCAGCGCGCTGGCCACGGTGGCGCCGGCGGAGATGCCGACGAAGATGCCTTCCTCGGCGGCCAGGCGACGCGCGGTGGCGATCGCGCGATCATCTTCGACCGAGACCAGTTCATCCACTACGTCGCGGTTGAGCACGTCCGGCACGAAGTCCGGGGTCCAGCCCTGGATCTTGTGCGGCTTCCAGTCATCCCCCTTGAGCAGGGCGGCGCCGGCCGGTTCGGTGGCGATGATGCGGGTCTGCGGGCGTGCCACCTTCAGCACTTCGCCTACGCCAGTGAGCGTGCCGCCGGTGCCCCAGCCGCTGACGAAGTAGTCCAGCCGCTTGCCGGCGAAGTCGCGCAGGATCTCGGCAGCGGTGGTGTTGCGGTGATACGCCGGGTTGGCCGGGTTGGCGAACTGGCTGGCCAGGAACCAGCCGTGCTGCTCGGCCAGCTCGGCCGCCCTGCGCACCATGCCGCTGCCGCGCTCGGCGGCCGGGGTCAGGATCACCTTGGCGCCGTAGGCACGCATCAGCTTGCGGCGCTCGACCGAGAAGGTTTCGACCATGGTGGCCACGAACTTGTAGCCGCGCGCGGCGGCGACCATCGCCAGTGCTACGCCGGTGTTGCCCGAGGTGGCCTCCACGATCGTGTCGCCCGGCTTGAGCAGGCCGCGTGCTTCGGCATCGAGGATGATCGCCAGCGCCAGGCGGTCCTTCACCGAGCCGCCCGGGTTGAACGACTCGACCTTGGCGTAGACGCTGACCTGTGGCGGCGCCAGGCGCTGCAGCCTGACGATGGGGGTGTTGCCGACGGTATCGAGGATGGAGTCGTACAGGGCCATGGGAGCGCTCCGGAAACGGGGCCGCGCCGGGTTACGGCGGGCGAAGGGGGGAGGGCTGGCCGTTCAGGCCAGCGGCTGCCGGCTGACCGTAGCGCCGGCATATGACGCCCGGAAATGACCAGATACCTTTCTTAAACAACCTTTGGTTATAAGCTGGTGACGGCAATTGACCCTAGAGTGGACGTCCGCCCCATGCCGCCTGCCTGCCCATGACGCTGACCCAGCTGCGCTACCTGGTAGCCATCGCCGACGCCGAGCTGAACATCACGCTGGCCGCCTCGCGCGTGCACGCCACCCAGCCCGGCCTCTCCAAGCAGCTCAAGCAGCTGGAGGACGAGCTCGGCTTCCTGTTGTTCGTGCGCAAGGGGCGCAGCCTGGAGTCGGTTACCCCGGCCGGAACCGAAGTCATCGCGCGTGCCCGCGCGGTGCTGGCCGAAGCCAACAACATCCGTACGTACGCGGCAAACCAGCGGCGCGAAAGCCAGGGCCAGCTGATCCTGACCACCACGCACACCCAGGCGCGCTTCGTGTTGCCGCCGGCGGTGGCGGCGATCAAGCAGGCCTATCCGCAGGTCAGCGTGCACCTGCAGCAGGCCGGTGAAACCGACGCGCTGGACCGCTTGAACCAGGGTGACGCCGATATCGCCATCATCAGCACCGCAGGCGGTGAGCCAACCGATGGCATCGCAGTGCCGCTGTTCCGCTGGCGACGCCTGGTGGTGGTACCCAAGGGCCACCCGTTGGACCGCGCCGGCCGCGCACCGGACCTGGCCGCGCTGGCCCGCCAGCCGCTGATCAGCTACGAATCCTCAACCCGACCGAACTCATCCCTGCAACGCGCCTTCGCCACCAATGGGCTGGTGCCCGACCTGGCGCTGACCGCGCTCGATGCCGACCTGATCAAGACCTACGTGCGCACGGGTCTGGGCGTAGGCCTGCTGGCCGAGATGGCGGTCAGTTCCAATGACGAAGACCTGAGGTCGTGGCCGGCGCCGGATCCGATCAGCGAGTGCATCGCCTGGGCGGTGTTGCCGCGCGACCGCGTGCTGCGTGATTACGCGCTGGAGCTGGTGCATGTGCTGGCCCCACAGATTGATCCGCGCGACCTGCGGCGGGTGCTGGATGGCAACCAGGCCGCAGCGTGGCCGGTGCCCCCGACCTGGGAGTCACTGACCCAGACCATCACGGTGTGAGGTGGGTCGAGCAGGGCTTGCAGCCCTGCACCTGCCGAATCAAAGGCAAAAGCCGAAGCAACAGCAACTGCTGGCTTCCGTGGGGCGGCGGGGCGGTGTGGGCAGGCAGGACACGCCGTAAACCCATCCCTGAAGTGACCCCCGGGAGTTGGACATCAGATCCGACCCCGAGGGATACATGAACAGATACGACGCGCGTTTCAAACTGCAGGTCGCCAAACAGGCCTGCAAGACCTCCACATCGGTCAAAGCCGTTGCTCGTCGCTACGGCCTGGAGTTCTCCACGGTCAGGCGCTGGGTGGCGACCTATCGGCTGCATGGTTGGCGGGGATTTCATCGCCAGTCCCAGTCCTATGACCTCGCATTCAAGCTGGCTGTCCTGAAGAAGATGGGCCAGGACGGCATGTCCGGGCGGGAGGCCACCACTTACTTTCAAATTGGCGATGCCGGCGCGGTGGGTCGGTGGCGTCGCCTGTATGCTCAAGGCGGTGCCCAAGCGCTGGCACCACCTCCGCCGCCGCCCCGAAAGCCGATGAAAAAGACCCGTTCGTCCAAGCCACCTGAGGAAATGAGCCGCGATGAGCTGCTCAAGGAAGTTGCCTATCTGCGTGCGGAGACCGACTACCTAAAAAACTCGATGCCTTGATCCGGGAAGAGCAGGCGGCGCAGGACGCAAAGCGCAAGCCATCCAAGGATTGAGGCAGGTTCATCCGCTGTCGCTTCTGCTCGAAGCGGCAGAGCTGTCACGCAGTACGTTCTATTACCAGAACCATGTCCTGGCCCATCCGGATCAGGATGAGGCAGCCCTGTGCGAGCGCATCCGGGCAATCTACGATCAAAGCCAAGGGCGCTATGGGTATCGCACGGTGACGCTGGAACTGGCCAATCAGGGCCATCGGACCAATCACAAGCGGGTACAGCGCCTGATGGGGGAGATGGGCCTGAAATCACGGGTACGCGTGAAGCGCTACCGGTCCTTCAAAGGGGCCGCCAATGTTGTGGTTGGCAATGACCTCAATCGCCAGTTCCATGCCGAGCGGCCCAACCAGAAGTGGGTGACTGACGTCACCGAGTTCAAGGTGCAAGGCATGAAGCTGTACCTGTCGCCGATCATGGACCTCTACAACGGTGAAATCGTGGCTTATCAGATCAAGCGCCAGCCTGTGTTCGATCTGGTAGGTCAGATGCTGGAGGAGGCCATCAAGAAGCTTTCGCCGGATGAGCGGCCAATGATCCACTCCGACCAGGGCTGGCAGTACCAGCATGAGAACTACCGGCACATGCTGGAAAAGCACTCGTTGAAGCAAAGCATGTCCCGACGTGGCAACTGCTTGGACAATGCGGCAATGGAAAGCTTCTTCGGGACGCTGAAGTCGGAGTTCTTCTACCTGAACAGCTTTGACAGCATCGAAAGCCTGGAGGCCGGGCTGGTGGAGTACATCAAGTACTACAACCAAGAGCGAATCAGATTGAAATTGAAGGGGCTAAGCCCGGTAAAGTACCGGGAACAGGCCCAAGCAGCCGCCTGACCCCACCGTCCAAGTCTCGGGGGTCACTTCACCCTGGGGGCTCGATGGCGCCATCCATGGCGCCAACGGTCCTGCCTGCCCACACCGCCCCGCCTCTGACAGATTCCGATGGCTGTTGGTAGGTGTCGACCTTGGTCGACACGGTAGATCCACTCCATGCGTGGATGAAATCTGTCAGATATGGAAATGCATCTGGGGTCAGATCCGTTTTCCTGCGGAAAACGGATCTGACCCCAAGAGCCGTTTCAACAGACCGCAGAAGACTGTCGAAGGCGGGGTGGGTCCGGTTGCGGGGGCGTGAGCCGCATGGGCCCGAGGCATGCCTCGGGCGGGTTGGGCAGGACGCCCAACCCCGGTCTTGCCCTGTGCGCAGGACAGCGCACACGAGCAAGCGGCGACCGAGCCTGCATGGACGTATTTACGGCGTCCCCCGCAACCGGACCCACCCCGCCTACCCACAGGAAACCGCTTTTGCTTTTGCTGTTGCTTCGGCTCTTGCCGTGGACGCGGTCTCTGCAGGTGCAGGGCGCAGCCCTGCCGAACACCCCCGCGACGGGGTGTCGCAAACGCCTGCGACGGTTCGTCGCACGGGCAACCCTGGACCCGCCTCTACACTAGCAGGGTGACCCGCCTGTCCCGCCCGCAGCGCCTTCTGCTGCAGCTCGCCATCCTGGCGACGCTGCTGATGGTGCTTGCGCCATTGGTCAGCCGCGCGCTGCAGGCGCCGCCGATGGACCACGCGGCGATGGCAGGCATGGACCACGCGCACATGCACCACGACGCTGCCGCATTGGGTCCGAGCCCTTTGCACGGGCAACGGAGTCCGACCCCACCGGCCGACCCCCACGCCATGCATGGCGAAGCCTGCGAATACTGCGTGCTGGCCATGCGCCTGCTGCCGTGGCTGGCGGTATTGGTGCTGCTGTTGCCGCTGCTGTGGCGGCCGCGGCTGGTATTCCCGTGGTCACAGCAGGTACTGCCGGCACTGCGCTGGCCGGCACACGCCGCGCGTGGGCCACCGCGGTCCTCCATCGTCCGCTGATTTTCCTGTCGAATCTGCCGCACGACGCCTGAGCGGGCGCCGTGTGCGCGTGCGTACCTTGGAGCTGTTCCGATGAAAATGACTTCCCGCCCCGCGGGCGCCTGCGTGCGCCTGCCGGTTGCCCTTGGCTTGGCCGCAGCTGCAACGCTCGCCCATGCCGCGCCCGCCGAAGAGGCGCGCACTCTCGATACGGTGGTGGTCACCGCCGCCGCGCCTTCGTCGCCACTGCACTGGGTGACCGATCCACGCCTGCCGCGGCAGCCGGTTCCGGCCAGTGACGGCGCCGATTACCTGAAGACCGTTCCTGGCTTCTCGGCCATCCGCAACGGCGGCACCAACGGTGACCCGGTGCTGCGCGGCATGTTGGGTTCGCGCCTGAACATCCTCAGCAATGACGGCAACCTGATCGGCGCCTGCCCCTCGCGCATGGACAACCCGCTGTCCTACATCGCACCGGAGAGCTTCGACCGCCTGACCATCATCAAGGGCCCGCAGAGCGTGCGCTGGGGGGCAGGTGCCTCGGCCGGCACCGTGCGCTTCGAACGCGATACACCGCGCTTCGAGGAACCGGGCCTGCGTGCCGATGCCAGCGCGCTGGTCGGTTCGCGCAACCGCAACGACCAGGTGATGGACCTGACCCTGGGCAACCCGGCCGGCTATGTGCGCGCCAGCGGCAACCGTTCCGAAGCCGATGACTACAAGGACGGCAACGGCGATGTGGTGCCATCGAAGTGGCGCAAGTGGAACGGTGACGTGGCGATCGGCTGGACGCCGGATGCCGACACGCTGCTGGAAATTTCTGCCGGTGCCGGCGATGCGATCGCACGCTACGCGGGGCGCGGCATGGACGGTGCCGCGTTCGAACGCACCAGCTACGCCGCGCGCTTCGAGAAGCGCAATCTGCCGGGTGCGTGGGACACGCTGCAGGCCAACGTGTACTACAACGAGGCCGACCACGTGATGGACAACTACACGCTGCGCACGCCGAATCCCAACAGCATGATGCCGATGCCGATGGCGTCGAACGTGGGCCGCCGCACCCAGGGCGGCCGGGTCAGTTCCGAGTGGCGCTGGCAGGACGTGCAACTGGTGGCGGGTGTGGATGGCGAGGACAGCCGCCATCGTGGCCGCATGGGCATGGGCCGCGACACCTACCACCAGGCCGTCTGGGAGACCGATGCCAACTTCCGCCGCTATGGCGTGTTCACCGAGTTGACCCTCGGCGCCGGCACCGACCAGCGCTGGATCAGCGGGCTGCGCATCGATCGCGCCAGCGTGCGTGATGAGCGGCAGTCCATCCCGTGGAATGATGGGCAGCCGGCCCAACCCAACGGCCGGCGAGAAGCGCAAGGCGTGGCTCGGCAGTGGCTTCCTGCGCTATGAGCAGGACCTGGCCGACGGCCTGACCTGGTATGCAGGCCTCGGCCACAGCGAGCGCATGCCCGACTACTGGGAGCTGTTCTCGCCCAACCACGGCCCGGCCGGCGCAGTGAACGCGTTTGCCGGCATCCAGCCCGAGCGCACCACCCAGCTCGACATGGGCCTGCAGTACAAGGGACCGCGCGTGCAGGCCTGGGTTTCGGCCTATGCCGGGCAGATCCAGGACTACATCCTGTTCACCTATCACGGCAGCGGCATGATGGGCATGAGCCAGGCCAGCAACGTCGAGGCGCGCATTGCCGGTGCCGAGGCCGGGTTGGAAGTGAGCCTGACCGAGCAGTGGAAGCTGGGCGGCACGCTGGCCTATGCCTGGGGAGAGAACCGCGACCAGCAGCGTCCGCTGCCGCAGATGCCGCCGTTGGAAGCGCGCCTGAGCGCGAACTGGGAGGGCCAGCGCTGGAGTGCCGGCGCATTGCTGCGCGCGGTGACCCATCAGCATCGTGTCGCAGATGGGCAGGGCAACGTGGTCGCGCAGGACCTCGGGCCGAGCGCCGGGTTTGCCACCTTCGCGCTCAATGCCGCGTACCGTTTCAGTTCGCAGCTGCAGCTCAGCGCCGGCGTCGACAACCTGTTCGACCGCGCCTACAGCGAGCACCTGAACCTGGCCGGCAGCGCCGACTTCGGCTTCCCGGCCGACCCGGTGCGGATCAACGAGCCGGGGCGCAGCGTGTGGATGAAGTTGAACTACCGGTACTGATCCGCCGGGCATAAAAAAACGGGGCCGGATCCCCGCCAGGATCCGTCCCCGCCCGACGCCCTCGGTCGGGCAGGTTCGACTCTACGATGACGGCCGCGGTGGTGCACCACTGGATACACCCCGACACACGCCGACACTGCCCATGGCAGCCTTGCACGGAACGGGTTCAAGGCGCTATCGCAGCCTAGGTTCCACGCCGGTAAACGCTTGGCACATACCGCTTTTATGGGCACTTGCCTACACTCGGCGGCCGTGGATCAATCAGGACCGTTCATGTTGGCTCGTATCGCTTCGACCCTGGCCCTCGGCCTCAGCCTGGCCGTGCTGGCCGGGTGCGCAGGCAAACAGGAGGCCGCCGCACGTCGGCAGGGCGAAGCGGTGCCGGTCACCGCGCAGGTCGTGCAGCCCACGCAGTGGAACGACACCCTGCAGGCACTGGGCACGGCCAAGGCGCGCGAGTCGATCAGCGTCACTGCCAAAGTCAGCGAGATCGTCGAGAAAGTGCACTTCGAGAGCGGCCAGCACATTGCCGCCGGTGCGCCGATCGTGACGCTGCGCGGGCAGGCCCAGGAAGCCGCACTGGTGCAGGCGCAGGCCACTTTCCATGAAGCCGATCAGCTGTACAAGCGCCAGCGCGAACTGGCCGCCCAGCGGCTGGTGTCCAGCGCCACGCTGGATACGCAGAAGTCGATCCGCGACGCCGCCGAGGCACGCGTGATGCAGATGCAGGCAGACATTGGTGACCGACGCGTGCGCGCGCCCTTTGCCGGTGTGCTCGGCATCCGCCAGGTCAGCCCGGGATCGCTGCTGACCCCGACCACGGTCATCGCCACGCTCGACGACATCGAGCACATGCATGTCGATTTCCAGGTGCCGGAAGTGGAGCTGGCTGCGCTGGGCGTTGGTGACAAGGTCAGTGCCACCAGCGTGGCCTGGCCGGGTCGCACCTTCGAGGGCGTGGTCAGTACCATCGATGCGCGCATCGATCCGGCCACCCGTGCGGTGACCGTGCGCGCCGATTTCGCCAATGGCGACCACGCATTGCGCCCGGGCATGCTGCTGGACGTGCGCCTGTTCCGCCCCGAGCGCCCAGCGCTGGTGGTCCCGGAAATCGCCGTGGTACAGGTTGGCCGCGATACCTTCGTGTACCGCATCAAGGCCGACGACAGCGTCGAGCGGGTGGACGTGGTCACCGGCGCGCGCCGTGCCGGCGTGGTCGAGATCAGGCAGGGCCTGGAAGCGGGCCAGCGCATCGTGGTCGATGGCACCGGCAAGCTGCGCCCGGGCCTGAAGGTTGCTGCGAAGGACGCCGCACCGGCCTCCGGCGCCAAACCGGCTGACGCGCCGGCGCCGGTCGCGGCCGAGGGCCACGGCGGATGAAGCTGTCCGACATCTCCATCCAGCGGCCGGTGTTCGCCGTGGTGATGAGCCTGTTGCTGCTGGTGCTGGGCGTGATGTCCTTCACCCGCCTGACCCTGCGCGAACTGCCCGCCATCGACCCTCCGATCGTTTCGGTGTCGGTGGACTACACCGGCGCGTCGGCGGCGGTCATCGAAAGCCGCATCACCCAGGTGCTGGAAGATGCGCTGGCTGGCATCGAAGGCATCGATACGATCAACGCGCGCAGCACCAACGGCCGCTCGCAGGTCAGCATCGAGTTCACCGCCAACCGTGATATCGAAGCAGCGGCCAACGACGTGCGCGATGCGGTCAGCCGCGTCGCCGACCGCATGCCGGAAGAGGCGCGGCCACCAGAGATTGCCAAGGTCGAGAGCGATGCCGACCCGATCATCTGGTTCAACATGGTGTCCTCGACCATGGACACGCTGGAGCTGAGCGACTACGCCGACCGCTACGTGGTCGATCGTTTCTCCAGCCTCGATGGCGTGGCCCAGGTCCGCATCGGCGGCCGCCAGCGCTATGCGATGCGGATCTGGCTGGACCGTGACCAGCTGGCCGCACGCGGCCTGACCACCGGCGACGTGGAAACCGCGCTGCGCAACGAGAACGTGGAACTGCCGGCCGGCCGCATCGAGTCGACCGATCGCGATTTCACCCTGCGCGTGGAGCGCAACTACATCAAGCCCGAGGATTTCGCGACCATCCCGCTGGGCAAGGGCCGCGACGGCTACGTGGTGCGCATGGGCGACGTGGCGAAGATCGAGCTGGCCTCGGCCGAACGCCGCGCGTACTACCGCAGCAACGGCGAGCCCGGCATCGGCCTGGGCATCGTCAAGACCTCCACCGCCAACTCGCTGGACGTGGCACGCACGGCGCGCGCTGAGGCCGAGCGGGTGGCACTGACCCTGCCCAAGGGAACGCAGATCTTCGTCGCCTTCGACAACACCACCTTCATCGAAGCTGCAGTGGACCGCGTCTACGCCACCCTGGTGGAAGCGATGATCCTGGTGCTGGCGGTAATCTGGCTGTTCCTCGGCAGCTTCCGCGCCGCGTTGATTCCGGCGGTGACGGTGCCGGTCTGCCTGGTGGCGGCGTTCATCGCGCTGTATGCGTTCGACTTCTCGATCAACCTGCTGACCCTGCTGGCGTTGGTGCTGTGCATCGGCCTGGTGGTGGACGATGCGATCGTGGTGGTGGAAAACGTGCAGCGCCGCATCGACTTGGGCGAGCCACCGCTGGTGGCGTCCAAGCGCGGCACTGCGCAGGTCGCCTTCGCGGTGATCGCCACCACCGCCGTGCTGGTGGCGGTGTTCCTGCCGGTCGGCTTCCTGGAGGGCAACACCGGGCGACTGTTCCGCGAATTGGCAGTGGCGCTGGCCGCCGCGGTGGCGTTGTCCGCGTTCGTTGCGCTCACACTGACGCCGATGATGGCTTCCAAGCTGCTCAAGCCGCATACCGGGCAGGCCCCGCGGGGCCTGCACGGCTTCATCAACCGCAACCTGGAACGCCTTGCGGGTGCCTATGGGCGAGTGCTCGATCACCACGTCGACCGCACCTGGATCTACCTGCTGGTGATGGTGGCTGCGCTGGCCGCCAGCTGGGGCCTGCTCAAGCTGCTGCCGTCGGAACTGGCGCCAGCCGAAGACCGTGGTTCGTTCCAGATCATGATCGACGGCCCGGAAGGCGCCGGCTACGACTACACCGTGCAGCAGGTGCAGCAGGTGGAAGCGCTGCTGGCACCGCATGTCGGCCCGGACAAGCCGATCGTGCGTGCCAACCCCCGCGTGCCGGGCGGCTGGGGCGCCAGCGAGGAAATGCATACCGGCCGCGTCAGCATCTTCCTGCAGCCGTGGCGCCAGCGCAGCGAGGGTACGCCCGAAGTCGCCAACGAACTGCAGAAGGAACTGGATACCATCCGCGGCGTGCGCGTACGCACGCAGGTGGGTGGTGGCCTGGTGCGCAGCGGCGGCCAACCGTTCCAGATCGTGCTGGGCGGCCCGGAATATGCCGAGATCGCGCAGTGGCGCGACCGCATCCTGCTGCGCATGGCCGACAATCCCGGCCTGGTCGGCCCCGATTCCGATTACAAGGAAACCCGGCCGCAGATGCGGGTGAACATTGACCGCCAGCGTGCGGCCGATCTCGGCGTGCCGGTCACCGCGATCGGTTCGGCGCTGGAAACCATGATGGGCTCGCGTCGCGTCACCACCTTCGTCGACAACGGCGAGGAGTACGACGTGCTGGTGCAGGCCGGTCGCGATGGTCGCGCCAGCCCGGCCGACCTGGCCGCGATCCGCGTGCGCGCCAACTCCGGCGAGCTGGTGCCGCTGTCCAACCTGGTCACGCTGAGTGAAGTGGCCGAGGCCGGCACCCTGAACCGCTTCAACCGACTGCGCTCGATCACCATCAGTGCCGGCCTGGCGCCGGGCTATCCGCTGGGCGAGGCCATTGCGTGGGCACAGAACGTCGCCCAGGAAGAGCTGCCGCAGTACGCACAGGTGAACTGGAAGGGCGAATCGCGCGAATACCAGAGCGCCGGCGGCGCGGTGCTATTGACCTTCGCGATGGCGCTGCTGGTGGTGTACCTGGTGCTGGCCGCGCAGTTCGAGAGCTTCATCCATCCGCTCACCATCATGCTGACCGTGCCGCTGGGCGTACTCGGCGCGCTGGTCGGGTTGTGGGTGAGTGGCGGTACGGTGAACCTGTTCAGCCAGATCGGCATCGTGATGCTGGTCGGCCTTGCCGCGAAGAACGGCATCCTCATCGTCGAATTCGCCAACCAGCTGCGCGACGATGGGCGCAGCGTGCGCGAGGCGATCATCGAGTCGGCGATGGTGCGCCTGCGCCCGATCCTGATGACCTCGATCGCCACCGTGGTCGGCGCGATCCCGCTGGTGGTCGCCGGGGGGCCTGGTTCGGCCAGCCGTGGCACGATCGGCATCGTGATCATTTTCGGCGTGACTCTTTCGACGTTCCTGTCGCTGTTCGTGGTGCCGGCGTTCTACGCGCGGCTGGCGCCGTACACTCGTTCGCCGGAAGCGGTGAAGCGCGAGCTGGAGAAGCAGGAAGCGGAATCGCCGTCGGTGGGCGGGCATGCCTGACCCGCGCGCCGATGGGGGCGGCCCAGGGGACGGATCCCTTTCCGGAACGGAAAGGGCTCTGACCCCGCCACTACAGGGTGACGGTTTCCAGCTGCGCCCCTGGCGCCCGGATGACCTGGATTCCCTGCTGCGCCACGCCAACGACGCCGAGGTATCGCGCGGCCTGCGCGACCGCTTCCCGTACCCCTACACGCGCGGGGATGGCGAGGCCTTCCTCGCCGGCCGCGTGCTGGCTCCCGGCACCCTGAACCTGGCCATCGAGATCGACGGCCAGGCCTGCGGCAGCGTCGGTGCCCAACAGGGCGTGGCCGAGCGTGGGCATACCGCCGAACTGGGTTACTGGCTGGGCCGGGCCTATTGGGGGCACGGCCTGATGACCCGCGTGGTCGGCCTGTTCGCCCCGTGGGTGATGGATGAGCTGCGCCTGTTCAGGCTGCAGGCCACCGTGGTCGACTTCAACCTCGGCTCGGCCCGGGTGCTGGAGAAGAACGGCTTCCAGGAAGAGGGCGTGGAACGTTGCGCGGTCTACAAGCGCGGCGTGTTGCACGACCTGCGCCGTTTCGCCCGGGTGCGCACCCAGCTGCCCTGAACACGCGGGCTGGCCGCTGTAGAGCCGAGCCCATGCTCGGCTGCCCTCGGGAGCCCAAGCCGAGCATGGGCTCGGCTCTGCAAAACAGCGCTACCGCAGCGGCCTTCGATCAGGGAGAATCGACCGGTCCCCTCCAGCCGACGGGACGTCCTTACAACCCGCCGACTGGAGAGAGCGCGCGTGGAAGCAACCGTACACTTCATCAACAGCATCATCTGGAGCAAGGCACTGATCTTCGTGTGCCTGGGCGCCGGCCTGTTCTTCAGCCTGCGCACCCGCTTCATGCAGATCCGTGGCTTCGTCGAGATGTGCCGCCTCACCGTCAGGGGGGAGAAATCCGACGCCGGTGTGTCCTCGTTCCAGGCGCTGGCCATGTCGATGGCCGGCCGCATGGGCATCGGCAACATCGCCGGCGTGGCCACCGCCATCGCCTTCGGCGGTCCCGGTGCGATCTTCTGGATGTGGGTGATGGGCTTCCTTGGCGCATCCACCTCGTACGTCGAATGCACCCTGGCGCAGATCTACAAGACCAAGGATGCCGAAGGCCGCTACCGCGGCGGCCCGGCGTACTACATCGAAAAGGCCATGGGCCTGAAGTGGTATGCGCTGGCCTTCGCCATCGCCACGATCATCGCCGCAGGCTTCCTGATGCCGGGCGTGCAGGCCAACGCCATCGCCGACAGCATCATCAACGCCTGCCGTGGCACCGCGCTGTGCGGTCCGCTCGATGGCCAGGCCTTCGGCATGGAATCGGTGCAGGCGCTGAAGCTGGGGATCGGCATCGTGGTGGCGCTGCTGCTAGGCGTGGTCATCTTCGGTGGCGTCAAGCGCATCGCCAACTTCGCCGAAGTGGTGGTGCCGTTCATGGCCGCCGGTTTCATCCTGATGGCCATCATCATCATGATCATCAACTACGACCGCGTGCCGGAAATGTTCGGCATCATCTTCAAGAGTGCCTTCGGCACGCATGCCGCATTCGGCGCGATGATGGGCCTGGCCGTGGAGTGGGGCATCAAGCGCGGCATCTACGCCAACGAAGCCGGCCAGGGCTCGGGCCCGCACGCTGCGGCTGCCTCGGAAGTCTCGCACCCGGCCAAGCAGGGCTATGTGCAGGCCTTCGCGATCTACTTCGACACCATGATGGTGTGCACCGCCACCGCGTTCCTGATCCTGGCCAGCGGTACCTACAACGTGTACTCGCCGGTGGAGGGCGCCGCGCCGATCTTCCAGGGCCTGGCCGGCATTCCGGAAGGCGCCGGTTACGCCCAGGCCGGCGTGGAAGCGGTGCTGCCGGGCTGGGGTTCGGCGTTCGTATCGGTGGCCATCTTCTTCTTCGCCTTCACCACCATCATGGCGTACTACTACATGGCCGAGACCAACCTCAGCTATGTGAACCACAACAGGAAGCGGCCGCTGACCGTGCTGCTGCTGCGCCTGGGCATCATCGGCATGGTGGTGTTCGGCGCGTTCCACAATGCCACCCTGGCCTGGGCGCTGGGCGACATCGGCGTCGGCCTGATGGCCTGGCTGAACATCATCGCCATCCTCATCATCCAGAAGCCGGCGATGCTGGCCCTGCGTGACTACGAACGACAGAAGAAGCTGGGCCTGGATCCGGTGTTCGACCCTGATGCCCTGGGCATCAAGAACGCCGATTTCTGGCGCCAGCGCAAGCAGGAGAGTGTGTAAGTGAACAACCCTTGGAACAACCGCCGCCCGTCCGCCCGTCCGCCGCGCGCAACGCCGTTGCCGCGCCCGGAGGTGCCGGCCACGGGCGGTGGTGGGCGCGGTGGCAGCGATGAGCTGCGTCTGTACGGCCTGAATGCCGTGCTGGCTGCGTTCGAAGCGCGGCCGCAGGCGCTGCGCAAGTTGTACCTGCTGGAAGCACGCATCCCGCGCCTGCAGCCGCTGTTGAAGTGGTGCGTGGCCAACCGCGTGGGCTACCGCGTGGTCGAGGATGGCGACCTGAACAAGCTCGCCGGCACCACCCATCACGAAGGTGTGGTGGCCGACATGCTGCGCGCACCGTCGCTGCCGCTGGCGCAGTGGCTGCAGCAGGTCGGTGACGGCCCGGCGCTGGCGTTGTGGCTGGATGGCGTGGGCAACCCGCACAATCTCGGCGCGATCCTGCGCTCGGCCGCGCATTTCGGTGCCAAGGCGCTGCTGTTGCCGGCCGGCAGCACGCTCGCCCTGTCCGGCGCCGCCGCGCGCGTGGCCGAAGGCGGTGCCGAAGCGGTGCCGCTGGTGCAGCTGCCGGAGACCGCTCAGGCAATGGCGCAACTGCGCGCAGCCGGTTTCGGCCTGGCCGCGACCCTGGTCGAGGGCGGGGATGACGTGTTCCGCGCGTCCCTGCCGGAGCGGCTGGTGTACGTGATGGGCGCCGAAGGCGAGGGCATGGACCGCAGCCTGGCGGGGGCGTGCGACCTGCAGGTCTCGATTCCCGGCAGCGGCGCCGTGGAGAGCCTGAATGTGGCCTCGGCCACGGCCGTGCTGCTGGCGCAATGGGCGAGCCGTCGCGGCTGATCCGGTATCCCGGGTCGGATCCCTCGCCGCAGGCGAGGGCTCTGACCCCTTCCAGGGGGGGTAAACGCGTCAAGCGCGCATGACGTTTTGAAAGTTTCCTTATTGGTCAGCCGCTTCCGGCAACGCAGGGTGGAACTCCATCCCACGTTGTCCAGAAGAGGCTGCCATGCATCACCCACGCCGTATCCTCATCGCATTGCTGGTACTGACCAGTGTCCTTGCCAGCGGCCGTGCCGCAGCCGGCGAACGCAGCCTGGACGGCGTCAACTTCACCGGGCCGCTGATCACCCCCAATCCGGCCGGCCTGCCGCAGGGCAACTGGTACATCGAACCCTATCTGGTGAGGGTCGACAGTCGCGATCACTATGACGATGGCGGCCATCGCCGCCGCAGTGGGCAGCGTAGCGGTGCATGGGCCACGGTGGTGCCGATCATCTACGGCTTCAGCGACCGGGTGATGGGCCAGGTCAATCTCAGTGCATCGCGCGCCGAACAGGGCAGCGCACGCAGCAGCGGTTTCCGCGCTGGCGATACCACCGCGCGGCTGCAGTACCTGCTGCAGGCGCCCAACGCCGATGGCACGCGCCCGGCCATCTCGGTCGCGCTGGTGCAGCGCTTCAGCACCGGCAGCCATGACCGCATCACCGGCAATCCGCTCGATGCGCAGGGCGACGGCGTGCAGCGCACCACTGCAGCGCTGGGCATGCAGCAGGTGGTGTGGCTGGGCAACGAGCGTCCGCTGCGCTGGCGTGCCCAGCTCAGCGCCGGGCCGGCACCATCGCGCACTGCCATTTCCGGCGCCAGTGTCTATGGCACCGACGACACCTTCCAGGGCCACATCTCCCGCGGTTCGGTGCTGGGCCTGTCGGTGGGTGCCGAGTACAGCTTCAACTCGCGCTGGGTAGGTGTGATGGAAGTAGCCGCCAGCCGTGAGACCGGACAGCGCCTGAGTGGATTCGCGCGCAACGCAAGCGGTGCCTTCGAGCGTATCGACGAACATCGCCCGGCCAGCCGCAGCGTCACCCTGGCGCCGGCCGTGGAGTACCACTTCAGCCCGACGCTGGGCCTGATCGCCGGCGTGGAGTTCAGCGTGGCGGGCCGCAACACCAGTCGAATCGTCAGCCCCCAGGTTGCCCTGGGCATGTTCTTCTGAGGGGCCGCCGATGAACATCGAATCCATCGTCAACACGATCCTCGGCGTCGTCTGGAGCCCCTACCTGGTGGTGCTGTGCCTGCTCGCCGGCCTGTACTTCAGCGTGCGCACACGCTTCATCCAGTTGCGTGCATTGCCGGACATGCTGCGCCTGATGTTCCGCCATGAGCGCTCCGATGCCGGCGTCTCACCGTTCCAGGCGTTGTCCATTTCGCTGTCCAGCCGCGTGGGCGTCGGCAACATCGCCGGCGTCGCCATGGCCATCGCCTTCGGCGGCCCCGGCGCGATCTTCTGGATGTGGATCGTCGCCTTCCTCGGCGCGTCCAGTGCTTTCATCGAATCCACGCTCGCGCAGATCTACAAGGATCGAGACGGCAAAGGGCAGTACCGGGGCGGCCCGGCGTACTACATCGAGAAAGGCCTCGGCCAACGCTGGTATGCAGTGCTGTTCGCACTGGTGACGGTGCTGGCGGGCGCGATGCTGGCCGGCACCCAGTCCAATGCGATCACCAGTGCGGTGAACGAAGCCTGGGACGTACCGGTGATGACCACCACCGCGGTTCTGCTGGTGGTGCTGGGCGCCATCCTCATCGGCGGTGTGCGGCGCATTGCGCGCGTGGCCGAATGGGTGGTGCCGCTGATGGCCGTGGCCTACCTGCTGGTCACGGCGCTGGTGATGGTGCTGAACGCGGAGAAGGTGCCGGAGGTGATCATGCTGGTGCTGCGCAGTGCATTCGGCGTGGATGCAGCGTTCGGCGCGATGATCGGTACTGCCATCCAGTGGGGCGTGCGCCGCGGCGTGCTGTCCAACGAGGCCGGTATGGGCAGTGGCGCGCATCCGGCCGCTGCCGCGGAAGTCTCGCATCCGGTCAAGCAGGGCCTGGTGCAGTCGTTCTCGGTCTACATCGACACGATGGTGGTGTGCAGTGCCACGGCCTTCCTGATCCTCTCCACGGGCCTGTACAACGTCTACGACCCGGCAGTGAACGGCATTCCGGATGAGACGCGCCTGCTGCTGGGCAATCTGCCGGGCGTCGAGGCCGGGCCACGCTTCGTGCAGCATGCGGTGGAATCGGCATTGCCGGGCTTCGGCCGTTCATTCGTGGCGCTGGCGATCCTGCCGTTCGCGTTCACCACACTGCTGGCGTTGTACTACATGGCCGAGACCAATGTCAGCTATCTGTGCTGCAACCGTCCGGCACCCTGGGTGATCGGCGGCTTCCAGCTGCTGTTCCTGGCGGCAACAGGCTACTCGGCGGTGAACAGTGCAACGGTGGCCTGGTCGCTGGGTGACATCGGCGTCGGCCTGATGAGCTGGTTGAACATCATCGCCATCCTGCTGCTGCAGAAACCGGCCTTGGCGGCGCTGCGGGACTACGAGCAGCATCGCCATGCCGGCAAGGATCCACTGTTCAACCCGGAACTGCTGGGCGTGCGCAACACCAGCGTGTGGGAAGGCTGACCGGATCGGGGGCGGATCCCTCGCCATGGCGAGGGGTCTGACTCACGCCATCACCCGATGGGTGCGAACCTCGGTTCGCACCGCTCGTCCCGCTGTGCTCGCCGGGCATGGCCCGGCGCAAGCGCATCATTCGCTCGGCGGTGTGGTCGCCTTGGCCTCGCTACCGAAACTGCCATCCGCTTCCGCCGCCAGGTAGGCGAACACGGTGTACGCGGCCACGTTCTGCGCCAGTGCCTTCGGGTCGATCTTGTCCAGCGTGTCGTCGGCGGTGTGGTGCAGGTGGAAGTAGTCCGAGCCATCCTGCGCCAGCCACGCCCACGCACCGCCCTTGGCGGCCAGTGGGCCGACGTCCGGGCCCGGGCCACCCTTGTCGGCCTGGTACTCGATGCCCAGCGGCTTCATCACTTCGGCAATCTGCTTCGTCGCTTCACGCGAGCCTGCCGGATTCGGCGAACCGGTATTGAAGGCGTAGATGCGGCCCGCGCCGAAGTCGCTCTCGGCGGCCAGCTGGTGCAGGGCCACGTCCTTCGCGTGCGCTTCGGCGTAGGCCTTGCCGCCGTACAGGCCCTGTTCCTCGTTGGCGAAGGCGATCACGCGGATGGTGCGCTTCGGTGCCTGCTTGAGCTGGCCGATCAGATGGCCTGCGGCCATGGTGATGCCCACGCCCGCGCCGTCATCCACCGCGCCGGTGCCCAGGTCCCACGAATCCAGGTGACCACCGATCACCACCACTTCCTTCGGCAGGCTGCGGCCGGTGATCTCGCCGATCACGTTGTAGGAGGTGGCGATGCCATCCCAACCGCAATCCAGTGCCATCTTCACCGTGGTGCTGCCACGCGCCAGCAGGCGGGCCAGCTGGTCGGCATCGGGCACCGACAGCGCGGCCGACGGCACTGGGGTCAGGCCGTCATCGAAACGGGTGATACCCGTGTGCGGCACGCGGTGCGAGTCGGTACCGGCCGAGCGCATCAGGAAACCGACCGCGCCCTTGCGGATCGCTTCGGACGGCCCCTTGCTGCGGATCGCACCGCCGCGGCCGTAATCGCGGCCATCGCGGAAGGGCAGCATCTGGTAATCGACGAAGGCGATCTTGCCCTTCAGCGAGCCCGCCGGTGCGGCCTGCAGCGCGGCCAGGTCGGCGAAGCGCACCACCTCGGCTTCCACGGTGCCGCCTGGGCTGCCGCCCAGTGCAGTGATCTGCAGCGGCTGCGGGTTCCTGCCGGTCACGGCGGCGTGTTCACTGCGCCGCTCCCACTTCGGGAATGTCACCGGCTCCTTCCACACCTTGTCGAAACCGAGGGCCTTGAACTTGGCTTCGGCCCAGGCCACGGCGCGGGCGTCGGCTTCGCTGCCGGCGATGCGCGGACCGATCTCGGTGGTGAGCGACTCGACAACCTTCCAGCCGGTGTCATCGGCCAGCGCCTGGTCGCGCAGCTGTGCGGCGGTGGCCAGCGACGCCGGGGGCAGGGTAGTGGTGTGCGGCGCCGCGAAGGCCGGGGCGGCCAGCAGGGCGAGGGAGGATGCGATGGCAAGGACGCGGCGACGCATGGACAACTCCGGGAAGGGACCTAAGCCTTGGAGCTTAACAGTCGTTCAGCCCGGCGCATGGGCGGGAGGTCATGGCTGGCGCGAACGCTGTTTTCCGCCATGACCGGCAAAGCGAAAGCCCCGCCGGGGCGGGGCTTTCGCCTGCTTCTGCAGAGCCGAGCCAATGCTCGGCTGCCTTTTGCAGATCAGCCGAGCGTGGGCTCGGCTCTACAGATGGGAGGGGCGCCCATAGGCGCCCGATACCTCATTTCTTCAGGCTGTCGCGGATCTCGCGCAGCAGCACCACTTCTTCGGCCGGCGCCGCCGGGGCAGCTTCCTTCTTGCGAGACAGCCGGTTGATCGCCTTGACCACGATGAAGATCGCGAAAGCCACGATCACGAACTGGATGACGGTGTTGATGAAGTCGCCGTAGCCAACCACCACCGCCGGGATCTCCTTGCCATCCGGTCCGATCCGGGCTGGCGACAACGTCCAGGCCAGGCTGGAGAAATCCACGCGCCCGATCAGGTAGCCCAGCGGCGGCATGATGATCTTCTCGACCAGCGCCGTCACGATCTTGCCGAAGGCCGCGCCGATCACCACGCCGACGGCGAGGTCGATGACGTTGCCGCGCATGGCGAATTCCTTGAACTCGGTGAGCATTCCCATTGTTGTTTTTCTCCGGTGGGGAAGTGGACAGCGCGCAGGGTAGCGCAGGTGATGTCAGCCGGCGATCACGCCGTGGCGCTCGGCCACGTTTTCAAGGCGGGCACTGAAGCGGTCGCCGGGCTTCAACGCAGCCACCCCGGACGGGGTGCCCATGAACACCAGGTCGCCGGCACGCAGCTGCCACAGCTTGGACAGCTCATGCAGGATCTCCGGTACGTTCCAGATCATCTGGTCGAGCAGTGCCTGCTGGCGCACTTCGCCGTTGACCTCCAGCGACAGGTTCAGCGCGGCGAGGTCGCCGACTTCCTCGGCGTGGACGATTTCGCTGATCGGCGCGGAGGCGTCGAAGCCCTTGGCCGCGTCCCACGGGTGGCCCTTGTCCTTGGCCGCGGCCTGCAGGTCGCGGCGGGTCAGGTCCAGGCCGACGGCGTAGCCATAGACCAGCGCATCGGCGTCGGCCACGGCCAGCTCGCCTGCGGGCGCATCGCGGCCGATCGCCACCACCAGTTCCACTTCGTGGTGCAGGTTGGCGGTGCTGGCGGATAGGGGATGACATCGTCGTGGCCGACCACGATGGCGTCGGCCGGCTTGCTGAAGAACATCGGGCGGCCGCGGTCATCGGCCGCCGGCACCGCCGCGCCCATTTCGCGGGCGTGGTCGGCAAAATTGCGGCCGACGCAGTAGATGCGGTGCACAGGGAAGCTGCCGCCACCGGCTACCGGTACACGCGGCAGGGCTACGGCAGGGATCACATCGGAGACATCGGACATGCGGGCATCCAGGAAGGGCGTGCCCGCAGTCTAGAACGCATGGCGCCCGCCGTCAGCGGGTGCGGAAGGCCTGGATCAGCGCGAGGCCGGCAACACCGGCTTGCGCACCACGCGGTACTCGCCTTCAACCACGGTCGGGTCAACCGGACGCGCAACGCCCGGCTTGCGCGAGGCCAGCAGCTTCCACGCCAGGCCGACCAGGATCATCGCCGCGCCAACGAACACACCGATGAACACCATCGCCGCCAGGATCGCCAGGCCGAGCAGGCCAACGGCAACGCGCACCAGCGGGTGACGCGGCTTGCGCGGCGCGAACAGGGTACGGAACTGGTTGAAGGCGGATGCGCGATTGAACATGGCGGCTCGATAGGCTGGGATCAGCGAAACCAAAGTATCGGGACGCGCCACTTTCATTGAGTGAAAAACTCGTTAAATATAGCCTGTGCTTATTACGGATCAATGACTTGTGTTCATGTCGCAGCCAGTCACCTGAGCAGGCATGCGACAATTCCGGTTTACCGTCCGAGCCTTCGCCATGACTATCGCTGCTGCCCTGATCGCCCTTGATGCCATTGCCGATGGCGCGTTTGCCGAGGTCGAAGCGGTGGTCGATGGCGATGCCGAATCGCTGCTGCTCTACCGCGACGGCGCGCAGGTGCGTGCGTTCCTGAACATCTGCCCGCACGCCGGCCGCCGCCTGGACTGGGCGCCGGGCCAGTTCCTGAAGAGCCGCGAGGGTCATCTGGTGTGTGCCGCGCATGGTGCCTCGTTCGCGCTGGACAGCGGCGACTGCATCGCCGGCCCCTGCAAGGGCGACCGGCTGCGCGCTGTGCCGGTGGACGTGCGCGACGGGCAGGTTTACCTGGCTTGAGGCCAGCTGGGGGTCGGATCCGTTTTCCGCAGGAAAACGGCTCTGACCCCATCAAGCCAGGAGCAGTCGAGCATGGCTCGACGCTACAAAAGGCATCCACGCATGGCGTGGATCTACGGTCTCGACCAAGGTCGACAGCTACCAGAGCGAGATCGGTGCCGACCAACGGTCGGCACCCACCACCAGCCGCGTGAAACTGTCGAAGGCGGGGTGGGTCCGGTTGCGGGGGCGTGAGCCGCATGGATGCGGCGACCGAGCTTACAGGGACGTACTTGCAGCGTCCCCCGCAACCGGACCCACCCCGCCATCCCACGGAATGCACGTTGTTGCTGTTGCTGTTGCTTCGGCTTCTGCGGGTGCAGGGCGCAGCCCTGCCAACAAACCCCAACCCTCAGAACATCAGGTTGATCATCAGCACCACCACGCAGGTATAGATCAGCGACAGCGGGCCGCCGACCCGCCACATCTCGCGCGGGGTGTAGTTGGCCGGGCCAGTGATCATCGAGATCACCGGGTTGGAGGCCGTCATCAGGTTGTTGGACGCTGACAGCGCCACGATCAGCGCGAACGCGGTCGGGTTGCCCCCCGCTGCCAGTGCCAGGTTCACCGCGATCGGCACCATCACGATGGTCGCACCCACATGGCTGATCACCAGCGAGAACGCCGTGGTCAGCAGCGCCAGCGCCACCTCCAGCACCCACACCGGAATGCCGGTCGGCAGCTTGTCGATGGTATGGCCGGCCACCCACGCGGCCGCGCCGCTGGAATCCATCGCCCAGCCGAGCGGAATCAGCCCGGCCATCATGAAAACCGTCTTCCAGTTGATCGAGGCATACGCCTCGTCCATGCGCAGCACGCCGGTCAGCAGCATGCCGGCCACGCCGGTCATCAGCGTCAGCGCCACCGGCAGCTTGCTGGTCAGCGCGATCAGGATGGTCAGCGCGAAGATCGCCATCGCAATCTTGAACTTGTGCGGGCGCTGCTCGCCGGTCGGGTAATCGGTCACTACCACGAAGTCACGGCTGCGCGCGGCCTGCGCCAGGTCGGTCCAGATGCTGTGGAACACCAGCATGTCGCCGGCGCGCAGCTGCACGTCGCGCACGTCCTCGCGGATCACCTGCTTGTCGCGGTTGATCGCCAGCAGGCTGATGCCGCGCTCCTTGCGCAGGCGCAGATCGGCCGCACTCTTGCCGATCACGTTCGAGGTCGGTGGCACCACTGCCTCGGAAATGCCGGCACGGCTGGGGTTGAACAGGTCACCCAGGTGCTTCAGGCGCGAGGACATGCGCAGGAACTGGTTCTGCGCGAAGTCGCTGATCTGCTGGCGCGGTCCCATCGCACCGAGCACGCTGCCGACCCAGATGCGCATCTCCGCCGGCGGCGCCAGGCGGGTGTCGTTGCCGGTCTTCAGGGCCAGCAGCAGTGGCGCATCGTGCAGGGTCTCGGCCTCGCCCAAGGTCATGCCCACCAGCGGGCTCTCGGCGGTCACCACCAGCTCGAACACATCGCCTTCGATGCCATAGGTCTTGGCGAAGTAGCTCTCGGTGCGCGCCGGGGTGACCCCGTCATTGACCAGGCTTTCCTCTTCGATCAGCTTGCGGTCGCCGTAGTAGCGGAAGTACAGCAACGAAGCGATCAGCAACGCCACACCGATGGGCAGCGGCGCGAACATGCGCAGCGGCTCGATGGTGGCCAGGCCGGAAGGCAGGTTGTTGTTGGCCGAGGCCAGCAGATCGTTCAGCAGGATCAGCGGCGAATTGCCGACCATGGTCAGCGCGCCGCCCATCACGATCGCCGCCGAGATCGGCAGCAGCAGGCGCTGCATCGTCAGCCCGGTGCGCGCCGCCAGTCGCGAGGCGACCGGCAGATACAACGCCATCACCGACGGGTTCTGCATGAAGGACGAGTTCAGGCCGGCGATGGCGGTGGTCATCATCAGCAGCCGTTGCTCGACGCCGTGGCCGCGCCGCAGCAGCCAGGCCGCCAGCCGGTTCAGCGCCCCGGTGCGGTCCAGGCCCGCACCGAGGATGGTGGTGGCGATGATGCTCATCACCGCGTTACCGGAGAAACCGCCGAAGATCTCCTCCGGCGCGATCAGGCCGGTGACACCAAGCACCACCAGCACCACCAGCGCCACCACGTCAGCGCGGATGCGCTCGAACAGGAACATCGCCATCGTGAAGCCGACCAGCCCGAGCACGAGCTTCATGTCGTTGGTCAGCGTCAGCGCGGTATCCATGTGGGGCGCGGCGTCCTCAGGCGATCGTCAGGTGCGGTCGTACAACAGGTCCCAGACGCCGTGGCCGAGCTTCTGGCCGCGGGTCTCGAAGTGCGTCTGCGGGCGCCAGTCCGGGCGCGGCACGCTGCCCCGCGGGCCGGCGCGGTTGACCAGGCCGGCGGTGGCGTCGAGCACGTCCCACATCTGCTCGGCGTAGTCTTCCCAGTCGGTCGCGCAGTGCAGGCGGCCCCCCGGGCGCAGCTTGCGCACCAGCAGTTCGGCGAATGCCGGCTGCAGCAGGCGGCGCTTGTTGTGGCGCTTCTTGTGCCATGGGTCCGGGAAGTAGATGCGCACTTCATCGAGCGCGCCGTCGGCGATCTCGTTCTGCAGCACTTCCACCGCGTCGTGGTGGTACAGGCGCACGTGGTCGGCATTGTCCTCGGCCAGCGCGTTCAGCAGCCGGCCCACGCCCGGGGCGTGCACCTCGATGCCGATGTAGTCGCGCGATGGGTCGTGCTGGGCGGCGAACCGCAGCGCGGCACCATTGCCGAAGCCGATCTCCAGCACCTTGTGTGCCGGGCGGCCGAAGGTGGCGTCCAGGTCACGCGGCTGGCCGTTGTAATCGATGCCGAAGCGCGGCCAGCGTTCGTCGAATGCGCGCTGCTGGGCGGGAGTGAAACGGCCCTGGCGCAACACGAAGCTGCGCACCTCGCGGCGGCCCTCGCTCACGGTGAAGGGCTTGGGCGGGGCCTTGGAACCGGCGCTGTCAAAAGGATTGGTCATCAGCCGATCAGCCCGTCCACCGGCGAGGAGGCGCTGGCGTAGCGCTTGCGCGGGATGCGCCCGGCCAGGAAGGCCTCGCGGCCGGCCTCGACCGCCTTGCGCATCGCGCTGGCCATCAGCACCGGGCTGCGCGCACCGGCAATGGCGGTGTTCATCAGCACGCCGTCGCAGCCCAGCTCCATCGCGATCGCCGCGTCCGACGCGGTACCCACGCCGGCATCAACGATGATCGGCACCTTGGCGTCTTCGATGATCTGCAGCAGGTTGTACTTGTTCTGGATGCCCAGGCCCGAACCGATCGGCGCGGCCAGCGGCATCACCGCAGCGCAGCCGATCTCTTCCAGGCGCTTGGCCAGGATCGGGTCGTCGGAGGTATAGACCATCACCTCGAAACCGTCCTTGACCAGCTGCTCGGCAGCCTTCAGGGTCTGCATCACGTCCGGGTAGAGGGTCTTCTGGTCGCCCAGCATTTCCAGCTTGGTCAGGTTGTGGCCGTCCAGCAGCTCACGGGCCAGGCGGCACGTACGCACCGCGTCCTCGGCGGTGTAGCAGCCGGCGGTGTTGGGCAGGATGGTGAAGCGCTCCGGCGGCAGCACGTCCAGCAGGTTCGGCTCGCCCGGGTTCTGCCCGATGTTGGTGCGGCGGATGGCCACGGTGACGATCTGGGCGCCAGCGGCCTCGGTGGCCAGGCGGGTTTCTTCCAGGTCCTTGAACTTGCCGGTGCCGGTCAGCAGCCGCGAGCCATAGGTCTTGCCGGCGATCACCAGCGAATCGGGGGAGACATGAACGTTCATGGCGCGATTATCGCTTATCCGCCTGAAGATGGGGTCACGCAATGGCGTGCCGGCCGCGGATCGGTATGGGTAGTGCCGGCCGCTGGCCGGCAAATGCAGGGTGCCTGACAGCGTCGGATTGCCGGCCAGCGGCCAGCACTGCGCGGATAGGTCTCAGCCCCCACCCAGCGCGTGCACGATCTCCACCACGTCGCCCTCGGCCAGGACGTAATCGCCATGGCGGCTGCGGCTGACGATCTCGCCGTTGACCTCGACCGCGACCCGGCGTTGCAGCAGCTGCTCTGCCTGCAGCAGATCGTGGAGGGTCGCCGAGGCGGGCAGGGTACGGGGTTCGCCGTTGAGCTGGATGTTCATCGCCGCATTGTCGCCTATGGCCTTCGCGGATCGGAACCCTTGCAAATTGCCTCGGCCGCCAGCCCCGGCACAGCGTTGTCCGACGCTGCCGGGCGACAATCCATGCGGCGGCGGCGCAGCGTGAGCAAAAGGCGGCGCAGTGAAACCATTCACCGTGCGCCGGCGTACGTCCGCCGGGTCCTCAACGATATCCCCACAGGAGTTTCTTACATGCTGCTCAGCAAACGCCCGATCCGCTCCCTGATGGCGGCCGCGATCGCGCTGGCCGCGGTTCCGGCCATGGCAGGCGAATCCCCGTATTCCAAGGCCGTGTTCTTCGGCGACAGCCTGACCGACGCCGGCTATTTCCGCCCGCTGCTGCCGGCCGATGTGCGTCCGGTCACCGGCCAGTTCACCACCAACCCGGGTTGGGTGTGGTCGCAGCAGGTCGCCAACTACTATGGCCTCAATGGCGCCGCCAACGGCAACGGCCAGAGCGGTGACAACTATGCAGTCGGCGGTGCCCGCGTGTCGGTGGACGAGGCCGGTGGCCTGGGCGTGATTCCGTCGCTGAAGTCGCAAGCAACCCGCTACCTTGCCGCGAACGGTGGCAAGGCTGACGGCAACGCCCTGTACACCGTATGGGGAGGCGCCAATGATCTGTTCGCGGCCACCCGTGCGGCGGCAGGTGGCGCGTCGCAGGCCCAGGTGCAGGGCATCATCGGCGCAGCGGTCACCGACCAGATCGCGCTGGTGGGTGCGCTGAAGCAGGCCGGCGCCCAGTACGTGCTGGTACCGAACCTGCCGGATGTGGGCATCACCCCACAGTTCCGCGGCCCCAATGCCGCCGCCGCCACCGCACTGTCGGCCGGCTACAACAAGGCCCTGTACGGTGGCCTGAAGCAGGCGGGCATCGAGTTCATTCCGCTCGATACCTTCAGCATCCTGCGTGAAGTGACCGCCAACCCGGGCATGTACGGTTTCACCAACGTCACCAGCACCGCCTGCAAGATCGATCCGGCCAACTCGACGCAGAGCATCCTGACCTGCAACCCGACCAGCTACGTCAGCCCGGATGCGGCCAACACCTACCTGTTCGCCGATGGCGTGCACCCGACCACCGCCGGCCATCAGCTGCTGGGCCAGTACGCAGTCTCGGTGCTGGAAGCGCCGCGCCTGCAGCAGGTGCTGAGCCACTCGGCGCAGACCATCGGCCGCTCGCGCGCCGACCAGGTCAGCATGCACCTGGGCGGTCGTCCGGCTGACGGCCTGTCCTGGTGGGGTGGCGTGCGGGGTGACCTGCAGCGCTACGACCACGCCGACCTGTACGACGGGCTGGCCCCGGCCGGCCTGTTCGGTATCGACTGGGCACGCGACGGCATGGTGTTCGGCGGCTTCGCCGGTTTCGGTCGCCTCAACGCCGACTTCGGCAACAACCGCGGCGACTTCACCCAGAAGGACACCTCGGCCGGTCTGTTCGCTGGCTGGTACGGCGACCGCATCTGGGTGAACGGTCAGGTCAGCTACACCTGGCTGTCCTATGACGTGAACCGCAAGGTCCAGCTCGGCCCGGCCACCCGTGAGCATGGTGGTTCGCCGGACGGCAGCAACCTGACCGCCGCCCTGAACGCCGGTTACGAGTTCGGCACCGAAGGCGGCTTCCGTCACGGCCCGATCGCTTCGGTGATCTGGCAGAAGGTGAAGATCGACGGTTACATCGAAAGCGCCGCGGCCGGCACGCTGGCCACCGCGCTGGGCTACGACCGCCAGAATGTCGATTCGACCGTCGGCCGCATCGGCTGGCAGGCCCGCTTCGATGGCGGCACCCTCAAGCCGTACGCGCAGGTGACCTACGACCACGAGTTCGAGGACACCAAGCAGGCCAGCGCCTGGCTGCAGACCCTGCCGGAACTGGGCAGCTACCGCGTGCCGGGCCTGAAGTTCGACAAGAACTACGCCACCGTCGTGCTGGGTGCCCGCACCGAACTGTTCGGCCTGCAGAGCAACTTCGGCCTGAGCGCGTCGACCGGCCAGAAGCGCGCGCAGGACGCCACCCTGTTCGCCAACTTCAGCGGCACGTTCTAAGCAGCAACCGCCGGGGGTCGGAGCCCTTTCCGCGAGGAAAGGGCTCTGACCCCTCGCGGATGCGGTGGCCGCCATTGCGCAACACCGGGCCAACCGCATAGACTTTCACCGCGCACTGCGGGCGTAGCTCAATGGTAGAGCTGTAGCTTCCCAAGCTACTGACGTGGGTTCGATTCCCATCGCCCGCTCCAATCAACACCGAGATCCGCGCTAAGTGTCTGGAGGCGCGAGGGTTTTTGGATTGGATAACGGCCTCTCAAACGACCTTCCTGGGTATCGTTTGAGGTATCGCCAAACATGCCAAAGCCATTGCTTTTGGCCAGACCAAGCGGGGTCTATGCCCGTTTTCTCGTCCCGAAAGACTTGCGAGCATTGGTTGGCTCGCGCTTCCTCGTTCGTCCGTTGCACGCTCCCTTCGGAGACGTGGCCAGGCTGGTCGCTGCCCGCATGGGCATGGCACTCTCTCAGGCATTCCAAGCATTGAGACAGGGGCAGGCGGTGGACATCGACGAGGTGTTACGCAGGGTGCGGCGGAATGGTGTTCAGCAGCTGATCTTGAAAGGGATCACGTTCCCCAACGGCGCGGGCGTGACTGAGGTGGAGATCAAAACGCCGGAAGACATGGCGTTCTGGCGCGAGACCCTCGAAAAGATGGCCAGCGCCGATCCAGTAGAAAGCATCGGCCTGCTTCCTGAGCATTTTCTGCTCAAGCAGCAGGAGGCGCATGCGAAGAGGGAGGCGACAGGTCGTTCGGTTGGACTGTCACTGTCTAAGGCCATCGAAAACCACCTGACGGATTTGACCAACGCGAAGTTGCAGCCAAAGACGGTTCTGGAGAGCCGTCACACGTTGCGGTTGTTTGCTGGCGTGGTAGGGGAAGATCTGCCTGTGTCCGAGCTTTCGCAAGATCACGTGCGCGAGTTCTTCAGCGCAATTCGATGGTGGCCTTCGAATGCATCCAAGCGGCCTGCTTACCGAGGAATGCCGGTGCTGGAGGTGATGGCCCTGGCAAAGACCAACGATGAGCCCGAGCCGGCCGCCTGGACCATCAAAAAGCACCGCCAGCGTCTGTCGGTGTTCTTTATCTCCTTGGTCGAGGCCAAGCGAGTGGAGGTCAATCCATTGGCAGGCGTTCGAGCGGTGGCGACCCCGGACGAAGAAGACAGGGGATCTCCCTTCACCGACAGCGAGTTGGGCGCCATTTTTGGAAGCGCGTTTGTTCCCTGGGCGTCGAAGTATCCGCATCGGTGGTTTGGTCCGATGCTCGGGCTCTACAGCGGTGCACGGGTCAACGAAGTGGCTCAGTTGCAAGTGGATGACATCGCAACGGTCGATGGCGTTCCCGGATTCTACGTCCGGGTGGTGGCCAGGGGCCAACGGATCAAGGGCAAGCATTCGCGCCGTTTTATTCCCTTGGCGCAACCCGTGCTGGAGGCCGGGTTCCTGGACTACGTGCAGGAGGCCAAGGCCGCAGGCCATGTGCAGTTGTTCCCCAATCTACCGAACAGCACCGGTCTGGGATTTGGCAGGCAGCTGTCGCGCCAGTTCTCCACCTACATCAAGCGGCAAGGCGTCGAGGAAAAGGGGCAGGGCTTTCACGGTTTTCGCCACACCTTGGCCGATCGCCTCGACGCCGCGGGTGCGTCGGCAGCGGCCATAGGCGCGGTCACCGGCCATGCTGCGGGGCAGACGGTTTTGGAGAAGCACTACATTCACCGCTCCACCCTGCCGGACCGCGTGGCGACGTTGGGCAAGTTCTCGCCTCCGGTTGTGTTGCCGCGCTATCAACCGGGGCAGTTTGACTTGGCGTTGCGCTCGGCCGAGCAGAAGCTGCGGGAAGTTGGTCGGCGCGGAGGAAAGAAAAAGGCCCCCAGGTGAGTGGGGGCCTTCCCGAAGCTGCACTGGAGCTTCTACTCACTTGCTGGCGTTGGCGGTGAGCAGAGCGGTTACCGCTCTACAAGCCCATGCTTACTCCAGCGGGCGAGGAGAGCGTTCCACGCCGCCTGAGAACGTCTCTAGCAGCCCTGCCGCTCGCTTGTCTGCTGACAACAGTTCAGCGGTGCCAAGTTTCGGACGATCCAGCAGTTCCGAGGCCCTTGAGTCACCCAGCAGGTAGGCAACCTTGAGATACGCGGCGCTATCCACCAAGGAGCCGTGGCTGGGGTCGTCGTAGTAGATCTTGGAAAGCCCGTAGTAGGCGAACAGGTTGCCTGATTTGGCTTGCTCATAGAGAAGCACGGAGCCTTCCGTGAATTTCCCGGCTTCCAAGGCAATTCTCTCCGCGTAGACAACGGCGGCCGGCCTATTACCAGACGCTGCCATCTCTTGGAGGGACTGCAGGCTGGCGGCATGCAACTTGGCGTTCTCCTGTTCAGAGGGATAGCCATGCTGAATCAACCACTGGGCCTCGGCTGGAGAGCGGGCGCTCAGTGGGCCGGCACTCGCACAGGACGGATCCACCGCAGGGCACAGCCTCTGCTGAACTTCAGCAGAGCGCTCGGCTGCGTTTGCGCCGGCGTTGGAGGATGGCGTGGGGCGTGGGGTCTCGCTTTTGGGTGTATGGTCGTCCCGCTGGGCTTTCTGTTCGGTCGTTTGAACGTCCGCTGCGGGGGGGGACTTATCCGCGCAAGCGGAAAGTGCGCAGGCAAGCATGGCCACGATTGCGAAGTTTTTCATGCGCTCACCTGTCAAGGAATTGAACATTGCTGTTGGTCCAGTTGCGTCCACCATGTTGAGCACTGGGCATCTTCAGAAACAAATTTCCATTTCTCTTTCAGGGATTTCTCCAGCTCAACCGCACCTGCCCCTTGCGGGGTGATGTACTCCTCCACGGGCACGCCGTAGCGACGTGCCCATTCTACGAAGGTCTCGACGAGGCCTGGTGCCCCCACCTCATCGTCTATCGCCTTAAGGATGCCGAGACAGTATGACTCAGGAATGGTGATGTTTATGCCCGCCCTGGTCGCGCTTGATGCTTGAAGCTGCTGTTCGCATGCATGCATAACCGCGTAGCGAAACTCCCCGGTTGCGCTGTTGAAGTCCTTTGTCAGGTTGGCGTAATTCTGGGTTTGGCGTTCCAGGGCGTCCTTCATGGAAGCCTGAGCGTTCGGATCAGGCGGCACGGTTCGACCAAACCCGTGAGTTCGGCCTTCGCTGAAGGAAATCGCCATCAGGACAGTAGACTTTGCCCCCCAAGAAGCGCCAGGCAAGCGATCTTTCGCGTAGCTGGCCCCCGACGGGAACGGGATGCGTGCAGGGCAGGAGGCGGGCTTCCTGGCAATGTGTTCTGCGCAAACCCGCTGTTTCCAAGTGTCTGCCGAGGGGGGGGAGGAACTGCCCCCACCACCACCTCCCTCGCCTGGATCGTAGCCCCCAATTCCGGGAACCGAAGGAGGATCCATGGGGGGGGTGTAGGGGGGGACGTAGGGAGGCGGTATCGCATCAACGGGGGGAAGGTTGGTCGTTCCTCGGTCGTTGGTGGTGTCGGCCATGCCTGATTGGGCTGCGAGCAACGACCCGCCCACGATCAGCGATATGCGAAGGATGTCGCGGATCTGGCGTTTGAGGTTCTGCGATGTGGAGATGTCTTCGGGAGTTAACGTCGGTTTGTTCTTCATGAATCACCATCAGTCCTTGGGGGCTTCAAAGCGGGCGATGCGAGCTTCTTGCACGTTCCAATGCATGTTTGAATGGCTTCTTCGAGGTCTCTTTTGGAGGGGAGGGGGGATGCGGCGTAGGTCGAGGCAATTCGCCGGGCAAGCGGTGGGGAGCAGTTCTCGCTGACGGCTTGCACGGCGCCTTCGTTCACGGCTCCTGTGAACAGCAGGGCGTCAATGGCCCTGCGATCGAGTTCTGTTCGTGCCTCTCGCCACGCGGAGGTCAGGGCGCGCGCCGCTGCCAACCACCGCTCCATCCTTGCGGGCTCGGGCGTGTGCTGCCCGGTGAGGGAGGCGTCGTTCCACGAAGCAACGGTTGCCAAGTTGTCAAACATTAGCCGCCAGCAAATGTAGAGCGGGAACAAACTGCGTTTGCGAGCGGCGAGCTTGATCAGCAAGGAACGTGTGATCCGTCCGTTCCCATCGGCCAATGGGTGGATCGTCAGCAGTTGATGCGCCAGCGCCTCGTCGAGGTGCTCGTTGCAGTTGGATTGGTGCTGGGAGAGGGTGGCCAGGAGATTGGCGAGCAGCGGATCGACGACCGTGACCGGTGGCAGCACGAGCACCGCCTCTTTGGGGCCTCGTCCTGCCACCCAGGCACGATCTGATCGAAGCGAAGGTGCCTGTAGGCCTGCTGCGGACGTCAGTGAGGCGATCAAGGCATCGGTTGTGCGCAGATCCGCTGGGCTCAGGGGCGCGATTGCCTTGTGGGCTTTTTCAACGGCGCTGACGGGCAGCAGGAAGTCCCCGTTGTAAGCTTGGGAGTGAACCCGATTCAGTCGTGACGAAAGCAGCAGGAGCGGGTGAAGGTCCGGTTCCAGGAGCTTTGGCTCGTAAGCCTGCCGCAGCTCAAATGCTTCGGAGCGCAGTGGTTGGGGTTGCGAAACCACGACGCCGTGGGTGCCCCAGATCTGTGCTTCGCCCGCTGATCGGATCAGGGGAGAAGGAATGTAGTGCAGTGTCACGGCGCGTTCCAGGCGAGTGAAGTCCAGCGCCTGAGCGTGCACTGCCGTTCGTTACAGTTGTCACCGTCTTGGATGGTTGTGAGTGGTGTGCTTCCCCACGAAAGCGATCGCAGCGCACGCTCAGCCGAGCTGCATGGTTCAAGGGGCGGGCGGGTGAAAGCGGAACTTGGGAAAAAAATTTCGCCCGATCTGCTTTTCGAAAACGGGAAAAGCGTGCACAAGCTTTTCCTTAAACCCCAATAGCTTTGCCAAAGCCCCCCCCTGCTTTGCCCTTCGGCTGTCGGGTCCCCTCCGTGTCCCCTCCAGCCGAAGGGCAAAGTCTCCCCATACCCCGCTGACTAAAGCGGTGGGGTGACTTGGCCCGTGCGTCGGTCCCGTGGCGGCGACCCCCAGCACTTCAGGGCGCGGTGATTCCCTAATCTGCACCGCTTCGACAGGTTCACGCGATCAGTCGCGCCGGGTCCGGGTCCTGTCACCCCCATGCGAGGGCGTCTCTCCGGTGTTGCTTTACTTTTCCCGTGCCCAGGCGCGTTTTTCCTGGGGCTTCTCCTAGCAACGAACCATTGGTAACGGGACCGCGAATGGGAGACGCTGCTGGGGCCAGATTGAGCACTCCCCAGTTACCATCGACATCTGCGTTACCTGGCTGGCGCGAGTTGCCGGGCCATACCGCGCCCTGTGTCCCCTCGCTTTAAAACCGGTGCACGCTGGTGATGGTCAATCCAAGCCCGCACTGGGCTCCCAGTATTGCATTGCGCACCGCCGGTCACTCCACCGGCACCGTGATACGGCTACCAACGGCCTTTGGGCTGGACAGACGGGGAGGAGAGAAGAGAGGGAGGCTTGCGGTCCATCCGAGGCTTGCTAGAGTGGCCTTGAGGGGCCAGTGCCTGGGCATGTCGTAGCTGTCACTACCTTGCTCGCCTCCGGGTCGTCCAACCCGGGGGCCATGAACTCAAAGTAAAACGCCCCGGAGCTTTGTCAAGCCCGGGGCGTTTTTTTAAAGTTTGGCTAAATGGGCGGCAGCTTCGCTACTTCATCTCTCTTTTCACGTAGCAAAGCAGCATGCGTGAATCTGTGAATCTCTATGATCTGAAGCGGGATCAAGGTCGACCTAATCAATGAAGCAAAAAACAAGCCGCAAACAAGTATTACTGCTGGCTGCCCCGCCTGCTCCCAGCGTGAAACAATCGCGGGAACAAGGAGAGCCATCACCAAACAGGTAAAGTGATTTATCAGTGTTCCGAACTGGTAAAGAAGAAGATAGTTCGCCTTAAGCGAAACATCTCGAAGTTCTGAGATAGACAGACTCTTAGCTACGTCAATCTTGCCAGTGAACAACATGGTCGCGATCATGAACCCGCTGAGAACTGAGGTTGCCGTAAGGACCGCTCTCCACAGATCTTTGTCCTTGGGATCAATCAGCCCGACTTGCAAGAGCACATACCCGATTGCCCCACCAGATATCAACGTTAAAGCATAAAAAGCGATCCTGGAGCGCTTGGCGGCCTTCGTCGGCAGTGCATCACGACGCGCAGCCGCCAGCGTTTCAGCAGCTGCTGAAACCTCGGGAGGCGTAAGATCTCGTAGGCTCACAGCGATACTCATAGGTCCGTGTTACGTGAATTTTCCGGTGTTATCAATAAGTTGGAAATTGTTCGCATTGGGTGTCACTAGGTGGGTCATATAATTCACCACCTCCGTCTCAATTTCTGTGACTGCTGGAACGCCTGGACGCACTTGCTGAACCTCGATCATCAACTTCTCTCGATACTTCTCAAGGTCGCCCAGTGACACGCCGTCCACAAATGTGACGGTTATCCCACTCAGGCCAGTTCCATCCTCACTTTCATTTACCAACTTTTCGACTTCGTCAACATCAAGCTCTTGGCCATCCAAAGCTTCGACAGTGGTGGTCACTCGCTTAAGCGCTCCCAAGCCCTTGGGAGTGATGAACGTCTCTAACGACTTGCCAAAGGTGTTCGGCTCAGCGACAAAGCCACTGTGAAGACGCGCCGTAACCTCCTTCACACCTCGATGCAACTTTGCCATTTCCTTGAACCCTAAGCTCGGCGCATCTTCCAGCCGCAAATTAGGGAATTTGGGCGATACGTGTCGACGAACAAGGTCGCGAATTGCATGGATCGCAAGGGGGCCACTGCCGGCAACCCGTGCAGTTTCAATCACAATTGCCTCGCCGAAAACAAGGATCGCGAAGCGCTCCACTACCTCTTTGGGAGTTCCGTCCTCGTCGACAATAGGCTCGGCAGATATGCGGGCTTTAATGTCATCAAGCACGGCTTGGTCTGGCGTGAGGCCTGCCACATATGAATAGGCATGAAAAAGTACTGCCTGCCCTTTCCTTTCCACGCGCTCAAAGAACACACACCTGTTGCCGGGCTTTATCTTTTCACGCTTAGGATAGTGACGATCCCAAACAGTGTTAGCAGCCGTGAAGACTGCATCCATTTGGAGGTGAAGATTGATGGCCGGAATGGCCGGATACCGCTGACCATCAATCTGAGCAACCTTCTTTACCAACAAGGTCCGGCGAATAAGCGCCATTTAACATCCCCCTGAATGCACAAGCGATCCTGCGAGTTTGCGCATTCTGACATGGCACGACGTTATGCGCCCATCTACCAGGTCGTCTCCGATGCCTAGGGACATGACGTAGATCGGACAAGGGTGAAGAACGTGCCCCCTGCTAGTGGTAGGGCCACGTGGAGCGGCACTAGCACCAACTCTGCCAGCGCAGTCAGGCCCCGCACTTGGGCCGGGCTGGGGAGGATATCGGCGAAGCCGCTTACCAGGAAGACCAGCATGTGGACGGCGATGACCCCGGCCCAAGTCCAAAGGAAGCCCCGCCAGAAGCCCCCACGGGGGAGCTCCTCTTCTGCGTGATGGGGGAAGGGCTGGCGGTTGATCCACGCCCGTCGTCGGTTGGCCCGATGGGTGATCCAGGAGAGGAAGGCCAGCACCAGCCAGGTGCCAATGCCTCCCAAGACCGCCAGCCACCCAAATGAGCTTCCGTTCTGGAGCATCTCCAAGCCACCACCGACGAAGACGAGACCGGCCCCTCCGAGAAGAACAGACGCGCAGCCCACGTTCGCGTAAGAGCTCATAGTCAGGGCCTGTGGGCGGTCCAAGTGCCATGGGACTTGCTGAAACGAACGGGCTCCACGATCGGGCGCACCAGTTCGGCGCCTGACACATTGAGGACGACCTCTCCTCCAAGGTCACAAACGACCCCCTCAGAGGGGGCGGCGTTGCGGCAGTTTGAAAGTGTGAAGTCCCGATAGCCGATCACGGTCATGGATCCACTGGAAACCTGAGTGAAGGTGGCCCCGATGGCAGTTTGAGCTTCTTCGACGGACGGCTGGTTGCTGCTGCATCCAGAAAGGCTCAACGCGGCAACAAGCGATGCGAGCACGGTGCGAACGGGCTTCATGATCAATTCCTTGGCAGTCCACCGGATGGCGGCATCTGCCATTTTGGCAGATGCGTGCCTTATCATGCCAGTCCGTGCAGACTAAGGAGCTGATCCATTGCCCGTCCCCCATGCCCGCTCCGTTGCCCGCAATCTCTGTCTTCGGCCTTCGCCTCCGTGCAGCGCGTCAGGCTGCCGGGTTGTCGCAGGTCGAACTGGGGGCGTTGATCGGCATGAATGAGAAATCGGCTTCGTCACGCCTGTCCCGCTACGAACGTGGGGAGCGAGAGCCCGACGGCGAAACCTTGGAGGCCCTAAGCAAGGCGCTTGGCGTGCCGCCGGCCTACTTCCACGCGAGCTCGGATGTGTTGGCGGAAGTCATTTTGTTGGTGGCCCGACTGCCCGTTGAGCGGCAAAAAGAGGTGTTGGGCCTCATCAAGGGATACACCGGCGACAGCGTCACACCCTGACAGGACGTGCATTTGCGTTCTTAGCGCGGTCCCGGCCGTCGAAGGTGCGGGGGCTCCCACCGCGGAGGCAGAATGCCGGTGTCCGCCCCAGGCTGCTTGCTTGGTGATTGCTCTGTTGCGGGCGACGGCGCCACAGGCGGCCACTGCTCTGGGAACCGGAAGTCCTTGGTGGGACGGGCCTTGTGGAACGCCTGCAGGAGGCGTTGGCGTTGGCGCTCGGCTTCTCGGGTGGTCTTTTCCTGGGTGCCGACGGCCAGGTGCTCGGCCTGTTTGGCGAGGATTACTTGCTCTTCAGTCAGTTTCACCGCGTCTTGCAGGTCCCGCAGGGTCCTGGGCGTCCAGCCCAGGCGCTGGGCGAGCTTGTCTTTGCCCTTCAACCCTGCTTCGCCTTGATCGCGGTAGTAGCGGGCATCGTGCCGGATCCGTCGGGCCTGCTTGAGGTCAGCCGCGGCTTGGTTTCGTACGACGAGGGCCAACTGGGCTTCTCCCTCGGCAGAGAGGTAGTCCCGGGCCAGCGAGCGGGGCAAGGGATCAGCATGGTTCTGAGCCCAAGCCAGGGCACGCCGGATCAGATCGGCCACGTCTTTTTCCACCTGAGCCAGCCATAGGTTGGCCAGGTGGGCCGCTTGTTCGCTTTCCCTCGTTCCATTACCGGTGACCCGAGTGTGGACTTGCGAAGGCAGTTTGGCCGCTGCCTCTTTCCCCCGGTGACTGATCACCCGAGTGGTCCTTTTGGGCAATGAGGATCTGGGTTGGAGGGAAGCGGGACGGACCTCACGTGCTGGAACGGCGCCATTGGCTTTGGGGGTGTTTGGAACCAGAAGGGCTTCGGTCGCAGCCTGCAACCGCTGAGCCCCTGCTTTGCGGCGTTCAACCAAGGCGCGCGCATGCAGGGCTTGTTCGTCCACGGCTGCCAATCGGCCTTCGGCGGCGGCCTTGGCTTTGATTTCCTCGAAGCGACGGGAGTGCTGGTTGAACCGCCGTTCCCCCGCCGTCTTCAAGCGATCGTTGCGCTTTGCACGAGGGAGGCGCTCCCCCCTTCGGCGGGCTTGGGTGACCGCCTTGCCTTCGTGCTGGGAGGGCAGACGGTCCAGCTTGGCGGCGGCGCAGAAATCGCCCGTTTCGATGGCGCTGCCTTGCTGGTCGCGCAGGCTGCGGTGGTCCACGCGTGCCGATTGGCAGGCAGCGCTCAGGGCATCGTTGATGCGCTCACCGATCAAGGCCCGCAGTGCTTTCAGCTCCTGAGCGCCTGCCTTGAACTCGTCCAAGATCCTGGCCGCGCTGTCGCCAAACCCGGTCGGACCCACTTGGCGAGGGGTCATGAGGATGTGCGCGTGGTAGTTCCGCTCATCGCCTCCCTTGTCCGGGGCGTGTAGAGCGATCTGCACGGCCACGCCGTAACGTTCCACCAACAGTTGGCCAACCTCCCGAGCCAGCACCCGGCGTTGTTCGGGGGTGAGTTCGTGGGGCAGAGCCATCAGCACCTCGCGCGCGACACGCGCGTTCTTCCGCGTCTCGTGTTCTTCAACCTTGGACCAGAGTTGGTGCGGATCCAGTGCCCACGCCGGCGCCTTAGTGGGGGCCAGCATGTCCACGGAAAGCACGCCGGTTTTGCGGCTGTAGCTGTGGCGTGCACCGCTGGGATCGTCCAGGTCGAGACCAGCCCGGTAAGCGGCGGCAGCGGTCGCGCTGTCGCCCTTCCCTCGGCTGAGACTTTTCACTTGAACGCTGTAGATCGCCACTGCCCAAAGCTCCGATGCACCGCAGCCCCCTATGGGGGCGAGGATTGGGGAGAAGGCGACGCGCAAGGCGTGGCGTTCGGGTGTCGGGGCGAAGCCCTGACCGCACGGTTTTGCGAAGCAAAACCATAAGTGCGCTATTGCTGGGTTGTTGGGGGCGAAATCGCCCCCTGCCAACTGCATAGAACCGGGCCGCTCGCTGCCGCTCGCCGGGCCCCCTTCTCAGGGTTACATGCACGTCAGAACTGTCAACTTTTTAGCCAAGAGCAAAAGCGATGCTCGCTAACCGCTCGCATCCACGGTGGGGCGGGCCCCCCTTGCGCTTCGCGCCATTTCTGGTTGCATGGATCAACGAAGCAAGAGCAAGCGTGCTGTGGGAAACGTTGAAAAGCAGAAACTGAAGTTGGAGCGGATGGTCGGGGCGCTGGCCAAGGAGCAAGCCAAGCTGCTGCTCGTCGAACGCGAAGAGCAACGCAAGCGCCGGCGTGCAGAACTGAAGCAACGCGAAGCGGATCGCCGTGCCGATGCCCACCGGAAGATCGAACTGGGTGGTCTGGTAATCGCTGCCGGGGTGGACAGTTGGGATCCGGCAGAAGTTGTCGGAGGATTGTTGGTTGTGAGCGAGCAGCTGTTGCTACAACCGACCCGACGAAATGCCCTGCGCGAGAAAGGCATCGCCCATTTGGAGGCGAGGGCTGCCACTCGAAGGGCAGGGCAATCATGACTTGGACGCCATTACACGAGGCCGTGGTCATGGGCGATGTTGCCGCGCTCAACGCTGCACTGGCCGCGACCATCTTTCCTGATCCGCGCGATCGCCACGGTCAGACACCGCTCCACTTCGCCGCCCATCTGGGAAACGTTGAGGCAGTGTCCGCGCTGTTGCTGGCCGGTGCTTCCCCGAATGCACGTGATCGCCATGCCCAGACCCCGCTTCACTTGGCAGCACGCTCAGATCACTTTGGGTCTTCCGGACCCGCCGCGGCGGCTCTGGCCGCGCTGGCCGATGGGCGCCCCTGGACGTCCGTTCACGCCACTAGGTTTCTGGATGCGTGGGAACGGCGTGACCCTGCCGCCACGTGTGCGACGCTCCTTGCCGCAGGCGCTGAGCCAAACGCCCCGAATTGCCGACACGAGACGCCGTTCGGTCTGGCTTACCCGCGAGCTTTGAAGGCTTTCCTCTCGGCGTGAATTGAGACGCGTTTGCGACATCCGCGGCTGCGGAGTGAATTGGCGTGTTTCTTTGTGAATTAACTATATCTGGTGTTGATTTTGTAATTTTTACACAAGATCATGGGTTTGGGCGGTCGTCGCCCAAAACCATTGTCGAGGTCGAAATGGGCAAGAATCAGCACGTGGTGAAGCGGCCGGATGGCTGGGCGGTGCGTGGCGAAGGCAACTCGCGCGATACCTCTCACCACCGGACCCAGGAAGAGGCAAGGCAGCATGCGCGTGAGATCGCCATCAACCAGCGCAGCGAAGTGGTGATCCACGACCGTCAGGGCCTTATCCGGGACAAGGACAGTTACGGGAACGACCCAAATCCTCCCAAGGGTTGATCAACAAGGCCGCCGTTTGGCGGCCTTGTCTTTTGCTGGAGCTTGGTTTGCCGACGGGGCAATGCGCACCCGAGCCATCCCCAGCAGTGGGAGCAAGTGGGACGCATTGCCCCGCTGCTTGCTGGCCCTTCTGCAAGCCTGTTAGGCTTCCAGGTATCGTTTGAGGTATCGTTTTTTTAGTCGAATGTTCCGGGGATTTTCTTATGGGACAGTCGGTTAGGTGGATTTGGGTTCGATTCCCATCGCCCGCTCCATCCTTCAAGACCGCGTCGCGTTTCCGCCGCGCAGGTTCCTTCAGACCGCCTCAGTACGCCGCGAACACCGCGGCCAACGCGTCCGCGTCCAGCACGCGTCCCTGGGTGCGATCATGCGTGTGCAGGTACCAGACCTCTTTCGGCTCCAAGTGCCGTGTCAGGTGCCACTGGTTTTCCCGGGCCAGAATATCCACCCGTCCCTGGCAGCCGAAGCAGAAGCGGGCCAGAGGCTTGATCGCGGCGGCCTTGCCATTGACGTTCAGGGTCAGTGCGGGGGCCGCGTAGGTTTTCAGTTCCCCGGATGACGGATTCTCGGTGATGGTGACCGTGTCCCGACGCAGCGTGGCCACCTGCGCCTGCACCAATGGTTGCAGCCACAGTTCGAGGGTGTCGAACAGCACATGCAGCGATTGGATCCAGTCCTGGTACTGCTTTTCGATGGCGGCGGCCCTGGCCTGCTCCGCGTGTGCGGATTGCTGCAGCTTCTGTGCAAGTTGCTCCATTTTCGACATCGGGATTTCCGCTTTGGGAGGAGCTTCCATGGTGATCGGCACGCTCGCCTGCTTCCAGCCGAAAGCGACATTTTCGTAGAACTCCTAGAGGCGCTGCGGAGGGGCGCGTAACGCTTCAAACTTTTCCCATGGGCAGGCCGGCACTGAGCAGCTAGCGTGAGCGGATACTGATCAGGAGCTGCCTTCCATGAATTGCCGGAACGACGTCGTCGAGCGCATCCATCGGATCTTTCTTTCAGCCGGCGTCGGCTCGAACAAGCAGCTTGAGGCCGTGCGCGCGCTCGGGCGTGCTGGTGGTCCCAAGGCCGCGAAACTGCTCGAGCAGATCTACCAGCAGGCGTTCAGCAATTCTGCCCTGCAGATGGCCTGCGTGGCGGCGCTGGGCGAAGCGGCCCGTGGCTTCCAGGCCAGTGCTGAACGGGACAGCTGAAGCTTCATCCACAACGCTCGAGATCGTCGGCGACGGGCATCATCCGCCCGCCACACGCCCGCGCTATGCTGCGCGCCTGCCGACCGATCCCTCCGCGATGAAGCTCGCCATCCTGTCCCGCAACAGCTCCCTGTATTCCACCCGTCGGCTGGTCGAGGCGGCGCGCGCGCGCGGCCATACCGTGCGCATCCTCGACCCGTTGCGCTGTTACATGCGCATCGCCGCCGATGGCTTTTCCATGCACTACAAAGGCCGGCCGATGACCGGCGTGGACATGGTCATTCCGCGCATCGGTGCCTCGATCACCCGCTACGGCACCGCCGTGCTGCGCCAGTTCGAACTGATGGGCGCACGCACGCCCAATCCGTCCGATGCCATCCTGCGTTCGCGCGACAAGCTGCGCGCGCACCAGCTGCTGGCGGCCAAGGGCATCGACATGCCGGTCACCGTGTTCGGCGACAACCCCGATGACACCGTCGATCTGCTGTCCATGCTCGGCCCGCCGCCGCATGTGGTGAAGCTCAATGAAGGCACCCAGGGTCGCGGCGTGATCCTGACCGAAAAGGCCAGTGCCTCGCGCGGCATTGTCGAAGCGCTGCGCGGCCTGTACGCCAACTTCCTGATGCAGGAATTCATCGGCGAGGCCAAGGGCGCCGACCTGCGCTGCTTCGTGGTGGGCGACCAGGTGGTGGCGTCGATGCAGCGGCAGGCGCCGGAGGGCGACTTCCGCTCCAACCTGCACGCCGGCGGCACCGCCGTTGCGGCCAAGGCCAGTCGCGCCGAGCAGCAGGTGGCGGTGCGTTCGGCCAAGGCGCTGGGCCTGTCGGTGTGCGGCGTGGACCTGATCCGCTCCGCGCGCGGCCCGCTGGTGCTGGAGGTCAACTCCACGCCGGGGCTGGAGGGCATCGAAGCGGCCTGCGGTGTGGACGTGGCCACACGCATCATCGAACACGTAGAGAAGGTCAAAAAACCCTGATTATTCATGGGGTTGAGATTCTCATGGGTAAATGAGCCAAGGCTTTAACGAGGCTTTAATCGGCGTCGGCGTAGGCTTCAGCGAACCGCAGCTCTGCCTCTCAGCAGGATCGGTATCGGGATACGACTTCAGGCCCAGGCGGGTGCACCGCCTGGGCCTTTTTTATGCCTGTCGGCTCTGTGCCCAAGGTCTCTTGTGGAGGCCGCGTGACGGTCGTAGAGTTGGCCCTTCGTTCCGGGATGGATCGGGAGGTTGGCGATGTACCGCATCATGACGATCGCGTTGCTGCTGGGCCTGTCTGGCGCTGTTGCCGCCAAGCCGGAGAAAGTCGCTGTACAGATGGACCGGCAGGGGTCGGTCGCCGAGCAGATGCGCCAGGTGGAAACCGCGCTGGCTGCCCCCGACTATGCCGAACTGTCTGCCGAGGATCGCGGCCAGGTGCAGCAGGCGCTGTCGCGTATCCGCCAGCACATGGGCGAACGCCAGACCGTGCAGGAGCTGCCGCCGCAGTTGCAGGCCGAGGTCTTCAACGAGCAGGAACGCATCAACACCCTGATGGCGCGTGGCCATGACGACAGCCGGCAGATCTGCAGGTACCAACGCACCACCGGCAGCAACATGCCCAGGAGCCGCTGCCTGACCGTGGCCGAACGGCGCCGGATCGAAGAGAAAGGCAAGGCGCTGATCAACGACCAGCGCAGCTACAACACGCTCAGCCCACCGCCCGCTGGGCGTTGACCGCACCGCCTTTCGGTCCACCGGGGTGCCGTAACGGCGTATCGGTGGCACCGCAGGGTCGATGTTCCACTCATGGAAGAACCTGGAGGTAACGATGCAGCGCATGACCCCCTTCGCCCTGATGCTGGGCCTGGCACTGGCCACCACTGCGCACGCCAAGCCCGATAAAGGGCAGGTGAAGTTCGACGCCAACGCGCCGGTGGCCGAACAGATCCGCAACGTTGAGACGGCGATCAACACCGAGGACTACAGCGAGATCGGGCTGGAAGACAAAAGCCGCGTACAGCAGGCGCTGGGCCGCATCAAGATCAAGATGGGCGACCACGAACGGGTGGAGCAGTTGAGCCCGCAGGACCGCACCGAGATCTTCAACGACCAGGAAGTGATCAACACGATCATGACCCGCGCCCATGCCGACAGCCGCATGGTCTGCCGCCGCGAGCGCACCACCGGCAGCAACATGCCGCAGAGCGTCTGCCTGACCGTGGCCCAGCGCCGCAAGGCGCAGGAAGACAGCCGCAAGGCCCTCAACGACAACCAGCGCTTCAACAACTACAAGCCGTAACCGTGGTTGGACCGGTCGCAGGCCGCCATCGGTCACCCTGCCGTGCGTCCCTTGTGGACGCATCGGCGGAACCGTAAAGTCGAGACCCTATTCATGGACGAACATGGAGCTCGTCATGTACCGCACCACTATGCTCGCTCTGATGCTGTCGCTCGGCCTGGTGGCCACCGTGCAGGCCAAGGCGCAGAAGGACACCGTGCAGATGGATTCCTTCACCCCGGTATCCGAACAGATCCGCCGGGTTGAAACGGCCATGGGCAGCGAGGACTACAGCGAGATCGGGCTGGAGGACAAGAGCCGCGTGCAGCAGGCGCTGAACCGGATCCGGATCAAGATGAATGGCCGCGAGAAGGTGGATGAGCTGGCCCCGCAGGAGCGCAACGACCTGTTCAACGAGCAGGAGATCGTCAACACCATCATGACCCGCGCCCAGGCCGACAGCCGCATGATCTGCCGCCGCGAGCGCCTGACCGGCAGCAACATGCCGACCAGCGTCTGCCTGACCGTGGCCCAGCGTCGCAAGGCCCAGGAAGACAGCCGCCAGGCGCTGACCGACCAGCAGCGCATCAGCCGCTGAGCGCTCGCCCCGGGGGCGTTTGCCGGTGTCGTCCCTTCGGTACGAAATGTTAAGAATGGAACCTGTATCGTTCAGCAGGTAGACGTCGCGTCCACCCGCACAGGGGCATCCTGAGCAGGTGGGCCTGGCCCCCCGACGACCCTTCAAGAACCAGAGGTCCCAGTGCGCATTCTCGTAATCGAAGACAACAGCGACATCGCCGCCAACCTTGGCGACTACCTTGAGGATCGTGGCCACACCGTGGACTTCGCCGCCGACGGCGTGACCGGCCTGCACCTGGCGGTGGTCCACGAGTTCGACGCCATCGTTCTGGACCTGAACCTGCCGGGCATGGACGGCATTGAAGTCTGCCGCAAGCTGCGCAACGAAGCGCGCAAGCAGACCCCCGTACTGATGCTGACCGCCCGCGACTCGCTGGACAACAAGCTGGCCGGTTTCGATTCCGGCGCCGACGACTACCTGATCAAGCCGTTCGCGCTGCAGGAAGTGGAAGTGCGCTTGAACGCGCTGTCGCGCCGGGGCAAAGGCGTGCAGACCCGCGTGCTGGAAACCGGCGATCTGGAATACAACCTGGACACGCTGGAAGTGCGCCGCCAGGGCAAGCTGCTGCAGCTCAACCCGACCGCGCTGAAGATCCTGCAGGCCCTGATGGAAGCCGCGCCGGCCGTGGTCACCCGCCAGGAGCTGGAAACCCGCGTCTGGGGCGAAGAGCTGCCCGACTCGGATTCTCTGCGTGTCCACATCCACGGCCTGCGTGCGGTGGTCGACAAGCCGTTTGAAGTGCCGCTGATCCAGACCCGCCATGGCATCGGATACCGCATCGCTACCCCGGAAGCCTGATTCCGTGGCAACCAAGGGGGAGCGCCGGCGTTCGCCGTATCGGCGGCGCCTGCGCAGCCGCATCATCGTCTCGTTCGTGTTGTTGGGCTTCTGCCTGACGACACTGTTCGCGTTCGCCACCAACTGGGCCCGCATGCGCGTGGAAAACCAGCTGGTGGAAGACGTGATGAACCGCAACATCAACGAGTACGTGCGGCGGTTCTACGAGAGCCCGGATCGCAACCCCGACCTGCCCGTGCAGCAGATGCGTGCGCGCCTGATCAAGCCTGACAAGTTCGAGGCGCTGCGCGAGGAAGAGCCGGACTGGTACGAGTTCAAGGATGGCCTGTACAACATGGGCGGCGTGGACGAGCGCGGCCAGCGCTATTCCTACAAGCTGGCCGTACGCAAGACGCCTGACGCCTGGGCATTCCTGGCCTACGACATGACCGACAGCGTGCGCGGTGGGCAGCAGCTCAACCGCGCGCTGGTGCTGTCGGTGCTGGTGTTCAGCCTGCTGTCGCTGGTGCTGGGCTGGTGGTCGGCATCGAAGGTGATGAAGCCGGTCTCGGACCTGGCCGCGCGGTTGCGCGCCTATCGCGGCGGCACCAGCGAGCCCGAGCCGCTGGCGCCACGTTTCCCCGATGACGAAGTGGGGCAACTGGCGCAGGCGCTGGATGATTATTCGTCGCGGCTGACCGAAGTGGTGCAGCGCGACCGTGAGTTCAACGCCGACGTCAGCCACGAGTTGCGCACGCCGCTGGCGGTGATCCGTGGCGCCACCGAGCTGCTGCTGACCCGGCCCGGCCTGGATGAGAAGGTGCTGCAGCGTCTGCAGCGCATCCAGCGTGCCGAACAGCAGTGCAGCGACCTGATCGGCGCGCTGCTGCTGCTGTCGCGCAACGAACGAGGGCAGGGCACCAGCAACGTCGCGCGCGTAGCCGAACAGCTGCTGGATGCCCACCGCGCACAGCTGGGCGGCAAGCCATTGGAACTGGCACTGGAAGGCGAGCGCAACCTGGTGATCGATGCGCCGGAAGCCGCATTGTCGGTGGCGCTGGGCAACTTGATCGGCAACGCGGTGAAGTACTCGCAGGATGGTGAGGTGCGCGTCTTTGTCGGCAGCAATTCGGTGTCGGTAACCGACAGCGGACCGGGCCTGAGCGAAGAGGATGCCGCCAAGCTGTTCCAGCGCGGCTATCGCGGCACGCACGCCGGCCATTCGCAGGGCGGTGGTATCGGCCTGTCGATCGTCAGCCGCCTGTGCGATCTGTATGGCTGGCAGGTCAGCGTGCGCCCCGGTGGCGAGCGCGGCGTAATCGCCACCCTGACATTCTCGCCGAAGCCGTTGTAAGGGGCTTTACCTTGGTGGGTGCTCCACGTTTGTAGAGCCGAGCCCGCGCTCGGCTGCGGTGGCTTCCCGGAGCCGAGCATTGGCCCGGCTCTACCGCGGGTTCGTGTTGCGCCCTGTGTCGCTAGTGCCATCGAAATAACTTCGCAGTCGTGATGGGCCAGAAGCCCAACACGACATCACCGTGATCGCCGCCACGCCGCGCGCGTGTCCGCATGCACGCATTCGTGCACCCAACTGCGGCTTGAGAATTTCCTTACAGATCACAGCGCTGCGTGATGGCCAGATGGGGCGGCCGGGGCAGGTGCCCTGGCCGGGATTGGCGTCCTGAAAAAAATCCAACATTCAGCAATCTTCAACTGACCCTCGGTCAGTCGTCGAAAATGCACCGCGTGCCTTGCTTCGGCGGGCGGTGCGTGGGGATTCATCAGAATCCGCTGGAGTCTTTTTGCTGAATGTCGGACCTCCGGTACGCCAACCCGCACCGTCCGCCACCTCGCAACCGCAGGTGGCTCGCCGTCTGCGAGGAGATTCATCATGTCCGCACGCCCCTTGTTCCCCCAGCTGCACGCCCTGATCGGCGAAGCCGCTGACCTGCTGCCCGCCGACGTCGCCGAGCGCATCGAAACCCTGCTCGATGATCCCAAGGATCTGCTGCCCGCGCTGCTGGCCCGCATGGACGGGCGCGATGCAGCCGACGGTCGACGGCTGGAAGCGGAGGGACTGAGCCCGGCACAGGCGGCCACCATGGCCGGCCTCAGCCGCACCCTGGCCGGCTTGAATGCACTCATGCAGGTGCTGCACGCCGCCGAAGCCGCCCGCGAGCAGGGCGGTGCCCATCAGCAGCTCAGCCCGGATGTCGTAGATGGATTGCTGCTTGGCGCACGAGAACTGGCCCGTTATGCCCGCCTGCAGCTGGAGTAGGCCCACGCCATGCGTGGATGCAGAACGCTTTGTAGAGCCGAGCCCATGCTCGGCTTGATGATCGCAGCCGAGCATGGGCTCGGCTCTGCAGCAATTCCACGCTGGCGCCGGGCAGATCGCCGCAATGCGTGGATGCGCTCCGGTAGTGCCGGCCGCTGGCCGGCAACCCGGCCTCAACTCCCAGCCAACCCCAGATAGCGCTCATGCAGCGCTTCCACCTGCGCCTGCAGATCCTCGGGGTGGCCATCGTTGACCACCACATCATCGGCCAGTGCCAACCGCTGCGCGCGGCTGGCCTGGGCGGCGATCATCTTGTCGGCCAGCGCGGCGTCGATGCCGTCGCGCTGCATCAGCCGGGCGTGCTGCACGGCTTCGGGCGCGTCCACCAGCAATACCCGGTCCAACCACGGGTAGGCCTGCCGCCCGCCGACCTCGGTCAGCAACGGAATGGCGGCAATCGCATAGGGGCTGGCGGCCTGCTCGCACTGCTGTTGCATCAGCAGGCGGATGGCCGGATGGGTGATGGCTTCCAATGCCACCCGCTCGGCCGGATCGGCGAATACATGGGCACGCAGGCGCGCCCGGTCCAGGCTGCCGTCCGCCTGCAGCATGTGGGCGCCGAAGCGCTCGGCGATGCGGCCCAAGGCGGGGCTGCCGGCAGCGACCACCGCGCGGGCGGCCAGGTCGGCGTCGGCCACCACGATGCCCAGCGCCTCGAAGCGCCGGGTCACCTCGCTCTTGCCGGCGGCAATGCCGCCGGTCAGGCCCACTACATACCGGCTCATGGGGATTCCCCTCAGCGCAGTCCGCTCAACACCAGGTACTGCTCGACCACGGGCGCGCCCCACATGAAGTACAGCCAGCCTGCGATGGCCAGGTAGGGGCCGAACGGGATCGGCGTGGCGCGGTCACGGCCCCGGGTGTACAGCCAGATCGAGCCGATGATGGCGCCCAGCACCGACGACAGCAGGATGATCGGCAGGATGCCCTTCAGCCCGCACCAGGCGCCGAGGGCGGCCAGCAGCTTGAAATCGCCGTGGCCCATGCCTTCCTTGCCGGTCAGCTGCTTGAATAGCCACCAGACCATCCACAGCGACAGATAGCCCACCGCCGCGCCGACCAAGGCAGGCTTGGCCGGCATATACAGGTTGTCGATGTTGCCTATCAGGCCCAGCCACATCAGTGGCAGGGTCAACTGGTCGGGCAGCAGCTGGGTGCGCAGGTCGATGCCGGACAGGGCGATCAGGAAGCAGGTCAGCACGATGGCGCCGAAGCCCTGCCAGCCGAAGCCGAACTGCCAGACGCAGGCCAGAACCAGCACTGAAGTCAGGGCCTCGACCAGCGGGTACTGCAGCGAGATTGGCGCCTTGCAGTGGCGGCACTTGCCGCCCTGGATGATCCAGCTGAACAGCGGGATGTTCTCGTACCAGCTCAGCTTGTGCTTGCAGTGCGGGCAGTGCGAGGGCTCGACCACGATCCCCGGTGGCGGGGGCTCGTAGAAGTCCGGTTCTTCCAGGACCTCGCGCGCATCGCGCTTCCACTGCCACTCCAGCCGCTTGGGCAGGCGCAGGATGACGACGTTGAGGAAACTGCCCAGCAGCAGCCCCAGGGCGGCCGCGGCGGGGTAGCCGAGGCCGGGATGCTGGTCGAGAAATGCCATTGCTTATCCTACCGCTCCTGCGAGCTTGAAGATCGGCAGGTACATGCCGATCACGATGCTGCCGACAATTCCGCCAATGATGACCATGATGAAAGGTTCAAGCAGACTGCTCAATGCGTCCACGGCGTTGTTGACTTCCTGCTCATAGTACTCGGCGACCTTGAACAGCATGGCGTCCAGAGCACCGGCCTCCTCGCCGATGCCGGTCATCTGGATGACCATATGAGGAAATAGGTTCAGCTGCTTCATGGCCATGTTCACGGGATAGCCGACCGACACGTCGTCACGCATCCGCAGTACGGACTCTTCGTAGACCTTGTTGCCGGTCGCGCCGGCGACAATGCCCAACGCCTCCACCAAGGGCACGCCGGCCTTGAAGGTCACTGCAGTGGTACGTGCAAAGCGGGCAATTGAGCTGTTGTGCATGATCTGGCCGATCACTGGCACCCTCAGGATCAATCGGTCCATCGTGTGTTGCAGCTTCGGAGAGCGCTTGTAGGCTGCGATGAAGCCAACTATCGCCCCCACAAAAGTGAACAGGATCAGCCACCACCAAGACACCAAGAAGCGAGAAACGCCAACAATCAGCTGGGTGAAAGCGGGCAATTCGGCTCCGAAGCCTTTGAAGACATCTTCGAATTGAGGGACCACCCAGACAAGTAGGATGCCACTGACCAGGATGGCGACTGCCATGACCATGATCGGATAAAACAGCGCCTTCTTGATCTTGCCCTTGAGTGTTTCGATGTTCTCCTTGTAGTTGGCCACAGTGTCAAGCACGGTCTCCAATACGCCAGCGCCTTCGCCCGCGCGGACCAGGTTGCGATACAGTTCGTCGAACTGCACTGGATGTCTGCTGATCGCCTCATATAGGGATGAGCCGCCCTCGATATCGGCGCGGATCGTTCCGATCATCCTCTTCATCCGAAGGTTCTTGTGCCCTTCGCCAATGATCTCGAGTGAAGAGACGATAGGCACACCTGACTTCATCATGGTTGCCATCTGGCGACTGAAGAAGGCAATGTCCTTCGGCGTAATCCTGCTGCCTGTGCTGCCGAAAATAGGCTTTGGCTTCGCCTTCACCGCTTTGGGCGTGATGCCCTGGCGTCTCAATTCTGCGCGCAACAGATTGGCGTTCTTTGCCATCTGCTCGCCTTTCATCTTCACACCCCGCTTGTCGGTCCCCTCCCATACAAACGGCTGCAGTTCCGTGGTGCTGCGCGCCACGGGTTCTTTCTTCATTGCACTGCCACTGACAGACATATCGGCTCCCCAAGACCCGCCATCCCCAGGCGGGTGTCTAGCTCAAGATGGTAGCCGGTTCAGGGCCGTCTGGGCAGCGGGAGAATGGCGGGCTGTGCGATTTCGTGCCGGCCGCTGACCAAAGGTGACGCACTGCGTCACATTGCCGCCTCCATCGCAGATTGGAGTACGGGGGGTTCCCATCCGCGAAATTGCTGCCATCATTGGCGCGGGGAAATCCAGGGGGAGGCGTGCCGGGGTTGGCACGCAACCTGCGTTGAACCACCCGCAGGGGGCAGGGCCCGCTCAACCGGCCATGGGCCGGGTCGAACCTGTCCGCTGACATCAACCACCACCATCTTGGGGATGTACCAAATGAAGAACCAGAAGGGCTTCACCCTTATCGAACTGATGATCGTCGTTGCGATCATCGCCATTTTGGCTGCGATTGCGATCCCGGCCTATCAGGACTACGTCGTTCGTTCGCAGGCGGCTTCCGCCCTGGCTGAGATTACCCCCGGCAAGGTCGGCTTCGAACAGGCGACCAACGAAGGCAAGACTCCGTCGACCACCGCAACCGATGCGGGCTTCATCGGCGTTGCTGCCAGCACCTCCTACTGCAATGTGGCCGTGACTGCCACGACCATTGCCTGCACCACCAAGAACGGCAACGCTACCAAGTTCAACAGCAAGAACATTACGTGGACCCGCGACGCCAACAGCGGCCTGTGGTCCTGCTCCACCAGCCTCGATGCGAAGTATCGTCCGGGCCAGTGTGGTGCTGCCGCCGCTCCGACGCCGTAAGCGGTTGCCGCGCTGATTGAGACAACAAGGGCCCCGCACTGCGGGGCTCTTGCTTTGTACGGGGTAGCCGTCCGGGGGACGGGGCCACTCGCCGCTGGGGATTGATGTCGTTGGCCGCGAGATTCCGATCTCCTCGGCTCAAGGTGGCTTCTGTGTAGTGTCACAACAGGCAGAGGGCTGTCGAATGATCGGGCCGGGGATGAACTTCGACGTTGTCGCACAGTTGCAGAGCGCTATATCCGGGCTCCTTCCGGAGATGGGGGCATTTCTGCTATTGGCTGCGATCATTAATCGCAACGATCTTGTGGGCGTTGTTCGGCGTTTACTGCCTGCAGGGTTCCATGTCAACGTCTTTTCTTTTCTGCTAGACGCGCTGCTAATTGCACCGCTTCTGGCAGTAGGCATGGTGTTGATGCAACATTCAGTTGCATGGACATGGACCGGTGCAATGGGTGCGATGTGGGCTGAATTTCCGAAGTGGCTGCTGCTCTTAGTAGTGCTCTTTGTGGGGGATGCAATCGGTTACTTCCGGCATCGGCTCGAGCACTGTAGGTGGCTATGGTTGTTTCACGAGATGCACCACAGTGATCGCAGGATGACTTGGTTCTCTCTGTACCGTTTTCATCCCATCAACCGTTTGACAACGGTGTTCATCGATATGGGGGCGCTTCTGCTCTTTGGGTTCCCGCTGTGGGTCATCTTCATGAACGCGCTCATCCGTCATTACTATGGCTTGTTCATTCACGCGAACGTGCCATGGACCTATGGCGCCTTGGGTCGCCTATTCGTGTCGCCCGCCATGCATAGATGGCATCACGTGCGCAACGGGGAAGGGGTGGGTAACAATTTCGCGACAGTGTTCTCGGTATTCGACCAGTGGTTTGGCACTTGGTATGTGCCCTTTCCGTGCGACGCACCCCTGGGGGTGGCCGGTGCCGGCCACGATTCCTTCTTGCATCAGATCTTCAGTCCCTTCGCTCGCTTGTTTAGGTTGAGGCGTCCCTCCGCTGTCGGGAGCGATGCTGTTCCGTAGGCAATCGGGGGGAGCGAAGGGTGGTCATAGTGCGCTCTCTGGCTGCACTAGCAATGGATTATCCTCTTCAATGTGGGGCGTGCCGGGACGCTGCATTTACGGGTGAACGGTACGAAATTCGATATCACCGGCGTTGATAGGCAAGAGATCAGTAGATGAACACCGTAACCACCGCCAACCTCGTCGGCATCACCGGCCTGGCCCGTCGCCTGGTCCAGGATGGTGCGCTGGACGAGGCTTCCGCCCGCGACGCGATGGCCAAGGCCGCTGCGGCCCGCCAGCCGCTGCCGACCTGGTTCGCGCAGAACAAGGTGGTCGGGGCGGCCCAGTTGGCGGCCGCCAATGCGGTCGAGTTCGGCATGCCGCTGTTCGACGTGTCCACGTTCGACGCCAGCCAGAACGCGATGAGCCTGGTCAGCGAGGAGCTGCTGCGCAAGCACAACGTGCTGCCGCTGTTCAAACGCGGCGGCAAGCTGTTCGTGGGCACCAGCAACCCGACCCATTCGCTGGACGAGATCAAGTTCCACACCAATCTGGTGGTGGAACCGATCCTGGTCGATGAAGACCAGATCCGCCGCACGCTCGAGCAGTGGCATGCCAGCCATGACACGCTGGGCGACGCGCTAAGCGGTGACGACGATGGCATTGGTAACCTGGATGTGTCCGGCGGTGACGAGGACATTTCCGGGGGCGGCGACGCCGGCATCGATGCCAAGGGCGATGACACCCCGGTGGTGAAGTTCGTCAACAAGGTGCTGGTGGACGCGATCCGCAAGGGCGCCTCGGACATCCACTTCGAGCCCTATGAAGACGACTATCGCGTGCGCCTGCGCATCGATGGCCTGCTGAAGATGGTCGCGCGCGCGCCGGTGAAGTTGAACCAGCGCATCGCCGCGCGCCTGAAGGTGATGGCACAGCTGGACATCGCCGAGAAGCGCGTGCCGCAGGACGGGCGCATCAAGCTCAATCTGTCCAAGACCAAGCAGATCGACTTCCGCGTGAGTACGTTGCCGACCCTGTTCGGCGAGAAGGTGGTGCTGCGTATCCTGGATGGCAGCGCGGCCAAGCTGGGCATCGACAAGCTGGGTTACGAGCCGGACCAGCAGAAGCTGTTCCTGGAAGCCATCCACAAGCCGTACGGCATGGTGCTGGTGACCGGCCCGACCGGTTCGGGCAAGACGGTGTCGCTGTACACCGCGCTGGGTATCCTCAACGACGAGACGCGCAACATCTCCACCGCCGAAGACCCGGTGGAAATCCGCTTGCCCGGCGTCAACCAGGTGCAGCAGAACAACAAGCGCGGCATGACCTTCGCCGCGGCCCTGCGCTCGTTCCTGCGACAGGATCCGGACATCATCATGGTCGGCGAAATCCGCGACCTGGAAACGGCCGAGATCGCGATCAAGGCGGCGCAGACCGGCCACATGGTGCTGTCCACGCTGCACACCAACGATGCGCCGCAGACCATCGCGCGCCTGATGAACATGGGCATCGCGCCGTACAACATCACCAGCTCGGTGACGCTGGTGATCGCGCAGCGCCTGGCGCGCCGGCTGTGCAACAACTGCAAGCGCCCGGCCAATCTGCCCGAGCATGCGCTGCTGGCCGAAGGCTTCACCCAGGCGCAGCTGGACGCGGGTATCGAGCTGTACGAGGCGGTCGGCTGCGATGAGTGCACCGAGGGCTACAAGGGCCGTACGGGTATCTACCAGGTGATGCCGATGACCGACGAGATCGCCACGATCGTGCTGGCTGGCGGCAATGCGTTGCAGATTGCCGAGGCCGCACAGCAGATCGGGGTGAACGATCTGCGCCAGTCGGCGTTGAAGAAGGCCGCTGCGGGCATTACCAGCCTGGCCGAGATCAACCGCGTTACCAAGGATTGAGGTCGATCCACGCCATGCGTGGATGCCGCGATGCATGAGTTTGCCGGCCAGCGGCCGGCACTACCCGTTGGTGGGCCCGCGTCGGGCCCTGTGCTTACTCCATCCCCAGCTTCTTCAGCTTGTAGCGCAGCGCGCGGAAGGTGATGCCCAGCTGCGCGGCGGTGCGGGTCTTGTTCCAGCGGTTTTCTTCCAGCGCGCGCTGGATGGCGCTGCGCTCGAGCTGTTCGATGTAGGAGGGCAGGGCGGCGCTGCCGGGCTGCAGGTCCACCACGGCCTCGGCGTGTGCTGCGCTGCCGGGCGTGCGCGGGGCATGCTGCGGCAGGCGCAGGTCGTCGGCGCCGATGCGGTCTTCTTCGGCCAGGGCCAGCGCGCGTTCCAGGATGTTCTCCAGTTCGCGCACGTTGCCGGGGAAGGCGTACTGGGCCAGTGCGTCCAGTGCCGACGGCGCCAGCAACGGCGTCGGGCGGCCATGGCTGCGGGCCAGCCGTGCCAGCACCGACGCGGCCAGTTCCGGCAGGTCCTGGCGACGCTCGCGCAGCGGCGGCACCCTCAGCTCAATCACGTTGATGCGGTAGTAGAGGTCGTGGCGGAAACGGCCGTCCTCGACCAGTTCGGCCAGGTCCTTGTGGGTGGCCGAGAGGATGCGCACGTCCACCGGCTCTTCGTTGGCCGCACCGACCGCGCGCACCGATTTTTCCTGGATCGCGCGCAGCAGCTTCACCTGCATCTGCAGGGGCAGCTCGGCCACTTCGTCCAGGAACAGGGTGCCGCCATGCGCGGCCTGGAACAGCCCGGGCTTGTCGGCGTGGGCGCCGCTGAAGCTGCCCTTGCGGTGGCCGAAGAATTCGCTCTCCATCAGCTCGCCGGGAATGGCGCCGCAGTTGACCGGCACGAACGGGCCGGCCGCGCGGGCACCCTGGGCATGGATGGTGCGTGCGACCAGCTCCTTGCCCACGCCGGATTCACCGAGGATGTAGACCGGCGCCTGGCTGCGCGCGACCTTGCCGATGGTGGTACGCAGCACGTCCATGGCCGGCGAGTCGCCAAGCAGGCGTGCGCCCTGTTCGGCGGCAGGGCCGGGCACGGGGCGCTCGGTGTTGTTGAGTTCCAGCGCGTGCTTGACCAGGCCACGCAGCACGGCGATGTCCACCGGCTTGCTGACGAAATCGAAGGCGCCGGCCTTCAGCGCTTCCACCGCCAGGTCCATGCTGCCAAAGGCAGTGATCATCGCCACCGGCGTGCGCGGGTAGTGCTGGGCGATCTTGCTGACCAGCTCGATACCGTTGCCGTCGGGCAGGCGCATGTCGGTGATGCACAGGTCGTACGGATTGCTGGCCAGCAGTTCGCGCGCTTCGGCAAGGTTGGCTGCGGTACTGATGCGCAGCCCCATGCGGCCGAGCGTGAGTACCAGCAGTTCGCGGATGTCGCGTTCGTCGTCGACGACGAGGGCGCTGCGGGTTTCGTTCATGGGCGTGAAAGATAAACGAGGGGGCTGGAAGCGACAAATGTTTGACGCACAGAATCGAGATCAGGTGGGCAACAGCGTATGCGGGCCGGGCAGCACCAGGCGGAAGCAGGAGCCTCCAGCGGGAACCGGGATGTAGTCCAGCCGCGCCTGGTTGGCCCGGCACAGCTCGCGGGCGATGTACAGACCCAGCCCGGTGCCATGCTCGGACGTGGTGAAGAACGGCCGGAACAACTGCGCGGCCACGGTCTCGGGAATGCCGGGGCCACGATCCATCACGTCGATGACCGCGCTGCGCTCGTGCTGCGCCACGCGCAGGCGCACCCGCGCCGGTTGCTGGCCGATGCGCCCGTACTTGAGCGCGTTGTGCACCAGCACGGTCAGCACCTGGTAGAGGTGCTTGCTGTCGACCTGGGCCAGCACCGAGGTGTCGTTGATGATCGGCTCGATGCTGTCGGTCTCCAGCGTCTGCCCCTGCTTGTACTCCAGCACGAAGCGGCGCACGAAGGCGGCCAGGTCGACGTTTTCGGGCGTGGCGCGCTCGCGCCGGGCCAGGCCCAGCACGCTTTCGACGATGCCGTTGGTGCGCTGGCACTGCTGGCGGATGATCTGCAGCAGGCGGCGGTCGCTTTCGTTGAAGCCGGTGCCTTCCTCCAGCAGCTGCACCGCGTAGTTGATCGCGGCCAGCGGGTTGCGGATCTCGTGGGCGAGGCTGGCCGAGAAGCGCCCCATTGCTGACAGGGTAAGCGACTCGGCACGGCGCGAGACCACGCTGGAGTCGTCCAGGAATACCAGGGCCAGCTCGCTGCCGGCCAGCAGGCGCGCAAAGCGGGGCTGCACTTCGGGCTGGTCGGGGTTGAGCTGCAGCGGCAGTTCGTCCTGGGCCCAGCCGTTGCGCCAGCGCTGCAGGCGACGGGCCAGTTCCGGGGCGGCGCTGGCCAGGTCCAGGCGGCCGCTTTCGCCGCTGCCGTCGCTGTCACCGAGCAGCATCGAGGCGGCCTCGTTGGCCAGGGTGACGCGGTTGTCGGCGTCGACCACCAGCACGCCGGTACGCATGCGGCGGATGATCAGCTCGTTGATCTGGAACAGGTTGGCCACTTCATCGCCGCGCTGGTTGGCCAGCTGCTGGTTGCGGCGCGCGCGGCTGCCGACCTGGTAACTGATGAAGGCCAGCGCCAGGTAGCTGGTGGCGAACATCGCCAGTTCGGCCAGGGTACGGGTGGGGTCGCCACCTTCCAGCAGCTTCCAGGTGTATTCCACGCCGGTGGCGAGGCTGGCGGCCAGGGCCAGGCCCAGCCCCAGGCTGAGCGGCAGCAGGGTGGCGGCAGCGGCGATGTTGAACAGCAGCGACATCGAAATGCCGGCGCTGGCACCCGGCAGGGCATGCGACAACAGGGTGGCGGCGACAATGTCCACCAGCACGCCGCTGACCACGATCGGGCGCAGCCAGCGTTCATTGCGGCCGATCACCAGGGCCAGCAGCGAGAGCACCAGGTAGATGGCGGCGACGGTGTCGGCCAGCCGTGGATGGTGGGCTTCGCCGACCATGGCCGACAGGGGGCTGTAGAGCAGGGCGGCGATGACCGAGGCGATCAGCACCCGGTACAGCGCGAAGAAATACAGCTCACGCCGCGGAATCGATTCGATGCGGTCGATCAATGAAGCACTGGGTGACACGCCGGAACTCCCCTTCTGGCTGCCTGGGTCTGGAATCTGCGGCGGGCCTGCCCGGCGTCCCCTGAGGCCGGGCGGTACGTCGCTTCGATGTGGCTTGCGGTGGAAGCCGTCGAGCACCCCCGACGCTACACACCCTGGCTGACCAGTATAGGGCCGCCGGCGGGCGCCCGCCGGTGCGGCCCGGATCGCGCATTTGGCCTGGGATGGATACCGCTGGCCAGCCGGCCCCCGGGCGCAACTGCCTGAATGACGGCGGAAATCTGGCCGGGTCTGGCGTTTTGTACAGACTTCTTTGCGCCCCGGCGCCGGCTCGGCCACAATAGTGGGCCCGCCGCGGTCCGTGCCGGTGCCTCTTCGAGGGGGCCCTGAGGAATTGCGTGCGGTCGTTCCTATTCCCACGGTGACGCATGAATTTCCACGAATACCAGGCAAAACAACTGCTTGCCGAATACGGCATCCCGGTCCCGGCCGGCAAGGTCGCGGCGACCCCGGACGAGGCGGTTGAAGTCGCCCAGTCGCTGGGCCAGGGCCCCTGGATGGTCAAGGCGCAGATCCACGCTGGCGGCCGCGGCAAGGCTGGCGGCGTCAAGTTCTGCAAGACCGTCGACGACGTGAAGGCCGCAGCGGCCAAGATGCTCGGCACCAAGATGGCCACCTACCAGACTGCCGGCGTCGAGCTGCCGATCAACCTGGTGCTGGTGACCACCGCCGGTGAGATCGTCAAGGAGCTGTACCTGTCGGTCCTGGTGGATCGCGGCACCCGCACCATCAGCTACATCGCCTCTTCCGAAGGCGGCATGGAAATCGAGCAGGTCGCTGCCGAGACCCCGGACAAGATCCACACCCTGAACGTGGACTTCGTCGAGGGCGTGCAGGGTTACCACGGCCGTGACATCGGCTTCAAGATGGGCCTGACCGCCAAGCAGGCCGGCCAGTTCGCCAACATCATGGTGAACCTGTACCGCATCTTCAACGAGAAGGACCTGGCGCTGGTTGAGATCAACCCGCTGGCGATCCTGGACGATGGCAACCTGTACGCGCTGGACGGCAAGTTCAACAGCGACGACAACGCCAACTTCCGCCACAAGGAACTGGTCGCGATGCGCGACAAGTCCCAGGAAGATGAAACCGAAGTGACCGCTTCGGAGCTGGACATCAACTACGTCACCATGGACGGCAACATCGGCTGCATGGTGAACGGTGCCGGCCTGGCCATGGCCACCATGGACGTCATCAAGCTCAACGGCGGCGAGCCGGCGAACTTCCTGGACGTGGGCGGCGGTGCGAACAAGCAGCGCGTCATCGAAGCGTTCAAGCTGATCCTGTCCTCGGACAAGGTTGAAGGCATCTTCGTCAACATCTTCGGCGGCATCGTCCGCTGCGACATGATTGCCGAAGGCATCATCGCCGCCGTGAAGGAAGTGGGCGTCAAGGTTCCGGTCGTGGTGCGCCTGGAAGGCACCAACGTGGAAGAGGGCAAGCAGCTGCTGCGTGACAGCGGCATGGCGATCATCCCGGCTGACAACATCAACGACGGCGCCAAGAAGGTCGTTGAAGCGGTCAAGAACGCCGCCTGATCCACGACACCGAAGGAAATTCCCATGTCTGTTTTGATTAACAAGAACACCAAGGTGATCGTGCAGGGCTTCACCGGCCAGCAGGGCACCTTCCACGCCACTCAGATGATCGAGTACGGCACCCAGGTTGTTGGCGGCGTGACCCCGGGCAAGGGTGGCACCACCCACATCGACCTGCCGGTCTTCAACACCGTTGCCGACGCCGTGCAGAGCACCGGCGCCAACGCTTCGGTCATCTACGTGCCGCCGCCGTTCGCGGCCGACGCGATCCTGGAAGCTGCGGCTGCCGGCATCAAGGTCATCGTCTGCATCACCGAAGGCATCCCGGTGCTGGACATGCTGCGCGTGAAGAACGTGCTGACCCGTTCCTACCCGGACACCGTGCTGATCGGGCCGAACTGCCCGGGCGTCATCACGCCGGGCGAGTGCAAGATCGGCATCATGCCGGGCCACATCCACAAGCCGGGCAAGATCGGCATCGTGTCGCGTTCGGGCACCCTGACCTATGAAGCGGTCAAGCAGACCACCGAAGTCGGCCTGGGCCAGTCCACCTGCATCGGCATTGGCGGTGACCCGATCAACGGCCTGAACTTCGTCGACTGCCTGAAGCTGTTCAACGAAGACCCGCAGACCGAAGGCATCATCATGGTCGGCGAGATCGGCGGTGACGCCGAAGAAGCCGGCGCCGAGTACATCAAGAACCACGTGAAGAAGCCGGTCGTCGGTTTCATCGCCGGTGCGTCGGCTCCGGCCGGCAAGCGCATGGGCCACGCGGGCGCGATCGCCTCGGGCGGCAAGGGCACCGCGGAAGGCAAGTTCGCCGCGATGGAAGCCGCTGGCGTGGTCACCGTCCGTTCGCCGGGCGACCTGGGCGCTGCCATCGCCAAGCTGGTGAAATAAGATCGACTGCCTCGCGCAGACGATGCTGTAGAGCCGGCCGCTGGCCGGCTGACTGAAACAGAAGGGCCGCCTTTGGGCGGCCTTTCTGCGTCTGGCGCCCTGACGGTTTCCGGTAACCCCATCCACGCATGGCGTGGATCTACTGAGCCGGGGCTGTCCACGCAGCGAGCGTGCCCGGCGCGCGCATGGCGCGGCGTTACAATGGAAGCATTGCAACCACAGGCTGGATTCCCATGGCTTCGATCCGCATCGCGATGGCGCAGTTCGACTTCCCGGTCGGCGACGTCGCCGGCAACACCGAGCGCATCATCGAGATGATCGGCCAGGCGCGCGATGAGTACGGCGCCGAGCTGGTGATGTTCCCCGAGCTGGCGGTGAGCGGCTACCCGCCGGAGGACCTGCTGCTGCGCCCGGGTTTCCTGTACGAGTGCGAGCAGGCGATGACCCGCATCGCCACCGCCTGCCGTGGCATCACCGCCGTGGTCGGCTGGCCGCAGGCGGCTGGCGCGGTGGTCTACAACGCTGCCAGCGTACTGCGTGACGGCCTGGTCGAGCAGACCTACCGCAAGCGCGAACTGCCCAACTACGCGGTCTTCGACGAGCGCCGCTACTTCGACGTCGATCCGGATGGTGGCAGCTGCGTGTTCGAGGTCAATGGCATTCTGGTCGGCCTGCTGATCTGCGAGGACCTGTGGTTTGCCGAGCCGCTGGCCGACACCATGCGCGCGGGTGCGCAGCTGGTGGTGGTGCCGAATGCTTCGCCCTACGAGCGTGGCAAGCACGCCCAGCGCGACGCCGTGCTGGCCGCGCGTACCCGCGAGAGCGGGGCGGCCATCGCTTACCTCAACGTGGTGGGCGGCCAGGATGCGCTGGTGTTCGACGGTGCTTCGGTGGTGGCGGATGGTGATGGCACGGTGCACCCGGCCGCTGCTGCCTTCGTCGACCAGTGGCTGGTGGTGGAGTATGACGGTGAGACCCGCCGCTTCATGCCGCATGTGTGGATGGACGACGGCGACGAGAGCATGGACGCGCTGGCCTGGCGCGCGGTGACCCGTGGCATCCAGGACTACTGCCGCAAGAACGGTTTCAGGAAGGTGTGGCTGGGCCTGTCCGGTGGCATCGACTCGGCCCTGGTGCTGGCATTGGCCGTGGATGCGATGGGCGCGGAGAACGTGACCGCCGTGCGCCTGCCGTCGCGCTACACCGCCGGCCTGTCCAACGACCTGGCCGCCGAGCAGTGCCGGGCACTGGGGGTGAAGCTTGAGGCTGTGTCGATCGAGCCGGCGTTCAAGGGCCTGATGGAATCGCTGGCGCCGATGTTCGAAGGCACCGCGCCGGACGTGACCGAAGAGAACCTGCAGTCGCGCAGCCGCGGCGTGATCCTGATGGCGCTGGCCAACAAGTTCGGCGGCCTGCTGCTGACCACCGGCAACAAGAGCGAGTACGCGGTCGGCTACGCCACCATCTACGGCGACATGTGCGGTGGCTACGCGCCGCTGAAGGACCTGTACAAGACCGAAGTGTTCGGCCTGTCCAAGTGGCGCAATACCGTGGGCGGCGCACCGGTGATCCCGCCGGCGGTGATCAGCCGCCCGCCGTCGGCCGAGCTGCGCGAGAACCAGCTGGACCAGGACTCGCTGCCGGCCTATGACGTGCTGGACGGCATCCTGTACCGCTACATCGACCAGGAGCAGTCGCGCGGCGAGATCGTGGCCGCCGGCTACGACGCAGCCGTGGTCGACCGCGTGCTGCGCCTGGTGCGCATCAGCGAGTGGAAGCGGCACCAGGCCGCGCCGGGGCCGAAGGTCTCGCGCCGCGCATTCGGCCGCGAGCGGCGTTACCCGATCAGCAACGGCTACAAGGGCTGAGGCAGCGCTTGGCGGGTCGTGCCGGCCGCTGGCCGGCAACCCGTTGGCCCCTCTCCGGTGGGTGCGGAGCTTGGTCCGCACGATGGTCGAAGATCATCCTCGCTTGGCGTGGATCTACCGGACTTCGTCGAGCAACTGTTCGAGGCCGGCGGTTTCCGCAGCGTCGTTGAAGGGATCGTCCCCCAGTCGCGCACGTACGAACGCCAGGCCATCGGCCGCCGCTGCGTCCAGCGTGCCCCGGTGGTCGACGGGGTAGCGCCGGAACGCGACCGGCTCGCCTCGCAGGGCCAGCCCAGCGGCGTACAGCAGGGTGGTCAGGTAGGGCACATCGCGGTCCTGGCTGCCATGGCCCAACATCAGCGGTTGGCTGAAGCCGCGGCGCGGTACGCCGAGATAGTCGTACAGCACCGCCCAGATGCCCGGCACGCTGGCCAGCGGCGCAGTGAACATGCTGCCGGTGTCGGCGCCGTCCAGCGTGGTGGCCAGTTCGCCCAGGCACTGCTCGCGTGCCACGGCCACACGGGCGCGGCCGGCGTCGCTGAGGACGCGGTCGATCTGTGGCGCGACCTGCAGCAGGCCATCGAGCAGATACGCGTGATACGCGTTGAGCGCGCCAGGATTGGCTGTGCGGTTGTCCGGCTTCATCACCAGCGCGGTCAGTTCGACTGCGGTGGGCGTGCCGGTGGTGAAGCTGCCGCGGTACTGCAGCGACGGTCCACCATAGGTGGGGGCGATGTGGCCCGCCGTGAGCGCGGCGGCACCGCCCTGCGAATGGCCGACCGACACCCAGCGTGGCGACAGCGTCCCGTTGCCGAGGTACTGGCGGCTGGCCTTGATCATGTCGATGGCGTTGCGCGCGGCAGTGCGCACATGCAGATAGGCATGGTCGCCTGAGCTTCCGAGGCCCTGATAATCCGCGGCGACCACTGCATAGCCCTGTGCCAGGAACCGATCGAGGAAGCGCCCGTCGCGTTCGGGTTGATAGGGGCCGGAGACCGAGGGCGCACAACGATCCGCAATGCCCTGGGTGCCATGCGCCCACGACACCACCGGCCAACCGCCGATGGGCGGCGTGCCGGCGGGCAGGTACAGCAGGCCGGTGCCTTCGGCCAGCCGCCCGCGGTGGTCAGGAGTGCGGTAGTGCAGTTTGTAGGCCTGGGCGGCCTTGGACGGCACCCATGACGCGCGATAGGTGGCAGCAGACAGCAGATCGCCCGGTGCGGGTGAGGCAGCCGCCACGGAGCCCGAGGACAGCGCCAGCAGGGCAGTGGCGAGGATGCAGGCGAGCGGGTGGAAACGGCGGGGCGGTGGGGTCATGGGGCGCTCCTTCACGGCCGGGATGGCCGTTGCACCGCAGTGTGGATGGCCTCGCCTACGCCGATCGGGACCGGCGTCGCATCCGCCGGGGATTCGTAGAATTCCTAGTGTCGTGGTCCATGGGCGCACGAACCCTCCACGCATGGCGTGGATCTGCCGACAAAGAAAAGGCCCCTTTCGGGGCCTTCTTTTACTTCTTTTCCAGTCGCGCGTTGCGCTGGCCGGTGCTGGCGGACTTCTCGCCGGCGAACGGGTTCAGCTTGCGGATCATCCACGGGTACTTCGGCCACTTGCCTTCCAGCCACGGGTGATCCGGCTGGTTCAGCTGCAGGACGCGGCGGGCGTCGTCGGCCAGGGTCTTGTTGCCCAGGTGGGTGTAGGAATCGGCCAGCACGGCCACGGCGTCGTACTGGAAGGCGCTCTGCGGGTAGGTCTCCAGCAGGTAGTTGGCGCGGCCGACGGCTGACACCCAGGCGCCGCGGCGCATGTAGTACAGGGCGTTGTCCAGCTCGTGCTGGGCGAACACGTCACGCAGCTCCAGCATGCGCTGGCGCGCATCGGCGGCGTAGCGGCTGTTCGGGTAACGATCAACCACGATGTTGAAGTCCGAGTACGCCTGGTGCGGCGTGGACAGGTCGCGGCGGCTGGCATCCAGCGACCATACGCGGCGCAGGAAAACCGTACTGCGGTTGGAGTTGGCCAGGCCGCGCAGGTAGTACAGATAGGCAATGTTGCGGTGGGTCGGGTAGGTACGGATGAAGCGGTCGATGCTGGACACCGCGTCATCGTGCTTGCCGGCCTTGTACTGGGCGTAGGCGGTTTCGATCATCGCCTGCTCGGTGTACGGACCGTACGGATACTGGGCCACCAGGCGGCGGAAGCTGGCTTCGGCGCCGCTCCAGTTGCCGCCCTGCATCAGCTTGTGGCTTTTCTCGTACAGCTGTTCGACCGGCACGCCTTCATCGGGGCGATCACCCTTCTTGGCGCCGCGATGGCAGCCGGTTGCGGCGATGACCAGCACCAGCAGCAGGGCGGTGAGGCGGACGGGCGCGGAGAGCATGGCGGAGCGTCGGATCATGGGGTCGAGGCGGGACGCGGCTGGAATACGAAGGGTCGATGATAGCCTAGTGTCCTGTCCAGCGACTGAAACCGGCCGCCGGGACCCCAAAATTTCAAAGAATGCCCCCTGCCATGTCTGAACAACCCTCTGAATCGGCCCGCCAGGCCATCGTCCCCGACACCGCCGCCGGCCGCCGTTTCGACGCGGTCGTGGCCGAACTGTTCCCCGAATACTCGCGCTCGCGGTTGACCGAGTGGATCAAGGCCGGGGAGGTCCTGCTGGATGGTGCCCAGGTGCGCCCGCGCGATCCGCTGCGCGGCGGCGAGGTGGTGACCCTCAACGCGGTGCTGGAAACCCAGACCGACGCCCAGCCGGAGGACATCCCGCTGGACGTGCTGTTCGAGGACGAGCACCTGCTGGTGATCAACAAGCCGGTGGGCCTGGTGGTCCATCCGGGTGCCGGCAACCACAGCGGCACCCTGGTCAACGCGCTGCTGTTCCGCGATCCGTCGGTGGCGGTGCTGCCGCGCGCCGGCATCGTGCACCGCCTGGACAAGGACACCAGCGGCGTGATGGTGGTGGCCAAGACCCTGGAAGCGCAGACCGCGCTGGTCGAGCAGTTGGCGGCACGTGACGTGCACCGTCAGTACCTGGCCATCGTGATGGGCGCACTGGTGGCCGGTGGTACTGCCGATGCCCCGATCGACCGCCACCCGCGCGACCGCCTGAAGATGGCGGTGCGTGAGGACGGCAAGGAGGCGGTGACCCACTACCGCCTGCGCGAGCGCTTCCGGGCACACACCGCGCTGGAGTGCCGCCTGGAAACCGGCCGTACCCACCAGATCCGCGTGCACATGGCGCACGTGCGCCATCCGATCATCGGCGACCCGCTGTATGGCGGCGCGCTGAAGCTGCCCAAGGGCGCCAGCGACGAGCTGGTGGCCGCGCTGCGCGGCTTCAAGCGCCAGGCCCTGCACGCCGAGACCCTGGAGTTCACGCACCCGATCACCGGTGAACCGGTGCGCAACACCGCGCCGGTGCCGGAGGACATGCTGCACCTGCTGAAGGTGCTGCGCGAAGACAGCGAAGCCTTCGCCGCCCGCGAGCGGGACCGCTGGTGATGGCGGCCGCGCTGCCGTTGCTGCAGGCCGACTGGCCGGCGCCCGCAGGCGTCCATGCGCTGACCACGCGCCGGCACGGCGCGGGCATCTCGCCGGCGCCGTTCGCGCAGTTCAACCTGGGCAACCGGCACGCGGCCGATGGTGATACCCCGGCCAACGTGGAGCACAACCGCCAGCTGCTGCAACAGGGGCTGGCGCTGCCGTCGGCGCCGCACTGGCTGCGCCAGGTGCACAGCAGCACCGTGCTGCGCTTCGATGCACCGCCGGTGCCCGGCGCGCGCGAGCCGGTGGCCGACGCGGCGGTAACCTCGGTGCCGGGCGTGGTGCTGGCGATCCTGACCGCCGACTGCCTGCCGGTGGTGTTCGCCGCCGCGGACGGCAGCGAGGTGGGCGCGGCCCATGCCGGCTGGCGGGGGCTGGCGGACGGCATGCTGGAGGCCACGGTGGCCGCCCTGCAGACGCCGCCGGCGCAGCTGCGGGCCTGGCTGGGCCCGGCCGCCGGGCCGTCCGACTATGAGATCGGCGAGGAGGTCTATCACGCCTTCGTCGGCCATGATCCCGCTGCTGAGCGGGCGTTCGTCGTGACCCGTCCCGGACACTGGAAGGTGGACCTGTTCGCGCTGGCGCGGCAGCGCCTGCAGTCTGTGGGGATGGACCCGGCACAGGTGTATGGGGGCACGGTGTCGACGATGGCCGACCCGGACCTGTATTCGCATCGGCGCGATCGTCGCACCGGGCGCATGGCGACCCTGGCCTGGATCGCGCCCTGACTGCGCCGCTGTTCGCGCGTGTGCTGGGGCCGGCCTTCGCCACCCTGGCAGGACCGGTGCAGGCGCTGCATGCCGCGCCGTTGCCGTGCCGCTACGCAGGGCAGGCCTGCATCGTGAGGGGGCGGCACTGGCTGGTGCCGCTGCTGGCTGCGTTGGCGCGGTTGCCACAGGACGGTGACGCGCTGCCCACCGAGGTGGCGTTCAACCGCTACCGGCAGGGCGAGCAGTGGGCGCGGCGGTTCGGGCGCTGGCCAATGGTGTCGCGGCTGTGGGCGCACGACGGGCATCTGCGCGAGCAGCTGGGCGCGGTGCGCTTCGAGTTCGCGCTGCAGGCCCGCGACGGTGGTATCGACTGGTCGGTGCGCCGGGTCTGGGCGTTCGGGCTGCTGCCGCTGCCGACGCGTTGGTTCGGCGGTGTGCGCTGCCGTGAAGCCTGGCAGGGCGAGCGCTACACTTTCCTGGTCGATGTGACGCTGCCCTGGGCCGGAGCCCTGATCCGCTATGAAGGTTGGCTCGAACCGCGGTGACGCTGCCGCCGAGGCTGGCAGCGCGGTGATCGTGTTCGATGGCGTGTGCGCACTGTGCAACCGCTGGGTGCGGTTCCTGCTGCGTTTCGACCGCAGGGGGCGCTACCGCTTTGCAGCGATGCAGGGGCAGAAGGGCAGCGCGATGCTGCGCGCGCACGGGCTGGATCCGCAGGACCCGATGTCGTTCCTGCTGCTGGACGCACAGGGTGCCTGGACCGATACCGATGCGATCCTGCGCGTACTTGCGGGGCTGGGCGGCGCCTGGCGCCTGGCCGGCGTGCTGCGGCTCGTGCCGCGCGGCTGGCGTGATGCGGCGTATCGCGCGCTGGCACGCAACCGCTACCGCTGGTTCGGTCGGCATGACACCTGCCATCTACCCGCACCGGAACAGGCCGCGCGGTTCCTGGATTGACGAAAGAGGGGACGGAGGGAATTAAGTCGTTTGTGCACAAACGACTTAATCCCCTCCGTCCCCTTTTTCTTCAGCCTTCGAGTGCGTCGAGGTAGCTGCGGCGCCAGTGGTTGATGTCGTAGGTGCGCAGATGTTCCATCATCGCGTGCCAGCGTTCCTTGCGCCTGCTCAGCGACATCGTCGCTGCGGTGGCGATCGCATCGGCCACGCCGTCGAGGTCGTGCGGGTTCACCAGCAGTGCCTGCTTCAGTTCGTCGGCGGCGCCGGCCAACAGTGACAGCACCAGCACGCCGGGATCCTCCGGGTCCTGCGAGGCCACGTATTCCTTGGCCACCAGGTTCATGCCATCGCGCAGCGGCGTGACCAGGCCGACCGCCGCCGCTCGGTAGAAGCCGGTGAGCGTGGCATGGGTGAAGTTCTGGTTGACGTAGCGCAGCGGCGTCCAGTCCGGCTCGGCGTGGCCACCGTTGATGTGGCCGGCGATCTGTTCCAGTTGGCTGCGCAGCTGCCGGTACTCGGTGACATCGCCGCGCGAGACCGGCGCGATCTGCAGGTAGGTGAGCGAGCCGCGCTGGTCGGGGTGGCGCTGCAGGTAGCGCTCGAAGCCGAGGAAGCGTTCGGGCAGGCCCTTGGAGTAGTCCAGGCGATCCACGCCGATCGCCAGCTGGCGGTCCCGCAGGCTGCTGCGCAGGTTCTTCACTGCGGTCTTGGTCGCGGCGGTGCCGGCCTGGCGCGCGATCAGTTCGGTGTCGATGCCGATCGGGAAGGCCGCCGCGCGGAATCGGCGCCCACCGGGCGCTTCCAGCTCACCGTTGTCTAGCACGCGGCCACCACCGAACAGGCGCAGGTAGGTCTGGAAGCGATCGGCATCGCGCTGGGTCTGGAAGCCGACCAGGTCGTAGGCGTACAGCGCGGAGAACAACCGCAGATGATCGGGCATGGCCTGCAGCAGGTCGGCCGACGGCATCGGGATGTGCAGGAAGAAACCGATGCGGCAGCCGATGCCGCGCTCGCGCAGCAGTGCGCCGAGCGGGATCAGGTGGTAGTCGTGGATCCAGACGATGTCGTCCTCGCGCAGCAATGGCGCGAGCTTGTCGGCGAACAGCGCATTGACCTTGTGGTAGGTCTCGCGGGTGCCGCGGTCGTAGTCGACCAGGTCCAGCCGGAAGTGCAGCAGTGGCCACAGCGTGCGGTTGGCGAAACCATTGTAGTAGCCATCGACTTCGCGCTTGCTCAGGTCCATGGTGACGTAGTCGATGTCACCGTCCTTCTGCCGGTGCAGCGTGCCGCTGCCTTCCTTCACGGTCTTGCCGCTCCAGCCGAACCACAGCCCGCCGCGCTCCTTCAGGGCGGCCAGCAGGCCGACCGCCAGGCCGCCTGCGCGGTTCTCGCCGGGCACGGCCACACGATTTGATACCACGACCAGACGACTCACGATGCCTCCTGCCAGGACCGTGACAGGCGCATCGCGGCGGTGATCAGGCCGACATGCGAATAGGTCTGCGGGAAGTTGCCCCAGGCCTCGCCGGTGTCGAAGGCCAGATCCTCCGACAGCAGGCCCAGGTGATTGCGCTGCCTCAGCAGCAGTTCGAACATCTCGCGCGCCTCGTCCAGGCGCCCGATCGCCGCCAGTGCATCGATGTACCAGAACGTGCAGATGGTGAAGCTGGTTTCCGGTTCACCGAAGTCATCCGGAGCGACATAGCGGTACAGCGAATTGCCATGCTTGAGGTCACGGCCGATGGCTTCGACGGTGGCGATGAAGCGGGCGTCCATCGCGTCGATGAAGCCGATGTCGGCCAGCAGCAGCAGCGAGGCGTCCAGGCGATGGCCACCGAAGGTATCGGTGAAGTGGCCCAGCTCTTCGCTCCAGGATTCGGCCATGATGCGCGCGTGGATGGTGTCGGCACGTGTGCGCCAGTAGTGGGCGCGGTCGTCGCGCTTCAGCCGCACGGCGATCTTGCACAGGCGGTCGCAGGCGGCCCAGCACATCGCGCTGGTGTAGGTGTGTACCTCGGTGCGGCCGCGGAACTCCCACAGGCCGGCATCGGGTACGTCGTGCAGGGCGAAGGCCTGCTCGCCGAGGGGTTCGAGGCGGGCGAAGGTGTGCGCATCACCCGGGTCCTGCAGGCGCCGGTCGAAGAACAGCTGCGTGGACGCCAGCACGACGCTGCCGTAGACATCGTGCTGGCGCTGCACCCAGGCCAGATTGCCGCGTCGTACCGGGCCCATGCCGCGGTAGCCGGACAGGCTGGGGACCTCATCCTCGTCCAGCTTGGCTTCGAAGCCGATGCCGTACAGCGGTTGCAGCGTACCGTCGGTGGTGGCCAGGTTGAAGATGTAGCCGAGGAACTGTTCCATCGTGCGCGTGGCGCCGAGGCGGTTCAATGCACGCACCACGAACGCGGCATCACGCAGCCAGCAGTAGCGGTAATCCCAGTTGCGCACGCTGCCGGGGGCTTCAGGAATGGAGGTGGTCATCGCCGCGATGATCGCGCCGCTGTCCTCGTACTGGCACAGCTTCAGCGTGATCGCACTGCGGATCACCGCGTCCTGCCATTCCAGGGGAATGGACAGGTAGCGCACCCATTCGCGCCAGTAATCGCGGGTACGCTGGAAGGCCTCCTGCACATAGCCGCTGATCGAACGGTTGAGCGATTCATCCACGCCCAGGATCAGGTGGATGGGATGGTTGAGCACGAACGGCAGGCCGTCGCGCACGAAGCGCACCGGCACGTCGGTGGTCAGCCGCAGCACGTGTTCGGGCAGCACCCAGCGCACATGGTTGCTGCCCCAGGTGGATTCCGGAACGCGCGCGCCCCAGTCCGCCAGCGGGCGTGCGCGTACGGTGATGCGCGGGCTGCCAGCCAGCGGACGCACCTGGCGGATCAGGCTGACCGGGCGGTAGAAACGGTCGTTCTGGCGCCAGCGTGGGGCGAAGTCGAGGATTTCCAGTTCGCCGCCGTGCGCGTCGCGCAGCACGGTGCGCAGGATCGCCGTGTTGGTCAGGTATTCCTGCTCGCTGCTGGCGAAGTCTTCCAGCTCGATGGCGAAGTCGCCACCGGTCTGCTGGCTGGGGCCGAGCAGCGCACAGAAGGTAGGGTCGCCGTCGAAGGTGGGCAGGCAGCTCCAGACAACGCGGGCACGTTTGTCGACCAGGGCGCCGAAGCTGCCGTTGCCGACCACGCCCAGATCAAGATCGGGTTGGGTCATCACGCGGTACATCTCGGTTGCGGCCGTGGGGGTTGGCCGGGTCAATAGGCATTCTCACGCAGCCAGGCGTGCACGCTGCGTATGTCGGGCAGCGCGAACACCGCCGCGCTGGGTTCACGTTCACCCACCAGCACGCTCCAGCCATGCTGGCCGTTGGCGGCATCGAAGCCGAACTCATCGGTCAGGTCATCGCCGAGGAACACTGGCAGGCGACCGCGGAAGGGCAGGTACTGCATCATCCGAAGCACCGCACGGCCCTTGTCGGTGCCGACGGGCACGAACTCGACCACATGGTCGCCGGGCTGCAGGCGGTAGCTGGCACGGCCCCGCACGTGGCGGTCGGCGAAGGCGCGGACGTCCCTGGCTGCATGCGGCGCGCCGCGCCAGTGCAGGGCCAGGCCGACACCCTTGTCTTCCACCAGCACGCCGGGATGGCCGTGGGCGAAGCGCATCGCCTGCTGGTGCAGTGCGTGCAGCCATTCGGCGGTGTCGTCGTCGTGTTCGTCGCGCAGTACGCGGCCATCCTGCCCACGCAGTTCATGGCCATGCAGGCCCGCAGCAGGCAGTTGCAGCGGAGCGAACAGTTGATCCAGCTGTTCGAGCGGGCGACCACTGACCAGTGCCACGGCACCTTCCAGGCGGTCGCTGATGCGGCCGATGGCTTCGCGCACATCCGGCAGCAGCTGCACGGCATCCGGGCGTGCAGCGAATTCGATCAGGGTGCCGTCGACATCGAGGAACAACGCGCAGGCGTCATCCAGCAATGGCGGCGGCGGACGCAGGGGGAGCGGTTCAGCCATGAAGCCCAGCTTGCCAGCGTGGGCGTGTACGTGGGGTCGAGGGCAGGCTACGGATCGGGGTAGTGCCGGCCAACGGTCGGCACCCACCCAGAGCGATCACCTCCGGTGGGTGCCGACCGTTGGTCGGCACGAAGGGGAGGCTTGCATGGAACCCGGGCAGTGCGGACCAACGGTCCGCACCCACCGGGAGTGATTGGTCCAATGCAATCAGAACGTATAGCGGACGCGGCCGTAGTAGTACGCACCGTTGCTGCCGATCGGCGACAGCACGTCGTACGGCAGGTTGCCGAAGTAGTGGATATCGCTGTTGGATCGATCCGGATAGTTGTCGGTCAGGTTCTGCCCGCCGATGGCCACGCTCCACTGCGGGGTGATGCGGTATTCGACTTCCGCATCCAGCTGCCACTCGGCCTGGTAGGTCTGGCGCGGGATGTAGCCGTCTCCGAAGTTGAACACACGGGTGGCGCTGCCATAACGGTTCACGCGGGTGCTCAGCGACCAGTGGTCGTTGCTCCATGCGGCCGAGAAACTGCCACGTGTTCGCGGTGTGGCATCGGTCAGCGTGTTGGTCTCTTCAATCCCGAACAGCACATAATCCGGGTCCAGCGCCTGCAGCTGGGCCGGCGTGGCCAGCACGTTCTTCAGCGTGGTCTTGGTATATGCATAGGTGCCGGTCAGCAGCAGCTGGCCATCGCCCAGCGACTGGCGCCAGTTGCTCACCAGCTCGGCGCCACGGGTGCGGGTGTCGGCGGCGTTGACGAAGAAGCTGGCACTCTGCAGGCCGCTGACGCCGTAGTTGGCGGCCACGTAGTCGGTCAGCGCATCGCCGGTGATGCTCTCCGACAGCGCGATGCGGTCATCGATGTCGATCTGGAAGAAGTCCAGCGACAGGTCGAAATGCTCGCCGATGCGGCTGGTGAAACCGAGCGAGGTGTTCAGCGACTTCTCTGGCTTCAGGTTCTGTGCCCCCAGGCCGCGTGCGATCGGATTGTTGACCGACAGCAGGCGGCCCTGCACCAGCTGGCCAGCTGCGTTGTAGCCGGTGGAGGTGGACTCGTAGCCGATCTGTGCCAGCGACGGCGCGCGGAAGTTGTTGGAGATCGCGCCGCGCAGCGCGAACGCCGGGGTGAACTCATAGCGCAGGCCGAGCTTGCCGGTCAGTTCGCCGCCGAAGTCGTCGTTGTGCTCGTAGCGCGCGGCCAGATCAGTGGAAAACTTCTCGCCGAACTGGCTGGACAGGCTGGCATAGGCGCTGGCCACATCGCGCGACAGGCGCGCCGCATCCTGCGGGGTCAGGCCGCCACCGGCCTGCGAACCGGTCGGGCGGTCGGTGTACGGGCCGGCGGCATAGCTGGCCGGGTCGCCAGGGCGGGTCTGGTAGCGCTCGTGGCGTGCTTCCACGCCCAGGCCCAGGGTGTGGCTGATGCTGTCGTTCTGGGTGAACACGCGACTCAGATCGAGGTTGCCCACGGTCTGCGCATATTCGTAATCGGCGGTCTTGAAGCGGGTCGGGCTGGTCGGGCCCAGCGAGGCGTTGAGCGAATCACGCAGGCGATAGGTGAAGTCATTCTGGCCGTAGTCCAGGCTGCCGTCGTAGCTCCATTCGCCCCACTGCCCGCGCACGCCGGCCACGGCCTGCACGTCGCGGTTCTCACCTTCGGAGATCGGCCGGTAGCCATTCGGATAGACCTGCTTCCAGTTGGCATCGCCATCGGGATAGCGGAAGTAGTTCGCGCCTTCGGTGTCACGCTGGTTGAAGGTACCGAACGCGTAGAACGTCGAGGTCTGGCCCACCGGAATCTCGGTGTTCAGCCACAGGTTGATGTCCTTGCTCTTGCCATCACCCAGGACATAGTTGCGCTTGCCCCGCAGTGCCAGGTTGCCCGGGGTCTGGTCCCACGGCGGAATCTGGTCGAAGCCGGCGCGGTTGGTGCCGTTGCGGTGCTTGTATTCCAGGCCGACGCGCAGGAAGCCACCGTCTTCGCCCAGCGAGGTGCCGACCTTGGCGCTGATGTTGCCGGTCTGGCCATCGGTGAGGGTGCGGCCGATCGGCTTGAGGTCGGTGTGGTTGGCACCGTAGCTCGCCTCGATCTCGCCGCCGTCACCGCCGTTGTCGAGGATCACGTTGATCACGCCGGCCACGGCGTCCGAGCCGTACAGCGCACCGGCGCCATCGCGCAGCACTTCAATGCGCTTGATCGCACTGACCGGAATCGAATTGAAATCGACCGGGGTGGTGCCCTTGCCGATCTTGCTGTCGGTGTTGACCAGCGCGGTGTGGTGGCGGCGCTTGCCGTTGACCAGCACCAGCACCTGGTCCGGCGACAGGCCACGCAGCTGCGCGGCGCGCACATGGTCGGCGCCACCGGAGTTGGACTGGCGCGGGAAGTTGAACGACGGCAGCAGCGCCTGCAGCGCGCTGCCCAGCTCACCGTTGACCACGCCGGCCTTGCGGATGTCCTCGGCGGTGAGCACATCCACCGGCGAGGTGGATTCGAGCACGGTGCGGTCGGCGGCACGGGTGCCGGTGACGATCACCGTATCCAGGTTGGTGGCGTCCTGGGCCAGGGCCGGGGCGGCGGCGGTGGAAAGCGCGAGGGCGATGGCGAGGCCGAGCGGCGACGCGGGCAGGCGGGCGGACATGGGGACTCCAGCAACAACGACGACGGGGGAAGGGGAGATGGTTTCACTTACATCCATCCGGATGAAGCGATATATTATCTTCGCGTGATGACCGGTGCGGATGCAAGCCCCTGCCGGTCCGGCATGAGCTGATGCCCGGTTGGCATCAGCACGCCGGGCCGGTGGCGCGGTACGCTGCCGGCTCGCCTTGTCCCCCTTCCCCGGAGCTGTACCGATGAAACACCTTGGCCTCGTCTTCGCCGTGCTGTTGGCCACCAGCGGCTGCGCCAGCCTCTCATCGCAGGCGCCCAGCGCCTATGCCACGGCCACTACCGCCGAACTGAAGGGCGACGCCGCGCGCCCGTCTTCCGCGCACGGCTGGGTGCGCAGCGAGCTGTACTTCGGCGTGGGCGAGGAGCAGGGCGCCGGCAACCGCCCGCAGGCCGACACCATCAGCGAGGCGCAGTGGCGCGCGTTCCTGGACAAGGAAGTGACCCCGCGCTTCCCGGATGGCCTGACAGTGTTCGATGCCTATGGCCAGTGGCTGTTCCGCGGCGATGCCGCGCCCAACCGCCTGCGCACCAAGGTGCTGGTAGTGCTGCATGAGGACACCCCGCAGCGCCGCGCCGATATCGAAGCGATCCGCCTGGCGTGGAAGCAGCAGACCAGGCATCAGTCGGTGCTGTGGTCGCGGCAGCCGGTCGAGGTATCGTTCTGAGTTGAAGGTGCCGCCGCGGTGCCGCAGGGAGCAACGATGAACTACAGGGAATGCCTGCTGGGCCTGGTGTTGGCCGGCGCGCTGGCACCGACGGCGCAGGCGGAGGACGAGGGCGAAACGCTACGCTTCCAGGTGGGCGCGCATGTGCAGGCGCATGCCGATCCCCTGCAGGACGGCAGCATTGCCGTGCAGCTGTCACCGTCGGGCAAGCGGCAGACGCTGGCCGGCGCGGCGGATGCCGACGGCCATTCGCGCTGGTCGCTCGAAGATGTCGATTTCGATGGTTACCCGGAGCTGGTTGCACGCGCCCCGGTCGGCATGGTCAACGAAGCGGTGGCGGTGTACCGGTTCGATCCCGCCAGTGCCGGGTTCCGCGCGCTGCGGGCTGAAACCCACGGCAGGGAGAGCTGCGGCGAGCTGATGGGCCTGATGGTCGACCACCTGAGCCGCACCCTGACCAGTAGCTGCCGCAGCGGCCCGATGTGGTACACCGACCAGTATCGCTTTGCAGGTGCGACACTCTATCTGTACCGCGCCGAGAGCGTGCTGATGCTGGGCGATACGGTGAACGCCGCGCTGCAGTGGGAACAACGCGAAGAGAACGGGCCGTTGGCGGTCTGGCGCACCTATGATCCCGCCGGCCGTGTGTTGGAAAGTGCCATTGCCGATGGCCTGGGCGCACCGCCGGATGGACCGTTGCGCGGCCAGCAGGCCACCGTGGCATCCGCGCGGCTGTTCCTGTTCGACCGGCCTGGTGCGTCCAGCACCAAGCGTTACCTGGTGCAGGGCGATCGGGTGGAACTGCTGGATGAACAGAACGGCTGGGTGAAGCTGCGCTATCGCAGCCCGAAGCACGGCGACGTGCTGGGCTGGATCAACGTCAACGACTAGAAAGGGGACGGAGGGAATTAAGTCGCTTGCGGCACAAGCGAGTTAGTTCCCTCCGTCCCTTTTTTTGCGGAGGCATCACTTCATCGGGTCTAGCCTCGGGAGTTCCCCCGTTCGAGGATGTATCCGATGAGCAAGCGCGTGGCCGAAATCGTGGTGGACGCCCTGCAGCAGGCCGGTGTCCGCCGTTGCTACGGCATCGTGGGCGATACGCTCAACCATGTGACTGATGCGATGCATGGCAGCGAGATCGCCTGGGTGCACGTGCGCCATGAAGAAGTGGCAGCGTTCGCTGCTGGCGCCGATTCGCTGGTGAGCGGCGAGTTGACCGCCTGCGCGGGTTCCTGTGGTCCCGGTGGCCTGCACTTCATCAATGGCGTGTTCGAGAGCAACCGCAACCGTGCGCCGATGGTGCTGATCGCCAGCCAGGTGGTGACCAGCGAGCTGGGCATGGAATTCCCGCAGGAAGTGGATTTCAAGTCGGTCTATGGCAGCTGCACGGTGTTCTGCGAGCAGGTGCACAGCCCGGAGCAGGCGCGACGCGTGGTGGCCCTGGCCTGCCAGGCCGCGATCAGCCGCCGTGGCGTGGCGGTGGTGATCCTGCCGGCCGATATCAGCCAGGCCGAGGTGAAGCACGATGTGCCGTTCTCGGTGCATTACACCCAGCCGGTACTGCGCCCCTCCGACGCCGAACTGCAGCGCATCGCCGAGCTGCTGGGGCAGGGCAAGCGCATCGGCATCTACGCCGGTGCCGGTTGCCAGGGCGCGCACGCACAGCTGTTGGAACTGGCCCGGCGCTTGCAGGCCCCGATCGCGCATACCTCGCGCGCGAAGGATTTCGTCGAGCCGGACAACCCGTACAACATGGGCATGACAGGCATCTTCGGCATCGAGTCCGGCTTCCACACGCTGATGGCGTGCGACACGCTGCTGCTGCTCGGCGCCGACTTCGCCTGGGGCCAGTTCTACCCGGACAAGGCCACCATCATCCAGGTCGACCGCGATGGCAGCCACCTTGGCCGCCGCCACCCGGTGAACCTCGGCGTGGTCGGCGATATCGCACCGACGCTGGATGCGTTGCTGCCGATGCTGCCGCCGCGCGAGGACAGCAGTTTCCTGGACGAGTGCATCGAGCATCGCGACAAGGCGCTGAAGAAGCGCGAACAGGAAGAGCAGCCGGGCGAAGGCGAATTGATCCATCCGCAGCACCTGACCGCGCTGCTCTCGAAGCACGCTACCGAGGATGCACTGTTCACCGCCGACGGCGGCTCGCCGATGGTGTGGGTGCTGCGCCATATCCGCGTCAACGGTCGCCGCCGCACGCTGACCAGCCTGCTGCACGGCACGATGGCCAACGCGATGCCGCAGGCGCTGGGGCTGCAGAAGGCCTTCCCCGGCCGGCAGGTGATCTCGCTGTCCGGCGATGGTGGCCTGGCGATGCTGCTGGGTGATCTGTTGACGGCGGCGCAGGAGAACCTGCCGATCAAGGTGGTGGTGTTCAACAACGGTTCGCTGAACTTCGTCGAGCTGGAGCAGAAGGTGGAAGGCCTTCTGGACAACTACACCGACCTGAAGAACCCGGACTTCGGCCGCTTGGCCGAAGTGATCGGCTTCCATGGCCGCACGGTCACCCGCAGCGAGGATCTGGAGGAAGCGGTGCAGGATTTCCTGTCGCAGCGCGGCCCGGCATTGCTGGACGTGCACACGAGTCGCGCCGAGCTGGTGATGCCGCCGCAGATCGAGGCCAAGCAGGTCGCCGGCACGGCGCTGTATGCGGCCAAGGCGGTGTTGAACGGTCGCTTCGACGACGTGAAGCATCTGCTGGTGGACAACTTCCTGAAGAAGTGAGGTGGTCGATGCAGGGCTGCGCCCTGCACGCGAGGTAGGGCCGGCCGCTGGCCGGCAACATCAGCAGCAACAGCAACAGCTGGGTATCCGTGGGATGGCGGGGTGGGTCCGGTTGCGGGGGCGTGAGCCGCATGGATGCGGCGACCGAGCTTACATGGACGTACTTGCAGCGCCCCCCCGCAACCGGACCCCCCCGCCTTGGACAGATCATCGCGATCTGCCGGTAGATCCACGCCATGCATGGATAGCGTGGAAATGATCGAATTGTTCTTGTAGAGCCGAACCGTGCTCGGCTCAGAAGCTTCGCGTACAGCGGCCGAGCGTGGGCTCGGCGCTACAACGAGAGCCTGCCTTTGCTTTTGATCTTTTGATTCTTTTCCGTGGCTGGCACGCGCAGGAAATTGTCAGGGGCCGGGCGGGTAGGCTGCGCAGGGGCGTGAGCCGCATGGATGCGGCGACCGAGCTTACAGGGACGTACTTGCAGCGACCCCTGCGCAGCCTACCCGACCGGCCCAACTGGCAATGCCAGTCGACTAACAGTCGACTCTACCCGCGCCCAGCCATGAGGGGCGCCGCCGTTGGCTGGAACCCATCATTCCACCGCGGAATTGGCGCCCAGGCCCCGCTGGGCCTACCATCGGCGCTCCCCACCCCCACCGCCCCTTCCATGTCCGCTCCCGCTTCCGCCGCACCGCGTCGCTGGTTCGTCGCCGGCGACTTCAACGGCTTCTTCGGCCTGGTCGTCGACAACCTCTCCATCCTCGGCTTCATCGCCATGGCCCTGGTCGGGATCTTCCAGTTCCCCGCCGACGTGGTGTTCGGCCGCATGTTCCCCGGCACGGCCTTCGGCGTGCTGATAGGCAACCTGCTGTACACCCTGATGGCACGCCGGCTGGCCGCGCGCAGCGGCCGTGACGACGTCACCGCCATGCCGCTCGGCCTGGATGCCCCCACCAGCATCGGCATGGCCCTGCTGGTGCTTGGCCCGGCCTTCATCGCGTTCAAGCAGCAGGGCATGAACCCGCACGCGGCGGGCATCGCCACCTGGCAGCTGGGCATGGCGGCGCTGGTCATCATGGGCGTGCTCAAGTTCGTGCTGTCGTTCTTCGGTGAAGCAGTCACCCGCGCGCTGCCGCGTGCCGCGCTGCTGGGTTCCATTGCCGGCATCGCGCTGGTGCTGATGGGCCTGCTGCCGCTGCTGGAAACGCTGCGCTCGCCGCTGGTCGGCTTCACCACGCTGGGCCTGCTGCTGTATGTGCTGATCGCCAAGGGGAAGCTGCCGGTGCGTGGCCCGGGCGTGCTGCTGGCCTTCGTGTTCGGCACCGTGCTGTATTACGGCCTGGGCCTGGCCGGGCTGGGTGCGCCGGGCTTCCATGTGCCGGAGTGGGTGCCGCCGCAGGTGGTGCTGCCGCTGCCGACGCTGGGCTTCCTCGACGGCCTGCCCACTGCGATGACCTACCTGCCGCTGCTGCTGCCGTTCGGCCTGCTGATGGTGGTCGGCGGCATCAATGTGTCTGAAAGCGCGCGTGCGGCCGGCGATGACTACCGCACCCGCGACATCCTGCTGGTGGAAGCGGTGGCTACGCTGGTGGCAGGCGTCTGTGGCGGCGTCGCGCAGACCACGCCGTACATCGGCCAGCCGGCGTACAAGCACATGGGCGCGCGCAGCGGCTATACGCTGCTGACCGGCCTGTTCGTCGGCATCGGCGGCATGCTCGGCATCATCTCCGGGCTGGTGCAGTGGCTGCCGCTGGCGGTGCTGGCACCGATCATCGTGTACGTGGCCATCGACATCACCACCCAGGCCTTCCAGGCCACGCCGCGCCACCATACCGGCGCGATGGTGTTCGGTTTCCTGCCTTCGGTGGCCTACCTGCTGGCGATCAAGGCACCCGGCTGGATCGCACCGGATCAGCTGCCCCAGCTGCTGACCAAGCTCGACGGCCACGGCCTGCCGGAGCTGGCGGTGATCTTCACCCTGGGCAATGGCTTCATCGTCACCTCGATGCTGTGGATTTCGGCGGTGGCGGCGATGGTCGATGGCCGCCTGCGCCGTGCCTGCGGCTTCCTGCTGGTGGCGGCGGTACTGACCCTGTTCGGGCTGATCCACTCGGTGGATCCGCGCGGCGGCATCTACCTGCCGTGGGAGCTGGAAGGATTGGCGCGCATCATCAGTGTGCAGTTTGCCGGCGCCTACGTGGCCCTGGCGGTGCTGCTGGGCTTGCTGTCGCTGCAGAAGCAGCCGGTGAAGCCGCTGGGTGGGGACAGCTGATCCCACGGTAGTGCCGGCCGGCGGCCGGCATGCTCATGGGTATCCAAGGGCCGGCGCATTGCCGGCCCTTCTGCTTCTGCCGCCTTGTAGAGGCGAGCCTGCGCTCGGCTGCTCTGAGCCGAGCATGGCTCGGCTCTACAGGGGCGTGTTGCAGGCGGCGAATGCTTACAGCGCGCTCTGCCGGCCAGCGGCCGGCACTACCGCTCGGCGTCCAGCTCCGGGTAATGGCGGAAGATGCCATTCGTGTTGAACGCCAGCCGCCGTTCCGAGGCCAGGTAGGCGGCGATGTTCGGCCGCTTCGCCACCCGCGCCTGCAGCGCGCGCAGCAGGGGCAGTGTGGGCGCCAGTGCCTGCATGCGACGCGGGAACATGTAGTCCAGCCCACTCAGCAGCTGGAACAGCGACAGGTCCACATACGAATGCTCGCGCAGTGCATGGCGGCCACCGTTGGCGGCCAGCACCCGTTCGAAGTAGCCCAGGAACTTCGGCAGGCGCTCGCTGCGCAGCGACGCGGCACGTGCCTTGGCCTCGGTCTTCTGCGCTTCGTAGTATTTCGATGCGGCGATCGGATGATGGGTGTCATGCACTTCGGCCACCAGGTCAGCGATGGTCAACTGCAGTTGCAGCGCCTGCATCCGCCGCGATGCGGCCTGCGGCACCAGATCCAGCGCCGGGCCGAGGAAGTCCAGGATCGCGGCAACCTGCGCAATGACCTGGCGACCGGCCTTCAGGAACGGCGGCGCGAAGGGCTGCGGGCCTTCGCTGTGGCCCTCCAGGAACGGCTGCATCACCGCATCGCCGTGCACCCGCGCCATGTCGATGTAGTCGGCGCCGGCATCCTCCAGCGCCAGGCGCACGAACTCGCCGCGGCCCTGGATGCCGGTCCAGTAATACAGCGCGTACTGCATGGCAGTGCCTCCACATGAAAAGACCCACAGCGTCGCGCGGGGCATGCAAAGCAGGCGTGAGCGCGGCTTTGGCGCGGGCCGAAGCCGAACGGCAGCGGAACAGACGGGGAACCGGCTGGAACCGGTGGGGTCACACCTTCTCCATGCGTGTGAAACGAGGTGCTGCATCATGCAGAGTGGAAAGGCGGTATGGCCCTGGGTGTTGGGAGTGGTGGTGATCGGTGGCGCGGGCGGTTGGTTGTTCCGCGATCAGCTGAAGAGCCTGGCAGACGGTGTCTCGGTGCCGGTGCAATCGCCCCCCGCCAGTACCAGCGCACCGCCACAACCGCAGGCGGCCGCGGAACCCGCGCCAGCGCCACCGACGATCAAGCATCCGCTGGATACCGAGGCCGCAGCTGATCCGGCGCTACCGAAGCTGGCTGACAGCGATACGGCTGCCTGGGGTGCATTGAGCCAGCTGTTCCAGGGCGAGGGCCCGATGACCCTGCTGCTGCGCGATCACCTGATCCAGCGCCTGGTCACCCAGGTCGACAACCTGGACAAACCAAGCGTGCCGCCGACGGCGCTGGCCGCACGGCCGCTGCCGGGCAACCTGCAGGTCGAGCCTGGCGAGGGTGGGGAACGCATCGCGGCAAGCAACTCGGCGCGTTACGCGCCCTATGTGCAGGCCTTTACTGCGCTGGATCCAGCGGCAGCGGCAGCGGCTACGGCTTACAAGCGCTTCTATCCGTTGATCCAGCAGGCCTACGTCGACCTGGGCCGGCCCGACGGCTACTTCAACGACCGTCTGGTGGCGGTGATCGACCATCTGCTGGAGACCCCGGAACTGGTGCAGGCGCCATTGGTGCAGCGTGATGAGCGCGGTCGCTACCGCTTCGTCGATTCCACCCTGCAGTCGCGCTCGATAGGCCAGAAGGCGCTGTTGCGCATGGACGCCACGCAGGCGCGGGCGGTCAAGCAGCAGCTGCGGGCGCTCCGCTCTGCGATCATCCGCTGAACCGGTCCACTGCGCCGAACTGATCGGGATCAACGCGCCGACCACACCCGTTCCGGCATGCTGGCCGCAGGCTGACTCGCTACGGGGTGCAGTCGCAGCCACCCTTGAAACGGGGTGGGGCAGCCGCATCTTCCCAGCATCGCCGGCGCGGGCCGGCCCTGATGACCGATGAGGATTCGCAATGCGGATGGACAAGCTCACCTCGCGTTTCCAGCAGGCGCTGGCAGACGCACAGTCGCTGGCCGTGGGCCGCGACAACAGCATCATCGAACCGGTCCACCTGTTCAGCGCGCTGCTGGACCAGCAGGGCGGCAGCACGCGCCCGCTGCTCGCGCAGGCCGGGGTGAACGTGCCGGTCCTGCGCGAGCGCCTGACCGAGGCGTTGGACGCGCTGCCCAAGGTGTCCGGCCAGGCCGGCAACGTCTCGATGGGCAATGACCTGGGGCGCCTGCTGAACCAGACCGACAAGCTGGCCCAGCAGCACGGTGATGCCTTCATCGCCAGCGAGTGGTTCGTGCTGGCGGCGCTGGAGGATGGTGGCACGCTGGGCATGGCGCTGCGCGCCGCCGGTGCCGACAAGACCCGCCTGCAGGCGGCCATCGACAAGCTGCGTGGCGGCGAGAACGTGCAGTCGGAGAATGCCGAGGAGCAGCGGCAGGCGCTGGAGAAGTACACCATTGACCTGACCGCGCGCGCCGAGAGCGGCAAGCTCGACCCGGTGATCGGCCGTGACGAGGAAATCCGCCGCACCATCCAGGTGCTGCAGCGCCGGACCAAGAACAACCCGGTGCTGATCGGCGAACCCGGCGTGGGCAAGACCGCGATCGTGGAAGGGCTCGCCCAGCGCATCATCAATGACGAAGTACCCGAGGGCCTGCGTGGCAAGCGCGTGCTGTCGCTGGACATGGGCGCGCTGATCGCCGGCGCCAAGTTCCGCGGTGAATTCGAGGAGCGCCTGAAGGGCGTGCTCAACGACCTGGCCAAGAACGAAGGCCAGATCATCCTGTTCATCGACGAGCTGCACACCATGGTCGGCGCGGGCAAGGCCGACGGTGCGATGGATGCCGGCAACATGCTGAAGCCGGCGCTGGCACGCGGCGAGCTGCACTGCATCGGTGCGACCACGCTGGACGAATACCGCAAGTACATCGAGAAGGACGCCGCGCTGGAGCGCCGCTTCCAGAAGGTGTTCGTCGGCGAACCCACGGTGGAGGACACCATCGCGATCCTGCGCGGGCTGAAGGAAAAGTACGCCGTGCACCACGGCGTGGAAATCACCGACCCGGCCATCGTGGCTGCCGCCACCCTGTCCAACCGCTACATCACCGACCGCCAGCTGCCGGACAAGGCCATCGACCTGATGGACGAAGCCGCCTCACGCCTGCGCATGGAGATCGACTCCAAGCCGGAGGAGCTGGATCGCCTGGAACGCCGGGTGATCCAGCTGAAGATCCAGCGCGAGATGCTGAAGAAGGAAAAGGACGAAGCCTCGCGGCAGCGCTTGGCCGACCTGGAGAACGACATCGACGGGCTGGAGCGCGAGTTCTCCGACCTCAATGAAATCTGGAAGTCGGAGAAGGCGGCGCTGCAGGGCGCCACCAAGATCAAGGAACAGGTCGAGCAGGCCAAGCTGGAGCTGGAAGCTGCGCAGCGCCGCCAGGATTTCGCCAAGATGAGCGAAATCCAGTACGGCCTGTTGCCGCAGCTGGAAAAGCAGCTGGCCGCCGCGCAGGAAGCCGAGCACAAGGACTTCAAGCTGGTACAGGACCGCGTGACCGATGAGGAGATCGCCGAGGTCGTTTCGCGCTGGACCGGCATCCCGGTCAACAAGATGCTCGAAGGCGAGCGCGACAAGCTGCTGCGCATGGAAGAAGTGCTGCACAACCGTGTGGTCGGCCAGGAAGAGGCGATCAAGGTCGTCTCCGATGCGGTACGCCGCTCGCGTGCCGGCCTGTCCGATCCGAATCGTCCGGCCGGCTCGTTCCTGTTCCTCGGCCCGACCGGCGTCGGCAAGACCGAGCTGTGCAAGTCGCTGGCCGAGTTCCTGTTCGACAGTGCCGACGCGATGATCCGCATCGACATGAGCGAGTTCATGGAGAAGCACAGCGTCGCCCGCCTGATCGGTGCGCCCCCGGGCTACGTCGGCTACGAGGAAGGCGGTTACCTGACCGAGGCCGTGCGTCGTCGCCCGTATTCGCTGATCCTGCTCGATGAGGTGGAGAAGGCGCATCCGGATGTGTTCAACATCCTGCTGCAGGTGCTGGACGATGGCCGCCTGACCGACGGCCAGGGCCGCACTGTGGACTTCCGCAACACCGTCATCGTGATGACCTCGAACCTGGGCTCGCATCAGATCCAGGACATGAGCAGCGACGACAGCCCGGAGGCCTACACGCAGATGAAGGCGGCCGTGATGGGCGTGGTGCAGGCGCACTTCCGTCCGGAGTTCATCAACCGCCTGGACGACATCGTCGTGTTCCACCCGCTGGACAAGCAGCAGATCAAGCAGATCGCACGCATCCAGATGCGCGGGCTGGAGAAGCGCCTGGCCGAGCGCGGGCTGAAGCTGGCGGTCTCCGATGCGGCGTTCGACCTGCTCGGCAACGTCGGCTTCGATCCGGTGTATGGCGCGCGGCCGCTGAAGCGCGCGATCCAGTCGCAGCTGGAGAATCCGCTGGCGCAGCAGATCCTGTCCGGCGCGTTCGTCAACGGTGACACCATCGAAGTCGGCAATGAGGGTGGGCACTTGGTCTTCGCCAAGGCCTGAACCGGTGGCGCGCCTGCCATGGCTGGCGCGCCACCAAAGCCTCAGCAAGGCACAATGATCCCGTTTCACTTTCGCAAGGACGAGGAGAACCGCATGGACGTTACCCGCAGGGTTTCACTCTGCATGGCGCTGGCGCTCGCTGCTGTTGCTGGACACGCTGCAGCCGTCGAACAGGTCCAGCTGCCGCCGATGAAGGGTTACCAGCAGGCCCACCAGAGCACCGACGCACAAGGCAACCGCATCACCGAGTACGTGCCGCAGGGCCAGACCGTGCAGGACTGGACCGACATGGTCACCGTCAATGATGCGCCGAACAGTGGCCATGTGAGTCCGCGCGAGTTCCTCGGCATCATCGAGGCGGGGTGGCGCATGGCCTGTCCGGCTGCGCAGAGCCACTGGATCCGCGAAGGCGAGGAGGGCGGACGGCCATTCGCGCTGCTGATGCTCAGTTGCCCGCTGAACCCCGGCACCGGCAAACCGGAGTTCACCTGGATCAAGGGCATGCAGGGCAGGCAGGGCTTCCACACCGTGCAGAAGTCGTTCCGCGCCGAGCCGGAGAAGGACGACGTCGTGCAGTGGATCGGCTGGCTGCGCGAGGTCGGCTTGTGCGGCAGCGGCACCGCACAAGCCTGCCACTGATCGCAGCGAAAGAGGGCGCCCAGCGGCGTCCTTCATGCATCAGAAGCGGTGCGTATAGCCGCTCATCACGCCAAACTGGTTGGCCTTCTGCACGATCGGGCTGTTGGCCGCATCGCCGAGCAGGCGCGTGCCTTCGGCCGAGATGTACCAGTTGCCATTACGGCCCACGCGGTGGCTCCACTTCAGGCCCACACCGGCGCTGACCAGGCCGGCCTTCGGTTTGTGCTCGGCAAAGCCGGTGCGCGCGGCCTGTTCCGGACTGACGCCGTACCAGGTCTGCATGTAGCCACGGTTGCCGTAGTCGGTGGAGACGCTGCCGCTGACCACGCCACCGGCCAGGTCGAACAGCGGCATGCTCAGGTTCAGGTGAATCTGCTGGGTAGCCAGTCCGTTCTCAGCCTTGTCCTCGTCCTTGCGGGTGAACTGCCAGGAGCCGCTCAGCACGGCTTCGCCCAGCGTATATCCAGCCGAGACACCGACCAGGGGACGGGTATCGATATCGCCCATGCCGCGCAGGAAGTCCGAACCGCCGAGCAGCGAATCCTTGTCCTTGCGGATACCGCTGGCACCGACATAGGCGCGCACGCGGGTGTGCTCGCCGAGGGTCGTGCCCCAGCCGATGCCACTGGTGCCCAGAAACCAGCCCCCTGGCGAGGTGACATCGAAGGACAGCGAAGGCGTCGCACGGTACTCCTCGCTGCCGCTGTAGCGCGGCGCCACGCCACCACCGGCGGCGAGCTCGAAGGTCCAGTGGTCATCCTTGGCGTGGGCGATCGGGGCAGCGAACAGTGGCAACAGGGCCAGGCAGAGCAGGGTGTGGGAACGGCGAAGCTGGGACATGGAAACTCTCGACAATGGGAGGAAAAGCAGCGCGCGCATCCGGCGAGTGCTGCAGGGTCGCTAGCGTGGCGATACGCCGGCGACCGATCCGTCCGCAGTTGTGCGGGAGTTGTAATCAACTGTAATTGCGCCCGTGGGCGTTCAGCTGGCAGCCAGCGGCCAGTGCATTTCCAGGCGTGCGCCGCCGTGGGCGGCGCGACCGATGCGCAGTTCGCCGTGGTGGCGTGCGGCAATGCGGCCGACGATCGCCAGGCCCAGGCCGAAGCCGCCGGTGTCGCGGCTGCGGCTGTCATCCAGGCGGGTGAACGGGCGGACCACCTTTTCGCGGTCAGCCTCGGCGATGCCGGGGCCGTCGTCGTCCACGCGCAGGCAGGCGCGCCCGCCCACACTCACCAGCGACACGTCCACCTGCGAGCGCGCGTGGCGCAGGGCATTGCCGACCAGATTGCTCAGCGCCAGCTGCAGCAGGCGCGGTTCCGCGTCCAGCCGAGGCAGGGCACTGGGCTGCACGCGCAGCACCAGGCCGGCACGTTCGGCATCGCGGCGGGCATCGGCCAGGCAGGCCTGCAGCCAGTCGTTGGCTTCGATCCGCTGCATCGGTTCGCCCTCGCCCGGATGCTCGAGCCGTTCGTAGGCCAGCAGTTCGCTGACCAGCCGGTTGAGCTCGGCCAGGTCGCCATGCAGGCCCTGCGCCAGTCGTTCGCGGCGCTCGCGGTCATCGCTGTCCTGCATCAGGTCCAGGCCAAAGGCCACGCGCGCGATCGGCGTGCGCAGTTCGTGCGAGATCGCATGGGTCAGGTCGCGCTGGCGCTGCACCAGTTCGGCCACGCGTGCGGCCATGCGGTTGGAGTGATCGACGATGACCCGGATCTGCGAGCGTGGCGAAACCTGCGCGCGTGCCTGCAGATCGCCGGCGCCGATGCGGTCGGCATGCACGCGCAGGGCCTCCAGATCGCGCCAGAGCAGGCGAACCCAGGCGTACAGGCTGGCGCCGACCAGCAGCAGGATGCTGAGGTAGGCCGCGATGGTCATGTACGTGGTCATCTGCACCGCGCCAGGCAGGCGCAGGTGCAACCAGCGACCATCGATGCCTTCGATCGGCAGCAGGACCTGCTGGTACTGATCGCGCACGATGAAGCCATCGGCCTGCACGGCTGCCTGTTCCTGCGGGGCCAGCGCGGGAGGCGTGTCGAGCAGGGTCAATGCGATGCCATAGTGCGGTTGCCACTGCTGCAGGCGCTTACGCTGCTGGCTACCGTCCAGGCCGGCCAGGCCGCTGCGCAGGGCGTACACCTGCCCGCGCACCTGCTGGACGAAAACGCGATCCTGCACGGGGGTATAGATGCTGTCGAGCACCCGGTTGAGGAAGAATACCGAGGCTAGGAAACAGGCGCCGGTGATGAACCACAGCCACAGGAACAGCCGCTTCATGCCGTCCAGGCCGACGGATTGAACTGGTAGCCGCGGCCCCACACGGTCTTGATCCGCCGCGGCTCGCGCGCATCGTCGCCGAGCTTGCGACGCAGCTTGCCGATGCAGACGTCAACGCTGCGGTCCAGGCCGTCGAAGCCGATACCGCGCACCGCCTGCAGGATCTGGTCACGGGACAGGATCTGCCCGGGCTGGCTGGCCAGCAGCCACAGGATTTCGAATTCGGTGGTGCCCACGTCCACCGTGGCGCCGTGCAGGTGTACCTCACGCTGCATGCGGTCGATCAGCAGTTCACCGTGCATCAGCCGGCTGGGCGTGCCGGTGTTGCTGCTGCCGTGGCGGCGGCGCAGCAGGGCGCGCAGCCGGGCCAGAAGCAGGCGTGGTTCGATGGGCTTGTGCACATAGTCGTCGGCGCCCGATTCCAGGCCCAGCACCTGTTCGATGTCGTCCTCGCAGGCGGTCAGCATCAGGATCGGCACATCGGAGAAGCTGCGGATCTGCCGGCACACGTCGATGCCGCCCAGGCCGGGCAGCATCAGGTCCAGCACCACCAGCTCCGGCGCGTGCTGGCGGCAGGCGGCGCCGGCGAGGTCGCCGCGTGCGATGTGCTGCACGGCGAAGCCATGCTGGTGAAGGTAGTCGCTCACCAGTTCGGCCAGGCGACGGTCGTCCTCTACCAGCATGACCGACGTAGGCGAACTGCTGGTGGTGGGATGCCAGGGCGATGGCTGCATGGGTGGGGCCTCCGTGCCCGGGCAGGAGCGCCCGGCGGCGCAGCCTAGCAACGCCCCATGACGGCTGCCTGAATCGCGGCCAACCTGATAACCGCCGGTACGGGCGTCATCGCCAGTGGCTTTCAGCGGCGGGTGCCAGCTGGCCTATGGTGGCGGTTTCCCCGGATGGAGCCTGGTGCAATGAGCGAACCGCAGTGGCAACTGGAAACCCTGGCCGTGCACGGTGGCTACCGTCCCGACCCGACCACCCGCGCGGTGGCGGTGCCGATCTACCAGACCGTGGCGTATGCCTTCGATGACACCCAGCACGGTGCCGACCTGTTCGACCTGAAGGTGCCCGGCAACATCTACACGCGCATCATGAACCCCACCACCGACGTGCTGGAGCAGCGCCTGGCTGCACTGGAAGGTGGCATCGGTGCGCTGGCGCTGGCCTCGGGGCAGGCCGCGATCACCTATGCCCTCCAGACCATCGCCGAGGCCGGTGACAACATCGTCGCCTCCAGCGCGCTGTATGGCGGCAGCCTCAACCTGCTGGCCCACACGCTGCCGCAGTACGGCATCCAGGCGCGCTTCGCCGACCCGGCCGATCGTTCTGCGTTCGCCGCGCTGATCGACGAGCGCACCAAGGCGGTGTTCGTCGAATCGATCGGCAACCCGCGCGGCAACGTCACCGACATCGCCGCCATTGCCGAGGTGGCGCATGCGGCGGGTGTGCCGCTGATCGTCGACAACACCGTGGCCACCCCGTTCCTGCTGCGCCCGTTCGAGCACGGTGCCGACATCGTCGTGCACTCGCTGACCAAGTACCTGGGCGGCCACGGCAACAGCCTCGGCGGTGCCATCATCGACTCCGGCCGCTTCGACTGGGCGGCGCAGCCGAAGCGTTTCGCCCGCCTCAACCAACCCGACCCCAGTTACCACGGCGTGGTCTATACCGAAGCACTGGGGCCGGCGGCCTACATCGGCCGCGCGCGGGTGGTCCCGCTGCGCAATACCGGTGCCGCGTTGTCGCCGTTCAATGCGTTCCTGATCCTGCAGGGCATCGAGACCCTGGCCCTGCGCATGGAGCGCATCAACGCCAATGCACTGGCCGTCGCGCAGTTCCTGAAGGCGCACGACAAGGTCGCCTGGGTGCGTTACGCGGGACTGGCAGACGACCCCGAGCATGCCGCCGCGCAGCGCTACCTGGGCGGGCATGGCTCGGGCGTACTGACCTTCGGCCTGCCGGGCGGGCGCGAGGCTGGCGCGCGCTTTCTCGATGCGCTGAAGCTGTTCACCCGCCTGGTCAACCTGGGCGACGCGAAGTCGCTGGCCACCCATCCGGCCTCGACCACCCATCGCCAGCTGGATGCGGCAGAGCTGGCCAAGGCCGGGGTCAGCGAAGATACCGTGCGGCTGTCGATCGGCATCGAGCACATCGGTGACCTCCGCGCCGACCTGGAGCAGGCCCTGGCCGCCGCCTGATAGCCGCGCGCTTGGTGCATATCGCCACAGGCGATCACCACCGGCGGCGCGATGCGCTAGGGTGGAACTGCCTCTCCAAGGCGTGACAACGTGGCGATCCAGATCCCCGGTCGATGCGGGTCGACCGGGGATTTTTTTGTTTCCGGGGTCAGATCCGTTTTCCTGTGGAAAACAGATCTGACCCCATGTGCCGACGGTCGGCATCAATCCTGGTAGATCCACGCCATGCGTGGATGGATCACCATCGGAATCGAACATTCCGACAGTTCATCAAACAGCATCCACGCATGGCGTGGATCTACTGCAGATCGTGGGAAATTGTCGAAGGCGGGGGGGGGCCGCTTGCGGGGGCGTGAGCCGCATGGGCCCGAGGCATGCCTCGGGCGGGTTGGGCAGGACGCCCAACCCCGGTCTTGCCGTGTGCGCAGGATTGCGCACACGAGCAAGCGGCGACCGAGCTTACATGGGCGTACTTGCAGCAGCCCCTGCAAGCGGACCCACCCCGCCATCCCACGGATAGTCAGCTTTTGCCTTTGCCTTTGCCGTTGCCTTGGCAGGTGCAGGGCTGCAAGCCCTGCCGCAAACACACCCCTCACACCACCGGAATGCTGTGCTGCCCCAGATTCCGATATGGCGGCGTGGACATGACCATCTCCGCCAGCGAATAGGCCAGCTCGCGCTCGGCCATCACCGTGCCATCGGCACCATGCTCCAGCAGATGCTTCACTTCGGCATCGCTGTGCGCACGTGCCAGCAGGGTCAGGTCCGGGTTGATCGCACGCAGCTTGGCCAGCGCCTCACCGGCTTCCAGCGGCTGCGGAATCGCCAGCACTGCGATCTTGGCCCGCTCTGGATGGGCCTCGGCCAGCACCCGGTCGGCGGCGGCGCTGCCGCGGATCGCTGCCAGGCCCCTGGCGTGCGCCTGCTCGACGTGCTCCTTGTTGTCATCGATCACCAGCACCGGCACGCCGCGATCGCGCAGCACCTGTGCCAGCTCGCTGCCGACCCGGCCATAGCCGATCACGATGGCGTGGTCATGCAGGTCGCGCGACGGGCCGGTCGCCTCTTCCGGCTCTGGCGTTTGCGGCTGTGTTTCCTGCTTGGCCTGCCATCGGTCGAGCAGGCCGAACACCAGCGGATTGAGCATGATCGACACCAGCGCGCCGGCCAGCACCAGCGACTGGCCTTCCTTCGGCAGGATCTGCAGCGCCACGCCGAGGCCGGCGATGATGAAGGCGAACTCGCCGATCTGGGCGAGGCTGGCCGAGATGGTCAGCGCAGTGCTGGTCGGGTGGCCGAACGCGCGCACGATGAAGAACGCGGCTGCCGACTTGCCGAACATGATGATCAGCACCGTGGCCAGCACCTGCCACGGATGCTGGACGAGGATGTTGGGGTCGAACAGCATGCCGACCGAGACGAAGAACAACACCGCGAACGCATCGCGCAGCGGCAGCGAATCATGCGCGGCCTTGTGGCTCAGTTCCGATTCGTTGAGCAGCATGCCGGCGAAGAACGCGCCCAGCGCGAACGAGACACCGAACAGCATCGCAGAGCCGAACGCCACGCCCAGCGCAATTGCCAGCACCGACAGGGTGAACAGTTCGCGCGAGCCGGTACCGGCGATACGTTCGAGGATCCACGGGATGACCCGGCGCCCGACCACCAGCATCACCGCCACGAACAGGCCCAGCTGCACGAAGGTCCAGCCGATGTCGGCCAGCACGCTGCCCAGCGAGTGCGACTCCTTGGCCGCGTCGGGACCGAACACGCCGGCCATCACCGGCATCATCACCAGCGCCAGCACACAGGCCAGGTCTTCGACGATCAGCCAGCCGACCGCGATCTTGCCGCGCATCGTCTCCAGCAGGCGCCGTTCCTCCATTGCCCGCAGCAGCACCACGGTACTGGCCGTGGCCAGCGAGAAACCGAAGATGACGCCATGAATGGCCGGCCAGCCCATCAGCGAGGCCACGCCCCAGCCGAGCAGGGTGGCCACCGCGATCTGGCCGATGGCGCCGGGGATGGCGATGGCCTTGACCGCCATCAGGTCCTTCAGCGAGAAGTGCAGGCCGACGCCAAACATCAGCAGCATCACGCCCAGTTCGGCCAGCTGGTTGGCCAGCGCCTGGTCGGCGACGAAGCCGGGGGTGAACGGGCCTACGCAGATGCCAGCAACCAGGTAACCGACCAGGGGAGACAAGCGGAGCTTGTTGGCCAGCGCGCCGAAGATGAAGGCGAGCCCCAGGCCAACGGCAACGATGTTGATCAGGTCGGTGTCATGGTGCATCGGCACTCGCAGGAAATCGGGGGCGCCCCCGATTTTCACCGATGAAGCCAGATACGGCAAACCTGCCGTCCACGTGCCGTGGCCGGCGGGTTTGCCACGCATTTCTCCTCTACCCCCGCCTTCGGCGCGCCCCTTCAACAAGAAGGGGCTCTCCTCCAGATGCGGCCCGGGGTTGCCGGCCCGCGGCCGGCACTACCGCTTACCAGGTGTACTTGATCCGCCCGTACACATACGCGCCGTTGAAGCCGAACGGCGAGTAGTTGCTGTACGGCAGCATGCCGAAGGTGGAGTTCTGCAGGTCTTCGGTGCGGTCCGGGTACTTGTCCAGCAGGTTGTCGGCGCCCACGGTCAGGGTCCAGTTGCTGCTCGGCTTGTAGCTGGCCGAGGCATCCACCACCCAGGCATCGCCGTAGGTCTGGTCGCGCAGCGCGGTGGCCGAGTTGCGTACGGTGAACTTGCCGTAGCGGGTCGCGGCCAGGCCCAGTTCCCAGTGGTCCGAACGCCAGGTGCCGCTCAGGATCGCCTTGTCGCGCGGGTAGCTGTCCTCGATGCGACCGATCTCATCACGGCCGATCAGCGACTGGGTCAGGCCCAGCGTGCCGAACACCGCCGGAGTGCCGCCGACGCGGCGCACTTCGGTGTCGTTGTAGCTGTAGGCGGCGGTCAGCTCCAGGCTGCTGGCGCTGAACGGCACGGTGTAGCTGGACACGAAGTCGACGCCGCGGGTGCGCGTATCCAGGCCGTTGGTGAAGTACGAGAACGCGGTCACCTGCGGCAGGCCGAGGGCGCCCAGCAGCGCGCTGGTGGCGGCGTTGGTGGTGATGCTGGACGACAGCGCGATGCGGTCATCGATGTCGATCTGGTACGCATCGACGGTGATGTACAGACGGTCGACCGGCTGCAGCACCAGCCCCAGGCTGTAGGAGGTGGAGGTTTCGGCCTTCAACGGCGAGGCACCCAGCGCCTGCGCGGCCGGGCTCGTGGTCGGGAAGGTGCCGCGTTCAACGAACACGCCATTGAGGAACTGGCTGGTGACCGCCTGGTAGCCCTGCTGCGCCAGCGACGGTGCACGGAAGCCGCTGGAGGCGGTGGCACGCAGCGCGACCTTGTCGGTGAACGCATAGCGCGCCGACAGCTTGCCGGAGAAGCGGTCGCCGAAGTCCGAGTAGTCCTCGTAGCGGCCGGTGATGCCGGCCGAGAACTTCTCGGTCAGGTCCGCTTCCAGGCCGGCATAGACCGCGTAGTTGTGGCGGTCGGCATGCACTTCATTGGTCGGGGTGAAGCCGGCGAAGCCCTGCGCGCCGCTGCCGGTGTACGAGTTCAGTTCGCCCGGATTCTGGTCCCACTTCTCCTTGCGGTACTCACCGCCGAAGGACAGCGTGACCGGGTAGGCCAGGCCCCAGTCCAGCGACTTGGTCAGGTCGGCGTTGAAGATGTCCTGCTGGTACTTCAGCGTGCCGTCGTAGAACGAGCGCGGGCTGGTCGCACCGAGGCTGTAGTTGATGCTGTTGCGGGTGTGGAAATCGAGGGTGTTCTCGCCGTGGTTCAGGCTCAGGTCCCAGGTCCAGCCGCTGTCGGTGTTGCCCTTGACCCCGGCCACCAGCGAGCGGTCCTTGGAATACTGGTTGATCTCCGGCACGTAGCCGTCCGGATAGGTCTGCGCCAGCAGCGCGCTCTGCCCGCTATGGTTGCGCGAACGGTAGAACGCGAACGAGGTGATGTCGCGGTTGCTGAGCAGCGCGCTGGCGTAGCCGGTCACGTGGTCGCTGAAATCGAAGCTGGCGTTGGCCGAGGCGGCAGTGGCGTCCACGCGCGGGTCGCCGACGATGAAGGTCTGGCCGATGCTCGGGAAGTTGCCGGTATTCGGCGTGGTGCCGCGGTACGGGCCGGCGCGGTTGCTCTCGTCCTGCTGGCTGATCTGGCCGGCCACGTGCACGCGGCCACGGCCGTTGCCAAACTCGACGCCGGTATCGCCGGAAAGCTGGTACTTGTTTCCGTCACCGGCGGAGTACTGGCCGTAGTCCACGGCCAGGCTGCCGCCACGGCCGCTGCCCTTGAGCACGATGTTGATGACGCCGGCGATGGCGTCCGAGCCGTACTGCGCCGACGCGCCGTCGCGCAGCACTTCCACGCGCTCGATCGCGGCGATCGGGATCGCGTTGATGTCCACCGCCGACGAGCCACGGCCGATGCTGCCGTTGACGTTGATCATCGCCGAGGTGTGGCGGCGCTTGCCGTTGACCAGCACCAGCACCTGGTCCGGCGACAGGCCGCGCAGTTGCGCCGGGCGCACGCCGCTGGTGCCGTCGGTCAGTGCCGGGCGCGGGAAGTTCAGTGAGGGCAGGGCGCGTGACAGGGCGGTGGCCAGTTCACTGGTGCCGGTGGACTGCAGCGCTTCGGGGGTGATGATGTCGATCGGCGACTGCGATTCGGCGACGGTGCGGTCGGCCACGCGGGTGCCGGTGACGATCACGGTGTCCAGGGTGTTGGCGGCGGTGCCGGCCTGCTGGGCGGCGGCGACGAACGGAGAGCCACCGAGTGCGACAGCGACGGCGGCGGCGATCAGGCTGGTCTTGCGGGTCATCGGGATGGGCTCCGGTTGGCGGGGGCGGCACCGGAATCGACATCACGGGGGTGAGGCGGACGGCGGTTGTTGCGGTGCGCAATACAGCAATTAACGGGATATTCAGTGCCTGTCAAATGCCGGTCATTGGAAAAAACGTTGCAGCAGCAACCATTTAGCCCGGACAGGCATCGGCGGGGAGGAGACCCGGGACGCGCGCGGCGAGGACGTGGGAGAGAGGAACGTCGGCCACTGCGCATCCCGGGACGCGTCAAGTATTCGTTAACGCTAGAATTGCGTCGCAGGAACAGTGCTCACCAGCACATTCCATCCGGTTATATGGACCCCTTCCCCGATGATCTCCCTTCGTAATTTCGCCTTGCGCCGCGGCGAGCGGCTGCTGTTGTCCAATGTCGACCTGACCCTGCACGCCGGTTACCGGGTAGGTGTGGTCGGCCGCAACGGTGCTGGCAAATCCAGCCTGTTCGCGGCGGTGAAGGGCGAGCTGGAGGCCGACAAGGGTGACGTCGACCTGCCCGGCAAGGTCCGTATCGCCAGCGTGGCCCAGGAAACCCCGTCGCTGCCGGACCCGGCGCTGAGCTTCGTGCTGGGCGGCGACACTGAGGTGGCCGCGGTGCTGGCCGAAGAGGCCGAGGCGACCGCCCGCGAAGACTGGGAGGCGGTGGCCAACGCACACACGAAGATGGCCGAGATGGGCGCCTACGACGCCGAAGCGCGCGCCGGCAAGCTGCTGCACGGGCTCGGCTTCCCGGCCGAGACGCACCACCGCGCGGTGTCCTCGTTCTCCGGTGGCTGGCGCGTGCGCCTGAACCTGGCCCGTGCGCTGATGATGCCCAGCGACCTGCTGCTGCTCGACGAACCGACCAACCACCTGGACCTGGACGCGGTGTACTGGCTGGAACAGTGGCTGCTGAAGTACCCAGGCACCTTGTTGCTGATCTCGCATGACCGCGAGTTCCTCGACAACGTGGCCACCCATACCCTGCACCTGCACGGCGGCGGCGCCAAGCTCTACCCGGGCGGCTACACCGATTTCGAGCGCCAGCGCGCCGAACAGCTGCGCCAGCAGCAGATCGCGCACGAGAAGGAGCAGGCCGAGCGCGCCCACCTGCAGAGTTTCATCGACCGCTTCAAGGCGCAGGCGAGCAAGGCCGCGCAGGCGCAGAGCCGCATGAAGCGCCTGGCCAAGCTGGCCGGCACCGAAGCGGTGCGTGCCGAACGCGAGTTCCGCATCGAGTTCGCGCCGCCGGCCAAGCTGCCGTTCTCGCTGATCCGCCTCAACCACGTCGAGGCCGGCTACGGCCAGGATGCGGTGATCCTGCACAACGTCGGCTTCGGCCTGGAAGCGGGCCAGCGCATTGGCCTGCTCGGCCCCAACGGCGCCGGCAAGACCACCCTGGTGAAGACCCTGGTGGGTGAACTGGCGCCGATCGTCGGTGAGCGCATGGCGCACCCGGACCTGAAGATCGGCTACTTCGCCCAGCACACGGTGGAGTCGCTGCACGAAGGCCAGTCGCCGATGGAGCACTTCCGCGAGATCGCCCCGGATGCGCCGAACCAGTCGTTCCGCGATTTCCTTGGCAAGTGGAATTTCCCGGGCGACCGCGCGTTCGAGCCGGTCGATGGTTTCTCCGGTGGCGAGCGTGCGCGCCTGGCGCTGGCGCTGATCGCCTGGCAGCAGCCGAACGTGCTGCTGCTGGACGAACCGACCAACCACCTTGACCTGGAAATGCGCGAAGCGCTGGCCGAAGCACTGGCCACCTTCGAAGGCGCGATCGTGATGGTCTCGCACGACCGCCACCTGATCGGCCTGGTCTGCGATACCTATTGGCGCGTGGCTGATGGCGTGGTCGAGCCGTTCGACGGCGATCTGGATGCCTACGCCGCGTGGCTGCGTACCCGCCCGCAGGCACAGGCGCCCAAGGCGCGCATGGAACAGGTGGAAGAGCCGGTGGTGGTCAAGACCGCCCCGGTGGCGCAGGTGGTGCAGAAGAAGCCGGTGAACCCGCACAAGCTGGCCGCCGCTGAAGCCAAGGTGGCCGAGCTGGAAGGTGCGCTGGCCGAACTGGATCGCCAGCTGGCCGACCCGGCCAACTACGCCGATGCCAGCCGCATGGCCGTGCTTGGCCGCGATCGGGAAACCGCCGCCGCGCAGCTGGAAAAGGCTGAAGCGGCGTGGATGGAGCTGCTGGAGTCCTGACCGGTCGTGCCGGCCAGCGGCCGACTGGCATTTCTGCAGTGCCGAGCCACGCTCGGCTTTCGCGCGTAGCGCGGCATTGGACACGGAGCAGCCGAGCGTAGGCTCGGCGCTACATCATGCCTGCGCCTGCAGCCACTCGCGGAAGCGCTTGGCCGGCTCGCGCTCGGCGCGCGAGCGTAGCCGCGTCAGCCAGTAGCGGCCCAGCTCCAGCGTGGTGCCGAACGGCTGCAGCAGGCGGCCTTCGGCCAGTTCCTGCTCAAACATGCGCAGCGGCAGCAAGGCCACGCCGGCACCGCCGGCGGCGGCCATCGCCACCGTCAGCGAGGAATCGAACACCGGCCCACGTGCTTCCACACCGCTGACGCCGGCCGCCTGCAGCCAGCGCGGCCATTCGTCGCTGCGATAGGAACGCAACAACGGCAGCGTGGCCAGGTCGCGCGGCTGCTTCAGCCGCCGCGCCAATGCCGGGGCGCACAGCGGCGCGAAGGGCGCATCGAGGATCGCCGTGCAGGCCTGGCCCTGCCAGTCGCCATCACCGAAGCGGATGGCTAGATCCAGCCCCTCGCCGGCCAGGTCGATGCGGTTGTTGTGGGTCTGCAGGCGCAGCTCGATGTCCGGATGCGCGGCCTCGAATGCGGCCAACCGTGGCAGCAGCCAGCCGGTGGCGAAGGTGCCGACCACCCCCAGCGTCAGCACTTCGCGGGCCGGCCCGCCGGTGTAGCGCGCGATGCTGGCCGAGATGCGTTCGAACGATTCGTTGAGCACCGGATACAGCGCTGCACCTTCATCGGTCAGCGCCACGCCGCGCGGCAGGCGATGGAACAGGCGGATGCCGAGCCGGTCTTCCAGGCCCCGGATCTGGTGGCTCAGCGCCGCCTGGCTGACACACAGCTCCAGCGCGGCACGGGTGAAGTTCTGATGGCGGGCGGCGGCCTCGAACGCGCGCAGCGCATTCAGCGACAGGGTCGGGTGCAGCATCGTACAGTCGTGAGCTGGAGTGATGGCTGATCCTACCCTGTCGATAGAATTGTTCGTAACAGCAGTGGGTTGAATGCGACAGGCATGAATAATTTTCATGTCTCTCGCTGATATTTCGCGCTGGTCGCCCATCGTGCTGGCCTGAATAATCGAGGGGTTGCCAGGAGATTCCGTATGCTCGCCCGTCGCCGATTCCTGCAGTTCAGTGGTGCCGCCGCCGCTTCTTCGCTTGCCCTGCCGTTGCTGGCGCGTGCGGCAGGCAAGGCCAGCGCACGCGCACCGACCGAGGCTGCCATTACCACCGCCAACGATTTCGCAGCGCTGGAGATGGCCTGCGCCGGCCGCCTGGGCGTGACCCTGCTCGACACCGCCAGCGGTCGCCGCTTGGGTCATCGCCAGGATGAGCGCTTCCCGATGTGCAGTACCTTCAAGAGCATGCTGGCGGCCACCGTGCTCAGCCAGGCCGAGCGTGCGCCCGCGCTGCTCGACCGGCGCATGCCGGTGCGCGATGCCGATCTGCTCTCGCATGCACCGGTCACCCGCCGTCATGCCGGCAAGGACATGACCGTGCGTGACCTGTGCCGGGCCACTGTGATCACCAGTGACAACACCGCCGCCAACCTGCTGTTCGGCGTGGTCGGTGGCCCGCCCGCGGTGACCGCGTTCCTGCGTGCCAGCGGCGATACGGTCAGCCGCAGCGATCGGCTGGAGCCGGAAATGAACAGCTTCGCCGAGGGCGACCCGCGCGACACCACCACCCCGGCGGCGATGGCCGCCACCCTTCAGCGTGTGGTGCTGGGCGATGTGCTGCAACCGGCGTCGCGGCAGCAGTTGTCCGACTGGCTGATCGACAATGAGACCGGTGATGCCTGCCTGCGCGCGGGACTCGGCAAGCGCTGGCGGGTGGGTGACAAGACCGGCAGCAATGGTGAAGACGCGCGCAACGACATCGCCGTCCTGTGGCCCTTGTCCGGCGGCGCACCGTGGGTGCTGACCGCCTATCTGCAGGCCAGTGCGATCAGCAACGAGCAGCGCGCCGGGGTGCTGGCGCAGGTGGGGCGCATTGCCGATCGCCTGATCGGTTGAGGTAACCGGGAGTCATCCAGAAACGGCTTGCCGGATCGGTTCAGCGCGCGCATCCTGCGCGCGTTCCAACCCCACGGAAGACCCCATGAGCCATGAACTGATCTACCTGCTGCTGATCTTCGCGCTGCTGGTGATCCCACGCGCGTTGCAGCGTTTCAGCCTGCCCGCCCCGTTGACCTGCCTGCTGTTCGGCATCATCGGCATGCTCTGGCTGGGGGATCAGGCACATGATGCGGTGATCGGACTGCTGGCCACCCTGGGCATTTCCTCGCTGTTCCTGTTCGCCGGCCTGGAAGTGGATCTGCAGGCGCTGCGCCGGGGCATGTGGCCGCTGCTGGCACATCTGGTCATCCGTACCGGCACGCTGTTCGGCGTCGGCTGGTTGGCCTGGCGTTACGCAGGATTGCCGTGGCAGGCCGCCGGGCTGCTGGCGTTGGCGCTGCTGACGCCCTCGACCGGTTTCATCATGGACTCGCTGTCGCGGCTGGGCCTGAGCGAGGACGAACGGTTCTGGGTGACCAGCAAGGCCATCGCCGGTGAGCTGCTGGCGCTGGCGGCGTTGTTCATCGTGCTGCAGGCCGGCGACCCGGGACACATGGCGCTGTCCAGCCTGGCGCTGCTGGCGATGATGGTCGGCCTGCCGCTGCTGTTCATCGCGCTGGGCCGCTGGGTGGCGCCGCACGCGCCGGGCTCGGAGTTCTCGCTGCTGGTGATGGTCGGCATGGTGGCGGCCTACATCACCTACCTGCTGGGCGTGTATTACCTGGTGGGCGCGTTCATCGCCGGCCTGGTTGCGCGCCTGCTGCACCAGCGCATGCCGCTGCTGGCCTCGCACGAGAACCTGCACGCGCTGCGCCTGTTCGCCTCGTTCTTCGTGCCGTTCTACTTCTTCAACGCCGGCACCAAGGTCGCCCAGCGAAGCGTTGAGCTTCGAGGCGCTGGGGCTGGGCATCGTGATCACCCTGGTGGTGCTGCCGCTGCGCATCGGCGTGGTCTGGCTGCAGCGCCGGGTGATGTTCGGCGAGAGCTTCCGCAGCAGCCTGCGCGTCTCGCTGGCGCTGGCTCCGACCCTGATCTTCACCCTGGTGCTGGCGGCGATCATGCGCGAGCGTTTCCAGATTCCGGCGGTGCTGTTCGGCGCGCTGCTGCTGTACGCCGCACTGACCACGCTGCTGCCGTCGCTGGTGTTCCGTACACCGTTTGACGTTGATCCGGTGGAGCAGGAGCCGGCCGGCGAGGGCGAGGCCGCGCCGGTAGCGGCGGCGACCGAAGCACTGCCGGCAGCACCGTCTGCCGAGCGCTGAGCGGGACTGGCGCGCGGTTTGCGCCCATCGTCCATGGCCGTTAGGGTTGGGGTATGAGACCGATTGCCGTTGCCACTACCGCCGCCCTCCTGCTCAGCCTCGCTGCGTGCACGCAGCGCTCCGACACGGTCGCCCATGACCTGGCGACCGCACCGGCCGATGCGTTCATGGCCGCCATCGCCGCACATTGCGGCCAGGCCTACGTCGGCAAGGTGGTGGAGGACACGCCTGCACCGACCGCCAAGGATCCGTTCGCCGGGCAGCGCCTGGTCATGCATGTGCGCTGCGCCGACCCGGCGCACGAACTGCGCATCCCGTTCCATGTCGGTGATGACCACTCGCGGACCTGGGTGCTGACCCGCACGCCGAACGGGCTGCGGCTGAAGCACGACCATCGCCACGAAGACGGCAGCCCCGACGCGATCACGCTGTACGGTGGCGACAGCACGCCGCCGGGCGCCGCCGAGCGCCAGCAGTTCCCGGCCGATGCCGATTCGGTGGCGATGTTCCGCCGCGCCGACATGCTGGCTTCCACGCATAACACCTGGGCGATGGAGATCGATCCGGATCAGACGTTCGTCTACGAACTGACGCGCCCGGACGGTCGCCGCTTCCGCGTGCAGTTCGACCTGAGCAAGCCGGTCGACCTGCCACCGCCACCGTGGGGCGACGACACAGCACCCGCGCCGTGATCCCCGGGTCGGACCCCACCTGCGGAGGGCTCTGACCCCAACCCCGCAACTCAACGCGTACCGAAGCGCGCCCGGCAACCGTTGCTCACCCACACCTGGCCCCGAGCGTAGCCCCAGCTCCGGCCCTCCTGGCAGGCGCTGCCGGACAGCTGCTGCTGCAGCACCGGCCGGCCCTGGCGCTCATCCCAGTCGCAGTTCTGCGTGCGGTTGTTGTTGCTGCTGCAGGTGATGGAGTAGTTGCTGTTGCCGCCGCCCCAGCCACCGCCCCCGCCGCCCCAGCCGCGAGCTTCGGCGAATTCGGCGCGGCAGCCGTTGCTGACCCACACCGCGCCATTGCGCACCCCCAGGTACGGCCTTCGTCGCAGGGGCTGCCGGACAGCTGGCGGACCAGGCGGGCATTGCGCCAGCCGACCGGGCAGCTGCGTTCGCGATTGTTCTGGCTCTCACAGCGGATGGTCTCGCCGGGCCGGCCGTTGTTGCCGCCCCAGCCACCGCCGTTGCCGCCGCCCCAGCCACCACGGGCCTCGACGAATTCGGCGCGGCAGCCATTGCTGACCCAGATGCTGCCATTGCGGCTGCCCCAGGTGCGGCCCTCGTCGCAGGCGCTGCCGGACAGCTGGCGGACCAGCTGCGCATTGCGCCAGCCTGTATTGCACACGCGTTCTCGGTTGTTCTGGCTCTCGCAACGGATCACCCCGCTCTGCGCGGCGGCCGGGGCGGAGGGCAGGGCGAGCGTGGCGATGGGCGCCCAGGCTCAGGGTCACGGCCAGGCGGGCCAGGGACAGCGGATTCATGGCGGCATCCCATACGGTGGCAGGTGCCTGACTATAGGGAGGGGGATGATCAAGCCGGTGTGACTGGCCGGATTTGCCCCGGCCGGGGCCTCGGCCGCAGAATACGAGGCTTTCCGGCCCCCGTCCGGTGCCGGCGTTCTCCAGCGGAGCTTCCCCCAATGCGTACCCACTTCTGCGGCCTGGTCGACGAGACCCTGATTGGCCAGACTGTCACCCTCGCCGGTTGGACCGACGTGGCCCGTAACCAGGGCGGCGTCTGCTTCATCGATCTCCGCGATCATGAAGGCATCGTGCAGGTGACCGTGGAGGTCGATAACGCCGAAGTGTTCGCCGTGGCCGCTTCGCTGGGCTACGAGGACGTGCTGCAGGTGGAGGGTGTCGTGCGCGCCCGCCACGCGGTGAACGACAAGATGCGCACCGGCAAGGTGGAAGTGATCGCCACCGCCATCACCGTGCTGAACAAGGCTGCGCCGCTGCCGTTCCACGCCCACGAGAACCCGGGCGAGGAAACCCGCCTGAAGTACCGCTATCTGGACCTGCGCCGTCCGGAAATGCAGCGCATGCAGCGCACCCGCATCAAGCTGGTGCAGGCCCTGCGCCGCCACCTGGACGAAAAGGGCTTCCAGGACATCGAGACCCCGATCCTGACCAAGGCCACCCCGGAAGGCGCGCGCGACTTCCTGGTGCCGGCGCGCATGCACCCGGGCGAGTTCTACGCGCTGCCGCAGAGCCCGCAGCTGTTCAAGCAGATCCTGATGGTGGCCGGCTTCGACCGTTACTACCAGATCGCGCGCTGCTTCCGCGACGAAGCACTGCGTGCCGACCGCCAGCTGGAGTTCACCCAGCTGGACATGGAATTCGCCTTCGTGCGCGAGCGCGACGTGCAGGACTTCGTCGAAGACATGATCCGCGCCATCTTCAAGGAAGTGGTCGACGTCCAGCTGGATGCCAGCTTCCCGCGCATGACCTGGGCCGAGGCGATGCGCCGCTACGGTTCGGACAAGCCGGACCTGCGCATCGCGCTGGAGCTGGTCGACGTGGCTGAACTGGTCAAGGACAGCGGGTTCGCAGTGTTCACCGGCCCGGCCAACGATGCCGAAGGCCGCGTCGCCGCGCTGCGCATCCCGGGCGGTGCAGCGCTGAGCCGCAAGCAGATCGACGAGTACGCCGCGCACGCCGCCAAATACGGCGCCAAGGGCCTGGCCTACATCAAGATCGCCGACAACGGCGAAGTCAGCTCGCCGATCCAGAAGTTCTTCAGCGAGGCCTCCTTCGCTGCGCTGGTCGCCCATGTTGGCGCCGGCAACGGCGACATCGTGTTCTTCGGTGCCGGTGGCTACAACAAGGTCTCCGACTTCATGGGTGCGCTGCGCCTGAAGGCCGGCAAGGACTTCGGCCTGATCGCCGATGGCTGGGCGCCGCTGTGGGTCACCGACTTCCCGATGTTCGAATGGGACGAGGAAGAACAGCGCTACGTCGCCCTGCATCATCCCTTCACCGCACCGGCCGTGGACGACATCGCCGACCTGCGCGCCAACGCCCGTACCGCCGTCTCGCGCGGCTACGACATGGTGCTCAACGGCAATGAAATCGGCGGCGGTTCGATCCGTATCCACCGTCCGGACATGCAGAGCGCAGTGTTCGAGCTGCTCGGCATCGGCGCCGAAGAGGCCCGCGCCAAGTTCGGATTCCTGCTCGACGCGCTGAACTACGGCGCGCCGCCGCACGGTGGCATCGCCTTCGGCATCGACCGCATCGCCGCGCTGATGGCCGGCACCGAGTCGATCCGCGACGTCATCCCGTTCCCGAAGACCACCGGTGCACAGGATCTGATGACCGACGCGCCGTCGCCGATCGTCGACGCGCAGCTGGCCGAAGTGCACATCCAGGTTCGCCCCAAGACCAACTGATCAGGAGATCCAGGCAATGACCGAGTTTGCGTTTTCGCTGGAGTGGGAAAAGCTGGGCAATGAAGGCTCCGAGGCCAACCTGGTCACCGAGCGTGCACGCGTGTTCGGTGGTTGGCTGGTCCGCGTCGGTACCAACCCGGCGGCGATGGCCCTGACCTTCGTCGCCGACGGCGAAGGCCGTTGGGACGGTGAAGACTTCGGCGTCGAGGATTACGAGGACGACGAAGAGGAAGAGTACGACGAGGACGAGGAAGGCGAGGAAGAAGAGGACGAGGACGAGGACGAAGAAGAGTACGAGGAAGAGGACGAGGAAGAAGAGGAGTCGCCTGAAAAGGCTTGACCCCCGCTTCGCCCTGGCGTCAACTTCCTGCATGTATTCGATCCGCCGCGCCACTGTGGACGATGCGCCGACCCTGTCGGCGCTGGCCGCCCGCACGTTCACCGAAACCTTCGGCCATCTGTACCCGCCGCAGGACCTGCAGGCCTTCCTGGAGGAGGCCTACACGGTCGAGCGCCAGCGCGTGATCCTGGCCCACCCCGATTACGCAGTGTGGCTGCTGGAACTGGATGGGGAGGCGGTCGGCCATGCCGCCGCCGGCCCCTGTGGCCTGCCGCATCCGGATGTGAAACCCGGTGACGGCGAACTCAAGCGCCTGTACCTGATCAAGACGCAGCAGAGCTGCGGCTGGGGCAGCCGCCTGCTGGAAACCGCGCTGGCCTGGCTGGAGCGCGAAGGCCCGCGCACGCTGTGGCTGGGCGTGTGGTCGGAGAACTTCGGCGCGCAACGCTTCTACGCCCGCTATGGTTTCGAGAAGGCCGGCGAGTACCTGTTCCCGGTTGGCGATACCAACGATCTTGAATTCATCCTGCGCCGCGCACCGCGCGCGGCCTGACGTTCACCGCCGCTTGCTGCGCGCGCGTGTTCAATCACCTCACGTTCCTGCCCCGCTGACCGCCAGGCTGTTTGCATGACTCCCCCCGTATTGCTGCTGCATGGCATCTGGAATGCCCGCGCCTGGGTCGGGCCGCTGGCCTGGCGCCTGCGCGCGCGTGGTTTCCAGGTGCATGCGTTCGGTTACTCCTCGGTGTTCGGTGGTCCCGACGTGGCGGTGCGCCCAGCTGCTGGAACGGTTGGCCGACGCCGGGCCGTTGTCGCTGGTCGGCCACAGCCTGGGCGGGTTGCTGGCGCTGGAAGCGCTGCGGCGCAATCCGCAGCTGCCGGTGCAGCGCGTGGTCTGCCTGGGTTCACCGCTGCGCGGCAGTGGCACCGCACGCTCGTTGTCCGAGCACGGCTGGGGCCTGGCGCTGGGACGCAGCAGCGAGCTGCTGCTCGATGGCCTGCCGGACTGGCAGGGCAGGGCCGAAAGGCCTGATTGCCGGCTCGGTGCCGCACGGGCTGGGCAGCCTGCTGGGTGCCATCGACGATGCCTCCGACGGCACCGTGGCACTGGCCGAGACCCGGCTGCCGGGCCTGGCCGACCATTGCGTGGTCCGCACCAGCCACAGCGGCCTGGTGGTGTCGCTCGACGCTGCGCGGCAGACCGCGCATTTCCTGCGCCATGGCAAGTTCGACCACAGCCGCGACGCGGCGGCAGCATAGGGGCAGGGGAGGCAGGCCGCCCTGTAGAGCCGAGCCCATGCTCGGCTGCATTCCGTCGGGCCCATTGAGCCGAGCATTGGCTCGGCTCTACAACAATACGGGCCTAGACACGGTTGCAGCGCCCGATCAGGTAGAATCCGCGCCTTGATCCTGAAGCAGCCAGACGGTAGCACCCATGGGTAGAGGCCCCTCCATCGAAGCCCGCAAGAACGCGTCCGACGCGAAGCGCGGCAAGATTTTCACCAAGATCATCCGCGAGATCGGCGTTGCCGCGCGGCGGTGGAGGCGACCCCAACAACAATCCGCGCCTGCGCGTGGCCGTGGACAAGGGCCTGGCCGTGAACATGTCCAAGGACGTGATCGAGCGTGCCATCAAGAAGGCGACCGGTGAGCTGGAAGGCGTCGACTACGAGGAAGTCCGCTACGAGGGCTACGCTCCGGGTGGCGTGGCCGTGATCGTCGACTGCCTGACCGACAATCGCGTGCGCACTGTGGCCGACGTCCGCCATGCGTTCAGCAAGTGCGGTGGCAACATGGGCGCCGAAGGCTCGGTGGCCTTCATGTTCAAGCGCCTGGGCGTGCTCAGCTTCGCCGCAGGGGCCGACGAGGAAGCCATCACCGAAGCGGCCATTGAGGCCGGTGCCGATGACATCGTGGTCTACCCCGATGACGGCTCGATCGATGTGGTCACCAGCCCTGACGCGTTCAACGCGGTGAAGGATGCGATGGCCGCCGCCGGCCATGTCGCCGACCACGCCGAGATCACCTTCCGCGCGGACAACGACATCAAGGTTGAAGGCGACGTCGCCCTGCAGGTCAAGAAGCTGCTGGACATGCTCGAAGACCTGGACGACGTGCAGGACGTGTATTCCAACGCCGAACTCGGCGACGCCCTACGCCTGAGCCGTCTGCGACGGCCTGGGCGCGGGCCGTTGAACGGTCACCGCGGACAGCCATGAGCCCCCTACGCCTGCCAGCGCATCCCGTTCCGCCCCGCCAGGAGTGCAGCATGACCCGCATCCTCGGCATCGACCCCGGTTCGCAGCGGACCGGGGTCGGCATCATCGATGTCGATGCCGCCGGCCGCGTCACCTACGTGCACCACCAGCCATTGGTGCTGCTGGGCGCCGACGACTTCCCGCAGCGCATGAAGCTGCTGGTGCTGGGCCTGGCCGACCTGTGCCGCGAGTACCAGCCGCAGGAAGTGGCCATTGAAAAGGTGTTCATGGCCCGTAATCCCGATTCGGCGCTGAAGCTGGGCCAGGCCCGGGGCGCGGCGATCTCGGCCGTGGTGCTGCGCGACCTGCCGGTGCACGAATACGCCGCCAGCGAGATCAAGCTCGCCGTGGTTGGCCGTGGTGGCGCCGAAAAGCAACAGGTTCAACACATGGTCGGGCTCATGCTCAACCTGAAAACCAAGCTGCAGGCCGACGCGGCCGACGCGTTGGCGGTGGCGATCACCCATGCCCACGTACGGGCAACGGCCAACCGCCTGGGGCTCAGTGCGCCGCCAGGCGTGGGGCCGCAAATGAGGAGCTGCACGCAATGATCGGTCGACTGCGCGGCATCGTCGCCTACAAGGCGCCGCCGTGGCTGGTGGTGGACGTGAACGGGGTGGGCTACGAACTGGAGGCGCCGATGAGCACCTTCTACGACCTGCCCGAGCTCGGCCGCGAGGTCACGCTGTACACCCACTACGCGCAGAAGGAAGACAGCGTTTCGCTGTACGGCTTCCTGCGCGAGGGGGAGCGGCGCCTGTTCCGCGACGTGCAGAAGGTCAGTGGCATCGGCGCGAAGATCGCGCTGGCGGTGCTGTCCGGCGTTTCCGTCGAGGAGTTCGCGCGCATGGTCCAGGCCGGTGACATCACCGCGCTGACCCGCATTCCCGGCATCGGCAAGAAGACTGCCGAACGCATGGTGCTGGAACTGCGTGACCGTGCAGCCCAGTTCGGCGCCGGCGGCGCGCTGCCCACCGGCAGCGGCCCAGCCCCGGCCGACCCGCTGTCCGATGCCACCGTGGCCCTGCAGCAGCTGGGCTACAAGCCGGCCGAAGCGGCACGCATGGCCCGCGACGCCTTCAATGAAGGCGACGAAGTGGCCACCGTGATCCGCAAGGCGCTGCAGTCGGCGCTGCGCTGAGCCGCGTCCCTTTCCTTCAACGAACCGCCTGAGCGTCGCCAGGAGTCCCATGTCCAGCAGTCAAACCCCGCACGCAGCTGCCCCCGGCAGCCACGGTCACGCCCCTCCAGCAGGAGGCATGGCGCTGATCATCGGTGCGATCGGCGTGGTGTTCGGCGATATCGGTACCAGCCCGCTGTACACGCTGAAGGAGGCGTTCTCGCCGCACTACGGGCTCAACAGCGACCACGACACCGTGCTGGGCGTGCTGTCGCTGGCGTTCTGGGCGCTGAACATCGTGGTCACGCTGAAGTACGTGACCATCATCATGCGCGCCGACAACGACGGCGAGGGCGGCATCATGGCGCTGATGGCGTTGACCCAGCGCACGCTGCGCAACGGCTCGCGCTCGGCCTACGTGGTCGGCATCCTCGGCATTTTCGGTGCGTCGCTGTTCTTCGGCGACGGCGTGATCACCCCGGCGATATCGGTGCTGGGTGCGGTGGAGGGCCTGGAGGTGGCCGCGCCGGGCCTGCATGCCTTCATCGTGCCGATCACGGTGGTGGTGCTGTTGATGGTGTTCGCGGCGCAGCGCTTCGGTACCGAGAAGATCGGCAAGGCCTTCGGCCCCATCACGTCGGTCTGGTTCATCTCGCTGGCGGCGATCGGCATCTACAACATCGTCGATGCGCCGGAAGTGCTCAAGGCATTCAACCCGTGGTGGGCGATCCGCTTCTTCATGGAGCACAGCTGGCATGGGATCTTCATCCTCGGCGCAGTGGTGCTGGCGGTGACCGGTGGCGAGGCGCTTTACGCCGACATGGGCCACTTCGGCGCCAAACCGATCCGCCACGCCTGGTATTTCTTCGTGCTGCCGTGCCTGGTGCTGAACTACCTGGGGCAGGGCGCACTGGTGCTCAACCACCCCGAAGCGCTGAAAAACCCGTTCTTCGAGGCGGTGCCGCCGTGGGCGCTGTACCCGATGATCATCCTGGCCACCATGGCGGCGGTGATTGCCTCGCAGTCGGTCATCACCGGCGCGTTCTCGGTCTCGCGTCAGGCGATGCAGCTGGGCTACATCCCGCGCATGCGCATCAAGCACACCTCGCACGACACCATCGGCCAGATCTACATCCCAGGCATCAACTGGGGCATCGCGGTAATGGTGATCGGCCTGGTGCTGGCCTTCCGCAGCTCGTCCAACCTGGCAGTGGCCTACGGCATCTCGGTGTCGGCCACCATGCTGATCGACACCCTGCTGCTGGCCCTGGTGGCCCGTTCGCTGTGGCCGAAGGCGCGCGCCTGGCTGCTGCCGCTGTGCGTGGTGTTCTTCATCATCGACCTCGGCTTCGTCATCGCCAACGGTGCCAAGCTGCTGCAGGGCGCCTGGTTCCCGGTGGTACTGGGGATCTTCCTGTTCACCATGATGCGCACCTGGCGCCGTGGCCGCGAACTGCTGCGCGATGAGATCCGCAAGGACGGCATCCGCCTGGATACCTTCCTGCCTGGGCTGATGCTGGCACCGCCGGTGCGCGTGCCGGCGCTGCAGTGTTCCTCACCGCCGACCCGACCGTCGCCCCGCATGCGCTGATGCACAACCTCAAGCACAACAAGGTGCTGCACGAACGCAACGTGTTCCTGCACGTGGAGACCCTGCCGATCCCGTATGCGATGGAAGGGCAGCGGCTGAAGATCGAATCGGTGGGCGACGAGTTCTACCGCGTCTACGTGCGCTTCGGCTTCATGGAAACCCCGGACGTGCCGCTGGCGCTGATGCGCTCGTGCGACCACGGTGGCATCTACTTCGACCCGATGGACACCACCTTCTTCGCCAGCCGCGAAACCATCGTGGCCACCGCCAACCGCGGCATGCCGATCTGGCGCGACAAGCTGTTCGCGCTGATGCACCGGAATGCCGCGCCGGCCACCGGCTTCTTCCGTATTCCCGGCAACCGCCTGGTCGAACTCGTACCAGGTCGAGATCTGAGGTCTGGTAGTGCCGGCCGCTGGCGGGCATCCGCCGCACCACCGGTGTTCATGGGGTTGCCGGCCAGCGGCCGGCACTACCGTGCTTCCGGCCCCGGAATGCAACCATTTACCGCATAATCACGGTATGACCGACGACCGCATCATCGGCGCCGCCACCCGCGAGGATGACGCCGCCGACGCCAGCATCCGCCCCAAGCGCCTGGCCGACTATCTCGGCCAGGCCCCGGTGCGCGAGCAGATGGAGATCTACATCGAAGCGGCCAAGGGACGCGGCGACGCGCTCGACCACGTGCTGATCTTCGGGCCGCCCGGCCTGGGCAAGACCACGCTCAGCCACGTCATCGCCAACGAACTGGGCGTGGCCCTGCGGGTGACCTCCGGCCCGGTGATCGAGAAGGCCGGCGACCTGGCCGCGCTGCTGACCAACCTGCAGCCGCACGACGTGTTGTTCGTGGATGAGATCCACCGCCTGTCGCCGGTGGTCGAGGAAGTGCTGTACCCGGCGATGGAAGACTTCCAGATCGACATCATGATCGGTGAGGCCTCGCGGCCCGTTCGATCAAGATCGACCTGCCGCCGTTCACCCTGATCGGTGCCACCACCCGCGCCGGCCTGCTGACCGCGCCGCTGCGCGACCGCTTCGGCATCGTCCAGCGGCTGGAGTTCTACAGCGTCGAGGAGCTGACCCGGATCGTGCGCCGCTCGGCCACCATTCTCGGCATCGACTGCACCGCCGACGGCGCCGGCGAGATCGCGCGGCGCGCGCGCGCACCCCGCGTATCGCCAACCGCCTGCTGCGCCGCGTGCGCGACTACGCGCAGGTGAAGGCGGGCGGCCACATCGACGAGGCCGTGGCGCAGGCCGCGATGAAGATGCTCAAGGTTGATCCGGAAGGCTTCGACGAGCTCGACCGGCGCCTGCTCAAGACCCTGGTCGACTACTTCGATGGCGGCCCGGTCGGCATCGAGTCGCTGGCCGCGGCGCTGTCCGAGGAGCGCGGCACGCTGGAAGACGTGGTCGAGCCGTACCTGATCCAGCAGGGCTTCCTGGTGCGCACCGCGCGCGGTCGCATGGCCACCCACAAGGCCTACCGGCACATGGGCCTGAAGCCGAAGAACCCGCCGCAGGATCTGTTCGCGGAGGTTCCCGATGTCGGTTGAGCCACTATTCAGTTGGCCGACACGCATTTACTGGGAAGATACCGACGCAGGCGGCGTGGTCTACCACGCCCGCTACGTGGCCTTCATGGAACGGGCCGGACCGAATGGATGCGTGCGCTCGGCTACGGCCAGGAGCGCATGCGCGCCGAGCATGGGATGGTCTTCGCGGTGCGCTCGATGCAGATGGATTTCATCAAGCCGGCACGGCTGGATGACACCCTGCAGGTGAGCGCCCGCCTGGTCCAGCTGAAGAAGGCCAGCATGGTCTTCGACCAGCAGATCCTGCGCGACGGCGAGCTGCTGCTGTCGGCCCGGGTCCGCATCGCCGCACTGGAAGCGGCCAGTTTCCGCCCGCGTGGCATGGACGAGGCCGTCCTTGCCATGCTGCAACCCCACCTCCACCCCGAATCCGAACACTGAGGAACAACGGATGATCGCAACGCTCCTGGCCCTGCAGGCCACGGTCACCGAGGCACTGCCGGCCGACGTCAGCAACGCCGCGACACAGACCCTTGCCCAGGCCACCACCGGCGGCGGCATCAACTACCTCGAACTGATGGCCAAGGCCAGCCTGCCGGTGAAGATCATCGTGCTGCTGCTGCTGGTCGGCTCGTTCGTCAGCTGGGTGATCATTTTCCGCAAGGCCCGCGTGTTCAAGCAGGCCACCCGCGAAGCTGACGAGTTCGAGAACCGCTTCTGGTCCGGCGCCGACCTGGGCAAGCTGTACAGCGCCGCCACCGACCGCAGCCGCAGCGTGACCGGCCTGGAAGCCATCTTCGAAGCTGGTTTCCGCGAGTACACCCGCCTGCGCGACAAGCGCCGCCTGGATGGCCGTGCGCAGCTGGAAGGCGCGCAGCGTGCCATGCGCACCACCTACACCCGCGAAGTGGACCAGCTTGAGCGCAACCTGGAACTGCTGGCCAACATCGGTTCGACTGCCCCGTACGTGGGCCTGGTCGGTACCGTGTTCGGCATCATGGTGACCATGCACGACATGATCAGCGGCGGTAGGCCGGTATCGCCGCCGTCGCGCCAGGCATCTCCGAAGCCCTGTTCGCCACCGCCATCGGCCTGTTCGTGGCGATCCCGGCGGTGTGGGCCTACAACCGCTTCACCACCCGCGTGGAGCGCATGTCGGTGCGGTTCGAGACCTTCGCCGAAGAGTTCAGCTCCATCCTGCAGCGCCAGAGCGCTGGCGACGAGTAAGCGCCTGACCCGGGAGTCCAAGCCATGTCCGCTGCCATCGGTCGCCGCAAGCGCCGCAAGCTGAAATCGGAAATCAACGTCGTTCCCTACATCGACGTCATGCTGGTGCTGCTGATCATCTTCATGGTCACCGCGCCGCTGCTCACCCTGAGCTTCGACGTCGACCTGCCGCAATCCAACGCCAAGGCGCTGGAAAGCAAGCAGGACCCGGTGATCGTCTCGGTGCGCCAGGACGGCCAGCTCAGCCTGAAGCTGCCCGACGCCAAGGAGCCGACCGCCGTGTCGGCCGAGGAACTGGAAGGCCGCCTGGCCGGCATCGCCGCCCAGGACAAGGGCGTGCGCGTGATCGTCGCCGCCGACCGTGCCGTGGCCTATGAAAAGGTCATCGCCGCGATGGATGTCATCAAGCGCGCCAAGGTAGACAAGGTAGGCCTGGCCACCGATGCACGCTGACGCCCTGCCACCTCCGCAGCAGCGCGAACCCGGCTGGGGCCTGCCCCTGGCGCTGGCGTTGCTGGTGCACCTGCTGGTCGCGCTGGTCTTCATCGTGGCCTGGTTCTGGTCGCCCGAGCGCAACACCGACGCCGCCGCCGGTGATCCGTCGGTGGAGGCCAGCCTGGCGCTGTCCGCGTCCGAAGCGTCCGCCGCCCGCCAGGCCCTGCGCCAGTCCGAAAAGCTGGAGGACCTGCCGCCGCCGGTGGCCGAGCCGGTTCCGGTGCCGGAAGACACCATTCCGCCGCCACAGCCGATTCCCGAGCCGCGCCCACAGGACGCCCCCACGCCGCAGCAGCAACAGGCACAGGAGCGTGTCGCGCAGCCGGATACCAAGGACCAGGAAGCGGTCAGCGCGTTGGCCATCTCGCAGGAGAAGGCCAGGCAGGAGCAGGAAGCCAAGCGCCGCCAGGAGCAGATCGACCTGACCGAACGCAAGCGCCAGGAAGAGGCCGAGCAGAAGCTGCGCCTGGCCAAGCAGCAGGAAGAAGACGCGAAGAAGAAGCTGGCCGATCAGGCGCGTCAGGCTGCGGACAAGGCCGAGGCCGAGAAGCAGAAGAAGATCGCCGAGATCCGCGCCGCCGCGAACAGGCCGAAAAGGAAGCCAAGCTGGCTGAGCAGAAGCTGCGCCAGGTCGCCGCCGCGCGCAATGCCGCGGGCAGTGCCGCCGCCGGTTCCAGCGGTGCGTCCCAGCCGGCCGCCGGTGGTGGTGGCAACAGCGATGATCTTTCGGCCAAGTACGCCGCGGCGATCCAGGCCAAGGTGCTGTCGCAGTGGGTGCGGCCGGACACGGTGCCGCTGGGCCAGCGCTGCCAGATCACCATCACCCAGATTCCGGGTGGCACGGTGATGCAGGCCAAGGTCAGCCCGAACTGCCCGTACGACGAGGCCGGCAAGCGTTCGATCGAGGCCGCCGTGCTCAACGCGCAGCCGCTGCCGTACCGTGGCTTCGAGTCGGTGTTCGCACGCACGCTCAACTTCACGTTTACTGCCCAAGATCGCTGAGGCGGCGGGCCGGGGCGGCTCTCGAGCCACCCGCGCCCACGGTTGTCGCGCTTGCCTCTGGTGTGCTCGGTTTCGACCGGGCAGGCTGTGGGCTGCTGTCGAACACCGTCCTCCGGGGCGGCGTGACCAGGGCAGACGGTGCGATGCTAGCCACGACGTTAACGGTGCGTGAGAAGACGGGCTGGAACTGACCCGGAATTCACGTACCCTTGGTTCATGATTGCGAAGCGGTTCACTCCCGCTTTGTTATCCCTCGTTCCGGTTTCCCCTTATTGAGCGCTCCATGAAAAAGATGCCTCGCTGGCTTGCCGTGTTTGCGGCCCCTGTTGCTGCCCTTTGCTGCTGTCGCGCAGCAGAAGGGGCTGGATATCGACATCATCGGCGGCAATGCCTCCGCGCTGCCGATCACCATCGTGCCGATGCCCTATCAGGGTTCGTCGGCCGCTCCGCAGACCGACGTCGCCGGCGTGGTCCGTGCCGATCTGGAGCGTTCGGGTCAGTTCCGCACGCTGCCGGAAGCGCAGATCGTCGAGAAGCCCGTGCGGGGGGATATCCAGTTCGCGACCTGGCGCGCGCTGAAGCAGAACTACATCGTGGTCGGCCGCGTGCTTGATGCCGGTGCGGGTGCCTACCGCGTCGAGTACGAACTGTTCGACGTCGCCCAAGGGCGAGCGCCTGCTGGGCCTGGCGATGACCGCCCGTGGCAACGCCATGCGCGACGTTGCCCACCAGATGGCCGACGCCATCTACGAAAAGATCACCGGTGTGCGCGGCGCCTTCTGGACTCGCATCGCCTACGTGACCGCCAGTGGCAAGGGCGACGCCATGCGCTACGCGCTGATGGTGGCCGATTCCGATGGCTTCAACCCGCAGACCATCGTGCGCTCGGCCGAGCCGCTGCTGTCGCCGTCGTGGAGTCCGGATGGCAGCAAGCTGGCCTACGTCAGCTTCGAGCGTGGCAATTCGGCCATCTACATCCAGAACATCGGCACTGGAGCGCGCGAGCTGGTCACCAGCTTCCGCGGCATCAACAGCGCCCCGGCGTTCTCGCCGGATGGCCGCAAGCTGGCCCTGACCCTGTCGCGCTCCGGTAACCCGGAAATCTACGTGATGGACCTGGGCAGCAAGCAGCTGACCCAGCTGACCAACCACTTCGCCATTGATACCGAGCCGACCTGGGCGCCGGACGGCAGCGCGGTGTACTTCACCTCCGATCGCGGCGGCCGTCCGCAGGTCTACAAGGTCGGTGCCGGTGGCGGCAGCGCCGAGCGCGTCACCTTCCAGGGCAACTACAATGCCAAGCCCTCGGTGTCCTACGATGGCAAGAAGATCGCCGTCGCCCAGGGCTCGGGCAACAGCTACAAGATCGCGATGATGGACAGCTCGCTGGGGTCGCCCCGCTGGAGCACGCTGTCCCCGGGTTCGCTGGATGAATCTCCGAGCTTTGCGCCCAACGCAAGCATGGTGCTGTACGCCGCCCGCGAAGGTGGCCGTGGTGTGTTGTATGCCGTTTCGGCCGATGCGCGGGTTCGCCAGCGCCTGGTCCTGGCCGACGGTGATGTGCGCGAACCGGCATGGTCCCCATACCGTACCCAGCGCTAAAAGAGTGTTAATATTTTCGTTGTCTTGAACCCCTCATCGGCTTAGGAGCCACAAAGGTATCGCCATGAACAAGTCCACCCGCGTTCTGCTTGTTTCCCTGCTGTCTGTGGCCGTCCTGGCCGGTTGCTCGAAGAAGGTGAAGGAAGAGCCGGCAGCCCCGGTCGACACCGGCACCTCGACCACCACCCCGACCGGTCCGTCGACCTCCGGCCTGTACGGCCCGGGCGATCTGGACACCGACGCCTGCCTGCGCCAGCGCGTTGTCTACTTCGACCTGGACAAGGAAGACGTGAAGCCGGAATTCCAGGCCATCATGGCGTGCCACGCCAAGTACCTGCGTGACCGTCCGTCCTCGCGCATCACCCTGCAGGGCCACACCGACGAGCGCGGTTCGCGCGCGTACAACCAGGCCCTGGGTGAGCGTCGTGGCAACGGCGTCAGCTCGGCCCTGCAGGCCAACGGTGGTTCGGCTTCGCAGCTGACCGTCGTGTCCTACGGTGAAGAGCGTCCGGTCTGCACCGAGTCGAACGAGTCGTGCTGGTCGCAGAACCGTCGCGTCGAAATCGTCTACACCGCGCAGTAATCCATGCGCATTGGCATCAAACTGATGCTGGTCGTTGCGGCAGCCCTCGTGGCTGCCGCACCGGCGCACGCACAGCGACAGAGCCTGGCTGACCGTGTCGGCGCGCTCGAGCAGCAGATGTACAACAACAGTGCCAACCAGGACCTGTTGAACCAGATCAATCAGCTGCGGCAGCAGGTCACCAGCCTGCAGGCCTCGATCGAGCAGTTGCAGCATGACAACGCCCAGCTCAAGCAGTCCGCCCAGGACCAGTACCTGGATCTGGACAGCCGCCTGAACCGGTTGGAAGGGGGCAACGCCGCCCCGGCCCTGCCGCCCGTTCCGGCGAGCGCGCCGAAGGCCGCACCGGCCCCGGCAAAACCCGCAGCGGCGGCCACTTCCGAGCGGCCGCCTTCGGTCCATGGTGATGCTGGCAGCCTTGCCGCCACCGGCGACGAGCGCACCTCCTACAACGTTGCCTTCGATGCGTTGAAGGCCGGCAGGTACGACGATTCGGCGCAGCTGTTCCTGAGCTTCCTGGAGTTGTACCCGAACGGCGTGTACGCGCCGAACGCGCTGTACTGGCTGGGCGAGAGCTACTACGCCACCCGCAATTTCCCGATGGCCGAGACCCAGTTCCGAGAGCTGCTCTCGCGCTATCCGACCCACGACAAGGCCGCGGGCGGCCTGCTCAAGATCGGCCTCTCGCAGTACGGCGAGGGAAAGGTCGACCAGGCCCAGCAGACGCTGGAGACCGTCGTGGCGCAGTACCCCGGCTCGGACGCCGCGCGCACCGCGCAGGACCGCCTGCAGTCCATCCGCCTGGGCAAGCAGATCCGCTGATCCGCTGAGCGGGCGTACAATAGGTCGCCTGTAGAGCCGAGCCCACGCTCGGCTGCTTTCGTTTCCGGACCAGCAAAGCCGTCCGGTTGCTGTTGTAGAGCCGAGCCATGCTCGGCTGCTTTCGTTACCGGCCACGGTAGCCCACCCGCCACGTGTCCCACCAAGAAGTACCCGCCATGACCGCCGTTACCCCGTCAAACGCCGTCGCCACCCCCAGCGACATCGTGCAGTCGCCGCTGCCGCGCCTGAAGATCACCGAGATATTCACCTCGCTGCAAGGCGAGGCCGATACCGCCGGCTGGCCGACCGTGTTCGTGCGCCTGACCGGCTGCCCGCTGCGCTGCCAGTACTGCGACACCGCCTATGCCTTCCACGGCGGCACCTGGTGGGACATCGACGACATCGTGGCCGAGGTGCTGGCCCAGGGCGTCCGCCACGTCTGCGTGACCGGCGGCGAGCCGCTGGCGCAGAAGCGCTGCCTGGTGCTGCTGCAGAAGCTGTGCGATGCGGGCATGGATGTCTCGCTGGAAACCTCCGGCGCGCTGGATGTCAGTGCAGTGGACCCGCGCGTGTCGCGCGTGGTCGACATCAAGACGCCGGGCTCGGCCGAAGCCGTCCGCAATCGCCTGGAAAACCTGCCGCTGCTGACCGTCCGCGACCAGATCAAGTTCGTCATCTGCAACCGCGAGGACTACGACTGGGCCAAGGCCATGGTCGCCGAGCACGGCCTGGTGGAGCGTTGCACCGTGTTCTTCTCGCCGAGCAAGGGCGAGATCAGCGCGCGGCAGTTGGCCGACTGGATCGTCGAAGACCGGCTGCCGGTGCGCTTCCAGATGCAGTTGCATAAAATCCTGTGGAACGACGAGCCGGGCCGATGAGCCGGCGCAGCGTTCCCTGATGTAGCTCCGGCGCGGGACAGCGTGCTGGCTTTCCCCTCCCAACCGGAAGATTTCCCATGAAGAAGGCAGTCGTGCTTCTCTCCGGCGGCATGGATTCAGCCGCCGTCATCGCCATGGCCCAGGAACAGGGCTTTGCCGTGCATGCCCTGAGCGTGCGCTACGGCCAGCGCCACACCTCCGAACTGGATGCCGCAGCCCGCGTGGCCAAGGCCCAGGGCGTGGTCGCGCACAAGACCGTGGACGTGGACCTGCGCAGCATCGGTGGCTCGGCGCTGACCGATGACATCGACGTACCGGAGGCGGGCGGAGCCGGCATTCCGGTCACCTACGTGCCGGCGCGCAATACCATCATGCTGTCGCTGGCGCTGGGCTGGGCCGAAGTGCTCGGTGCCAATGACATCTTCTGCGGCGTCAACGCTGTCGACTACTCCGGCTACCCGGACTGCCGCCCCGAGTTCGTGGCCGCGTTCCAGGCGCTGGCCAACCTGGCCACAAAGTCGGGCGTGGAAGGCGCCGGCATCAAGGTGCATGCCCCGCTGCAGTTCCTCAGCAAGGGCCAGATCGTCAGCGAAGGCGTGCGCCTGGGCGTGGACTTCGGCCTGACCGTGTCCTGCTACAACGCCGACGCCAACGGCGCTGCCTGTGGCCACTGCGACGCCTGCCGCCTGCGCGCGCAGGGTTTCGCCGAAGCCGGCGTCCCGACCCCACGCGGTACGCCTGACCGCGCCTGGTAGAGCCGGCCGCTGGCCGGCTTCCCCGGTGGGGCAATCACTCCCTCGGTGGTGCCAACCGTTGGTCCGCACTCCTTGACCTAGCGGGCCTGCAACCATCCCGATGCCTCGATGAAGGCCCGCACCGCAGCCGGATCGGCATAGTCCAACTCAATCATCCGCGCGATACCGGCCTTCTCGTCGGCCTGCTGGCGCATGTACTCCTGCGCGATACGGTAGCCGGCGTAGTAGCCCAGGTCACCACCCCGAACGGATTGCGCGCGCTGTTGTACAGCCAGTTGTCCAGGTTGTCCCCGTGCATCTCCGCACGGAAGCGCGCGCGGATTTCCGCTTCGTGCGCTGGCCCATAGGTGTACAGCGGCAACGCCGGGCGGCGCCCGCTGATGCGCTCTGTCACGTATTCGGCCACGCCTTCGCGTACCGCGTACTGGGCCAGGCTGCCGGTGGTCTCGCGCTGCTGGGTATGCACGTATTCGTGCAGGTTGTTCTGCGCGTTGTTCGCACCGGGGCGGCTGTCGTAGAAGATCCGCAGGCGGCTGCGCATCGGCTCGGGCAGCTCGCTCACGTCCACGCGCTCATCGCCGAGCGCCATCTCCGCGCCGATCAATACCTTGTTGCCCAGCGTGGTGCCGCCTGTGCGCAGCACGCCCACTGCATAGGTGATGGTGGCTGGACGCAGTGCCGGGTAGAGCGCCCGGAACGCAGTCAGGTCGCGCTCCAGCGTGGCGCTGGCGAGCTGTGCGTTGGCGGTGAGCGGCCGCACCGACGTCCAGAAGCGCGGCCACGCCCACATGGCCACGGCGTATTCGCGGGCAGTGTAGTGGCGCACCTGCATCAGCGCATGCAGCCCGGGGCTGCCGGGATCGATGTAGCGTTGCTGGACCAGCGCCACCCGGCGTTCGCCATCGGGTTCGGCGCGCACCGCATCATAGGTGGCCCAGAAGCGGGCGATGTCGTCGGTGACGACCTGGGGCGGGGCGGCCAGGGCTGCGCAGGGCAGCAGGGCGGCAAGCAGGCTGGCGATCAGACGCATCCATGGCTCCGGGAAAGGATCACAGATGGGATGCGACAATGGCCCGAAAGGTTTAAGCCGCTGGTAGTGCCGGCCGCTGGCCGGCATCCTCGACACACCCGGGTTTCACGCGACCGGCCAAAGTAGGGTAGAATGCCCACCCCGCCGAAAGGCTGGGGCAGTGCAATGGGCCGTTAGCTCAGTCGGTAGAGCAGAAGACTTTTAATCTTTTGGTCGAAGGTGAATCCTTCACGGCCCACCAATGCGGTCAATGACCCAAGTCATTCAAAAAGGCACCGCTCAGCGGTGCCTTTTGTGTTGTTGCCCGCAAAATGCCTATTTCGCCTTGGCGCCGCGCGCCCGCGCCGCCTCGCGTTCCGCCGCCACCTGCGTGGCAACGGCTGCAGCATTGGCGGCGGCATTCGCAGCCCGCTCCGCCGCAGCACGATCCGCATCGAACCGCGCCTGCCGCTGGGCGCTGTAGGCGCGTTCCAGTTCCAGCGAGGCAAGGAAACTGTCTGGATGCTTCGCCGCACACGCCCGCTGTACCAGTTGCACAGCATGATCGGACAGCCCGGGCTGGATATTGCCCAGCAGGCAATCGGCATACGGTACGGACGCAGCGGGGCCAGCAGCCAGCGCGGCAACGATCACGACATTCAACACGCAAACCTCCTTGTAGGTTTCGATGGGACCCGGTACCGGCCGGTCCGGCCCCAGTATGGCCCGGTTTGCAGTACAGGGTAGGCTACTCCGGCCGCACGTCCCGGCACACCAGCTCGGCCAGACTGCGGCAGGCAAAGAACAGCCCTTCAACCACGCCGGCATCCAGATGCCGGTCCGGCGTGGCCATTGCTCGGCAGCGGTCGGCGGCGTGCAGCATTTCCGCCACGGTCAGCATGCCAATGGCGGCTCGTTCCACCCGCGACAGGGCAACCCCGCGCCCCGCAGATAGGCTGGTTTCAGGCCAGGGCAGGCCATCGGCGCCTTCGCCCGCGCGGATGCGTTTGAGGCAGCCAGAAACGTGCTCAGTTCGGGCGCAGGGTTGTCGTCGTCATCGTGGGTGCTGGCGGCGTATGAAGCATAGGGCGGACGGTCGGTCATCTCGGCTTCCTCAGCTCTGGAGTGGGCGTGCCACCGCGCAGGGCGGGTGGCAGGCGATGCGTGGCTGCAAGCCGGAATGACATCACGTAGTAGCCGGCGGGTCCGAAGACCCCCACGCACCGCCCGCCATGAAGGCCGACGGATCACCCGCCGGCACGGTCCAAAGACAGTGTCGGCGGGTGAGCGCAAACAACAGCGTGAATGTCATTACGGGCTTGCAGGCCCGCTGCCACCCGTTGTCGGTGGCGCAGTATGGTGTTTACGCCTGCGCCTGGAGCTCAATGAGGATTTTCCGAAGAACGATGCGGAATCCAGGCGCGCGACGATGGTGGCGCAGGCCGCGCCGACGCAGCAAGCGACAGGGCGCGACGCATGTGCTCATGCGCTCGGTCGGTCGCGTTGGACAATGTCGGTAACTGCCGCTGACGGCACGTTTGCCGTGGTGGGGAACGTGGAAAGTGCGCGCCACGTTTGCCAGCCGTGGTGGTGCGGAACAGCGGGTCACGCACTCAAAAATCGGTGCATCTGCGACGTCCAAGGTGTTGTAGAGCCGAGCCATGCTCGGCTGCGGTTTGCGCGGTGGGCTGAGCCGAGCGTGGGCTCGGCTCTACAGTGATCCGTCCCATCCGCGACGGTTGAACTGTTGTAGAGCCGAGCCATGCTCGGCTGCGATTCGCATGGGAAACCGAGCCGTACCCGGTTGCGCGCGGGGAGGTCATCCCCCGCATGGCATGGATCTATGCATCTGGCAGGGATGCTGAGCGTGCAGAAGCCGCCAATGCCTGCCGCTGGGCGCTATGCTCGGCCTCTTTCCCAGGACGGGTCACCCCATGCGCTTGATCATGCTGTCGCTGTTGTTGTCCGCCGTCTCCGTCGCGCCGTTGATGGCCGCCGAACCGGCGCCGTCCGTACAATCAGCGGCCGCAACCCCGCTGGTGATCGGCGAGACCTTCACCGTTGAGTCGAAGGCGCTGGGCGAGACCCGCCGCATCAACGTCTACCGCCCGCAGCCGTGGGGCCTGGACCCGAAAACACCGCTGCCGGTGATCTACATGCCCGACGGCGGCATCGATGAGGACTTCCTGCACGTGGCAGGACTGGTGCAGGTGCTGAGCGGCAATGGCAGCATGCGCCCGTTCCTGCTGGTCGGCATCGAGAACACCGAGCGCCGTCGCGACATGACCGGCCCCAGCAGCGATCCGCAGGACCAGAAGATCGCGCCGCGCATTGGGGGTTCCGCGGCCTACCGCACGTTTCTGCGCGATGAACTGATGCCGCAGGTACGCCAGCGCTACCCGACCACCGACGAGCGCGCGCTGATCGGTGAGTCGCTGGCCGGCCTGTTCGTGGTTGAGACGCTGCTGCAGGAACCGGCGCTGTTCAACAGCTACATCGCGCTGGATCCCAGCCTGTGGTGGAACCGCGGCGCGATGCTGGCCGGAGTGGCCAAGCAGTTGCCTGCGGTGACGCGTGCGCAGCCGCACGTATTCCTGGCCAGCAGCGGGCAGCCGGAGCTGGCCGCCTCTGCCGCACGACTAGCCGCATTGCTGCAGCACGCCTCGCCGTCGCCGCTGGTGAAGTACCTGCCACTGCCGGAGGAAACCCACGCGACCCTCTATCACCCGGCCGCAATGTAGGCGCTGCGCACGCTGTTCCCGGCACCACCGCCGGCCTCGCCCTGACCGCACTGGCACCGGGCTGCACGCCATGCAAGGATGCGGCAGCGGTGCCATGCGGTGCGCCGCCCGCAATGGGAGAGTGTGGATGCAGCGTGTGCGTGGATGGAGTATGGCGGCCTGCCTGGCCATGAGTAGCTGTGCGATGTCGGTGGCGCCACCGGCAACGCAGAATGAAGCGAAAGAAAGCGCGGCCACCGCTGTGCCGGGCGTGGTGCTGCCGGATACCGAAGCGCTGCGCGTGCACGATCCGGTGGGCCGCGATTATCCGATCTGGGTAGCACTGCCGGCTGACTACGCGGCGCATCCAGAGAAGCGCTATCCGGTGCTGTATGTGACCGATGCGCTGTACACCTTCCCGCTGGTGCGCAGCGTGCGCAACATGGTGGGGCAGAAGGGCGTGAACCTCGAGGATTTCATCCTGGTCGGGCTGCCGCCGCAGGAAGGCCTGACGTCCAAGCAGAGCCGCTCGCGCGATTACACGCCCAGCGATCCGGCGCGCACCGATCCGCGTGACTACAGCGACGACGTCAGCTACGGCGGCGCGGCGCACTACCGTGATTTCCTCGCTGAGCAGGTGCTGCCGATGATCGATGCGCGCTACCGCACTGATCCGGCGCGGCGCGCCTATGCCGGTCATTCCTATGGTGGCTTGTTCGGTGCCTACGTGCTGACCACGCGCCCAGACATGTTCCGCACCTACATCCTGTCAAGCCCGTCGCTGTGGTTCGACAACCATCGGGTGCCGCGCATGCAGGCCGAGGCCAAGGCGCCCACGCAGCCGACCACGGTGGTGCTGTCGATCGGCAGCTTCGAAACGGTGAAGCCGGAGCCGCGCTATTTCACCCGCAACGACATGCTGCGCCACAACGCCGAATTCGCCGAGCAGCTGCGCGCCAACGGGCGCTCGTTGACGGTGGACAACATGGTGATCGATGACCAGGATCACTTCACCGTGTATCCGGACATGATCACCCGCGCGCTGCTGAAGGTGTTCCCGGGTACCGGACCGTACAGCAGCGGTTGATTGCAGGTTCAATCCACGCCATGCGTGAATGATTGCCTCAGGCCGCGCTGGCCTGCGGCGGCGGCATCAACGTGGCATCCGCTGCATGGCGGAAGCACAGGCGGATGGCATCGAGCAGCTCGCTCATGCTGTACGGCTTGGGCAGGAAGTGGATGTCGGCGCGCAGCTGCGGCAGCACATGATGCTGGTCCATGCCGGAGGTGACCAGGATCGGCAGCTGCGGCAGATGCTCGCGCACGCGGTTGGCGGTTTCGATGCCGCTGATCCCGCCCAGGCAGACGTCGGTGAACAGCAGGTCGAACGGCTCGCCGGCGTTGAGCAGGCCCAGCGCGGCCTCGGCACTGCTGACAGCGGTGACCTGGCAGGCCTGGCTTTCCAGGGCGAGGCGGCTGAGTTCCTGGGTTTCCTCGGCGTCCTCGATCAGCAGGACGCGCGGTTCCACAAAGCGCTTGGACAGCAACATGACGCGGCAACTCCGGACAACAGGGGAGCAGAAGGCGCGCAAGTATGCGCAAGCCGGGGTGATCCCGGCGTGCACGCCAGGCTAAGTGGGCGTTACAGCCGATGCTGCTGCCGGCGGCGTACCTGCCAGGCCAGCACCGCCACCGCCAGCAGCGCGGTGCCGATACGCAGGCTGGTGGCCTGCCAGCCCAGCGCGACGGCGTCATCGAGGCTGAACGCGTTCCACGCCATGTTCATCGATACATGCAGCACCAGGCCGCACCACAGGGTGTCGCCGTCCAGATGGTCGAGCCAAGCGAAGATGAAGCCGCCCAGTGCGATGACCGCGCCGACGAACAGGGCAGTGCCGCCGCCGTCGAAGCCGCCGAAGCCCAGCCAGTGCACCCAACCGAACAGCAGCGCCTGCGGCAGCGCAAGCAGGGACCACGGGCCACGCATGAGCTTCACCAGCAACACGAAGCCGAGGCCGCGGAACAGCACTTCCTCGGCCAGTGGGAACAGCACGGCGAGCATCGTTGCATCCAGGGTGGTCAGTGCGGTGTTGGGCGTCGCCCAGCAGCGCCAGGCCCAGCCAGCAGGGCAGGCTGGCCAGCAGCACCCACATCGGGCCGCGCCAGCCGTTGCCGCGCAGCCCCCAGGCTGGCCATCAGGCCTACCCCATGGGGGCGCAGCAGTGCGGCCAGCAGCAGTGCCAGCAGCACGGCCAGTGCGTTGTCCAGCAGGCTGCCGCCGTAGGGCATGGGCAAGGCGGGAATCCGCGCGCCTGCGGCCGCAGCGACATCGCGCAGATTGAGGCCCAGGCCGACGCCGAGGAGCACCAGCAGCAGGCGCGCCGCGTTGGGCAGGCGGGACAGGACGGTCATGCACGCACTCCCTGCGGAACCAGCGTGCAGTGTGGAAGGCGGCCGAGGACGCTGGCACGCGCCGGAAGTCCCTGTGCCATCGGTCATGTGTTGCCGCACAGTCATCCGTGGGCAGGTAGAGTCGTTGCCAGACCTTCAGGAGCCATGCCCATGCTGTGCCCCGTGTGCAAGACCCAGACCCTGCAGATGGCCGAGCGCCATGGCATCGAGATCGATTACTGCCCCGGTTGCCGTGGCGTGTGGCTGGACCGTGGCGAGCTGGACAAGATCATCGAACGTGCCGGCGCCGGTGCTGCGGTGCCGCCGCCCGCCCCTGTGCAGGCACAGCCGGCCGCTGCGCCGCCGCCGGTGATGCATCGCGATACCCGCCACCTGGGCCAGCGCTACGAGGACAACCGGGGCCAGCAGTACGGCCATGGGTACAAGAAAAAGAAGAAGGACAGCTTCCTGTCGGAGTTGTTCGACTTCTAGGTGCTTCGCTTTTGTAGAGTCGAGCCATGCTCGACTGGCTATTGCCAAAGCAGTCGAGCATGGCTCGACTCTACATGTGCAGCATGGTCACAGCCGGCGCAGGATGAACTCGCGGTCGCGCGTATCCCCGACGATGAAGTCGTACTCGCCGACCTTGCTGCAGCCGTAGCGCGCGTAGAAGCGCTGCGCGCCGAAGTTCTCCTCCCAGACGCCCACCCACAGGGTGCGGCGCTGCGGCTGGTCCAGCCAGGCCATGAACGCGTCCATCAGGCGCGCGCCGTGGCCGCCGTTCTGGTAGTCGGCCAGGATGTAGAAGCGCTTCAGTTCGATGTCGCCTTCGCAGGCCTCGGCATGCGGCAGGGTGTTGGCACCGGCAGCCAGGTAGCCGACCACGTTGTTGCCATCCATCAGCAGCCAGATCGCGCTGCGCGGGTCGGACAGTTCGGTGCGCTGCGGTTCGCTGCTGTAGTGCGCCTGCAGGAAATCCTGCAGCTCCTGCGCCGGATACGAGTCGCCCCAGGTTTCGTTGTAGGTGGTGATGGCGATGGCCGACAGCGCGTCGACATCGGCAAGGGTGGCGCGGCGGATCTGCAGCGACATGGCGGAGCCTGCATTGGAACGTGGCGCAGTGTAGCCGGCCCCGGCGTTTGCCGGGGCTGGCGGTTGCTCACACTCCGCTGATCAGAACCACATGCGAACGCCGGCCACCCAACGCGTGTCGCGCGCGTGGTCACCGGCGTAGTCGGCGGTGTCGCCAAACGTGCGCTCGTGGCTGATGCCGATGTACGGCGCGAAACGGCGGCTGAACTCATAACGCAGGCGCAGCCCGGCTTCGACCTTGTTCAGTCCGCGACCAATGCCGTACTCCGGTTCATCCTTGGCTGCGATGGTGGCTTCCAGCAGCGGCTGCAGGATCAGGCGGTTGGTCAGCAGCACGTCGTACTCGACCTCGGCCTTGGCCAGCACCTGGCCGCCGGAACCCATGTACAGCGTTGCCGAGCTCTCGAACTTGTACGGTGCAAGGCCCTGGATGCCGATGGCCGCCCAGGTGCGCGAGTCGGCCGGCTGGAAGTCCTGGCGCACGCCGACCAGCACGTCCCACCACGGCGATACGCTGCGACCATACAGTGCTTCCAGTGACGACGATTCCGTGCGGCCGCGGCTGCGTTCGCCATCGGTGCGCAACCACAGGCGGTTGATGTTGCCACCGATCCAGCCGGTGGCCTCCCAGGCCTGGCCGGTGCTGTTCTTGCCGTCCCAGTGTTCGAGGCGATCGATCAGCAGCAGGCTGTTGATCTGCGGTGCATGCTCCATCGCATCGTGCGCGATCGGTGGGAATGCGGCAGCGCGGTCGGCATCGGTGGGAACCGGGATCGGCTCGCGCGGTTCGATCGGTGCGGGCGTGCCGTGACCCATCCCCTCGTGGTCCATCTGTGAATGGTCCATCTTCGAGTGGTCCATCGTGGAGTGGTCCATGCCGGCGTGATCCGCCGCGCCCATGTCCATCTTCGAATGATCCATCTTCGAATGATCGACCGGTTCGGCCGGCGCGTTGGCGGTCTTTGCGGGCGGATCTATCGCGCCCATGTCATGGCCAGCATGCGACTGCGCGAATACCGGCCATGCCGCGGCCAGGCCCAGGGCCAGCAGGCTGGGGGAAAGCAGTGAGTGGCTCATTCTTCGATCCTCACTTCGCGCATCATGCCCGCTTCCATGTGGTAGAGCAGATGGCAGTGGTAGGCCCAGCGACCGAGCGCATCGGCACGCACGCGGTAACTGCGGCGGGTGCCGGGTGGCATGTCGATGGTGTGCTTGCGCAGCTGGAATTCGCCCTGCGCGTTTTCCAGATCACTCCACACGCCGTGCAGGTGGATCGGGTGCTGCATCATGGTGTCGTTGACCAATACGATGCGCATGCGCTCGCCGTAGTTCAGCCGCAGCGGCTCGGCGCTGGCGAACGGAATGCCATCGAATGACCAGGAGAACTTCTCCATATGGCCGGTCAGGTGCAGCTCGATCTCGCGGCTCGGCTCGCGGCCATCGGGGTCCTCGAACAGGCTGCGCATCGCGCCGTAGGTGAGTACCTGGCGACCGTTGTCGCGCAGGCCGATACCGGGATCGTCCAGCTTCGGTTCGGTGGCCGAGCTCTGCATGTCCACCAGCGGGTTGTTGCGTTCGCTGGCCGGGTGCTTCGGTGCCTTGCTGGCGGCATCGCTACCGCCGTGCGCACCGTGGCCCATGCTGGCGCCGCAGCCGCCTTCCATGCCCTTCATCGCGGCCATGTCATGGCCACCATGGCCACCACTACCCATGTTGTGCCCCATGTCGCTCATCGTCAGCAACGGGCGTGGGTCGCGCGCGGGAATCGGTGCCTGCAGGCCATGGCGGACTGCCAGCGTTCCGGCGGCAAAGCCGGTACGGCCCATGTCCTGGCAGAAGATGGTGAACGCGTCCTGCCCGGTCGGTTCCACCAGCACGTCGTAGGTTTCGGCCGGCGCGATGCGGAACTCGTCGATGCTGACCGGATGGATGTACTGGCCGTCGGCGGCGACCACGGTCATCTTCAGGCCGGGAATGCGCACGTCGAAGTAGGTCATCGAGGCGCCGTTGATGAAGCGCAGCAGTACTTTCTCGCCGCTGCGGAACAGCCCGGTCCAGTTGCCGGCCGGCGCGGTGCCATTCATCAGGTAGGTGTAGGTGTGCGCATTGATGTCGGAGATGTCGGTGGGCGTCATCCGCATCCGCCCCCACATGCCACGGTCGGACAACGCGGCCGACCAACCGTCGCGCTTCACGTCACGCAGGAAGTCGGGCAGGGTGCGCTTGTAGTAGTTGTCATGCTCGGCGAGCTTCTTCATGCGCCGGAACAGCGCGCCGGGGTCCATGTCGGTCCAGTCGGACAGCAGGATCACGTGCTCGCGGTCGTGCTGGTAGGGCGCCGGCTCGGCCGGGTCGATGATCAGCGCGCCGTACAGGCCGGCCTGCTCCTGGAACATCGAGTGGCTGTGGTACCAGTAGGTACCCGACTGCTTCAGTTCGAAGTGGTAGTGGTAGGTCTCACCGGGGCCGATGCCATTGAAGCTCAGTCCCGGCACACCGTCCATGTTCGCAGGCAGCAGGATGCCGTGCCAATGGATCGAGGTCGGGTGGCGTTCCAGGGCGTTGCGCACGAACAGATCCACCGTCTGGCCTTCACGCCAGCGCAGGATCGGTGCCGGCAGCGATCCATTGACGGTGATCGCCGGACGGGTGCGGCCAGTGAAGTTGGCCAGCGATTCGCCGATGGCCAGTTCGATGCGGGTGTCGCTGAGCACGGCGGGGGCGCCGGCCAGGCGTGGGGCGGCAGTGGCGGCGGCGAGCGCGCGCTGCGGCACGCCGACAGCGGCGATGCCGGCAACCACGCCACCGGCGGCCAGGCCCTGCACGAACAGGCGGCGCGACGGCATGGGCACAGCGCCCGGACCGCGGGGGATGCGGGTATTCATGGTGGTGACTCCAGACACGTAAAGACGCCGGCAGGCGGCCGGCTGCGGTGCGCAGGGCGCACGGTGCGTGTGGAATCAGCCGATGGGAGGGCGTGAGATCGGCGGCAGCGGCGGCGCGGGCCGGCCGGTGGCCGGCATCGGCTGCGGGGCCAGCGACAGTGCCGGTCCGGCCATGAACGGCAACGGCTGCACCACCAGCAGCGGGTGCTGGGCGCAGCTGCGCACGCAGTCCTTGATCTGGCAGTGGGCGTCGTGGGCCGGGGCCTTGGCCTGCGGGGCCGGGTCGGCCTGCGTGCCGGCGTGGTGGTGGCAGTCGGCAGTGCCGCCATCAACAGCAGCGGCTGCGGCGTGGGCCATCCGCCCCATTTCTTCGTGACCACGGGCCATGGCCGCGTTCAGCCCGTTGAGCAACAGGCTGAGCATGAGCACGACGCGGAGCAGGGTCGAGGCCAGGGACATGGCGCTAATTTAGCCGCAAGCGGGTGCGGATGCACTTCCGGCTGAATGGCCGGTTCAAGGTTGGAGCCGCACCAATGTAGAGCCGAGCCCGGCTTACCCCTCTTCGCGCACGATCTCGACCAGGCGCGGGCCATAGCGGCTCAGCTTGGTACCGCCGATGCCGCCGACCCGGGCCAGTTCATCCAGGCTGGTCGGGCGCCGCTCGGCGATGTTGCGCAGCGTGCTGTCGTGGAAGATCACGAACGCCGGTACGTTCTGTTCCCGGGCCAGTTCGGCGCGCAGGCCGCGCAGCGCGTTGAACAGGGCCAGGTCCTGCGGCAGTACCGACAGGCCGGTGCGCTGCGCGCTGCGCTCGCGTCCGCTGCTGCTGCTGGCCGGGTCGCGGCGCATGCTGATCTGGCGGCGGCCGGTCAACACGTCGCGGCTGGCATCGGTCAGGCGCAGGCCACCGTGACCCTCGCTGTCCACTTCCAGCAGGCTGGCCGCGACCAGCTGGCGGAACACGCTGCGCCAGGTGCGTGCATCGAGGTCGCGGCCGATGGCATAAGTGCTCAGCTTGTCGTGGCCCTGCTGCCTCACCTTCTCGTTCTCGCTGCCGCGCAGGATGTCGATCAGGTGGCCGACACCGAAGCGCTGGCCGCTGCGGTAGACGCAGCTCAGCGCCTTCTGTGCCGGTATGGTCGCGTCCCACGAGGCCGGTGGCGTCAGGCAGTTGTCGCAGTTGCCGCACGGCTGGGGGTAGGTCTCGCCGAAGCCGGCCAGCAGCACCTGGCGGCGGCACTGCATCGATTCGCAGTAGCCCAGCAGATGGTCGAGCTTGGCCCGCTCCAGCTGCTTGCGCTCTTCGCCCGCCTCGGACTGCTCGATCATCTGCTTGAGCAGTACCACATCACCCAGGCCGTAGCACAGCCAGGCCTCGGCGGCTTCGCCATCGCGGCCTGCGCGTCCGGTTTCCTGGTAGTAGCCCTCCATCGACTTGGGCAGGTCGGTATGCGCGACGAAGCGCACGTCCGGCTTGTCGATGCCCATGCCGAAGGCGATGGTGGCACACATCACGATGCCGTCCTCGCGCAGGAAGCGGCGCTGGTTGCCGGCGCGCACTTCCGGCGGCAGGCCGGCGTGGTAAGGCAGAGCGTTGAAGCCCTGGCCGCAGAGGAATTCAGCGGTCTCCTCGACCTTGCGCCGCGACATGCAGTAGACGATGCCGGCCTCGCCACGGTGGCCGCGCAGGAAGTCGGTCAGCTGCTTGCGGGCGTTGTCCTTCTGCACCACGGTGTAGCGGATGTTGGGGCGGTCGAAGGAACTGACAAAATGGCGCGCTTCCTGCAGATCGAGGCGCTCGGCGATCTCGCGCTGGGTCGGCGGATCGGCGGTGGCGGTCAGCGCGATCCGCGGGATCTGCGGCCAACGCTCGTGCAGCACGGTCAACTGGCGATATTCGGGGCGGAAGTCATGGCCCCACTGCGACACGCAGTGTGCTTCGTCGATGGCGAACAGGGCGATCTGGCTGCGCGACAGCAGCGACAGGAAACGCCCGGTCAGCAGCCGCTCAGGGGCGACATACAGCATGTCCAGTTCGCCGGCGAGCAGCTCGCGCTCGACGCGGCCGGCGGTCTCGGCATCCAGGGTTGAATTCAGGTACTCGGCGCGCACGCCGAGCTGGCGCAGGGCTTCGACCTGGTCCTGCATCAGTGCGATCAGCGGCGAGATGACGATGCCGCAACCGTCACGCAGCAGGGCCGGGACCTGGTAGCACAGCGATTTGCCGCCGCCGGTGGGCATCAGCACCAGGGCGTCGTGACCGGCAGCCACATGCTCCACGATGTCCTGCTGCGGACCACGGAAATCGTCGTAACCAAAGACGCGTTGGAGCAGGTCGTGCGCGGGACGGGAAGCCATCGCGCTAGTTTACCCCGGCGGGGGAGTCGGCAGGGCTGCGCCCTGGGAACGCGCCATCGCATGCGCGCTGCCGCTCCCACGCTTCGCTCCGCGAAACGCGGGCCTCACTTACCAGCTCCCAGACCCCCGCCGCTTCGCGTCCGCCCCCTGACTCAGGGGGCTCTCCCCCGGACTTGGCCCGGTGGGCGGTAGATCCACGCCATGCGTGGATGAAATCTGTCAGATATCGACAAACAAAATGGGTCAGATCCGTTTTCCTGCGGAAAACGGATCTGACCCCAATGGCTTTGCTGGCAGATCGCGGAAAACTGTCGAAGGCGGGGTGGGTCCGGTTGCGGGGGCGTGAGCCGCATGGATGCGGCGACCGAGCCTACATGGACGTATTCACGGCGTCCCCCGCAACTGGACCCGCCCCGCCAACCCACGGATAGCCCGCTTTTGACGTTGACGTTGACGTTGCAGTTGCCTCTGCGGGTGCAGGGCGCAGCCCTGCCGCCCCCCCCAACCCTTACTGCAGCAGGGAACGCAGCATCCAGGCGTACTTCTCGTGGGTCTGCAGGCGCTGGGTCATCAGATCCTCGGTCGGGGCATCGTCACCCTTGGCCGCCACATCCAGCACTTCACGCGCCGTACGGCATACCGCTTCGTTGGCGACCACCAACTGGCGTACCATTTCACGCCAGTCCGCACTGTCGGTCAGGCCCGGTTCCTCGACGATCGAGGTCAGCGCAGCGAATTCCCGGTAGGAGCCCGGGGCATTGAAGCCCAGCGCGCGGATGCGCTCGGCCACGTCGTCCAGTGCCGCCCACTGCTCGGTGTACTGCGTCTCGAACATGGTGTGCAGCGAGTTGAACATCGACCCGGTCACGTTCCAGTGGAAGTTGTGCGTCTTCAGGTAGAGCGTGAACGCGTCGGCCTGGAAGCGCGACAGACCGTCGGCGATCTTCTTGCGGTCGCCCTGGGTGATCCCGATATCGATGTTCGGCGCCGACGGTGCCGCCGCTGCAAGCTTCTGCTTGCCGGTCTTGGCCTTGGTCGTGCTCTTGGTCTTCGCCATGGGGTTCCTCCTTGTGGAATCGTTGGCCTTCACAATAAACCGGTCGTGATGACTGGTCGCTTTCAAAGTTTTGAACGAACCGATTGATGAACTCTATCGATAAAAATCCATCGCCCCGCCTGCGCCAACAGCGCGCCGCCATCGACGGCGCCATGAGCCGCGACCGGGGCCGTTTGCTGGGAATGCTCTCGCGTTGCCAGGCCAAGCCGCAGGATGCGGCACTGGCCGCTACTTTCGAGCAGGCCTTGCAGGCGTCGGTGCAGCGCCGGCAGGTGCGGGCGCAACAGCAGCCGTCCATTACTCTGGACCCGCAGCTGCCGATTGCGCGTGAAGCCGACGCGATCATCAAACTGATCCGCGACCACCAGGTGGTGGTGATCGCCGGTGAAACCGGTTCGGGCAAGACCACCCAGCTGCCGAAACTGTGCCTGGCCGCAGGCCGTGGCCAGGCCGGCATGATCGGCTGCACCCAGCCGCGACGGATCGCCGCACGTGCGGTAGCCAGCCGCGTGGCGCAGGAACTGCAGAGCGAACTGGGCCAGCTGGTGGGCTACCAGGTGCGCTTCAATGACAAGGTCAGCGACGACAGCCGCATCAAGTTCATGACCGACGGCATTCTGCTGGCGGAGATCGCCAGCGACCGCTGGTTGTCGAACTACGACACGATCATCGTCGACGAGGCACACGAACGCAGCCTCAACATCGACTTCCTGCTGGGCTACCTGAAGCAGCTGCTGCGCAAGCGCCCGGACCTGAAGCTGATCGTCACTTCGGCCACCATCGACACCGAACGCTTCGCCCAGCATTTCGACAATGCGCCGGTGATCAGCGTCGAAGGCCGTACCTACCCGGTGGAAGTGCGCTACCGCGCGCTGGAAGGTGAGGGCGAAGACCAGGGCGAGCGCACCGTCAACGATGCCATCGTGTCGGCCATCGACGAGATCACTCGCCTGGACGCACGCGGCGACGTGCTGATCTTCCTGCCGGGCGAGCGCGAGATCCGCGATGCGCACCAGTCGCTGGAACGGCGCAAGTACCGCAATACCGAGGTGCTGCCGCTGTACGCGCGCCTGTCCAACCAGGACCAGGACCGGGTGTTCAACCCCGGGCCGAACCGGCGCATCGTGCTGGCCACCAACGTGGCCGAGACCTCTTTGACGGTGCCACGCATCCGCTACGTGGTCGATCCGGGCTTCGCCCGCGTCAAGCGCTACAGCCCGCGCAACAAGCTGGATCGCCTGCACATCGAGCCGATCTCGCAGGCCAGCGCCAACCAGCGCAAGGGTCGCTGCGGCCGTATCGCCGAAGGCATCTGCTACCGCCTGTACGCCGAGGCGGATTTCCAGGCGCGGCCGGAGTTCACCGATCCGGAAATCCGCCGCTCCAGCCTGGCCGGCGTGATCCTGCGCATGCTGCAGCTGGGCCTGGGCCGCATCGAGGAGTTCCCGTTCCTGGAGGCGCCGGACGAGCGTGCCGTTGCCGATGGCTGGCAGCAGCTGACCGAGCTGGGCGCGATCGATGCCGAGCGGCGCATGACCACCATCGGCAAGCAGATGGCGCGCCTGCCGGTGGACGTGAAGCTGGCGCGCATGCTGGTCGCCGCACAGGCTGCAGGCTGCCTGCGGCCGATGCTGGTGATTGCCTCGTTCCTGGGCATCCAGGACCCGCGCGAACGCCCGCCGGAAGCGCGCGGTGCCGCCGACAACGCGCATGCGCAGTTCGCCGATGGCCGCTCCGAGTTCGTCGGCGTGCTGCGCCTGTGGGATGCCTACCGGCAGGCCCACGAAGACCTGACCCAGTCCAAGCTGCGCGACTGGTGCGGACGTCATTTCCTCGGCTTCCTGCGCATGCGCGAGTGGCGCGAGCTGCATCGCCAGCTGCGGCTGCTGTGCGAGGAACTGGGCTGGAAGGAAGAGGCCAGCGAGGCGTCGATGGCACCGTTGCTGGCCGGCAGCAGTGCGCCGGCACCGGCGCGTGATGACGCGGCCGCAGTAAAGGCCACCCGCGGCCAGTTGCATCGTGCCGCGCGCCTGGCCCGCGAAGGCAAGGCCGAGGCCGCACCGGCACCGGCGGCCGCGCGCGCGCAGAAGGAACAGGCGCCCGTCGGCGGCGGCTTCAGCGAACGCGTGCGTGCCGCTGCCTACCAGACCCTGCACCGGGCGCTGGTGGCGGGCCTGCCGACGCAGATCGGCCACCGCACCGAGAAGGGCGATTTCCAGGCACCACGCCAGCGCCGCTTCCTGCCGTTCCCCGGCTCGGCGCTGGCCAAGCGGCCACCGCCGTGGCTGCTGGTGGCCAACCTGCTGGATACGCAGAAGGTATGGGGCATGACCCTGGCCGCGATCGAGCCGGACTGGGTGATCGCCGAACTGCCGCACCTGCTGCTGCGCAAGCACTTCGACCCGCACTGGTCGCGCGCGCAGGGCCAGGTGCTGGCGTCCGAGCAGATCAGCCTGTTCGGCCTGGTGCTGGCACCGAAGAAACCGGTCCATTACGGCCGCATCGCGCCGGGCGAGGCGCATGACATCTTCGTGCGCCAGGCGCTGGTGACCGGCGAGATCAATACCCGTGCCAGTTTCGTCGCCGACAACCAGAAGGTGCTGGAGGTCGCGCGCGGGGAAGAAGCCAAGCTGCGCCGCGCCGGCATCGTTGCCGACGAAGACTGGCAGGCACGCTGGTACCTGGACCGGGTGCCGCCGCAGATCCACTCGGCGGCGGGACTGGATAGCTGGTGGAAAGGGCTGGCGCCGGAACAGCGCAAGGCGCTGCACTGGTCGTTGGCAGACCTGTTGCCCGGTGAGGGCAGCGAACAGGAGCGCTATCCGAAGTACCTGGCGCTGGGCCAGGCGCGCTTGCCGCTGCACTACCGCTTCGAACCGGGGGCCGACGACGATGGCGTCACCCTGGACGTGCCACTGCACCTGCTCAACGCGTTGGACCCGGTGCAGCTGGGCTGGCTGGCGCCGGGCTTTGTTGCCGACAAGGCCTCGGCACTGATCCGCAGCCTGCCCAAGGCGATGCGCCGCAACTACGTGCCGGCGCCGGACTTCGGTCGCGCGTTCTACGAGGCCTTCCCGCAGCCCAGCGCCGATGCCATCACCGGCGAGCTGGCGCGTTTCCTGTCACGTGCGACCGGCGCGACGGTGACCGCACTGGATTTCGAGCCGGGTTCGATCGAGCCACACCTGCACATGAACCTGCGGCTGCGCGACGAACAGGGCAAGGTGCTGGCCACCTCGCGTGATCTGGAAGCGCTGCGCGCGAAATTCGGTGGCCGTGCTGGCGATGCCTTCGCCGCGCGTGCCGGGCGCGAGATGGCGGCTGACGGCCTGCGCACGTTCCCGGCCACGCCGATTCCGCTGCAGGTACCCGGTGAAGCCGGCGTGCCGGCCTATCCGGCGCTGCTGGACGAGGGCGACAGCGTGGCGCTGCGCATCTTCGCCGACCGCCAGCAGGCGCAGGACGCCCATCCGCTGGGCGTGCGCCGCCTGCTGGAGATCGCCCTGGCCGACAAGGTGAAGCAGGCACGCAAGCAGTTGCCGGTCGGTGCCAAGACCGGCCTGTTGTATGCCGCGATCGAATCGCAGGAGCGCCTGCGTGGTGACCTGGTCGATGCAGCGATGAACGCGGTGCTGGCCGAGGGCCTGGAAGACATCCGTGATGCGGCGGCCTTCGAGCAGCGCCGCGAGCATGCCGCCAAGGCCCTGTTTGGCGAGGCGATGTCGCGGCTGAAGCTGGCCGAATCCATCCTGGCGCTGGTGGCGGAGCTGAAGCCGATGCTGGAGGCGCCGCTGATGGGCTGGGCGCGCGGCAACCTGGACGACATGGAAGCGCAGCTGGCCGGGCTGATCCACCCCGGCTTCCTGCGCGACACGCCGGCCGACGCGCTGGCGCAGTACCCGCGTTACTTGAAGGCGATGATCCTGCGCACCGAACGTGCCAAGCGTGATCCGCCGCGCGACCAGGCGCGCATGCTGGAACTGCATCCGTTCCTGGAAGCGCTGGAGGCGGGCGAGCAGCAGGGCCTGCGTGATCGCCCGCAATGGCAGGCGCTGCGCTGGGATCTGGAAGAACTGCGGGTATCGCTGTTCGCGCAGGAGCTGGGGGCACGCACCGGCATCTCGGCGAAGAAGCTGGCGCAGCGCGTGGCTGCATTGCGCCAGGCCTGAGCGCGCCCCGGCCGCCCCCTCGGGCGACCGGGGCCGGCCGGGCAGGGAGCCGGGCACGGCCGGAATGCCCGGACGTTACTTGGTGCGGCGAACCTTCGGCTGCACGTTTACCCCGTCCACCTTCATATACCAGGCGCCCATCACCCCTGGGCGCATGCTGACGCCCGGGGCGTCCTTGCGGCCACCGGAATAGTGCGTGGCGTCTATCTGCTCCCACTCCTGGCCGTTCTGCAGCACGTAGCGGCGGCCCTGGCCGAATCCACGGAATTCACCCTGCAGGTTGCTTTCGATCGGTTCGCTGCTGCCGAAGTCCAGGAAGCCGCGGTTCTTCTTGATCACTTCCTGGCGGCCTTCTTCGCGCGCTGCGGCGACGGCCTGGGTGGTGGCCGCCTCGACCTTGCCCTGCAGCCAGCGGTTGAGCGTGGCCAGTTCACCGGCACTGAGCTTGTCCAGGCCGGCGGCCTTGAACTCGGAGGGCGACATCTGCTGCTGCAGGTCGCCCTCCACCACGCGCTGGGCCAGCGCAGGCGCGGACAGGGACAGCAGCACGGCGGCACAGGCCAGCAGCCGTGGACGGACGCGCGGGGCAATCGAAGGCATGGCGGGTCTCTCCTGGGTGTGTGGGCGAGTGTAGCGGCATGTCTTCATGCCGGGTGATGGTAGGTGCAGTGATTGTCCCTGAACGGCGCCGGCGCTAGTGTAGGGGCCTCTGTCTTGCCTGCTCGATGCTGTGAACCGCGCTTCCGTCCCCGGCCTGGATGCCTTGTTGAACCGTCCCTCGGCAGCGGTGCTGCCTGCTCCGCTGCGCCAGGCCCTGCGTGAGCATTGGGAAGCGCCGGATTGCGACCACCAGATGCGTGCCAGCTGGTCGGTGCTGGGCGATACCCTCGATGCGCTGGCGATGCTCTCGGCCGACGAAGGCGCGGTGGTGGCCGCATTGCTGTTCGACCTGCCGGGCCTGCGCGCCAGCCTGGACCAGCTGCCGCTGGGCAACCACAAGGCGGCGGTGACCGGCCTGCTGGATGGCCAGGATGCGGCCGATCCAGTGTGGGCGCTGCATGCCGGCCGTGAGGCGGGGCGCAACAGTGAGGGCCTGCGCCGGCTGCTGCTGGCGATCATCCGCGACCTGCGCGTGGTGCCGATCCTGCTGGCGCGCCAGCTCGCGAGGATGCGTGCGGCCGACAAGCTGGACGAGGAGCAGCGGCGCGCGCTGGCCCAGCTGACCCGCGACATCCACGCGCCCCTGGCCAACCGGCTGGGCATCTGGCAGCTGAAGTGGGAGCTGGAGGACCTGGCGTTCCGCCACCTGGAACCGGAAACCTACCGCCGCATCGCCCGCGAGGTGGATGAAACCCGCATCGCCCGCGAGCGTTACGTCGAGAACGTCAAGAAGGTATTGTCGCGCGAGCTGGTCGCCCAGGGCATCAAGGCCGAAGTCAGCGGCCGCCCGAAGCACATCTACAGCATCTGGCGGAAGATGCAGAAGAAGCGGTTGGCCTTCGACCAGTTGTATGACATCCGTGCGGTGCGCGTGATGGTCGACGACGTTGCCGCCTGTTATGCCGCGTTGGGCGTGGTGCACGCGCTGTGGGCACCGGTACCGAGCGAGTTCGATGATTACATCGCACGCCCGAAGGCCAACGACTATCGCTCGCTGCATACCGCCGTGGTCGGCCCGGAAGGTCGCACCATCGAAGTGCAGATCCGCACCCATGAAATGCATTCGCAGGCCGAGCTGGGCGTGGCCGCGCATTGGAAGTACAAGGAAGGTGGCAAGGGCGCGGAGAAGTCCTTCGACCGCAAGATCACCTGGATGCGCCAGTTGCTGGAACAGGCGCAGGACGGGCAGGGCAATGAACTGGCCGGGGCGCTTGATGCTGAGCTGACCGAGGACCGGGTCTATGCGCTGAGCCCGAAGGACGAGGTGCTGGACCTGCCGCAGGGCGCTACGCCGCTCGATTTCGCCTACCAGGTGCATACCATGGTCGGGCACCGCTGCCGCGGCGCCAAGGTCAACGGCCGCATCGTGCCGCTGACCTACCGCCTGCGCAGCGGCGACCGCGTCGAGATCCTGACCGGCAAGGAGGCCGATCCGCGCCGCGACTGGCTGATGCCGGCCAACGGCTTCCTGGCCAGCAACCGCTCGCGCGAGAAGGTGCGCAGCTGGTTCCACAAGCTGGACCGCGCGCGCAACGTGCAGGCCGGTCGCGAGCTACTCGAGCGCGAGCTGAAGCGGCTGGGCCTGCAGCACGCGGACCTGGCTGTGGCGGCGAAGAAGTTCCATGCCGACAGCGTCGATGACCTGTACATCCAGGTGGCGCTGGGCGATACCGGCCCGAACCAGGTCAGCCGTGCGCTGCTGGAGGCGGAGCGTGCCGCCAGCCAGCCCGCGCCCGCACCGGCTCTGCCGCGGCCGACCGCGCGCCGCGAGAACCTGGGCAAGTCCAAGTTCACCGTGCAGGGCGTGGGCAACCTGCTGGTGCAGCTGGCACGCTGCTGCCAGCCGGTGGCCGGCGAGCCGATCGTCGGCTACCTGACCCGTAGCCGGGGTGTCACCGTGCATCGTGCAGACTGCGCCGCGCTGGCCCGGCTGGCGGCCAGCAGCCCGCAGCGCATCCTGCCGGTGGAGTGGGGCCAGGCTGGGGGCGGCTACGAGGTGGACGTCGTGGTCGATGCGGTCGATCGCCGCTGGCTGCTGAAGGACATCACCAACCTGATCGCCCAGGAAGACGCCTACGTGCTCGACATCCACAGTGACAACGTGCGCAACAGTGGCCGTGCCCATCTGCGGCTGCGCCTGAAGGTCAGTGACTACGGGCAGTTGTCGACGCTGCTGGGCAAGCTCGATGCGCTGCCGGGCGTGAGCGAGGCGCGTCGCCTCGGCTGAGCTTCACGCTGCCCCGGCTACCCTGCACGCATGGAACGCGAGCCCCCGCATCGCCCGCATGGCGCTGAACATCCTGCGCTGGACCGTGTCCGTCGCGAGGGGCGTTGGTGGTGGCTGCAGGCGCGCCATGCGCGCCGGATCTGGCGCTGGGCGCTGCTCGCAGCGCTGGCCGTGTTCGTGCTGCTGGTCCTGCTGCGCAAGCCGTTGGCAGATTGGTTCTGGGATGAGCCGCAGATCGAACAGCTGCTGGCCGAGGGGGATCGTGCATTGGCGGCTGGGCGCCTGAGCGATGCCGACGGCAGTGGTGCGCGCGAGCGCTACCAGGCGGCGCTGGCGCTGGACGGTGATCGCCCGCAGGCGCGCCAGGGCCTCGCCAATACCGGCGCGGCAGCGCTGCAACAGGCGCGCGATCGCCTGCAGGCGGATGACCTGGACGGCAGCGCGCAGGCCCTGGCACTGGCCCGTGAGCTGCAGGTGCCGCAGGGCGACGCCGATGCGGTCGCCCGCCAGTTGCAGGCGCGACGTAGCGCCGGAGCCGGTATTGGTGCGTTGTTGGCGCAGGCGCGTAACGCGTTCGCGGCCGGACGCCTGGATGACGGCGACAGCAGTGCGTTGCCCTTGTTCCAGCGCATCCTGGCCCTGCAGCCGGACAACCTGCCGGCGCTGGAAGGGCGCGAAGATGCGCTGAGCGACCTGCTGCTGCAGGCACGCACGCTGGCAGAGCGAGGGGAGTTGGCCGAGGCGGCTGCGCTCCTGCGTCGTGCCCGTCAGTTCGATGCCGGTCATGCCGATCTGCCGGCGAGCGAGGAGGCCCTCGCGCGCGCGGCCGACCGGCGCCTGCGGCAGGCGCAGCGTGCGTTGCGACGGCAGCAGCTGGAAGCTGCGGCCAAGGGTTTCCAGGCGGTGCTGGTGGTGGCCGCCGATGATTCCAATGCGCAGCGCGGGCGTGAGCAGACCCTGCAGGCAGTGGTTGCACGCAGCCAGAAGTCCGCCGACGACTTCCAGTTCGATGCGGCGCAACGTGATGCGGCCCTGGCGGCGGAGCTGGGGGCTTCGCAGGCCGTCCGGCAACAACTGGCGCAGCGCCTGCAGCGCGCGCAGCAGGCGCAGCGGGCTCTGCAGCAGCCCGCGGTCAGCACGGCGCAGCGCGAACGCCAGCTGCGCGACCACCTGCGGAAGATCGAACGTGCCGAGCGCGCGGGGCAGTGGATCAGCCCACCCGGGCACAGCGCGTTCGACGCGTTGCGCGAAGCCCAGTCGCTGGCTCCCCGCGATGCGCGGGTGAAGGCAGCCGCCGCACGCTTGCTGCCCGCCAGCCGACGCTGCTTCGACGACAATCTGCGGCAGAACCGCGTGCAGGCGGCAGGCGCCTGCCTGCAGGCTTGGCAGACCCTGTCACCGACCGCAGCCGGACTGCCCTCGGCGCGGCTGCGGTTGGCCCAGCGCTGGCTGGCGATCGGCAGCGAGCGGCTCGGTAACGGTGACCTGGCCTTCGCCGCGCATGCCGCCGAACAGGCGCGGTTGCTGCAGCCGGATCTGGCCGAACTGCCGGCGTTTGAAGATCGCCTGCGCCGCGCCGGTGGACGGGTGGACTAGGCGAAGAACACCCGCTGCACGGTCGCACGGGCGGCGTCGAGTGAGAAATGTTCGGCGACGTTGGCCAGGCCGGCATCGGACAATTGCTGCCACAGCTGCGGGTCCTGGTACAGGCGGACCACCGCATCGGCGAAACCGGCAGCGTCATCGGCCACCAGTACGTCCTGGCCAGGATGCAGGTGCATGCCTTCCACGGCGCAGGTGGTACCGACCACCGGCTGGCCATGGGCCATGCTCAGGTTGATCTTGCCTTTCACGCCGGCACCGAACCGCAGCGGTGCGATGGCAATGCGCGCGCCGTCCATGTAGGGCGTGATGTCCTCGACGAAGCCGTGCATCTGCACGCCGGGGTGGCGTGCGGCCAGTGCCAGCAACGATTCCGGCGCCGCAGCGCCGATGCAGTGCAGGCGTACCTCCGGCAGCCGGGCGCGGATGTGGGCGAAGATTTCGCCGATGAACCACTCCATGCCGTCCAGGTTCGGCGGATGGCGGAAGCCACCGACAAACACCAGATCGTGTCGTTGCTCGTAGACAGCGCCGGCGCCGGCAACCTCGTGCAGGTTGGAAATCAGTTCCACCCGTACCCGCGGCGCATCGGCCTGCAGCTGCTCCCGTTCGGCCGCACTGACCAGCACGGTGATGTCGCACTGCTCCATCACTGCCAATTCACTGCTGCGGGTGCGTTCTGCTGCGCGCAGCAGGGCCGCATCACCCGCCACTTCGGCACCGCGGCGCTCGCGCAGGTAGTGCAAGTCGACCGTGTCGAACACGGTTCGTGCCTGCGGCGCATAGCGCTTGAGCAGGGGCAGGCACTCGTGGGCGACGTGGTGGCGCACCAGCATCGCCACGTCGAAACGCGACCCATGGCTGCGCAGCCAGCCGGCTACACCGTCCAGGAAGGGGGCGTACCAGACTTCCACGCCCATCCGCTGCAGCGCCTCGGTCGCCGCGCCGGCATGCTCGCGCCGGGTCGGGACGAATACCACGTGGGCACCGCCCTGCAGCAGCAGGCGGATCAGATTGACCTGGCGCAGCGACCCGGAATCGCGATCGGGCTGCGGTACTTCCTCGTCCAGGATCAGCACCTGGCGCCGGCCGCGCAGCAGCAGCGCTGGCGACGGCACTGCGCCGACCGCCGGATGGCCGGCCAGCTCGGTGGCCCAGCGAGCGGCAAAGATGGCCTGGTTGCGCACCTGGTAGGCCTTCACCCCGCTGCCGGTGTCGGTGCCGTTGCTGGTGCCCTCGTCGTGGATCACCCGGCTGGCCGGCTGCACCAGCACGCGCAGGCCCTGTGCACGCACGCGGAAGGCCAGGTCGGTGTCCTCGTAGTACGCTGGCTTGTAGCGGGTATCGAAGCCGTCCAGCTGCTGCCAGAGGGCACGCGGCAGCATCAGCGCCGCACCGGAGCAATAGTCGACGTCGCGCAGGCTGGCGAAGCGCGGGTCGTCAGCGGCCTCGAAGCGGCCATAGCTCCAGCCACTGCCATCGGCGAAGATCACTCCGCCCGATTCCTGCAGGCGGCCATCGGGATACAGCAGCTGGCTGCCGACCAGGCCGGCGTCGGGGACGCTGCCGAAGGTGTCCAGCAGGGCGTCGAGCCAGCCCGGCTGCGGCACCGTATCGTTGTTGAGCAGCACCACGTAGCGGCCGCGTGCGCGCGATACACCCTCGTTGCAGGCTTCGATGAAGCCGCCGTTGTGCGCACGCACCTCATAGCGCAAGCCCGCCACCTGCGGCATCCACTGTGCGGTAGCGTCGCTGCTGCCGTCATCCACCACCAGGATCTCGCACGCGGCTGCGGGCGGGTGTGCCGCCAGGGCGCGGAGGCAGGCCAGGGTGTGGTCGACGTGGTTGTAGACCGGGATGACGATGCTTACCTCCGGCAACTCGCTGAACGGCACCGTGAAGGGAGCGAAAGCCTGTGCTGGCGGCAGGAACAGCGGCGTGCGCGGCGCGGGAACGGCGCGCTGGGTGTGCACGCGGATGCGTTGCCAGGTGGCCCGCCACCCGCGGGTGCGCAGGCTTGCCAGGCTCCGGCGGGCCAGGCCCGACAGGCGGTTGATCAGGTATCGGATCTCGGCCAGGGACATCGCCATCCGGTTGCAACTCCAGCTTAAGCAGGGGAACCCGGGAGAACTCGCCAGCCGCAGTGGCTGGGGTAGACTCGCCAGACCCTACATTCTCGCATTCCCGTGCCCCGACGCTACGATTCCGACGACATCGACGATTTCGACGACGACCCGCAGGACAGCGGTCCGCTGTGGCGGCGCCGGCTGATCACCTGGAGCATGGCTGCGGTCGCATTGGGATTGGGTTTCCTCATTCCCTATACGCTGTACCTGAACCAGCAGGTGACCCAGCGTTTCGGCGAGCTGCGCTGGCAGATCCCGACGCGCGTGTATGCGCGCCCGCTGGTGCTCACCCCCGGCAAGGCGATGGATGCGTCCACGCTGAAGACCGAACTGGCCGCCTCCGCCTATCGTGATGACGGCCAGGGCAAGGAGCCGGCCACCTATGCGGTGAACGGCGGTCGCTTCGTGATCTCCAGTCGTGGATACAACGATGTCGATGGCCGGGTGGCGCCGCGCCGGGTGGAGCTGTCGCTGGCCGATGGCGGCGTGGCCTCGCTGCGCGACGCCGACAGCCGCAAGGCACTGAAGGCCGCGCGGCTGGATCCGGCGCGCATCGCCACGCTGTACGGCCAGAAGCAGGAAGAACGCCGCCTGATCCGCATGGACGAGGCGCCGGACCTGCTGGTGACCGGCCTGCAGGCAGTGGAAGACAAGGACTTCAACCGCCATCACGGCATCGACCTGTCCGGCATCGCGCGCGCGGTGTGGGTGACGATCCGTTCCGGTGGCCAGAGCCGCCAGGGCGCCTCGACGCTCACCCAGCAGCTGGCCCGCAGCGGCCTGCTTGGCATCGGCAAGGAGCAGACGCTCACCCGCAAGTTCAATGAGGTGCTGTACGCGCTGATCATGGAGGCGCGCTACGACAAGCGCACGATTTTCGAGGCGTATCTCAACCAGGTGTACCTGGGCCAGCGCGGCAGCCAGGCGATCCATGGCATGTCCTCCGGTGCCGAATTCTGGTTCGGGCGTGACCTGCAGTCGCTGGAGACCGAGCAGATCGCCCTGCTGATCGGCCTGGTCAAGGGGCCGTCCTTCTACGACCCGCGGCGCAACCCGGAACGCGCGCTGGATCGCCGCAACTTCGTGCTGGGCAAGCTGCACGAGGCCACGCTGATCGACGATGCCGAGTACCAGCGCGCGCTGAAGGCTCCGTTGGGTGTGCCCAAGACACCGGGCCTGGTGGCAGCCAACCGCTTCCCCGCCTACGTCGACCTGGTCCGCCGGCAGCTTGCGCATGACTATCCGGAATCTGCGCTGCAGGGCGCGGGCCTGAGCGTGATGACCGGTATGTCGCCGTCCGCGCAGGCCTATGCCGAAGGCGCGGTGACCCGCACCATCAAGTCGCTGGAAAGCCAGCGTCGCCCTGAACTGCAGGCCGGCATGGTGCTGACCGACGTGCACAACGGCGACGTGCTGGCGGTGATCGGCAGCCGTGAGGTGTCCGAGGTCGGCTTCAATCGTGCGATCGAGGCGCAGCGCCCGGTCGGTTCGCTGCTCAAGCCGTTCGTGTACCTGCTGGCCCTGGCGCAGCCGGACCGCTATTCGCTGGCCAGCTGGGTCGATGATTCGCCGGTGACGGTGCAGCTCGGCCGCGGCCGCAACTGGAGCCCCGGCAACGCCGACAACCGCAGCCACGGCACGGTGCGCCTGATCGATGCGCTGGCGCATTCGTACAACCAGGCGACGGTGCGCTTGGGCATGCAGGTCGGCCCCGAGCGCGTGACCCAGCTGATCCATGTGCTGGCCGGCATCAAGGCCGAGGCCAATCCGGCGGTGATCCTCGGCTCGACCGACCAGAGCCCGTATGCGATGGCGCAGCTGTACCAGTTCCTCGCGTCCGGGGGTGAGATCCAGCCGTTGCACGCCGTGCGTGGCGTGCTCGATCCGCAGGGCAAGCTGCTCAAGCGCTACGACAAGACCCCGGCACCGGCACAGGAAGGCGATTCGATTGCCGCCAACCTGATCAGTGTCGGCCTGCAGCAGGTCGTCGCCAGTGGTACCGCGCAGCGGCTCAATGCTGATGGCCTCGGCCGTCTGCAGCCAGCCGGCAAGACCGGCACCACCAACGATGGCCGTGACAGCTGGTATGCCGGCTACACCGGCGACCACCTGGCGGTGATCTGGATCGGCAACGATCAGAACCAGCAGGCCGGCCTGTATGGCGCCACTGGCGCGATGCGGGTCTGGTCGGGCATCTTCCAGCGCCTGCCGAGTGCGCCATTGCGGGTCAGCAACAAGGGCCTGGATTGGCAGCCGGTGGCTCCCACCGGTCTCAACAGCACCGATGAAGGCTGCCCCGGCGCGCGTCGTTTCCCGTTCGTGGTGGGCTATGCGCCTGCCTATGCGCCGTGCGCGCCGGCCGCGTCGCCCGAGGGGCAGGGCGAGGCTGAAGGCGAGGGCGGTGGCTGGCGCAGCTGGTTCGGCCTGGACCGCAAGCCGGAAGCACCCGCCGAACCTGCCGCCACCACTCCTCCCCCGAGCCGATGATGCCGATGAACATGCGAACCCTGCTGCAGCCCCTGGCCCTGACCGGCCTAAGTCTGGCCCTGGCCGCCTGCGTGAGCAGCGCGCCGCCGGTAGTCAAGCCGGTCGACACCACCACGCCGGCGCAGCGCCTGGCGGCCGTGGATGCTGCAGCGGGTCCGGACGACAAGGAACTGTCGGTGCAGCCGCTGCGTGATTCGCAGGTGGAAGACCTGAGGCTGGCCGCACAGGCGCAGCGCCAGGCCAACGACCTCGCCGGTGCCGCCAGCAGCCTGGACCATGCGCTGGAGATCGTGGCTGGTGACCCGGCGGTGCTGCAGGAGCGTGCCGAACTGGCGCTGCTGCAGGGGCAGTGGGCACAGGCGGAGACGTTCGCGCGCAAGGCCGTGGATCTGGGCTCGAAGACCGGGCCGCTGTGCCGCCGTCACTGGGCGACGATCGAGCAGTCGCGGCTGGCGCGGGGCGAGAAGGAGAATGCGGTGTCGGCGCACGCGCAGATTGAAGGTTGCACGGTGCCGGGGATCAAGCGTTACTGAGTTTTCAGCCAACGGCACAGCCCCTCGTGGCTGGCTGCTTGGCCGAGTAAAGCAAAAGCCGCGCTTGGCCGGGGGGGGGGGGGGGGGGGGGGGGGGGGGGGGGGGGCGGCCCGGGGGGGGGGGGGGGGGGGGGGCGCCGCGGGGCGCCCCCCCCCCCCCCCCCCCCCCCCCCCCCCCCCCCCGGCCTCTGACAGTTCCCGTGTGCGTCCAGCCACGGAAAAGAAAAAGAAAATCAAAAGCGGGTCGCGCGCTGCGCGCACTCGTTGTGGGGTCGGATCCGTTTTCCGCAGGAAAACGGCTCCGACCCCTTCTTGTTTCCGTTCGACCCACCGCTTCTGTCGAGCAAGCGCGACGCCACGAAGCACGTCCATCCGTCACCGGGAAACTGTCGAAGGCGGGGCGGGAGGGGCAGGCAGGACCGTTGGCGCCATGGATGGCGCCATCGAGCCCCCATGGACGGGTTTACGGCGTGTCCTGCCTGCCCCTCCTGCCCCGCCAAACACGCAGCAACCCAGAGCCATGAACCACGCTGTTGCTGTTGCTTTTGCCTGCGCTCTGGCTTGAAACGGGTGCCGGGCAGCGCCCGGCCGGGTATCCTTTCCCTCTGATGTCCGACCTTGTCCATGCCAGCCGCGAAGCCCTCAGCGAAGGCGGCGCGCTCGCCTCGCACCTGGATGCCTTCGTCCCGCGTCCGGCACAGCTGCACCTGACCGCAGCCATTGCCGATGCGCTGCAGCAGCGGGACCTGCTGCTGGCCGAGGCCGGTACCGGCACCGGCAAGACCTTCGCCTATCTGGTGCCGGTGCTGCTGTCCGGGCTGCGCACCATCATCTCCACCGGTACCCGCGCGCTGCAGGACCAGCTCTACCACCGCGATCTGCCGCGCGTGCGCCAGGCGCTGGGCGTCGGCCTGCGCAGCGCGCTGCTGAAGGGGCGCGCGAACTACCTGTGTCGCTACCGACTGCAGCAGGCGCGGGGCGAGCCGCGGTTTTCCAGTCCCGAACAGGCCGCGCAGTTCCAGCGCATCCTGGCGTGGTCCGGCCGCTCGGAGTTCGGTGACATCGCCGAACTGGAGGGCCTGGCCGATGACTCGCCGCTGCTGCCGATGGTCACCTCCACTGTCGACAATTGCCTGGGTACCGATTGCCCATTCTGGGACGACTGCTTCGTGGTGCGCGCACGGCAGCGTGCGCAGGCCGCCGACGTGGTGGTGGTCAACCACCACCTGCTGCTGGCTGATCTGGCACTGAAACAGGACGGCTTCGGCGAGTTGCTGCCGGGGGCGCAGGCCTTTGTCATCGACGAGGCACACCAGCTGCCCGAACTGGCAGCGCAGTTCTTCGGCGAAGGTTTCGGCATGCGCCCATGGCAGGAACTGGGTCGCGACTGCCTGGCTGAAGCGCGCGGCGTAGGGGGCGCACAATCGGCGCTGCAGGAGCCGGTCGACCAGTTGCAACTGGCGTTGCTGGCGTTGCGTTCGGCGATGGAGGGGCTGCCGCCGCGGGGTACGCAGTGGCGTGCGCTGGCCATGCCACAGGTCCGCGACGGCTTCGATACGGTGATGGCCGGCCTGGTGGCGCTGGAGCAGGCACTTCAACCGCTGCGCGAATCAGCGGCGGGTCTGGACGCCTGCCATGCGCGGGCGCGCGAGGCGGTGTCGCGGTTACAGCGCTGGCTGGGCGATGATGAACCCACCCTCGATTTCGATGCCGATCCGGCGGACCACGCCAGTGCCGCCGATGTGCTCTGGTACGAGCTCACGCCGCGGGGTTTCCGCTGCCAGCGTACGCCGATGGATGTGTCCGGCCCGCTGCGCGAGCATCGCGAGCGCAGCCGCGCGGCATGGATCTTCACCTCGGCCACGCTGACCGTGGGCAATGGATTCGACCACATCGCCACGCGCCTGGGCCTGGACGATCCGCATACCCTGGTCCAGCCGAGTCCGTTCAACTGGCCCGAGCAGGCGTTGTGCTACCTCCCGGAAGGCCTGCCTGATCCGGCCGCACGGGGCTTCGGAACCGCGCTGATCCAGACCCTTCGGCCGGTACTGCAGGCATCGCAGGGCAGGGCATTCCTGTTGTTCGCCTCGCACCGTGCATTGCGCGAGGCGGCCGAAGCACTGCGCGACGGGCCATGGCCGTTGTTCGTGCAGGGTGAGGCACCGCGCGCGACGCTGCTGCAGCGCTTCCGTGAATCGGGCAATGGCGTGCTGCTGGGCTCGGCCAGTTTCCGCGAGGGCGTGGACGTGGTCGGCGAAGCGCTGAGTGTGGTGATGATCGACAAGCTGCCGTTCGCGGCACCGGACGATCCGGTGTACGAGGCACGCCTGGAGGCGATCCGCAGCCAGGGCGGCAATCCGTTCCGCGACGAACAGCTGCCGCAGGCGGTGATCGCACTGAAGCAGGGTGTCGGTCGCCTGATCCGCAGCGAAAGCGACCGTGGCGTGCTGGTCCTGTGCGATCCGCGCCTGCTCAACCGTGGCTATGGCCGGGTCTTCCTGGATTCACTGCCACCCTTCCGCCGCACCCGCAGCCTGGCCGATGTGCAGGCCTTCTTTACGCCACAATGGGTGCCCGTGGCTGATGATGCGGCTGACCCGGCCGCTGTTGCGCCGGGCCCGGAGCCGGCTCCTGGTGCCACGTTCCCCCTGTTCTGACCTGATCTGATGAAACTGCTCGCCTTTGAAACCGCCACCGAAGCCTGCTCCGTTGCCCTGCATGTCGATGGGCAGGTGCTGGAACGCTTCGAGATCGCCCCGCGCCGGCATGCTGACCTGAGCCTGCCATGGGCCGAGGCGCTGCTGGCCGAAGCCGGCATCAGCCGTCGCCAGCTCGATGGCATCGCGCTCAGTCGCGGCCCGGGGGCGTTCACCGGTGTGCGCCTGGCGATCGCCATCGCCCAGGGCATCGCGTTGGCGTTGGACCGCCCGCTGCTGCCGGTTTCGACGCTGCAGGTGCTGGCGCTGCGGGCACCGGTGGAAGAAACGCAGATCCTGTCGGCAATCGATGCCCGGATGGGTGAACTCTACGTCGCGCGCTTCGAACGCGTCGACGGCCTGCCGGTCGCGCGCGATGCCGAGCGCGTCTGCGCGCCCTCCGTGGTGACGTTGCCGGAAGGAATGTCGGCCTACGGTGTCGGTACCGGTTTCGGCGCGGGCGACGGCGCGCTGGTGGCACAGTTGGGCAGTAGCCTGCGCGGTTTCGATGCTGCGGCATTGCCGCGGGCGTCGGACGTGCTGGCACTGGCCGTGCCGGCGTTCGCGCGTGGCGAGGCGATCGCACCGGAGAAGGTCGAGCCGGCGTACCTGCGCGACAACGTGGCATTGACCCTGGTCGAGCAGCAGGCCGCGCGCGAGGCGAAGGCGAAGGCCAACGGCTGAGCCCCTCGTGGCGGGGCGCGAAAGCACGAGCCGCGCTTGGCCGGGCGAGGTGGGTGCGCGGGGGACGCCGTGAACCCGTCTCTGAAGTGACCCCCGCGAACCCACCCCCGCCCGACCTCTGACAGTTTCCGTGTGCGTCCGCCACGGAAAATAAAAAAAAGAAGATCAAAGTCAAAAGCGGGTCGCTTCGCTCGCATCCACGCGTGGCGTGGATGTGTGTCGACCAAGGTCGACACCTACCCAAGCAATGGTGCGCCGTGATCTGTCAGAGGCGGGGCGGTGTCGGGCGGCGGGGTATCCGCGGCATGGATGCCGCGGCTAAGCCTACACGGACGTACTTGCGGCGTCCCCGCCGCCCGACACCGCCTCGCCACGCTTCAGTACACCAACCGCCGCTGTTGCTGTTGCCGTTGCTATAGCCTTTCAGCGGGTCCCGGGCCGCAGGCCCGGGCAACAAACCCCTACCGGTCGTCGTGCAGGGTGCCACCCGGCAGGAACACCCAGGTACGGGTGACCTGCAGGATGTCGATCTCGTCCTCGGTCTTCGGCAACGGCGGGAACGGCTGGGCCAGCTGCACCACCCGCAGCGCCGCTTCATCCAGCAGCGGCGTCCCGCTTGAACGCAGGATGCGGCTGCTCTCCACGCTGCCATCGCGGCGCACGCCCACGCTGATCACCACCTGGCCGCCGAGCCGGCGCTGCCGGGCCTCGTCCGGGTAATTCAGGTTGCCGACGCGCTCGGCGCGGTCGACCCAGGCGCGCAGGTAATTGGCATAGGCATATTCACGCGTGCTGGCCGACACGAACTTGCGATTCGGGCGCTTGGCATACTGCGCCGAGCGCAGATGCACTTCGGCAGCCAGTCGCGCCATCTCCACATCGCGCTGCTCGCGTGCACTCAACGGCGCGTCCGGCTCGGGGCGTTCCGGGGTTGGCTGGGCCTGCGCCTGTGCCACCGAGTCCTGTCCGTTGCGGCTGCTGACCACCCGTGCCTGCGGCGGCGGAACCGGGGCGGCCGATTGCTGTTGCTGCGGCACCGGGCTCAACCCGGACCGGGCCTGCGGCACGATGCCGGCCTGGTTGTCGCGCGGACGCTGTGCGCGGTCGTGCTCGCCACCGCCTTCCTGGTTGGCGGCGGCAAGGAAATCAGCCTGCTTTGGCGTCAGTGCGGTGCGCGTCTGGCTGAAGATCACTTCCAGCGTCGGCACCAGCGGAGCATCGCCTTTCACGGCGAAACCCACGCCCAGGATCAGCAGGGCGTGGACCAGCACCGACAGTGCGATGGTGGCCCCCAGCCGTTGCGCTTCGCGTGGCGGCGGGGGCAGAACGGCGGGTGCGGACGGCATCAGCGCAGGCCGGCCTCGAGCGCGTCGAACAGGGTGCCGGCAATGTTCAGGCCGTACTGCGCGTCGAGCTCGCGCACGCAGGTCGGGCTGGTCACGTTGACCTCGGTCAGGTAATCGCCGATCACGTCCAGGCCGACGAAGCGCATGCCACGACGCTTCATCTCCGGGCCAACCTGGCCGGCGATCCAGCGGTCACGCTCGCTCAGCGGGCGCCCTTCGCCACGGCCGCCGGCCGCCAGGTTGCCGCGGAACTCGTCACCCTGGGGAATGCGCGCCAGGCAGTAATCGACCGGTTCACCGTCGACCAGCAGGATGCGCTTGTCGCCGGCGGTGATGTCGGGAATGAACTTCTGGGCCACCGCCAGCTTGCGGCCGCCGTCGGTCAGTGTCTCCAGGATCACGTTCAGGTTCGGATCGCCCTGGCCGCTGCGGAAAATCGAGCGGCCGCCCATGCCGTCCAGCGGCTTCAGCACCGCCTGGCCGTGTTCGAGGGCGAAGGCCTTCAGCGCCTTGGCATCGCGGCTGACCAGGGTCGGCGGGCAACACTGCGGGAACAGCAGGGCTGCCAGCTTCTCGTTGTAGTCGCGCAGGCCCTGCGGGTTGTTGACCACACAGGCACCGGCAGCGGCGGCCACGTCCAGCACCTGGGTGTCGTAGATGTACTCGGCGTCGACCGGCGGGTCCTTGCGCATCAGCACGATCTGGCCGGGCCCGAACTCGGTACGGCTGAACTCACCCAGCTCATACCAGCCGGCCGGGTCGTCGCGCACCTGCAGCGGCGCGGTCTGGGCCACCGCCACGCCACCTTCCAGGGCCAGTCCGCCCGGCCGCACGTAGTGCAGGGCATGGCCGCGGCGCTGGGCTTCCAGCAGCATGGCGAAGGTGGTGTCCTTGGCGATCTTGATGTGGGCGATGGGGTCCATCACCACGATGACGTTCAACGGCATGGTCGCACCTGTCAGGCAAGGCGTTGATGGTAGCGGCAACGCCGGTCGCGCGCCTCCCTGCCATACTGCAACGCAGCGTCCGCCCGGCGGTCGCGCACTCATTGCGAAACCCGTCACGTTCAGGAGGGGGCCATGCCCCGCGCCGTGGGGCGGCCTTGAAGCGAGCGCGGAAAGTGCGATATAGATACGCTTTCGCAGCGGCCCCCGCCAGAGATCGGGCCGTGCGCTTGGGGATAGGCAATGACTGAAAACACGACTGCGGGCGGGGAACTCGCAGGACTCCGGGTGATGGTCATCGATGATTCGAAGACCATCCGCAGGACTGCGGAAACGCTGCTCAAGCGCGAAGGCTGCGAGGTGGTCACCGCCACCGACGGCTTCGAAGCGCTTGCCAAGATCGCAGACCAGCAACCGCAGATCATCTTCGTCGACATCATGATGCCGCGCCTGGACGGGTACCAGACCTGCGCGCTGATCAAGGGCAACCAGCTGTTCAAGGCGACCCCGGTCATCATGCTGTCGTCCAAGGATGGCCTGTTCGACAAGGCGCGGGGACGCATCGTCGGCTCGGAGCAGTACCTGACGAAGCCTTTTACGCGTGAAGAACTGCTGGGTGCCATCCGCACATACGTCAACGCCTGACCAGGGGGGAAAGGCACAATGGCTCGTATCGTCCTGATCGAGGATTCACCGACCGACCGCGCGGTGTTCACCCAGTGGCTGCGCCGTGCCGGCCACGAAGTGCTGGAAGCGGACAACGCCGAGGATGGCCTGCAGCTGGTCCGCGACCAGGTGCCGCAGTTGGTGCTGATGGACGTGGTCCTGCCCGGCATGAGCGGCTTCCAGGCGACCCGTGCGATGGCCCGTGATGCGGCGATCAAGCACATCCCGGTGATCATCGTCAGCACCAAGGCGATGGAAACCGACAAGGCCTGGGGCCTGCGCCAGGGCGCCGCCGATTACATCGTCAAGCCGCCGCGCGAGGATGAACTGATCGCGCGGATCAACGAACTGGTGGCCTGATGCGCTCGCCCTTCGACATCCTTGAAGCCTATGAACGGCGCAGCCTGGCCCATGCGGTGCAGCTGCCCGGGAAGCAGTTTGCCCAGGACCTGTGGCGTGGCGTGGGTTTCCGCGTCGGCCAGCGCCGGCTGGTGTCCGATTTCCGCGAAGTGGTGGAAATCGTACCGATGCCGCCGGTGACCCCGGTACCCTGTGCGCAGCCCTGGCTGCTGGGCGTGGGCAACCTGCGCGGCAACCTGTTCCCGGTGGTCGACCTGAAGTACTTCCTGGAAGGCACGCGCACCGTGCAGCAGGAAGGCCAGCGCGTGCTGATCATGCGCCAGGCCGGCGGCGACGTCGCACTGACCATCGATGAACTGTTCGGCCAGCGCAGCTTCGAGCTGGACCAGCAGATCGAAGCGGGCACGTTGGCCGAAGGCCGCTACGGGCATTTCGTCGATCGTGCTTTCCATGCCGACGGCCACGACTGGGGCGTGTTCTCGCTCTCGCTGCTGTCGCGCACCCCTGAATTCCGGCAAGCCGCGGCCTGAGGCCGGGCATCGCCCCCTGCATTGAAGATCGAGGTTGAACGATGAGTACTGCTTCGGACGCCACCAAGACCGGCAAGCTGCGGCTGGGCGGCAGCAACCTCTGGCTGTTCCTGCTGCTGGCATCGATGATCCTGTTCGGCGTCAACACCGGCGTCGCCACCTGGCAGGGCAGCCGCCTTGCCGACGCCGGCTCCAAGGCCGCCGACCTGCAGGTGCTGTCGCAGCAGCTGGCCAACCAGGGACGTGACGCGGTCGGCGGCAACGCCCAGGCCTTCACCGCCTTCAAGGCCACCCGCAACGCGATCGAGCAGAACGTGTCGACCCTGCAGGGACGCTACGGCAAGGAGCCGGGCGTAGCCGGTGCCATCGCCACCCTCGGCGAGACCTGGGCGCCGCTGGGCAAGCAGGCCGGGCAGCTGGTGGCCAGCGAACCGGCCGTGCTGGCGCTGGCCGGCAACGCGAACAACTTCACCGGCGCAGTGCCGGGCCTGCAGGCCCAGCTGAACGAGCTGGTGCGTGCGATGTCCGCTTCCGGCGCGCCGTCGTCGCAGGTGTACAGCGCGCTGCAGCAGGTTGTGGTGGCCGGTTCGATGGCCCGCCGCGTGACCGAAATGCGTGCCGGTGGCAGCGCCGCGGCGACCTCCGGCGATGCGCTGGCACGTGACATCACCGTGTTCTCGCAGGTGCTCGACGGCCTGCGCAACGGCAACGAGGAACTGGGCATCACCGCCGTGCGCGGTGCCGCCGCCGTGGCCGCGCTGGAACAGTCGCAGCAGAAGTGGGAAGCGATGAAGCAGGACGCCGACGCGATCCTGGCCAGCTCGCGCCAGCTGTTCGCGGCGCAGTCCGCTGCCACCGCGCTGGGCCAGGGTTCGGCCCACATGCTGGATGACAGCCGCAAGTTGTTCGACGCGTTCTCCTCGTTCGGCTCGGTATCCGACACCCGCCTGTTCCCGAACTTCTGGATTGGCGTGGTCTCCGGTGCGCTGTCGCTGATCGCGATCATCGGCTTCGTCTCCACCAACGTGCGCAGCCGCTCGCGCGAGCAGGAACTGCGCTACCAGACCCAGGTGGAATTCAACAGCCGCAACCAGCAGGCGATCATGCGGCTGCTGGACGAAATCTCCTCGCTCGGCGAGGGCGACCTGACGGTGAAGGCCTCGGTGACCGAGGACATGACCGGCGCGATCGCCGACGCGATCAACTACGCGGTCGACGAGCTGCGCCACCTGGTGACCACCATCAATGACACCTCGGCCAAGGTCGCGATGTCCACCCAGGAAACCCAGGCCACCGCCATGCAGCTGGCAGAGGCCGCAGGGCACCAGGCCAACCAGATCACCTCGGCTTCGGACCGCATCGGGGAGATCGCGGCGAGCATCGAGCAGGTGTCGCGCAACTCGGCCGAGTCGGCCGACGTGGCACAGCGCTCGGTGGTGATCGCTGCCGAAGGTGCCGGCGTGGTGCGCGAGACCATCCAGGGCATGGACCAGATCCGTGACCAGATCCAGGAAACCTCCAAGCGCATCAAGCGCCTGGGCGAGTCGTCGCAGGAAATCGGCTCGATCGTGGAACTGATCAACGACATCTCCGAGCAGACCAACATCCTGGCGTTGAACGCGGCGGTGCAGGCCGCGTCGGCCGGTGAAGCGGGCCGCGGTTTCGCGGTCGTGGCCGACGAAGTGCAGCGCCTGGCAGAACGCACCTCGGGTGCGACCCGACGCATCGAAAACCTGGTCCAGGCCATTCAGGCCGACACCAATGAAGCGGTCACCTCGATGGAGCAGACCACGGCCGAAGTGGTGTCTGGTGCGCGCCTGGCCGAGGACGCCGGTACCGCGCTGACCGAGATCGAACGCGTGTCAAACGCGCTGAACACCCTCATCAAGAACATCTCCATCGCCGCCCAGCAGCAGTCGGCCGCCGCCTCGGACATCACCCGCACCATGGGCGTGATCCGGCAGATCACCGGGCAGACCTCGCAGGGTGCCGGACAGACCGCCGAGTCGATCGGCCACCTCGCGCAGCTGGCGGCGGACCTGCGCCGTTCGGTCGCCGACTTCAAGCTGCCGGCGTGACGCGGGCAGGGCGGCGAGCAAGGAACCAGTCGATGAAGCATTTCCATTCCCCACGCCAGAACTCGCGCGGCCACCGCGCGGCGGCGAACGGAGCGCGTCCATGAGCAGTCTGCGCGATGCGATGAGCCACGCAGCGCTGGGCTGGGTCAAGCCCGAGCTGGACGAGACCCTGCGCCAGGTGCGCAACGAGGTCGAGTACTACGCCGAAGACCCGACCGATGCCAGCCGCATGCGCATCTGCGCCGGCTACCTGCACCAGGTGCAGGGCACCCTGCGCATGGTCGAGCTGTATGCCCCGGCGATGGTGGCCGAAGAACTGGAGCAGCTGGCCAATGCCATCGGCGCCGGTCGCGTGGCCGACCGTGATGAAGCCTGCGCAACCCTGATGCGTGGCAGCGTGCTGCTGCCCGACTATCTGGAACGCCTGCAGAACGGCCATCGCGACATTCCGATCGTGCTGATGCCGCTGCTCAACGAGATCCGTGCGTCGCGCGGCGAAGAAGGCGTCACTGACAGTGTGCTGCTGGCCTTTGCGCCGGAGAGCGTCACCGCCACCGAGGCCGAGCTGGACCATGCCCGTGGCAGCCTGAGCGGACGCAACCGTGAGCTGCTCGACACGGTCGGCAGCGCGGTGAAGGAAGAACTGCTGCGCATCAAGGATGCGCTTGACCTGCACCTGCGCACCGGTGGTGCGCCGGAACAGCTGCAGACCCAGGCCAACGAGCTCGGCGCCGTGGCCGATACGCTGGGCATGATGGGCCTGGGCGTGGCCCGCGGCGTGGTCGTGCAGCAGCGCGATGCGCTGCGCGGCGTGGTCGAAGGTCGCCAGCAGATCGACGAGAACCTGCTGCTGGATATTGCCGGTGCACTGCTGTACGTCGATGCCTCGCTGGACGACCAGGTTGCCCATCTGGGCGCCGGCGGCAGTGGCGAGGACGACCCGAGCGCGGTCGAGAACCGGCGCACGGTGGAGGTGCTGGCGCATGAAGCCATCGCCAACTTCGCCGCTGCCCGCGAGCATTTCGTCGCCTTCATCGAAACCAGCTGGAACCATGCCGAGCTGCAGGATGTGCCACGCCTGCTGGGCGATGTGTCCGGCGCGCTGCGCATGCTCGACCTGGGTACCGCCGCCGATTACCTGCGCGGCGTGCAGCAGTACATCGAGGCCGAACTGATCGGCCGCCAGCGCGTGCCCAGTGGCCGCCAGCTGGACACCCTGGCCGATGCCATGGCCAGCCTGGAGTACTACCTGGAAGCCCTGCGCGACCGCCGCCCGGGCCGCGAGGACATCCTCGAAATCACCCGCAGCAGCCTCGAGGCTCTGCGCTACTGGCCGCTGCCGGAGCACAATGCCGTCGCGCCGGACGCGCCGGCACTGCTGCCGGTCGAACGTGAGCCGGTTGCGTTGCAGGCCGAGCCCCTGCAGCCGGAGCGCGTCGAGGTTCCGGTGCAGCCTGCGGCGCCCGCTGCCGGCGACGTGCCGGTGCCACTGCCGGACTTCACCTTCGATCCGCCGCCGGCCTCGCCGGCGCCGATGGTGTCCGACAACCGCCTGATGTTCGGCGCACTGGGCACCGTGGCCGCCGTGGCCGCCAGCAAGGCTGATATCGATGCTTCGCCGTCGCCGACGCACGACGATGCGGGGGCATCGCTGGTCTTCGCGGCGTCCAGCGCACCTGCGCCGGATGTCCCGCAGTGGGAGCTGGCGCCGTTCCATCCGGAGGCCGACGCCATCGTGCCTGCCGATGACGAGCGCAGCCCGACCTTCGCCAGTTTCGATCCGGTCAGCTTCGAACTGGCTGACAGCGGCCCCCCCGGTGCACCGCAGTGGTCGCTGTCCGAGGCGCCGCAGATGCTTGAGGACACCGCAGCGCCTGTGATCGATGAGATGACGGACGCGGTGGATTCCTCCGCGACCGCTTTCGATGCTGCACCGGTATTCGACCCGGTGGCGGCCGAACAGGATGCGGCTGCCGTGGCCGACGACGTGGTGTTCCGCTTCGATGCCGACGCGCTGGACAACGCTGACGACGTGCTGTCGCTGCATGCGATGGAAACGCTGTCGCTGGACGATGACGCCGCGTTGCATCCTTCGCTGGAGATCGTCGATGCCGTCGCCCCGCCGCTGGCCGATGTATCGCCCGCAGTGCTGGCCGAGGTGGATGAGGCCCCGGATGACCTGCCGGCAACGTTGATCACGCCGCCGTCGATCGAAGCGCCCGTCCCGGCAGCGGAAACCTCGGCGCCGGCCGTGTCGGTGATCGATATCGACACCATCGCGCCGATCGATTTCAGCGAGGCCGACGCCCAGTTCTTCGCCGAGTTGAGTGCGGCCGCTGCCGGCTTCAATCCACAGGCGATGGCCGCTGCGGCAGCGCCGGAGGCGGTGGATTCGGCCGTTGCCGGGACCGATGCCGACACCAATGCGGGCTTCGACGCTGGTTTCGACGACGATGCCGAGAACATCGACGAGGACATCCGCGAGGTGTTCCTGGAAGAGTTCGACGATGAGCTGGCCAATCTCGGCACGCTACTGCCGGCATGGCGGATGCAGCCGGACAACATGGACCGGCTGCGCCCGATCCGCCGCATCTTCCATACCCTCAAGGGCAGTGGCCGCCTGGTCGGCGCACGCACCCTGGGTGAGTTCGCGTGGAAGATCGAAGGCATGCTCAACCGCGTGCTGGATGGCAGCCGCGCTGCATCCCCCGCCGTGCTGGCGATGGTCGACAACGCGCATGCGGCGCTGCCCCAGCTGAACGCGGCGCTGCGCCATGGCCAGCGCATCAGCGTCGACCTGCAGGCCATGCAGGCCATCGCCGATCGTGTCGGTGCAGGCGAGGAAACCTACTACGTCCCCCTGCCTGGGGCCACTGCACCGGTTGCACCGGTGGCCGAAGCCGAGGGCGAAGACGAGATCAGCCGCATTCTCGACGCGGAGATTGCCGCTTCGGCGCTGGCCGATACCGCCGAGGAGGCCGAAACCACCGGCACGCCGGCCAACATCGACAGCGTGTTGCGCGAGATTCTCGAGGCCGAGGTGGAAGTCCACCAGGCCACCCTGCAGGACTGGCTGCGTTCGGCGCAGCAGGCACCGCAGCCGGTCAGCGACGCACTCCTGCGCGCAGTGCACACCATGAACGGCGCCTTCGCGATGACCGAAGTGCCCGAGATCACGGCTGTAACCGGCGGTGCCGAGTCCTACATCAAGCGTGCGCTGGCCGCCGAGGTGGTGCCGAATGATGAAGGCGTGGCCGCGCTGGATGCGACCGCGCAGGCGATCACCGCCACCATGGAAGCGCTGCAGGCCGAACAGCCGCGCATCGCACCGCAACAGGTACTGGCACAGCGCCTGCAGGCGCTGGCCAGCGAGTTGCCGGAAGCGCGCTGGCCGATGGTGGGCCTGGAGGACGACGAAGCCGAGCTGGCGCTGGATGACAAACCGACGGCGGAATTGGATGCGGACGCCTCGGCAGCCATCGCGCCTGAAACCGATGCGGTACCGCCTTCGTCCGTCGCGCCGGAGCAGGAACCGCAGGCAGTTGCCGATGTCGCCGAAGCCCCGGTCGAGGATGCGGCGATCGAGGGCGAGGGCGGGCTGGAGGTCGGTGAGCTGACCGCCAGCGACGATCTTTCGCGCTACTTCGATGCCGGATGGCCGTCGGTACCGGGTGAGGGAGCGGCGTCGCTACCGGTGGTCGAATCGATCCAGGTGGCCGACGATGTTCCGGGCGTTGAGGTAGACGGTGTCGAGACGGAGGCCGAAAGCGCGCCGCTGTTGGCCGACGATGCCGGTTTGACCGTCGTGGACGATCTGTCGCCGTACCTGGATGCCAGTGCGCTGCCGGTCGACGACCGCGATGCCGAAGAGATTCCGGATGCTGTCGAAGCCGTCGCATCTGACCTGAATGCGTCCTCGTTCGATCACGTGCACGTCGCTGACCCTGAGGCATTCGAGACGCCTGCTGCACTGCCACTCGACAGCGAGCTGTCGAGCCTGCAGGATGAAATGGCTGCGCCGGGGTTTGCAGAACCGGTCTCGCTGGACGCCGCGCTCGAGGCCGGCCTGCACGTGATCGACGAAGAGCAGCCCCTGGCCGACGACGGGCAATGGTCCGTGCTCGGCCTGCAGGCCAGCGAACTCGCGCCGGGCGAGGCGGAAGCCTTTGCCGAGGATGCGGACGTCGGCGGGGAGGCGGCGATCGGTGAAGGAGAGAGCGCCGATCAGCCGTCCCCGGCGACGGTGAATGAGGAGATCGCGGAGGCCGCGGCGCCGGCAACCGCCGAGCCGGTGCGGTTCTTCGAACTGGAAGACGCGCCGGGCCAGGTGGAAGTCCACGCCGAAGCTGCCGATGCCGAGGCCGATACCGCGTCGGATGCCCCGGCCGTTGGCGTGCCTGACGCCGACGTGGCTGAAACCGTGGCACCCGACGTCCTTGACATCCCGGTGCCGGAAGACAGCGCCGATACGCTCGACTTCAGCGTCTACGATCGCGAGCTGGTCGACATCTTCGTCGAGGAAGGCAAGGACCTGCTCGACCACTGCGATGGCCTGATCAGCGAGCTGCGCGATGCGCCGCAGGACCGCGAGGTGCTGGCCGGCCTGCAGCGTGACCTGCATACCCTGAAGGGTGGCGCACGCATGGCCGGCATCAACGCCATCGGCGATCTTGGCCACAGCATCGAATCGTTGCTGGAAGCCGTCGCCGCTGGTCGCACCGAGATCGAACGCCGCGATGTGCAGTTGCTGGAGCGCGGATTCGATCGCCTGCACCAGCTGCTCACCCGCACCGGTGACCATCGAGTGGTGGAACCGGCGCAGGACCTGGTCGATGCGTTCGAAGTGCGTACGACCACCGATCTCGCTGCGGCAGCGGCGGCTGCCGTAGCTGTAGCCAACGTGCCGAGCGTCGCAGAAGCCACTTCTGCACCGGTTGCCAGCCCGGCGCCGGCACTGCTCGACGCGCCGCTGTCGGCACCGCTGCCGGCCGAAGGCGTGGTCGATGAAGATCCGCTGGCACGCCCGCAGCAGGAACAGGTGCGCGTGCGCGCGGATCTGCTCGACCGCCTGGTCAACCATGCCGGTGAAGTGGCGATCTACCGCTCGCGCCTTGAGCAGCAGCTCGGCGCGTTCCGTGGTGCGATGGGCGAGCTGGAGCGCACCAACGCGCGACTGCGCGACCAGCTGCGCCGGCTCGACCTGGAAACCGAAGCGCAGATCGTCGCCCGCTACCAGCGTGAGCAGGACCAGGCAGACCAGAAGTTCGATCCGCTGGAGCTGGACCGCTTCTCCACGCTGCAACAGCTCAGCCGTGCGCTGAACGAATCGGCGGCCGACCTTGGCGGGCTGCAAGGGGTGCTGGACGATCTGTCGCGCCAGTACGATTCGCTGCTGCAACAGCAGTCGCGCGTCAGCTCCGAGCTGCAGGACGGCCTGATGCGCGCGCGCATGGTGCCGTTCGATGGCCTGGTGCCGCGCCTGCGCCGCGTGGTCCGCCAGTCCGGCATGGATACCGGCAAGCAGGTGCACCTGACCCTGGAAGGCACCCACGGCGAACTGGACCGCAATGTTCTCGACCGCATGGTCGCGCCGCTCGAACACATGCTGCGCAACTCGGTGGCCCATGGCCTGGAAGCGCCGGAACAGCGCCGCGCCGCCGGCAAGCCGGAAGAGGGCGAAGTTGCCATCCGCCTGCACCGTGAAGGCTCGGAAATCGTGCTGGAAGTGGCCGATGACGGTGCCGGCCTCGATCGCGAAGCGATCCGCCGCCGCGCCATCGACCGTGGCCTGCTGGCCGCCGACGCGCAGCCGAACGATCAGGAACTGGACAACCTGATTTTCGCCTCCGGTTTCTCCACCGCCGACCAGGTCAGCCAGCTGGCCGGTCGCGGCGTGGGCATGGACGTGGTGCGCAACGAAGTGCGCCAGCTGGGCGGCTCGGTCGACATCCAGTCGGTGCGCGGCCAGGGCGTGCGCTTCACCCTGCGCCTGCCGCAGACGCTGGCCGTCACCCAGGCGGTGTTCGTGCAGATCGGCGAGACCACCTTCGCCGTGCCGGTGGCCTCGGTCAGCGGTATCGGCCGCCTGTCGCGCGAACGTTTCGAGGCCGCCGACAGCAGCTACCGCTACAGCGGCGAAGACTATCCGTTGTATGACCTCGGCAGCCTGGTCGGGCAGGCCCCGGCGCGTGCCGATGGCCAGGACCAGGTGCCGCTGTTGCTGGTCCGTGCCGGTGACCTGCGTGCAGCCGTGGCGATCGACCAGGTGCTGGGCAACCGCGAAATCGTGGTCAAGCCGGTCGGCCTGCAGATCGCATCGGTACCGGGCATCTACGGTGCCACCATCACCGGCGATGGCCGCGTGGTGGTGATCCTGGACGTCGCGCCGCTGGTGCGCCGCTTCCTGGCCAATCCGACGGCACCGGTGCTGGCCAATGCACCGCGCGACGAACGCCAGGTGCCGCTGGTGATGGTGGTCGATGACTCGCTGACCATGCGCAAGGTGACCGGCCGCATCCTCGAGCGCCACAACTTCGAAGTCAGTGTCGCCCGCGATGGCGTGGAAGCACTGGAGCGGTTGGAAGAGCGCGTGCCGGACCTGATGTTGCTGGACATCGAGATGCCGCGCATGGACGGCTACGAGCTGGCCACTGTGATGCGTGCCGATCCGCGCTACAGGGATGTGCCGATCGTGATGATCACCTCGCGCAGCGGCGACAAGCACCGCCAGCGTGCCTTCGAGATCGGTGTCCAGCGTTATCTGGGCAAGCCGTACCAGGAACTGGACCTGATGCGTAACGTGTACGACCTGCTGGGGATCGCCCGTGTCCGTGAGTGAAACCCATCCGGCCCCGGCCGTCGCCCTGCTGGCCCGTCCCGGTGCGGCGCGTGAACGCCTGCGCGAGGCGCTGGCGCATGCCGATGTACAGCTGGTCCTGGAAGATGATCCGAACGACCTGGAGCCGCAGGTCCTGCAGGCCGCGGATCCGCAGTTCGTGGTGATCGCGCTGGAAGCGGCCGTCGAGGACGCACTGGAACGGTTGGAATCCGCGCTCTCGGCACCGGGGCTGACCCTGGTGTTCGATGAGGCTGAGCTGGCCGCCCGCCGCGACGGCTGGGAGGCGCAACGTTGGGGGCGCCACCTGGCCGCCAAGCTGCACGGCCACCAGCAGGTGTTGCCGCCGGGCGCCGAACAAGAGCCCAGCCTGCAGCTGGAGCCTGGTCATCCGGCGCCCGCGCCGGCGCCGCAGGAAGAAGCCCTGCAGCCACACCTGGAACAGGCGCTGAGCTGGGCCGATGACGTTCCGGCCGACGGCCTGTATTCGCCACCGGCAGACCTGCACGAACCGATCGCGCTGGAGCAGGCCCTGGCGGCGCTGCAGCCGATCGTGCCCGAGCCTCTGGATCCGCCTTCGGCGCCGCAGGCACTGGCCGAACCGGCGGCGCCCGCGACACCGCCGGTCTCCTTCGATCACACCGCCTGGTCGCTGGTCGAGGAATCGATCGAAGCACCCGTATCGGCAGAAGCCGTGGCGCCGGTCGTCGCGCCGCAGCCCTCGTTCGATACCGATCATTTGAGCCTGGTCGATCTGGATGCCGCCGCCCCGGCCGGTGCGCGTGCCGCATCGCTGCTGGTGCTGGCCGGCATCGGTGGCCCGGATGCGTTGCGTCGCCTGCTCGGCGCACTGCCCGCGTCGTTGAGCGTGCCGGTCCTGGTGCACATGCGTCTGGATGGTGGCCGCTACGGCAACCTGGTCAAGCAGATGTCCCGCGTTTCGCCGTTGCCGGTGCAGCTGGCCGAGGCCGGCCAGCACGCGGTGCCGGGCGAGGTGCACGTGCTGGCCGATGATATCGGCGTGCGCGCGGCCAGCGATGGCCTGCATTTCCAGAGCGATGCCAACGGTATTTCGCTCGCTTCGCTGCCGGCCGAACACACCGCACTGGTGCTGCTCAGCGGTGCCGACCTGGCCCACGTAGGCCCGGCGCTGGACCTGGCGGCCGCCGGTGCGTGGGTGGCCGGGCAGGTGGGCGAGGGCTGCTATGACCCGGCGGCGGCCACCGCCGTGGTGGCTGCCGGCATGGTGGCCGGTGAACCGCAGGAACTGGCGCAGGCAATTGCCGCGCGCTGGGGTGAGCAGGACGACAACGGAGACGCACCATGAGCTACGCCAGCAATGACGAAATCCGCGGCGTCCTGATCCAGGCCGGCAACGAGCGCGTGCTGCTGCCCAATGCCACCGTGGCCGAAATGATGTCGCGCGTGCCGGTGCAGCCGGTCTCCGATGCGCCGCGCTGGCTGGTAGGCGAGATCGGCTGGCACGGCTGGCAGGTGCCGCTGGTGTCGTTCGCGCGCCTTTCGGGGCTGGGCGAAGAGACCGTGGCCGGCCACAACAAGGTGGTGGTGCTGAAGTCCCTCAGCGGCAACGCGCAGCGCCCGTACTACGCGCTGCTGACGCAGAACTTCCCGCAGCTGATCTCGGTGCCACGCGATGGCCTGCTGGCCGACGCCTCCGAAGAAACCCTGCCGCAGACCGTGCACATGCGCGTGCTGCTGGGTGAGCAGAGTGCGCTGCTGCCGAACCTGGACGCGTTGGAAGCGGCGCTGGATTCGCTCGCCGCCTGATCCACCAGGCCGGCACTACCACGAACCTGTCTTATCCCAGGTCGCCCAACCGCGCCTGCAACGCCGCGACCGCGGCCAGCCCGGCCGTTTCCGTGCGCAGGATCCGCGGGCCCAGCTGCAGTCCCTGGAACCCTGCCGCCGCCAGCTGGTCGCGGTCGCGCGGCGACCAGCCCCCTTCCGGGCCGATCGCGAGCACGACGCCCCCTGCCGGAGCGGCCGTCAGCGTCGACAGGCGATGTGCGCCCCGCGGATCCAGGGTCAGCCGCAGCGTATCGGCCGGCAGCGCCGCCGCGGCCTGCGCCAGCGACAGCGGAGGCCCCACCTGCGGAATGCGCGCACGCCCGGACTGGCCGCAGGCCGACGTCACCACGTTGTTCCAGTGCGCCACGCGCTTCTCGGCGCGCGCGGCATCGAGCTTCACCTCGGTGCGCTCGGCGTTGACCGGAATGATCGCCGCCACGCCCAGTTCGGTGGCCTTCTGCAGGATCAGGTCCATCTTCTCGCCACGGGCGATGCCCTGCAGCAGGGTGATCGCCAGCGGTGATTCATTATCGATGGCCTGCACAGCATCGATGCGCACCTGCACTTCGCGCTTGCCGGCCATGGTCAGCGTGGCGCTGTAGTCATGGCCGTCGCCGTTGAACAGCACGCAGGTGTCTCCCTCGCGCAGGCGCATCACCCGCACCAGGTGGTTGGCCGTCTCTTCCGGCAGGGTCACGGTCTGGCCGCTGTGCAGCGCCAGGTCGATGGGGCAGCGGGTCACGCGCATGCAATCGCCTCGTCGATGGCCGCCAGCGTGGTGTGTGCCAGCAGCTCCAGTTGTTCGTCATCCACGCAATAGGGTGGCATCCAGTACAGCACGTCGCCCAGCGGGCGCAGCACCACGCCGCGCTTGAGGGCGGCCTTGTAAGCGTGTAGGCCCAGCCGCAGGCCCGGGTCGAACGGCGTGCGCCTGTTGCCGTCGCGCGACAGCTCGAACGCCACCACCATGCCGGCCTGGCGCACGTCGGCCACGTGCGGATGGTCGGAAAATGGCGCCGCCAGCGTGCCCATCACCGACGCGATGCCCCGGTTGCGGGCGATCACATCGTCGTCGCGGAAGATGTCCAGCGTCGCCAGTGCCGCCGCGCAGGCCAGCGGATTGCCGGTGTAGCTGTGCGAATGCAGGAAGGCGCGCTCGCGCGAGTCGTCGAGGAAGGCGTCGTACAGCGCCTGCGTGGCCAGCACGGCGGCCAGCGGCAGGAAGCCGCCGGTCAGGCCCTTGGAAAGGCACATCAGGTCCGGCATCACCCCTGCCTGCTCGCAGGCGAACAGGGTGCCGGTGCGGCCGAAGCCGGTGGCGATCTCGTCGGCGATCATGAACGCGCCATGGGCATCGCACAGTTCGCGCACGCGCTGCAGATAGACCGGGTCATGCATGCGCATGCCGCCGGCACACTGCAGGCGTGGTTCCAGGATCACCGCGCAGATCTCGCCCGGATGCTGGTCGAACAGCGTGGCCAGGCCGTCGGCAGCCTGCCGTGCGCGGTCGGCCGCGCTCTGGCCGGGTTCGGCCAGGTAGGCATCGGGCGACGGCGCGAACAGCGCTTCGGCCAGCAGCGGTGCATAGACGCGGCGATACAGCGGGATGTCACCCAGCGCCAGCGCGCCCAGGGTCTCGCCGTGGTAGCCGTTTTCCAGTGCAATGAAACGCGTGCGCCGCGGCTCCCCACGGTTCTGGAAATACTGGAAGGTCATCTTCAGCGCCACTTCCACGCCGGCCGAGCCGTTGTCGGCGTAGAACACCTTGGCCAGCGGCTCGCGGCCGGGCTGGCGTGGTGCCAATGCCAGCAGGCGTTCGGCCAGGGTGATGGCCGGCTCATGGCTGAAGCCGGCCAGCATCACCTGTTCCAGCTGCGTGGCCTGGGTGGCAATGGCACCGCCGATGCGCGGTTCGGCATGACCGAACAGGTTGGTCCACCAGCTGCTGACGGCGTCCAGGTAGCGGTGGCCGTCGTGGTCGATCAGCCACGCGCCTTCGCCACGGGCGATCGGCACCAGCGGCAGGGTGTCCGGATGCTCACGCATCTGCGTGCACGGGTGCCACAGCACCTGCAGGTCGCGCTGCCGCCAGTGGCGGGCCAGCGGGGAGGGGGTCGGGTCTGCTAGCATTTCGGGCTCATGAACATGTTGCTGCCTGCACATTCTATCGGCGCCGGCGCAGCCGCCGGTCGCCGCGGAGATTCCGCATGAACGATGACCGTGCCGGCCGTCGCTTGCCGATCATCCATCGGATCACCGATGAGGAGAACGGCCCCTTCCAGCGCCAGCATCTGGACCTGGAGTTCTCCAACGGTGAACGTCGCCGTTTCGAGCGCCTGGTCAGCCGTGGTCACGGTGCGGTGGTGGTGGTGCCGATGCTCGACGATGAAACCGTGCTGCTGGTGCGTGAATACGCCGCCGGCATGCATCGTTACGAACTGGGGCTGGTGAAGGGCAGGATCGACGCCGGCGAGACCCCCGAGCAGGCTGCCGACCGCGAACTGAAGGAAGAGGCTGGTTATGGTGCGCGCCGGGTCGACGTGCTGCGCGCGATGACACTGGCCCCGACCTACATGAGCCACCAGTCGTGGCTGGTGGTGGCGCGCGACCTGTACCCGGAAAAACTGGCCGGCGACGAGCCGGAAGAACTGGAAGTGGTGCCGTGGAAGCTGGCCGAACTGGACCAGCTGATGTTGCGCGAGGACTTCTCCGAGGGACGCTCGCTGGCGGCGCTGTTCATTGCCCGCCAGTGGCTGCAGGGAACGCGATGATCAAGCTGACGACGGACCTGCGCGAGACCGCCATCGCCATCGCCCAGCAGGCCGGCCAAGCCATCATGCAGGTGTATGCCGATGGCTTCGAGGTCCAGATCAAGGACGACAACAGCCCGGTCACCGCGGCCGACCTGGCGGCCAACCAGGTCATTGAGCTGGGCCTGCAGCAGCTGACACCGGACCTGCCGATCCTGTCCGAGGAATCGGCGCAGGCGGGCTGGGAGCATCGCCGCCATTGGGGCGCTTACTGGCTGGTGGATCCGCTCGACGGTACCCGCGAGTTCGTCAAGCGCAACGGCGAATTCAGCGTCAACATCGCCTTGATCTACCAGGGCGCGCCGGCATTCGGCGTGGTGCTGGCGCCGGTCACCGGCATTGTCTGGCATGCCATGCGCGGCGAACTGGCCTATCGGCGGCAGGGCCTGCATGACACCGTGCTGCGCACCCGCACACCGGCCACGGCTCCACTGCGCGTTGCCGCCAGCCGCTCGCACCGTTCGCCGGAAACCGAGGCGCTGCTGGCGCGCATGGGCCGCATCGAGACCATCGCGCAGGGCTCGTCGCTGAAATTCTGCCGGATCGCCGAAGGCGGCCTGGATGTCTATCCGCGGCTGGGCCCGACCTCCGAATGGGATACGGCCGCCGGCCAGTGCGTGCTGCATGCCGCCGGCGGCGCGGTGCTGTCGGCGGCGACCGGCAAGCCGTTCCGCTACAACCGCCGCGAGACCCTGTTGAACGGCGATTTCATTGCCCTTGGTGATACCAGCCTGCCGTGGCGCGACTGGTTGTCCGACTGATCCTGGAGGCCGCATGAGCGCGCACGACACCCCCACCACTGGCAGCGCCGCAAGCAACGAACTGGAGCGCCTGCTGGCGATCATGGCGCGGCTGCGCGACCCGCAGGGAGGCTGCCCGTGGGATCTGGAGCAGAACTTCGCGACCATCGCCCCCTACACCATCGAAGAAGCCTACGAGGTCGCCGATGCGATCGACCGCGGCGACCTGGACGATCTCTGCGACGAGCTTGGCGACCTGCTGCTGCAGGTGGTGTTCCACGCACGCATGGCCGAGGAGCAGGGGGCGTTTGCCTTCGCCGAGGTCGCCCGTGCGATCAGCGACAAGATGCAGCGCCGTCACCCGCACGTGTTCGCCGATGTCAGCGTGGACGATGCCGACGGGGTGACGCGCAACTGGGAGGCGATCAAGCGCGCCGAGCGTGCCGCTAAGGGCGAGCAGGACACCTCCGCACTGGCCGGTATCTCGCGCGGCCTGCCGGAATGGCAGCGGGCGGTGAAGCTGCAGTCGCGCGCAGCCAAGGTCGGTTTCGACTGGCCGGGTCCGCTGCCGGTGCTGGACAAGGCCGCCGAGGAGCTGCAGGAGCTGCGCGAGGAGTTCGAACGCGGCGATGTCGCGGGCAACAAGGCGCGCCTGCAGGAAGAACTGGGCGACCTGCTGTTCGTCTGCGCGAACCTGGCGCGTCATGCCGATATCGATCTGGGCGCTGCACTGCGCGGTGCCAACCACAAGTTCGAGCGTCGCTTCCGCGCGATGGAAGCGCAGGCCGACGCACAGGGTGAGGCGTTGGCCGAACTGGACCTGGATGCGCAGGAAGCACTGTGGCAGCAGGCCAAGGCAGCAGAGAAGGCGTGAAAACGCTTGGCCTGTTCCTGCTGACCGCGCTGGCCGAGATCGTTGGCTGCTACCTGCCATGGTTGTGGCTGCGCAAGGGAGGCAGCGTCTGGCTGCTGCTGCCGGCGGCGGCCAGCCTGGCCCTGTTCGCCTGGCTGCTGACCCTGCACCCGACTGCCAGTGGACGGGTCTATGCCGCCTACGGTGGCGTCTACATCGGCACCGCGCTGTTCTGGCTGTGGCTGGTCGATGGCATTCGTCCCAGCCGCTGGGACCTGCTGGGCGCAGCGCTGTGCCTGGCCGGCATGGCGGTGATCATGTTCGGGCCGCGCACCTCATCGGTGTAGAGCCGAGCCATGCTCGGCTGCTCTCCTTCCGACCGCGCTGGCGCGCGCAAGCCGAGCATGGCTCGGCTCTACAAGGTCAGCGATGGCGCATGATGTGGGCGACCCTGGTTCCCCGAGCCTGCTCATGTCCCGCTTCGCCAGCTTCCGCGAGTTCTATCCGTTCTATCTCAGCGAACACCGCCACCCGGTATCGCGGCGGCTGCACTTCATCGGCAGTTGCGGGGTCCTGCTGCTGGTCGCCACTGCCTTGCTGCGCGGCCAGCCGCTGTTCCTGCTCGGCGCCCTGTTCTGCGGCTACGGGTTCGCCTGGGTCGGCCATTTTTTCTTCGAGAAGAACAGACCGGCGACGTTCCGCCATCCGCTGTACTCGTTCATGGGTGACTGGGTGATGTTCCTCGACATCCTGCGTGGGCGGGTGCGCCTGTAGCGGGCGGCTGCGGCGCTTTGCGGGCATTGCCTCGCCGGCAGAGGAAAGGGTGGGGCGGGTTGCACTTCCGCTTGCATGAACCGCTGCGCTGCGGCACGCCTGCGGGCGACCGATCTGGGATAATGGCGTTTCCTGTTTCCTCTGCTGCCGGACCCGGTCATGACCCAGAAGACGCTGCTCAACGATACCCACCGCGCCCTTGGCGCCAAGATGGTCGATTTCGGGGGTTGGGACATGCCCATCCACTACGGCTCGCAGCTGGACGAGCACCATCTGGTGCGCCGTGAGTCCGGCGTGTTCGACGTCAGCCACATGACGGTGGTCGACCTGCGCGGTGACCAGGTCAAGCCGTTCCTGCGCCGCCTGCTGGCCAACTCGGTCGACAAGCTGAAGGTGACCGGCAAGGCACTGTACTCGTGCATGCTGAATCCGCGCGGCGGCGTCATCGACGACCTGATCGTCTACTACCTGGGCGACGACTTCTTCCGCATGGTGGTCAATGCCTCTACCCGCGAGAAGGACCTGGCCTGGCTGCGCGAGCAGGCTGCGCCGTTCGGCGTCGCCGTCGAGCAGCGCCCGGACCTGGCCATCCTCGCCGTGCAGGGCCCGCAGGCGCGCGACATCGTGATCGGCCTGGCCCGCGAAGCCGACCGCGCAGCGTTGACCAAGCTGGGCCGCTTCGCCGCCCTGCAGGTGCAGTCCGATGACGGTGTCGAGCTGTTCGTCGCCCGCACCGGCTACACCGGTGAAGATGGTTTCGAGATCCTGCTTCCGCAGGACGCCGTGGTCGCCTTCTGGAACCGCCTGCTGGCGGCGGGTGTGAAGCCGGCCGGCCTTGGTGCGCGCGACACCCTGCGCCTGGAAGCTGGCATGAACCTGTACGGCCAGGACATGGACGAAGAGATCAGCCCCTACGAAGCGGCGCTGGCCTGGACCGTGTCGCTGGACGAAGGCCGCGACTTCATCGGCCGCGACGTGCTGGAGGCGCAGAAGAGCGCCGGCACCGCGCGCCAGATGATCGGCCTGGTGATGGACGAGAAGGGCGTGCTGCGCCATGGCCAGACGGTCACCACGGCCAGCGGCCAGGGCGAGATCCTGTCCGGCACCTTCTCGCCGACGCTGGCCAAGGGCATCGCCTTCGCCCGCGTGCCGGCTGGTGAACTCGGCGAGGTCACCGTCGACATCCGCGGCCGTCAGGTGCCGGTGCGGGTGGTCAAGTTCCCGTTCGTTCGGGAAGGCCAGGCGCAGCCCGGCGTGCTCGCCGACGCCTGATCCGTACGTGCCGGTCGTCACTGACAGCAGTGGCGGCCGGTTGGTTACACTAGCCCCGTTTTTTCCACCCCTGCATATCTCTGGAGCAGTCCCATGAGCGAGATCCCCGGCGACCTCAAGTTCCTCAAGTCCCATGAGTGGGCCCGTGTCGAAGGCAATGGCCGCGTCACCGTCGGTATTTCCGACCACGCCCAGGGCCTGCTGGGTGACCTGGTCTACGTCGAACTGCCGGAAGTCGGCGCCGACGCCAAGGCCGGCGAGCAGATCGCCGTCGTCGAGTCGGTGAAGGCCGCCTCGGACGTCTACAGCCCGATCAGCGGCAAGGTCGTCGAGGTCAACTCGGCCCTGTCCGACAAGCCGGAAACCATCAACGAAGATGCCTACGGCGAAGGCTGGATGTTCGTGGTCGAACTGACCAACGCCGATGAGGTCAACGAGCTGCTGGACCCGGACGCGTACGCCGAAGCCCTGGAGAACGAAGACCACTGAGTCGTCGTTTCCGGATTCTGGAACGGCCACCTTCGGGTGGCCGTTTTTGTTTTGGCGACTGCACCGGACTCATGACGCGGGGTTCGCTGCGCACCCTCGGCGTGGCATCAGCCGACAGGCGAACGGTGCCGATGGGCGTGCGCAGTTTTGCGCAAATCCGCGTTTCAGCCCCGCGCCGACGCACTCGGATGTGAAAACTTTTCGCCCCCTGTTGCGGCGCCGTTGTGCTGGCGTTGGTGGCGGCGCCGGTGACCATCGACGTCGCACGCGCGATGCCGTTGCGAGTCTGTGTCTAAATGCGCGGAGTGCTTATTTCAAGTGTTTTTTGTTCAACGTATGCATCGATGCCGGTGCATGCAGCACGCTTGCGCGATGCTTCAACCGCCATCGCGGGCCGCGTAGAGCAGTGGCGCCGACGGCGCTCGGAAAGGCGCGGATGTGAAAATTTTTCGCGGGGGTTGTTGACAGTAAAAAAAACCGTGATTAGGTTTCGCCTCAGCAGACCTTGCCTGCCCAACCGAGTGCGCAGAATCAATCGTCCGATGCGAAGCAGCCCCTTCAAGACCACCGCGACCCTGATGACGGTGGACACGGCCCCGCTTCCCCCGGAGAAATGCAAGGCACCTCCCGTTCCGATGTCCGCTCCGCCGATCGAGGCGGGCATCGCCGCATCCGTAACGGCGCGCCTGACGCGCCGGCGGTCCCCGCACGCAGCATCCGCGGGTTTGATCCAACTGGGCGTTTCAACTCCCTATCACTGACGAGGAGCCATCCCATGGCAACCAAGAAAGCTGCGAAGAAGAAGCCCGCCGCCAAGAAAGCGGTGAAGAAGGTCGCGAAGAAGGCCGCTGCCAAGAAGGCAGTGAAGAAGGTCGCGAAGAAGGCGACTGCCAAGAAGGCAGTGAAGAAGGCGGCGAAGAAGGTCGCCAAGAAGACCACTGCGAAGAAGGCAGTGAAGAAGGCGGCGAAGAAGGTCGCCAAGAAGTCCACTGCCAAGAAGGCCGTCAAGAAGACCGCGAAGAAGGCGGCCAAGAAGGCCACCAAGAAGACTGCCAAGAAGGCTACGGCCCGCAAGCCGGCCAAGAAGGTCGCAAAGAAGGCGACTGCCAAGAAGGCCGTCAAGAAGACCGCCAAGAAGGCAGTAAAGAAGACCGCGAAGAAGGCTACCAAGAAGGCTGCCCCGAAGAAGGCAGCGAAGAAGGTTGCAAAGCGCAAGCCGGCCGCCCGCAAGAAGAAGGCCGCTCCGGTCGCTCTGCCGGCAACCCCGGCGCCGCTGATCTAAGTACTTCCCGATAGCCGCATCCTGAAACCCCCTTCCCTGGCTGCCCAGCGGGGAGGGGGTTTTTTTATGGGCGGCTTCGATCGCCTGGTGGGGTGACTACCGGCGGGAATCGTTCCACCAGGAAGTCGAGGAAGCTGCGCAGGCGGGTGGAGTGGTAACGGTCGTGCGCATAGACCACGTGCATCGGCCGACCGGCCTGGCCGTGCCCTGGGAGCAGCTGCACAAGTCGTCCAGCCTCGACATCGGCTGCCAGCAGCAGCGTCGACTGCAGGACGATGCCCAGGCCATGCAGCGCCGCCGAACGCAGCGCTTCGCCATTGTTGATCTGCAGTCGGCCGTCGGGCACGTGGTCGAGCTCGCCAGCGTCGTCCTGCAGCCACTGCGCAAGTGCACTCGGTTCGAACGACAGGCATTGATGGCCGGCAAGTGCATGCACGCTGTGTGGCGTGCCATGCCTGGCCAGATACGCCGGCGAGGCGCACATCATCAGGCGATAAGGGGCCAGGGCTCGTGCCACCAGCACGCTGCTGTCGGCCAGCGTGCCGATCCGCAGCGCCGCTTCGAAGCCCTCTTCGGCAAGGTCGACCACGCGATCGGTCAGCGTCGCTTCGACCCGGACATCCGGATGGCGCGCCATGTACTCGGCCAGTGCCGGTACCAGCGCATGCGTACCGAAGATCACTGGTGCACTGATGCGCAGCGTGCCCGCCGGTGCCAGGTGCTGGTGCTGCGCCTGCGCATCGGTTTCGTCCACCAGGCGCAGGATCTCCCGGCAGCGCGTGTAGTAATCCTGGCCGAACGGGGTCGTGTGCTGGCGCCGGGTGGTTCGGCTCAACAGCTGCATGCCCAGCCGTGCTTCCAATGCACGCAGATGCTTGCCGGCCATCGTCGCGGAGATGTTCATCGCCGCAGCTGCCGCACTGAGGCTGCCCTTGTCCACGATCAGCACGTAGACCCGCATGCTTTCCAGCAGGTTCATCTGACACCCCGGGTGTTGAATGCTGAAACCTGCGCGGAGTTTATCAATCAGGGGTGATCAAACAGCATGTCGTGCAAGGGCTGGATTGGCCGGCCATGCGGACAGGAGAACACCATGGACTTGAATCTTGCAGGCCGTACCGCCTTGGTGACGGGCGCGGCCAGCGGCATCGGTGCCGCCGTCGCCAGGCAGCTGGCGGCCCAGGGCGTGCGCGTTGCCATCACGTCACGGCAGCGGGCACCCCTGCAGGCGCTGGCGGCGCGGATCGAAGCCGAAGGCGGCGTGGCACCGGTCATCGTGGCCGGCGATGTCACCGTGGCCGGTGACGTCCGGTACATCGCGCAGGCATCCCGGGACGCATTGCAACGCGTCGACATCCTGGTCAACGCCGCAGGTGGCTCCCGGCCGACCACCGTCGATGCCGATGATGATGTCTGGGAGGAAGCGATCGCCCTGAACTTTTCCGCTGCGCGGCGGATGACCCAGGCGCTGTTGCCTGGCATGCAGGCGCAGGCATGGGGGCGGGTGATCAACTTCAGCGGTTCGATGGAACCGCGTGCGGTGAACGCGGCCACTGCGGCGAAGGCGGCGCTGCATCTGTGGAGCAAGGGGCTGTCGTCGGAGGTGGCCGGGCAGGGCATTACGGTGAATGCGATTGCACCGGGGCGCATCAACAGCGCGCAGATCCTGGAACGCCTGCATCCCACCGAGGAAAGCCGGCGTGCGTTCATCGCCAGCAATATCCCGATCGGACGCTTCGGTGAACCCGAGGAAGTGGCGCCACTGGTGGCCTTCCTGTCCTCGCCGCTGGCCGGCTACATCACAGGCGCGGTGATTCCGGTGGACGGCGGCATGCACTACTTCGCGCACTAGCGCCGCGGAACTGCTCTTTGCATCTGTAGAGTCGAGCCAACAAAAAGGGCGACCCGCAGGCCGCCCTTCGCACACACGATCGAGCCCGCCTGATCAGCGCGGCGACGCCACCGCACGATTGCCTGAGGCGCCCTTGCCCTTGCGCTTGTCCTGCTGCGCCGGGCTGGCGCCCTCGGCCATCAGGTTGTCGCTGCCGAAGTCGGTGTCCACGTCCAGCCAGCGCTGCGCCGGCAGGCCGAGCGCGGAGTCGAGCACGGTCGGCAGCAGGCCGCTGGGCAGGCTGCTTTCGCCATTCCACATGATGGCGATGCCCAGATCGCGTTCCGGCACCAGCGCGACCAGGCCGCGATAGCCCTGCACGGCACCGGCATGGAACACCACGTCGTGGCCGGCGTAGTCGAAGGTGCGCCAGCCCAGGGCGTAGCCGGCCGAGTGCAGGCGCTCGCGGCGCCAGCCCGAACGCATCTCGCCGGGGGTGCTGATCAGGCTCGAATGCAGGGTGGCCAGCAGCGGTGCCGGCAGCACGTCGGGGCGGTGGCCGGTGTGGGCGAGCAGCCACTGCGCCATGTCGCTGGCGCTGGCATTGACGCCGGCCGCCGGGGCGACCCGGTAGTAGGTCGGCTTCGGCGTCAGCGAGACCCAGCCGTTGCGGCTGCGCACGTGAGGACGCGCCCAGCGCGAGCTGGCCTGGATGCCGGCCAGGCCGAGGCTCGCATCGTTCATGCCCAGCGGCTTGAAGATGCGGCGCTCGACCGACTGCTCGTAGAAACTGCCGGAGGCCGCGTAGACGACATCGCCGATCAGGCTGAAGGCCACGTTCTGGTAGGCATAGCAGTCGCCCGGCAGGCACTTCAGGCTGGTGTTGGCCAGTTTCTGGGTCAGCGCGTAGTACTCGGCGTTGCCCTCGATGTCGCGGTCGTAGGCGTTGTACGGCAGGCCGACGCGATGGCTGAGCACGTCGGCCACGGTCAGGCGGTCGGTGGCTTCGGGCGAATTGAGGCGGAAGCCCGGCACGTAGTCGGTGACCTTGCTGTCCCAGCGCAGCGTGCCGTCGTTGACCAGCAGGCCGGCCATGGTGCCGGCGAAGGCCTTGGACAGCGAAGCCAGGCGGAACACGGTGTGCGCATCGACCGGCAGCGGATTGTTGACGTCGGTGACGCCATAGCCGCGCGCGCTGAGGATACGGCCGCCCTGCACGATCGCCACGGCCATGCCCGGCACGCGTTCGCCATAGGTGAGCTGCTGCGCCATCGATTCGATGTTGGCGACGTTGAAGCCGGGCGCCGGGGCCTGCACGCGCGGCACCAGGCCGGTGCGGTAGGCCGCCGGCTGGGTGTGGGCGACAGTGGGACCGGCAGCGGATTCGATGTTGGTCGGCATCGGCGGCAATGCCGGCGGTGTCTGCGCGGTGGTGGACAAGGCAACGGGCATCAGCATGCCCAGCAAACCGGTGGCCGCCGAACGGATCGGGCGACGCAGGCTGTTCTTTTTCATCGGTTGGACCCGTGCGCGACTGCTGATGGCGATTCTAGCGCCGCTTTTCCCTTGTGCACAAACAAAGCGAAGATGAATGCGCATCTCGTTGAAAAATTTGGAATTTGAGGTGCTGAAAGCATGTATCGGAACGTGTCATCCGGGGCCGATCAGCGGAGCCGATCCGCCCGCAGGAAGGCGCGTCGCGCTGGCGATGTTGCGGTGCATTGGCTAACGTACGCGTTTCATCGCCCCGGAGCCTGCCATGCCGCTGTCCAACCGCCGTCTTCAGGCGAGGGACACCGCGTGAGTGCGGTACGGAAGAAGGGGTCGCTGCAGGGCTTGGCGTCGGCACTGCGCGAGTCGCCAGCGCTGTGGTGGTCGTTCCTGTACTTCTTCTGCCTGCTCAGCGGCTACTACGTGCTGCGCCCGGTGCGTGAGGCCATGGCCGCCTCGGCAGACCTGGAAACGGTGTTCCCACCCGTGCTGATCGCCTGGTTCGCCAGCCACGGCATTGCGTTGAAGGACTTCGTGCTGCAGTTCCTGTTCTCCTGCGTGTTCGTGATCATGCTGGTGCTGCAGCCGGTGTACGGCTGGCTGGTCAGCCGCTTCCCGCGACGGGTGTTCCTGCCGGCGGTGTATGGGTTCTTCATCGTGACCCTGCTGGGCTTCTACATGATGTTCGACAGCGGCGTGCCTGGCCGCGGCATGGCCTTCTTCTTCTGGATCACCGTCTTCAACCTGTTCGCGGTGGCGGTGTTCTGGAGCTTCATGGCCGATGTGTTCTCCAATGTGCAGGCCCGGGCCTTCTATGGATACATTGGCGCGGCGGGCACCGTCGGTGCCTTCCTTGGTCCGATCATCACCAGTGCGCTGGTGCAGAGCGTGGGCATCGCCAACCTGATGCTGGTCTCCGCAGCTTTCCTGGTCGTGTGCCTGTTGTGCATCTGGCGGCTGCGGCACTGGGCGGTGCTGCGCGAACGCGAGCAGCAGCTGGTGTCCGGCGAGCAGCCGATGGGCGGCAGCGTGCTGGACGGCCTGAAGTTGATCGTGCGCGAGCCGCTGCTGCGCTGGCTGGCGATCATGGTGGTGTTCGGGGTGGGCGTGGGGACGCTGCTCTACAACGAGCAGGCTGCGATCGTGCGTGCGGCGTTCACTGACCCCGCAGCCAGCACCGCGTTTTTCTCGCGCATCGACTTGGCAGTGAATGCGCTGGCGCTGTTGATGCAGCTGGGCCTGACCCGCTGGTTGCTGTCCCGGCACGGCATCGCCCCGGCGCTGCTGATTCCCGGTTTCGCGATCCTGATCGGCTTCTCGGTGCTGGCGGCCTCGCCGATGCCGCTGATGGTCGCGGTAGTGCAGGTGATGACCCGGGCCAGCGAATTCGCACTGGCCAAGCCGGCGCGCGAGACAATCTACACGCGCGTGGACCGGCAGTGGCGCTACAAGGCCGGCGCAGCGATCGACACCGTGGTCTACCGCGGTGCGGACCTGAGCTTTGCCTGGGTGCACAAGGGCCTGTCATTGTTCGGCTCGCACGTAGTGTTCATCGGCGGCATGCTGGTGGCCGCGTGCATGACCGCAGCCGCGTTCGGTGTACTGCGCGAAGAAAAGAAACTGCCGCGCGACCGATGATTTCCCGGGCTCCGAGCCCCATCCCTGTCCAAGGAACCGCCCATGTACTGGATCGCACTCGCCCTGACCTTGCTGGTCGCACTGCTGCACGTCTATTTCCTGGCGCTTGAGATGTTCCTGTGGACCCGCCCGCTGGGCCTGAAGACGTTCCGCAACACGCCGGAGAAGGCGGCGACCACGCGCGTCCTGGCGGCCAACCAGGGCCTGTACAACGGCTTCCTGGCAGCAGGCATCGTGGTGGGGCTGGTGATCGATCAGCCAGTGCTGGTGACGTTCTCGCTGGCCTGCGTGGTGGTGGCGGGGTGCTATGGCGCCTACAGCGTCAGCCGCCGCATTTTCATGATCCAGGCGGTGCCTGCGATCCTGGCGTTGGTGTTTCGCGCGGTAGCGTAGATTCCAGCCAACGGCGCGGCCCCTCGTGGGTTGGCCGCGTAGAGCTTGTCATGGGGTTGGCCGGGCGGGTTGGGTTCGCGGGGGACGCCGCAAGTACGTCCGTGTAGGCTTGGCCGCGGCATCCATGCCGCGGACACCCCCGCGAACCCAACCCGCCCGGCCTCAGACAGGTTCCGTGCGCGGCCAGCCCACGGAGAAGAAAAAAAGAAGATCAAGAGCAACAGCGGGTCGCTGCGCTCGTTGGGTTCTGTGCGCATGGAAAAAAGCGGCCATTGGGCCGCTTCTGCTTCTGCTCTTCTTTTTTCTCTTGCGTGGGTGGACGCCGCAGAGATCTGTCAGAGGCCGGAGGGGTGGGGCCGGGCGGGGTATCCGCGCCATGGATGGCGCGGCTAAGCCTACAGGGACGTACTTGCGGCGTCCCCGCCTGGCCCCACCCCTCCGGCCCCACCGATAAACCGCATTCCGCGTCCACCCAAGAGGGGCTGCGCCGTTCGCGGGAACTTACTTGGCCGGCGACATCCACATGTCGATGATCGCGCTGAACACCTCGGTGCCCGCGCGGTCGCGCACGCTGACCGTCACCGGCAGCGCATAGCCCTCGGCCGCAACGACAATCGGTTGTGCCGGCAACGCCACCGCCTGCAGCGTGCCACGCGCCTTGGCCAGGTACTGCACCTGCATCCCCTTCGGGATCCAGCGCATGCCCTTCGGCAGCGATGCATCGACCATCAGCCCGGCGGTCAGTTCGGCCAGGTTGCACATCGCGATCGCGTGCACCGTGCCGATGTGGTTGCGTACTCTGCGGCGGTCGGCCAGCGTGCCTTCGCAGCGGCCGTGTTCCAGGCGGGTGATGCGTGGCGCGATGCTGGCGAAGTAGGGGGCCTTGAGGCACACCGCGCGCGAGAACAGCCAGGCGCCGGCGGGCCAGCGCTGCAGGCGTTGGTAAAGCGAGAGCAGGGGCGTGGACATGAGGGGTATTCCGTTCGGCGGATAACGCGACGGCGGGCCGAGGCCCGCCGTCGAAGGCAACGCGTGTCGCGGGCGATCAGGCCGCCTGCGAATGCGGATCCTTGCGCTGGCGGTCGTAGTAGCTGGCCGCGCGCAGTTCATGGGTGTCGAAGTCGTCCACGGTGATGGTGTCCAGGGTCAGCGTGCGCAGCTCTTCCAGCAGGCTGCGCTCGTCCTGGGTGATCACGCCCTCGGCCACGGCTTCGTCCAGCTGCGCCTTGAAGTCCAGCGCCTCGATGCCCTTGCTCTTCAGCGCCTTGAGGAACTTGCGCTCCACCGGCTCGGCCATGATCGCCTTGCTCAGGTAACTGTTGATGCGGCCGCCCGGGTTGTTCTCGCACGGGGTCAGGAACACGCCATTGGCGAGACGGTCGCGGGCTTCATTCGGCGCCATCAGCAGGGCGGCGACGCGGCGGCTCAAGCGATCACCCGGAGCCTCGGCACGACGGCCCAACGGGAAGATGAGCGCCCACATCAGCCAGCCGATCGGACGGATCGGGAAGTTGCGCAGCGCGGCCGACAGCGACTCTTCGATCTTGTGCACGCTGTCATGGAAGGCCCAGGCCAGCAGCGGCTGGTCGGCCTGCGGTGCACCTTCGTCGTGGTAGCGCTTGAGCATGGCGCTGGTCATGTAGACATGGCTCAGCACGTCGCCCAGGCGGCCGGACAGCGATTCCTTGAACTTCAGCTTGCCGCCCAGGGTCATCATCGAGATGTCGGCCATCAGCGCCAGGTTGGCCGAGTAACGGTCCAGCTTGCGGAAGTAGCGGCGGGTGTAGGCGTCGCCGGGGGCGGCGCCGAAGCGCGCGCCGGTCAGGCCGAACCAGAACGAACGCACGGCATTGGAGATGCCGAAGCGGATGTGGCCGAACAGGCTGCGGTCGAACTCCTGCAGGCCGGCACGGGTATCCGGATCCTGCGCGGCCTTCATTTCCTTGAGCACCCACGGGTGGCAGAGGATCGCACCCTGGCCGAAGATCAGCAGGCTGCGGGTCATGATGTTGGCGCCTTCCACGGTGATCGCGATCGGCGCGGCCTGCCAGCTGCGGCCGGCGAAGTTGCGCGGCCCCAGGATGATGCCCTTGCCGCCGATCACGTCCATCATGTCCGAGATCACTTCGCGGCTCATGGTGGTGCAGTGGTACTTGGCGATCGCCGACGGCACCGACGGCACGTCACCACGATCGACCGCGGCGGCAGTGGCCTGCGACAGCGCGCTGATCTTGTAGGCCTTGCCGCCGATGCGGGCCAGCGCTTCTTCCACGCCCTCGAAGCGGCCGACCGACAGGCCGAACTGCTTGCGGATGCGTGCATAGGCGCCGGTCACCGCGGCGCCAGCCTTGGCACCGCCGCTGGCGGTGGACGGCAGGGTGATCGAGCGGCCCACGGCCAGGCACTCGTTGAGCATGTTCCAGCCCTTGCCGGCCATGGCTGCGCCACCGATCAGCTGGGTCAGCGGAATGAACACGTCCTTGCCGCGGATCGGACCGTTCTGGAACGTCGAGTTCAGCGGGAAGTGGCGACGGCCGATTTCGACGCCGGCGGTGTCACGCGGCAGCAGGCCCAGGGTGATGCCGATGTCGCGGGTATCGCCGATCAGGCCATCCGGGTCGTACATGCGGAAGGCCAGGCCGATCAGCGAAGCGACCGGGGCCAGGGTGATGTAGCGCTTGTCGAAGGTCAGCTTGACGCCGAGCACCTGCTCGCCGTTCCACTCGCCCTTGCAGACGATGCCGTAGTCCGGGATCGAAGTGGCGTCGGAGCCGGCGAACGGACCGGTCAGGCCGAAGCAGGGCACTTCGCGGCCATCGGCCAGGCGCGGCAGGTACTGGTCCTTCTGTTCCTGGGTGCCGTAATGCACCAGCAGTTCACCCGGGCCCAGCGAGTTGGGCACGCCGACGGTGGAGCTGACCACCGAGGACACCGAGGCCAGCTTCTGGATCACCTTGTGGTGGGCCAGCGCGGAGAAGCCCAGGCCGCCGTACTCCTTCGGGATGATCATGCCGAAGAACTTGTTCTTCTTGATGAAGGCCCACAGCTCCGGCGGCAGGTCGGCGTGGACGTGGGTGATTTCCCAGTCGTTGACCATCGTGCACAGCTCTTCCACCGGGCCATCGAGGAAGGCCTGTTCTTCAGCGGTCAGCTGCGGCTTGGGGTAGTTGAGCAGGATGTTCCAGTCCGGATCACCGGTGAACAGTTCGCCCTCGAAACCGACCGAACCGGTTTCCAGCGCGATGCGCTCGGTCTGCGACAGCGGCGGCAGCACCTTGCGGAACACCTTCATCATCGGGCTGGTCAGCAGCGGCTTGCGGATGAACGGCAGCAGCAGCGGCACGGCGATCACCGCCAGCACCGCCGCAGCGACGATGGTGGCGGTCTGGTTGACGTAGGGAATGAACCAGCAGGCGGCCAGCAGGGCCACGCTGATCAGCGTCCAGGTAACCAGCCGCATGCGGTGGTAGGCGACGAAGGCGCCTGCCAGCAGCAAGGCGAGGAAGGGAAGAACGATGCTCATGAGCGTGCTCCGGTGACGTGCTCGTTTGTGGCGGACGAAGCCGCAGCGTCCGCTGCGGGCAACACGTCCAGATAGTCCAACACAGTAGCGGTAAAGGCGTCGTTGTCATCGCCGGCGACCATGTGGGTCGCTTGCGGCAGCTGTACATGGCGTGCATGCGGCGCCAGCGTCAGGAATTCGGCCACGGTCTGCGGCGTGACCAGGTCGCTGCGGCCCCCGCTGACCAGCAGCAGCGGGCACTTCACCTGGCGTGCGGCCTCGGCCAGTGCGTCCTGGTGCTGTTCGCTGTCGCGGGCCAGCTCGGCCACCAGGCGCGGGTCCCAATGCCAGCGCCAGCGCCCGTGGCCGTCCTCGCGCAGCAGCGCACGCAGCGACTGCTCGGATTTGCGCGGCCGGTGCGGCATGTAGGCCGAGATCACGTCGGCGGCCTGGGTCAGCGAGGCGAAGCCGTCGGGATGGGCGGTCATGAAGGCGAGAATGCGCTCGACACCGGCGGTATCCCAGCGCGGGGTGATGTCGACCAGCACCATGGCCGAGAACAGGCCCGGCCAGCGCGATTCGGCAAGCAGGCCGAACAGGCCACCCATCGAAGCGGCAACCAGCACCGGCGGGCGCGGCTGTTCGCCGGCCAACACGATCAGGTCGTCGGCGAACTGTTCGCCGTGATAGGGCAGATCGGCGCCATTCCAGTCGGAATCGCCATGGCCGCGGGCGTCGTAGGCCAGCGTCTGCAGGCCGGCCGCGTTCAGTGCGCGGGCAGTGGCATTCCAGGCGTGGCGGGTCTGGCCGAAGCCATGGGCCAACAGGACCCGGCCACGCCGGCCATGGTCGCTGACGGTCGCCGCCAGGCGGGCGCCATGGGCGGCGTCCAGGCGCAGGTCATGGAACGCAGCTGGAGTTGGGGACATAACCATACTTGCTAGTATGGAGAGCTTCGAGAGGAAGTCAATACTGCACGGTATGGTGCGTTGCAGAACGCGCGTGGAGGGACCCTTCCGACGGGCCTGCGACGGTTTCGACCGCAACCGCGTACTGCAACGAACCCCGGCGTATGGTTAAATCAGTCCATGAATCAACCTGACGCTTCCGCCGGCGAACCGCGCGCCGGCCGCAACAGCCGCCTGAGTGCCGAAGACTGGGCCCAGGCGGCCCTCGATCTGATTGCTGAACAAGGTGTCGGCGCCGTCGCGGTAGAGCCGCTGGCACGGCGGCTCGGCGTTACCAAGGGCAGTTTCTACTGGCATTTCCCTTCGCGCGATGCATTGCTGCAGGCGGCGCTGGAACGCTGGGAACTGTTCGAACAGGAACAGGTGTTCGGCAGCCTGGAAGACGTACCGGATCCGCGCGTGCGCCTGCGCCAGCTGTTCCAGATGGTGGCGCATGAAGTGCAGCCGCACATCATCTACAGCGAGCTGCTGAAGGCGCTGGATCATCCGATGGTGCGGCCGGTGATCGACCGGGTCTCGCAGCGTCGCCTCGACTATCTGGTCGCCTCGTTCCGCCAGGCCGGCCTCAGCTCGACCGATGCGCGTCATCGCGCACGCCTTGCGTACGCCGCTTATGTCGGCTTCCTGCAGTTGTCGCTGCAGCTGCAGCAGCCCAAGCAGGCGCGCGAGGATTTCGAAGCGTACGTCGAGCATCTGATCGAGACGCTGATTCCGAACGGATGAGCGCCCGGAAATGATCTCGAAGGAAGGCCGCAGCGATGCTGCGGCCTTTTTTGTTGTGCGCTGGCCAGCGCCCGTCCATGGCGCACAAAGAACAACGGCCCCTTTCGGGGCCGTTGCTGCATCAGCTGATCAGGTTCCCGATCAGAACTTCTGCTTGTACTGCATGTACATGAAGCGACCGATGTCGTAGCCACCGTAGTAGGAGTACTGCGAGTTCGGCGCCGAGTACATCTGCGGGCCGTAATGGTCGAACACGTTACGCGCGCCCACGGCGATGGTTGCATTCCACGGTGCGTTCCAGGAGACCTGGACGTCGTGGAAGGTGGTGGCGCCACGGCGGTTCATCGGCTGGTCGCGTGCCGGATCCGGCGAACCGAAGTCCGGCAGGCTGCACTCGGTCGAGAAGTAGCACTGTTCCTTCACGCTGGAGAAGTAGCGCGTACCCCAGGTGATGCCCCAATCGCCGTATTCCCAGCCAAGCACCAGGTTCGAACGCAGGCGGAAGTTGCTGCTGAAGCCGTTGAGGATCGACACCGGCACCTGTTGCGCGTTGGTGGTCTTCAGCACGTTCTTGCTGACGTAGGTGTTCTGCAGGTTGGCGTTGAAGCTGCCCCAGCTGCTGGTTTCGAAGCGATAGGCCACATCGAAGTCGAAGCCTTCGGTTTCCTGGTAACCGGCATTACGTGGTGCGTAGGTCAGGTTGGTCACGATGCCGCGGGTTGCGTCGCGGGTGAACGAGTTGCAGCGGTCGGCGATGCCGAGTACGTAGCAGTCGTTGAGCTGGGTGGTCGGATCGTCGGTGACGATGGTGTTGGTGATCTTGATGTTCCACCAGTCCAGGCTCATGTTCAGGCCCTGGGCGAAGGTCGGGCTCCACACCAGGCCGACGGTCTTGGACTTGGACTTTTCCGGAGTCAGGTTCGGGTTGGAGACGGCGTTGAACGGCACCGGGCTCTGCTCATCCTGACCTTCCGCCGGGACGTAACCCTGCTTCAGCTGGCGGAAATTCGGGGCCAGCGCGCCCAGGGCGGCGGCGCAACGCTGGGCGGTGGCCGGATCGCTGGCAGCCAGGCCGAAATCGGTATCGCACGGATCGGTGAAGTAGGCGAAGGTCTGCGAGCTGCCACCGTACAGATTGTCGATGGTCGGTGCGCGGAAGCCCTCGGCATAGGTGGCACGCACCAGCAGCTGGTCGATCGGCTTCCACTTCAGGCCGAACTTGTTGTTGGTGGTGTTGCCGAAGGTGTTGTACTTCGAGTAGCGCGATGCGGCGTTGAAGCTCAGTTCCTTGGCACCCGGCAGGTCGGCCAGGATCGGAACGTTCAGCTCCAGATACACTTCGTTGACGTTGTAGCCACCACCGGTCGGGCCGGCCGCCAGATCGGTCGAGTAGCCCGACTGTGACAGCGCATCCGGAACGTAGGTGCCCTTGTCTTCGCGGTACTCGTAACCCAGCGCGAAGCCCAGGTCGCCGGCTGGCAGGGTGAACAGGCTGCCGGCGATGTTCGCGTAGTAGGTCTTGGTGGTGACTTCACCGGTGTTCTTGGTGGTCGGGAACAGGAACTGCTGCAGGGCAGGGTTGCCGGTCAGGCCGCCGTCGCCGGTACGGCCGTACGGAATGGCCGGATTCCACGGAATGCAGCCGCCGGGGCCCGGGCCATAGATCGGGTTGGTGCCCGCGGCCAGGCCGGCGGCCGTGCCGCACTCGACGCGGCCGGTGGCCGGATTGAGGAACGACGCTCCGGTGGCCTGGGTGACCGCCAGCATGTTGTAGTTGCCGGTCTGGGTCTGCAGGTTCTCCGAGTTCTGGTAGATGTAGCCGGCTTCCCAGTCGAAGTACTTGTCATTGAACTGGAAGCTGCCCTGCAGGGCGCCAGTGAAGCGGAAGGTGGTCAGCTTGTTGGTCGACAGGCGCGGCACTTCCCAGCCACGACGGATGAAGCCCATGTCGGTGCCGAACGGGTTGTAGTAGCTGTCCTGCGAGAGCACGGTACCCAGCTGACGCTCATAGTCGGCCGACTGCAGCGGATAACCGGCGACCTGGGCCTGCGACTCGCGACGGGTGTACAGCAGGTCGGAGACGAAGCGGATGTTGTCGGTCAGGTCGTACTGTACGTTGGCGAACACCGAACGACGCTTGGTCGGCGTCAGCAGGTGCATCTGCTCGTTGGAGTTGCTGACGTCACCGGTGATCGGGGTGAGGTCGGTCTCGTGATAGGCGTTCGGATCGAACGGATTTCCACCACGGTTCAGCGTCAGCAACGGTGCATTCGGATCATTGACGTCATAGACCGCGCCCCACTGGCTGACCGGGGTCCAGCCGCGGTCCGGGTGGCGATCCGTGCGCTGCGACTTGCTGAACCAGCGATTCTTGGCCCAGACGGCCTTTTCTTCGGCGTATTCCGCACCGATGGTGACCGAACCACGATCACCGGTGAAGCCGGCCACGAAGTCGAAGCTGCTCTTCTGGCCGTCGCCTTCGCCGTACTGGCCGACGTAGGCGTTGGCTTCCAGGCCCTGGAAGTTCTTGCGGGTGATGATGTTGATCACGCCGGCGATCGCGTCGGAGCCGTAGATCGACGAGGCGCCGTCCTTCAGCACGTCGATGCGCTCGACGATGGCCGACGGAATCTGCGACACGTCCTGCAGGCCGCTGACGCTGGCGCCGAGGCGCTTGCCGTCGACCAGCACCAGGGTGCGCTCGGCACCGAGGTTGCGCAGGTCGATGTAGAAGCCACCGACGGCTTCGCCGGAGGACAGCGGCTCGGAACGGCTGATGGCCGGGCTGCCGGCGGCAGAGATGTTCTGCAGGACGTCGGCAACCGTCTTGAAGCCGCTCTTCTCGATCGAAGCGCGGCTGATGCTCAGGACGGGCTGGGCGGTTTCGGTATCGACCTGACGGATGCGCGAACCGGTGACCTCGATACGGTCGAGGTTGGTGGCTTCCTGGGCGTGGGCCGTCGCGGTGGTGGCACCGGCGACAAGCGCGATCACAACTGCGTCACGCAGCTGGCTGGACTTGAGTTTCATTGGCTCTCTCTCTCCAAGAAATCTTGGCTGGGGTTAATGCCCGGCGGGGGAGCGAAAAAAGCGCTCCCAAATCGCGAGGCTGACCCGATAGTAACGGGCGTTCGCCAAGAATTAAAGCTGTGTTAATGAAGTCTGTGATTTTGGTGAAAAAGCTCTTTTCCCAGCCCAATCAACGGGTTGCCGGTATGGTCATGCTGATCTGCCTCGTTTGTTAACACAGAATGATGAAAAAAGTTTCGACTGATATGTATCCCATTATGTCGATACGCTCTACGGTCGATACCGCTCATGCGAGTGCGAGGCAGGCACGCAGATGCAAAAAGGCGCCTTTCGGCGCCTTCGGGAATATCGTTGCTGAACCTGATTGAGGGGATCAGAGATCCTGTTCGTAACGCACGTACGGCACGGTGCCGTCGTCGTTGCTTTCGTTGCGCGGGGAGAATGGATTCTTGCCGCGGCTGATCACGTTCTCGGCGCCGACGGTCAGCTGGCCAGACCACGGGGTACGCCAGGTCAGGCCGATGCCCAGGCCTTCGAACTTGCCGGGCTTCCCCGGCACGTCGACCACGCGGCCGATGATGCTGCCGGTGAAGTTGCCGTAACCGGCACCGATGCTCAGGCTCTTGCTGTCCCAGCGATCGACGATGGCCGGCGAAGCGTCGGCCAGCGGTACCAGGCGTGCCTTGGCGTAGGTACCGGCGATGGAGACGAAGCCTTCGCGGCCAATGTTCTTCTGCGCGAACACGGTCAGATCGTTCTGCTCGGCGCGAAGCGAGGGCGTCTTGTTCGGGCCCGACAACCAGGCGGGCAGGGTTTCACGGCCGGTGCCGGCGGTGATGCCCAAGCGGCTGTTGCCCCGGTTCAACGCGGCGGTACCACTGAAACGACGGCTGTTCAGATCATCCTCGTCGCCCAGGCTGGCCAGCATGCAATGGCTGGCCAGGCCGCTGATGCTGGTGCCGCTGCTGCTGTTGCAGAGCAGGCCCAGCGAATCGCCGGAGGACAGGCCAAAGGCCGCGTCCAGCGAATTGCGGCCGAAATGCCAGCGGGCGCCGGCTGCCTGTTCGCCGGTCGGCTCCAGGTACAGCAGCGCCTCGACCTTGCCGCTGCCCTTGTTCCATACCGGCAACACGGTGCGGGTGTCCTTGCTCTGCGCATGCACGCCCGTGATCGCGCCAAGGGCGATCAGCAGGGCCAGCGGTAGACGCAGGAAGGTACGCATCGGACCAGTTCAGACAGGGACGGACAACGGAAGTTCCCGCGGGGACGGGAACTCGATCCTAGGGTTTTTATGAATTCTTAACAAGCCTTGATCCTCCCCAGGTACAAGACTGCCGTTTACTGAAGTCGTTCAGGCGCCGCCACAGCCCCCTGGGCGCCGTGGAACAGTATGCCGAACTCCGTCAATGGAAAGTGATACTCACGCCCGCAGAATTCGCAACGCACCTCGACGGCGCCGGTGGCCTCGGCGGCCGCGCGGGCTTCGTCCTCGCCCAATGACTGCAGCATGCCAGCCACCCGCTCGCGCGAGCATGAGCAGGCGAAGGACAGCGGCTTGTCGCCCAGCAGTTCCGGCCGCTCCTCGTGGAACAGGCGGTGCAGCAGCTGCTCGGCCGGGGTCGCCAGCAGTTCGGCCTTGCCCAGGGTTTCGAACAGGGCGCTGGCGCGGGCCCAGCCATCTTCGTCGCCTTCGTCGCCCGGCAGCTTCTGCAGCAGCAGACCGGCGGCACCGTTGCGGTCGGCGGCCAGCAGCAGGCGGGTAGGCAGCTGCTCCGACTGGCGGAAGTAGTCCTCGAAGGCCTCGTCCAGTTCCGGCGCAGTCAGCGCGACCAGGCTCTGGTAGCGCTGCGGCTCGCGCGGGTCCAGGCCGGGGTTCTCGATGGTGATGGCGAGGATTGCGTCATCACCGAGGCGGGACAGGTCACGCGGTGCGTCGCCACCCTCGCTGAGCTGGGCGATACCGCGCAGGGTGCCGACGGCGGTGCATTCGGCGAACAGGGTGCGCAGCGCGGTGCTGCTGCGCAGCTGCACCGACAGGCGCCCGTCGATCTTGGTGTGGCCGGTGAACAGCGCCGAGGCGACGCAGGCCTCGCCAAGCAGTTCGGCAGCGGCGTCCGGGTAGGCGGCATGGGACAGGATTTCCTGCCAGGTGGCCTGCAGGTGCACATGCACGCCACGCACGCCGGCGTCGGGGAGCAGGAAACGGATCAGGGAATCGGGGTTGGCGGTCATCGGCTCACATCGCGCGTAAACGGGGGCGGTTGCCGGATAATGCGCCGACAACCAGACAGAAGAAGGATGCACCAGTAATGGGGGCAGCGGGAGAGCAGCACAAGGTAGAGGCCGTGGTCGCCGCGCCGCGCCGGCGACGCTGGCGCTGGAAGCGGCTGCTGTGGCTGCCGGTGCTGCTGGCCGCCTTCAGCTGCCTGCAGGTGCTGGTGCTGCGGTTCATCGACCCGCCGGTGTCCATGGTGATGCTGTGGCGCTATGGCGAGGCGCTGGGCGAGGCCGACTGGTCCTATCGGCTGCATTACCAGTGGCGCGACCTCGGCCAGATGGCACCAAGCCTGCCGATCTCGCTGGTGGCCGCCGAGGACCAGCGCTTCCCCGACCACAACGGCTTCGACCTGCAGGCCATCGAAAAGGCGCGCGACCACAACGCCAGGGGCGGGCGCCTGCGCGGCGCCAGCACGATCAGCCAGCAGGTGGCCAAGAACCTGTTCCTGTGGCAGGGCCGCAGCTGGATCCGCAAGGGCCTGGAAGTCTGGTACACGGTGCTGATCGAGGCGCTGTGGCCAAAGGAGCGGATCCTGGAGATGTACGCCAACATTGCCGAATTCGGTGATGGCGTGTATGGCGCGCAAGCGGCAGCGCAGAAATTCTGGGGCAAGGACGCGGCCCGGCTGAGTCCGGCCGAGAGCGCGCGCCTGGCCGCGGTGTTGCCGGCACCGCGTCGCTACAACGCGGCAAAACCTGGGCCGTATGTGCAGCGGCGGGCCGCGTGGATCCAACGCCAGGCGCGCCAGCTGGGTGGTGCGTCCTATCTGTCGGAGGACTGAGCCCGGCGCTGCAATTGGCAGGCGACGGGCCGGGCGCGTGCCGGCAACGTATAATCCGGGCATGACCCGCGAACGGCTTACCTTCGTCATCGCCGCCTACAACGAGGCCCTGGCACTGCCGCTGCTGCATCCACGGCTGTGCGCGGTGCTCGACGGCATGCCCGACATCGACGGTCACATCCTCTATGTGGACGACGGCAGCCATGACGGTACCTGGGACGTGATCGCCGGGCTGGCCCAGGCCGATGCACGCGTATCGGCGCTGAAGCTGTCGCGCAACTTCGGCAAGGAAGCGGCGCTGACCGCCGGCCTGGATCTGGTGCACGAGGGTGCGGCGATGATCCTCGATGCCGATGGCCAGGACCCGCCGGAGCTGGTGCCGCAGTTCGTTGCGCGCTGGCGCGAAGGGCATGACAACGTCTACGGCACGCGCATGGCCCGCGATGGCGAGGCCTGGATCAAGCGCGCCACGGCAGCGATGTTCTATCGGGTGATGGGCCGCCTGTCGCGGACACCGATTCCGGCCGATACCGGGGACTTCCGCCTGCTGTCACCGCGCGCGCTGAACGCCCTGCGCGGGATGCGCGAGCGCCACCGCTTCATGAAGGGACTTTTCAGCTGGGTGGGATTCAAGCGGATCGCCGTGACCTACCACCGCCACGCGCGTGTGGCCGGCACCAGCAAGTTCAGCCTGTGGCGGCTGTGGAATTTCGCCCTCGAAGGCATCACCGGGTTCTCGACCGTGCCGTTGCGGGCGGCGACCTACCTCGGGCTGGCAACCGCGGCCGTCGCTTTCGTGTTCGGCCTGTGGGTGATCGTGAAGGCGGCGCTGTATGGCGACCGGGTGGCGGGCTGGCCGACGATGATGGCGGTGATCCTGTTTCTGGGCGGCGTGCAGCTGATCGCGCTTGGCCTGATCGGCGAGTACCTGGGGCGGCTGTACGAGGAGTCCAAGCAGCGGCCGTTGTACCTGGTTGACGCCTGGCTAGCATCGTCCGTGGCAGACTCGGTCCCGCAACCCACCCTGGGAGGGCAGGCAGATGACCACGGTACGGCAACTGTTGGACGGCAAGTCTCCTGAAGTACATGCGGTCGCGCCGGATGCGGCGGTGATCGATGCGATCCGGTTGATGGCGGAAAAGGGCATCGGTGCGGTGCTGGTGATGGACGGCCCGCGGCTGGTGGGAATCCTGTCCGAGCGTGATTACGCGCGCAAGATCGTGTTGCGTGATCGCTCTTCGCGCGATACGGCGGTGGCAGAGATCATGACGTCGCAGGTGGTGACGGTGTCGCCGGGCGAGCAGGTGGAGCATTGCCTGCAGTTGGTGACCGATTATCGCATCCGCCATCTGCCGGTCGTGGAGGGCGCGCAGGTGCTGGGGGTGATCTCCATCGGCGACCTGGTGAAGTCGGTGATCGATGCGCAGCGGCGGGAGCTGGATCAACTGCAGCAGTACATCGTTGCCGGGTGAGGGTGTCGCTGGCGGGCCTGCGGCCCGCCGGCCCGCTTTTCGAAGCTCAAAGCCACAGCCAAAGCCAAAGCAGCGCCTTCCTGATACGTTGCGAGGCGGAGGGTGCGGCTGGGCAGGACACGCCGTAAACCCATCCATGGGGGCTCGATCGGCGCATCCATGCGCCTCACGGTCCTGCCCAGCCGCACCCTCCGCCTCTGGACACGTTCCTGTGAGTGCGGTGCGCACATGCGCGATGGCTCGCTTTTGGTAGCCGCCAACCTTGGTTGGCAACAGCTTTTGACTTTGCTTTCTTCTTTTGACTTTGAATTTCGCTCTAGTTCCGCGCGCGCAGGAAACTGTCCGGAGCCGGAGCAAGGCGGCAGGCAGGACCGTGAGGCGCATGGATGCGCCGACCGAGCCTACAGGGACGTATTTACGGCGTGTCCTGCCTGTCGCCCTGCTCCGGCTCTACGCGCGGGAAAAGAGGCGCCGCGAACAACGCTGTAAACCTACTTCGCATACTGCCCACCGCAGTCGGCATCCTTGCCCGGCCCCAGCTCGATCGTCGCCAGCAGCGCCGCCGGCGGGGCGATGCTGCCCAGTGCCAGGGCCACCGCACCGCGGATGCCCAGCGCTTTGAAGTCGGGGCGGAACGACGGGTCCTTGAACGTGCCGGCAACGTGCAGCGGCGAGCGCAGTACCTGGATGCTCCTGTCCTTGGGGCGCGGCTTCAACAGCAGGTCCAGGGTTTCGTCGCGCAGGCTGACGGTGCCTTCGCCGATGAGGATCGTGTCGGTGGTGTCCACCGCCAGTGCCTGGCTGGTCATCAGGCCGTCGCGCACACCGAAGTCGGCGAAGGCGCAGCGCAGGGGAATCTGCTTGTCGCCGGTCACCAGGAACTTCAGCGATTCGGTGATATCCAGGCCGGCCAGCTCCATCACCAGGTTGCCGACGTGGCCAGGACCCATCGCCAGGCCGACCTTGCCGCTGCTGCTGCCGAGCATCGCGGCGATCGAATTGCCGCGGCCACTCAGGTCCACCTCACCGCCGATGCCGCCCTTGGCCTGTTCGGCCAGCTTGGCATCGGGGAACAGCTGGCCCAGCTGAACGCCGCGCACGCTCGCCTTCAGCGCAGTGCTGATCTGCGGCTGGCGTGCGTCCATGCGGATGGTGCTGCGGATATCGCCGCCGGCGACGCCGAAGTTCAGCGGGGCCAGCCGCAGCACCCCGTCATCCAGCAGCAGATGGGCGTCCATGTCGTCCAATGGCAATGACGGTGCGTTGATGCGGTGGGCCTTCCAGCGCACATCGGCATCCATCGCACGCAGCTTGCCGAGGTTGTAGGGCGTGTCCGGAAGCACGCGCGCGCGCGCGGCCACCCGTGCGGCCTCGGCCTTCTGCTCCGCATTGGCGGTTTCGCCGCCGCCGGTCTTCGGCGGCGCGCCGACGAAGCCGGCCAGGTCATCGAAGTCCAGGCGCTTGGATTCCAGCGTCGCGGTCAGCCGCGGACGGTCGCGGCCCACCTCGAACTGAAGACTGCCACCGAGGTCGCTGTCGCCCACCTTGCCGGTGAAACCGTCGTAACGCCAGACGTCGTGGTCGCGCTTCAGGCGTCCGTTCAGCGCGTAGGGCGGGGACGGCGGAATGGCGATGCCGAGCAATGGGTAGAGATCGGCCAGGTCCTGGCCACTGAGTGCGAACTGCAGGTCGAACACGCGCAGCTGGAACGGATTGGTCAGCGTGCCGCTGGCCACCGCGTGGGTGGCGCCGGCGCGGCCGTCGAGGTGGATGCGGAACGGGTGGTCGCTGTTGGTCAGTTCCAGCGGCGATTCGGTTCCGCCCTGCAGGGTGAACGCATTGCCCTGCCAGTGGCCCTTGCCCTGCACCAGCAGCGGCGGCGAGGCATCTGCCTGCTTCGGCTGGCCGCTGCGCACGCCCACGCGGATGTCGGTACGGCCCGGTGCGTCGAGGAACTGCAGCCGGCCGTCGTCGACGCGCAGGCGCTTGAGCTGCGGGCTGGTGCCGCCAGCGCTGTCACCGAGGAAGTCCCAGTTGCCCGGCTCGCCCTGGCGTGGGGCGGTTTCCAGCAGCACGTCCGGTCGGGTCAGGCGCACTTCCGGCAGCTGCACGCTGCCGCGCAGCAGGGGCCACACGCGCACGTCGATCTCGACGCGGTCGGCCGTGGCCATGTTCGGCTGCTTCGCCCAACCGGCATTGGCGAAGGTGATCGCATCGGCACGGATGGTGCTGGTCCGGCCGAGGTCGACATCCAGATGGCCGATGTGCAGTGCACGACCGGTACGGGCCTGCACGGCGCGCTCGACAGGGCCTTTGAACCAGTTCCAGTCCCACAGTGCGATCAGTACCAGGATCGCCGCGAGCAGGAAGATCAGCAGCGTCAACCAGCGCCGGCCTCGCGGGCCGAGGCGGCCCAGGCGCCAGCGGTTCGTGCGCTTTGTGGCAGGGGAGGCGGCGGCATTCACGCTGCCATGGTTGCCCCCTCATCGTGGACGGGGCGCGAAGCGTCCATGTGCGCGGCGTGCACGCGCCACGCACGGGCCGGTGCTACAGCACCTGCATGGTGACCGCGACGAAGTGGCAGACGCTGCCACCGATGACGAACAGGTGCCAGATCGCATGCGAATAGGGAATCGATTCGCGGTGGTAGAAATAGGTGCCCAGCGTGTAGGACAGGCCGCCGGCCAGCAGCCAGCCCAGCGTCCAGCCGTCGATCGAGGCCAGCATCGGCTTGACCGCCACGATCACCAGCCAGCCCATGGCCACGTAGATGGCAGTGGACAGGCGCTTGAAGCGACCGGTGTAGAACAGCTTGAACACCACGCCGGCCAGGGCCAGGGTCCAGATCGCGGCGAACAGGCCCCAGCCCCACGGGCCGCGCAGGCCGATCAGGGTGAATGGGGTATAGGTGCCGGCGATCAGTACGTAGATCGCACAGTGGTCGAACACTTTGAGCCGGCCCTTGGCGACCGGGTGCTGGATGGCGTGGTACAGGGTGGACGCGGTGTACAGCAGCAGCAGCGCGATGCCGAACACGATGGCGCCGGCCAGCTGCCAGCCATCGCTGTAGATCGCGGCCAGGGTGATCAGCACCGCACCGGCGCCCAGGGCGAGCACGGCACCGAGGCCGTGGGTCAGGGCGCTGGCGATTTCTTCGCGGATCGAAGCAACGGAAGTCGTGGACATGGCGTAGGCATCGTTCGCGGGGAGGGGGACCCGCACCCCTCTATCATCGCCGCGATGGGCGGCACGTGCACGCCCGTCACCGTATGGTGGGTGAATCCCTGCGTTGCGACGGCGGGGTCAGAGCCCTTTCCTTGCGGAAAGGGATCCGACCCCGTGGCATCAGCCTGCCGAAACGGTGTGCGCCGCTTCGCGTGTGGCCGAGAAACGCACATCCGGCGAGCGTTCCTGGGCCAGCTGCAGGTTGACCCGGGTCGGAGCGAGGTAGACCAGGTGACCGGCCGCATCCAGCGCCAGGTTGAGCGCATTCTTCTCGCGGAACTCTTCCAGCTTCTTCTCGTTGCTGCAGTGGACCCAGCGCGCAGTGGTCACGCTGACCGGCTCGAAGGTGGCTTCCACACCGTACTCGTCCTTCAGGCGGTAGGCCGCCACGTCGAACTGCAGCACGCCGACGGCACCCAGGATCAGGTCGTTGCTGGTCAGCGGGCGGAAGAACTGGGTCGCGCCTTCCTCGGACAGCTGGGCCAGGCCCTTCTGCAGCTGCTTGAGCTTGAGCGGATCACGCAGGCGTGCGCGGCGGAACAGTTCCGGGGCGAAGTTGGGAATGCCGGTGAAGGTCACCGCTTCGCCTTCGGTGAAGGTATCGCCGATGGAGATGGTGCCGTGGTTGTGGATGCCGATCACGTCGCCGGGCCACGCTTCGGCCGCGATCTCGCGGTCGCTGGCCATGAAGGTCAGCGCGTTGGCCAGCTTCATTTCCTTGCCGGTGCGCACGTGGAAGGTCTTCATGCCGGCGCTGAAACGGCCCGAACAGACCCGCATGAATGCCACGCGGTCACGGTGCTGCGGGTCCATGTTGGCCTGGATCTTGAACACGAAGCCGGTCAGCTTGTTCTCTTCCGGTGCGATTTCGCGGCCGGTGGTGGTTCGCGCCTGCGGCGACGGCGCATGCTCGACGAAGAAGTCCAGCAGCGGCTGCACGCCGAAGTTGTTCACGCCCGAGCCGAAGAACACCGGGGTCTGCTTGCCGGCGCGGTAAGCGTCCAGATCGAACGGATGGCTGGCGCCCTGCACCAGTTCCAGTTCGTCGCGCAGGTCGGCCAGCATCTGCGCACCGATCTTCTCGGCCAGGCCGGGCGCATCGATGGATGGGAAGATGGTCGAGTCCTGGCGGGTGAAGTTGCGACCCGGTTCGTACAGGTGCACTTCGCCGGTCAGCAGGTGAACCACGCCCTTCAGGCGCTGGCCCATGCCGATCGGCCAGGTGACCGGCGCGCACTGGATGCCGAGCACGGTCTCCACTTCATCCAGCAGCTCGATCGGGTCCTTGCCCTCGCGGTCGAGCTTGTTGATGAAGGTCATGATCGGGGTGTCGCGCAGGCGGCACACCTCCATCAGCTTGATGGTGCGCTCTTCCACGCCCTTGGCCACGTCGATCACCATCAGCGCCGAGTCCACTGCGGTCAGCACGCGGTAGGTGTCCTCGCCGAAGTCGGCGTGACCAGGGGTGTCAAGCAGGTTGACGATCTTGCCTTCGTACGGGAACTGCATCACCGAGGAGGTGACGGAGATGCCGCGCTCCTTTTCCAGCGCCATCCAGTCGGAGGTGGCGTGGCGGGCGGCCTTGCGGCCCTTGACCGAACCGGCCATCTGGATCGCGCCTCCGAACAGCAGCAGCTTTTCGGTCAGCGTGGTCTTGCCGGCGTCAGGGTGGGAAATGATGGCGAAGGTGCGGCGACGCGACGCTTCGTTGGCGACTTCGGACATGGCAGTGGCGCCCGCCCGGGGCGCTTTTCAAAGAGATAAGCGCCCGATTATACCGGCCGGGGCCGGTCAGCGCCCGATACCGCCGTCGGCCTCGCTGTGGCGGGCGAACTGCAGCTGGCCCTGCCCGGCGAAGATGCGCACCGGCACCGAGCGCAGGCCCATGCCGCGGTTGACCTGCACCACGAAGTGCAGGTGCGGCGCAGTGCTGTAGCCGCTGTTGCCGGACAGGCCGATCGGTTGCCCGGCTCCCACCGCTTGGCCGCGGCGCACGCGCATGCCGCCGGCCTGGAGGTGGCCGTACAGGGCCATGCTGCCGTCGCTGTGCAGCACGCGGATGAAATTGGCACGGGCACCATCGCGCTCGCGGTCCTGGCCGTTGCCACGGAAGCCATCCTGGATCTGCATCACCGTGCCCTCGCGCGCGGCCAGCACCAGGGTGCCCTCCGGCAGTGCGAAGTCGACCGCGTCGCGGTTCTCCTCGTCGTCATGGCTGAATCGCCCCTGCGGTGCCTGGTCCACACGCAGGCGGGTCGCATCGAACGGCAGGCGATAGCCGACATCTTCGGCCTGTGCGGCCGGGTTGCCCGGCACCGACTGCAGGCGCAGATCCAGCATGCGGCCATCGATCGGGGCGGGCAGGTGGCCGACCACCAGGCTGCTGTCGCCCTGGATCAGCGACTCGACCGGGAGGCCTTCGACCGGGTGTCCGGGGGCGGCGCGCAGCTGGATCTGCAGCGGCCCTGCCAGCCCGTTGTCGATCCGCGCCTGCCATTGCGTACCGACCGGCTGCAGGCGCAACCGGGCCATGGGGACGGCGCCCTCGGCACTGCCTGCGCGGGTGGCAGGGGCGGAAGGGGGAGCCAGTCCCCAGCCCTGGCGCCAGTCGCCGGCGTATGCGGTCGCGCTCGCCAGCAGAGGCAACAGCAGGCAGGACAGGGGCAGGCGCGGCATCGGCGTTTTCAGCAAGAGGACCGCCGGGACTGTACCCGATCCTGAACGGGGCGACCGGGACGGCCCTCGCAGAGTGATCCTGGAAATATCTATCGCTTTATCCGCATGAAGGGATTGACAGTGCCGGAAAGGGCTGGCATCGTGGCTCCACCATCGAGACCGGCAGAGGGACAGGCCCTTTGAAGCCGGGGCAGCCCGCAGGCGCGCAAGCGTCTGCGTAGGTGCCAAATCCTGCGGGGACCGTGGCGTCCACCGAAAGATGGTTCGAACCATGCACCCCACGTGCATATCGAACGCGGGCCCGCGAAGGCTCGATGGCCGATTCCCCAACCGGATCCCGCCATGAGCTTCGCTGCCAGTACCGCCATTCGCCCCGAACCCTTTGTCCCCGTCAGCGTGCCGGTCGCAGACCACGTGCACGCGGAGCGCGGTGAGTTCGCCGCGGTGCTGTCGATGCGCCATGCAGGCCCCAGCCCGGTGCGCCTGCGCTATGAGTGGGTGGGCCCGGCCAACGCACCGGTGGTGGTGCTGGCCGGTGGCATTTCCGCCCATCGCCACGTGGCGTCCAATGCACAGTTCAGCGAGAAGGGCTGGGCCGAAGCGCTTGTGGGTAGCGGCCGCGCGCTCGACCCGCAGCAGCTGCGCGTGCTGGCCTTCGATTTCATCGGTGCCGACGGTGCACTGGATGTGCCGATCGATACTGCCGACCAGGCCGATGCGCTGGCGCTGTTGCTGGACCATCTCGGCATCCGCACGCTGAAGGCCTTCGTCGGCTATTCGTATGGCGCGCTGGTCGGCCAGCAGTTCGCGATCCGTCACCGCGCCCGCGTGCGCCAGCTGGTGCTGGCCAGCGGCGCGCACCGCCCGCATCCCTATGCCGCCGCGTGGCGCGCGCTGCAGCGCCGCGCGGTTGAGCTGGGCCAGCTGCAGTGCGGCGAAGACCACGGCCTGGCCCTGGCCAGGCAGTTCGCCATGCTCAGCTACCGCACCCCGGAAGAATTCGGCGAGCGCTTCGACGCCGCGCCGGAGGTCATCAATGGCCGCGTGCGCGTGGCCGCCGAAGACTACCTCGACGCCGCCGGCGCGCAGTACGTCGCGCGCACGCCGGTGACCGCCTACCTGCGCCTGTCCGAATCGATCGACCTGCACCGTGTCGACCCCGCCGCGATCCTGCCACCGACCGTGGTGGTCGCCGTGGAGGGCGACCGCCTGGTGCCGCTGGCCGACCTGGTCGGCCTGGTCGAAGGGCTGGGCCCGCGCGGCAGCCTGCGCGTGCTGCGTTCGCCCTATGGCCACGACGCCTTCCTCAAAGAAACCGATCGCATCGACGCGATCCTCGCCACCGCCTTCCGCACCTCTGGAGAGTCCGCATGAGCCTGCACGCCAACGAGCCGTCCTGTAGTCGCACCACTGCCGCCGTCCGTGCGGGCATCGATCGGGACACCGCGCATGGCGCGGTCACACCGCCGATCGTGCTGTCGTCGAACTTCAGCTTCGACGGCTTCGGCAACAAGCGCCAGTACGACTACACGCGCAGTGGCAACCCGACCCGCGACCTGCTGGGTGAGGCGCTGGCGGAACTGGAAGGCGGCGTCGGTGGTGTGGTCACCGCCACCGGCATGGGCGCGATCAACCTGGTGCTGAACGCACTGCTGCAGCCGGGCGATACCCTGGTGGTGCCGCACGATGCGTACGGCGGCAGCTGGCGCCTGTTCAATGCGCTGGCCAGGAAGGGCCACTTTGAACTGGTCACCGCCGACCTGACCGATCCGCGTGCACTGGCGCAGGCGTTGGCCACCCAGCCGAAGCTGGTGCTGGTGGAAACGCCGTCCAACCCTCTGCTGCGCATCACCGACCTGCGCTTCGTCATCGATGCCGCGCACAAGGCCGGCGCTCTCGTGGTGGTCGACAACACGTTCCTGTCGCCAGCGCTGCAGCAACCGCTGTCGTTCGGTGCGGACCTGGTGCTGCATTCCACCACGAAGTACATCAACGGCCACAGCGATGTGGTAGGCGGGGCAGTGGTCGCGCGTGATCCGGCACTGCACGAGCAACTGGTGTGGTGGGGCAACGCGCTGGGCCTGACGGGTTCACCGTTCGATGCCTTCCTGACGCTGCGTGGCCTGCGCACGCTGGATGCGCGCCTGCGCGTGCACCAGGAAAATACCGCCTCGATCGTCGCCCTGCTGGACCAGCATCCGGCGGTCGGCACGGTGTACTACCCGGGCCTGGCCGAACATCCCGGCCATGCCATCGCCGCACGCCAGCAGAACGGCTTCGGTGCGATGCTGTCGTTCGAGCTTGCGCACTGCGCCTGTGAAGATCCGCACGCGGCAGTGCGCGCATTCGTGGATGGCCTGCGCTGCTTCACCCTGGCCGAATCGCTGGGCGGCGTCGAAAGCCTGATCGCCCATCCGGCGACCATGACCCATGCGGCGATGACCCCAGAAGCACGTGCCGCCGCTGGCATCAGCGAAGGGCTGCTGCGCCTGTCGGTCGGCATCGAGGCCGAGCGCGACCTGCTGGCCGATCTCGGTGCCGCGCTGCAGCGCGCCGAAGTCGTGATCGATGCGGCCGCACGCCGCAAACAGGTGGTGGATGCATGAGCGCGCTCGCCGCCGACATTCCTTCGCTGGGCGTGGGACGCCTGGCGCTGCTGGGCACTGGCACGGTCGGCTCGGCCTTCGTGCAGCGTTACCAGGCATTGCGGGCGCGTGGGCTGGAACTGCCCAGCGTGCAGTGGCTGGCCAATTCACGCACTGCGCTGGAGATCGATCGTGACCTGGTGCTGCCGCTGGAGCTGGCGCGACGTGCGCCACGCGATGGCCAGAGTTCGCCGGCGTGGGCCAGCACCGAAGGGCTGGAGCGTGGCGATGTGGTGGTCGATGCCACCGCCAGCGAAGACGTGGCCGCACGTCACGTGCAGTGGCTGGCGCGCGGCGTGCATGTGGTGACCGCCAACAAGCTGGGCCGTGGTGCGCAGCTCGCACGCGCGCAGGCGATTGCCGAAAGCTGCGCAGACAGTGGTGCGCGCTATGGCGACAGCGCCACCGTCGGCGCGGGCCTGCCGCTGCTGAGCAGCCTGCGCGCGCTGGTGGCCGGTGGCGATCACATCCATGCCATCGAGGGTGTGCTGTCCGGTTCGCTGGCGTGGCTGTTCCATCGTTACGACGGCCAGTCGCCGTTCTCGGCGGCGGTGCGCGAAGCGTTGGCGGCCGGCTACACCGAGCCCGATCCGCGCCTGGATCTGTCCGGCGAAGACGTGCGGCGCAAGCTGCTGATCCTGGCCCGCAGCAGCGGGCTGGCGCTGGATGCTTCGCAGGTGCAGGTGGATTCACTGGTGCCTGAAACGCTGGAAGCGTTGCCGCTGGAGGATGCACTGGCGGCACTGGAGCAGCTGGATGCGCCGTTGCAGGCGCGTTGGCAGCAGGCACGCAAAAACGGCCGCGTGTTGCGTTTCGTTGGCCGTGTTGACGGTGAGGGTGCGCAGGTGGGCCTGCGCGAGCTGCCGGCTGATCACCCGTTGGCGCAGGGTGCGGGGACCGACAACCGCGTCGCCATCCACAGTGATCGCTACCGTCGCCAGCCGCTGTTGATCCAAGGCCCGGGTGCGGGCGCGGAAGTCACCGCCGCCGCGTTGCTGGATGACGTGCTGCGGATCGTCGGCTGATCGCACAGTTCTTGTAGAGCCGAGCCCATGCTCGGCTGCTACTGGCGAGATCCCCTCCTGCTGGATGAGCCGAGCATGGGCTCGGCTCTACAGGGGCGCCCTGCCGGTCAGCGTGACTTCAAGGACTTCAGCAACGCGGCGTTGAACTGCTTCGGGTCCTGCACCTGCGGCGAATGGCCCAGTTCGGCGAACTCGACCAGCGTGGCGCCGGGAATCGTCGCGGCCGCGGACTTGCCGAGCACCGAATAGTTGCCCAGCGTCGCCTTCACCGCAGGCGGCGCCAGGTCGCGGCCGATCGCGGTGCGGTCCTTCTGCCCGATGAACAACGTAGTCGGCACCTGCAGGTTCTTCAGTTCGTAGACCACCGGCTGGTTGAACACCATGTCCGAGGCCAGCGCCTGGCTCCATGCGACGGCCTGCTTGCCGGGCCCTTCGTACATGCCTGACTGCATCCGCGCCCAGGGTTCGTAGGCCGGCTTCCATTTGCCGTCGTAGTACACATCCAGCTGGTAGCGGCGGATGCTGTCGTAGCTGATGTTCATTTCACCGGCATACCACGCGTCCACGCTGCGCCAGGGCACGCCCAGCGCCTTCCAGTCTTCCAGTCCGATCGGGTTGACCAGCGATAGGCTGCGCAGGTCCTGCGGGTACATCAGCGCGTAGCGCACCGCCAGCATGCCGCCCATCGAATGTCCGACCAGGTGCACTGGCACGTCGCCCAGTTGCAGCTGCTGCAGCAGGGCATGGGTGTTGGCTGCCAGCTGTGCGAACGTGTACTGGTAGCGCTCGGGCTTGCTGGATTTGCAGAAGCCGACCTGGTCCGGAGCGATCACCCGGTAGCCGGCGGCAACCAGCGGCTTGATCGATTCCTTCCAGGTGGCCGCACAGAAGTTCTTGCCATGCAGCAGCACCACCACGCCGATCGGAGTCTTCTTCGGTGCGATGTCCAGGTAGGCCATCTCCAGCGGCTGCCGCTGCGATTCCAGCGCGAAGGTCTTCACCGGATAGCCGTAGTCGAAGCCCTCCAGGCGCGGCCCGTAGCTGGGCGCGGCCAGGGCAGGCAGCGGAAGGCAGGCAAGCAGGGCAGCAGCGATCACGCGCATGGGGCAATCCGGGATGGGGGAGCCCCGAGCCTAACCGGAACGCGGTGATGGTGTCGTCCGATGTAGAGCCGGGGCCACCCCCGGCTGCTCCTGCCCCATCAGCCGGGCAGGTGCCCGGCTCTACAACTCAGCACTCGATGACGTTCACTGCCAGGCCACCGCGGCTGGTTTCCTTGTACTTGTCCTGCATGTCGCGGCCGGTATCGCGCATGGTCTTGATCACCTTGTCCAGCGACACCTTGTGCTTGCCGTCGCCACGCATCGCCATGCGCGAGGCATTGATCGCCTTCACCGCGCCCATCGCGTTGCGTTCGATGCAGGGGATCTGCACCAGGCCACCGATCGGGTCGCAGGTCAGGCCCAGGTTGTGTTCCATGCCGATTTCTGCGGCGTTCTCGATCTGGCTGGGGTTGCCACCCAGTGCCGCGACCAGGCCGCCGGCCGCCATCGAGCAGGCCACGCCAACCTCGCCCTGGCAGCCCACTTCGGCGCCGGAAATCGAGGCGTTTTCCTTGTAGAGGATGCCGATCGCCGCCGAGGTCAGCAGGAAGTCGAACACGCGCTGTTCGTTCGCGCCCGGGCAGAAGCGGTCGAAGTAGTGCAGCACCGCCGGCAGCACACCGGCCGCACCGTTGGTCGGCGCGGTCACCACACGGCCACCGGCCGCGTTCTCCTCGTTCACGGCCAGCGCGTACAGGTTGACCCAGTCCAGCGTGGTCAGCGGGTCGCGCATCGCCGCTTCCGGCTTCGACGACAGCTCGCGGTACAGCGCCGGTGCACGACGGCCCACCTTCAGGCCACCCGGCAGCACGCCTTCCTCGCGGATGCCGCGCGCCACGCACGACTGCATCGCACTCCAGATCTCGCGCAGCTGCGCGCGGATCTCGTCTTCGCTGCGCCAGCACTTCTCGTTCTCGAACATCAGCTGGGCAATGCTCAGGCCGCTGCGCGCGGTCTGCGCCAGCAGCTCATCGCCGCTCTTGAAGGGGTAGGGCAGCGGGGTCTCGTCGGGCACGATGCGATCATCGGCCGCGTCGTCCTGGTTGACCACGAAGCCGCCGCCCACCGAGTAGTAGTCGCGGGTGGCGATCACTTCGTCGTCGGCGTTGTAGGCAGTGAAGCGCATGCCGTTGGTGTGGTAGGGCAGCTTCTGGCGCTTGTTCATGCCGAGGTCGCGCTTCTCGTCGAAGGCGATCTCGTGCTGGCCCATCAGCTGGATGCGCTTGCTGCTGCGGATGCGCTCCAGCGTGGCCGGAATGATGTCCGGGTCGATCAGGTTCGGCCGCTGGCCTTCCAGGCCCAGCAGGATCGCCTTGTCGGTGCCGTGGCCGCGGCCGGTCAGTGCCAGCGAGCCATAGACATCGGCGCGGATGCGCGCGACCTCGTGCAGGCGGCCCGGGTCGAGCAGCCAGCGATGGATGAATCGCTCGGCGGCCTTCATCGGCCCGACGGTGTGCGAGGAACTCGGGCCAATGCCGATCTTGAAAACGTCGAACGTGCTGACAGCCATGATTGCCGTACTGCGGGTACCGGAAGAGATCGCTATTCTAGCGGTTCACGCCGCACTTCCATGGCTGCGGCGCAGCATTTCCGCCACGGGAGCCCGGCCGGTGTTGACCCTTATCCAACGTGACGATTGCCACCTGTGCGACATGGCCCTGGCCGAGCTGGCGAGGGCACGGGCGCCGGAGTTCGAATCGCTGTTCCTGGACGACCAGCCGGCGCTGGAAGCGCGCTATGGCACGCGGGTGCCTGTGCTGCGTGACGAGCGCGGCGACCGCGAGCTGGACTGGCCGTTCGACGCCGCCACGGTTCGGGCGTGGTTGGCCGTCGATCGGTAGTGCCGGCCGCTGGCCGGCAACCCCTCTGTTCCCGGTGATGCCAGCCAGCGGCCGGCACTACCCGATGCGGTTTATTTCGCGTCGAACTTCACGATCGTGCTGATCGCGGTTTCGTCCGGGATGGTCTTGGTGTCGGCCCAGTCACCGCCGCCGACACCGAAGTCCAGGCGCTTGACCGTGGCCTTGCCGGTCAGCACCGGCTGGGTGCCCGGCTTCCAGGTGAAGGTGAGGGTGACCGGCTTGCTGACGCCGCGCAGCTCCAGTGTGCCATCGGCGGCGAACTGGTTGTTGCCCACCGCGCGGAAGCCCTTGGCGGTGTAGCGTGCGGTGGCGAACTTGCCAACATTGAAGAAGTCGGCACCCTGCAGGGTCGAATCGCGGTCGCTGTTGCCGCTCTTGGCACCGGCCAGCGGGATCACCACGTCCAGCGAACCGGCGGCCGGGTTGGCCGGGTCGAAGCTGAGCTTGGTGGCGAAGCCCGGGAAGCTGCCGGTGAACACTTCGCCGTCGTACTTGGTGGCGAACACCAGGATCGAACCGGCGCCGGGAGCCTGCGCGTAATCGGCAGCGAGTGCCGGAGCGGTGGCCAGCATGCCGGCCAGGGCGGCGGCCACGGCGGCCGGAGTGGTCAGTTTCAGGTTCATCGGTCAGTCCTTCTGAGGGGAGGCGAGCCAGCCGCGCGGCAACATGCGGGACAGCGTTGCATCGCGTTGGAACAGGTGGTGGTAGAAGGCAGCGCCGGCATGGGCCAGCACCACCGCGATCAACAGCCAGAAGCCGTATTCGTGGATGGCATGCGATACCGCGACAACCTGCGGGTCGGGACCGCTCAGCTTGGGCACGTCGACCAGGCCGAACCAGCGGAACGGGCGCAGGCCGCTGGCCGAGTCGTACAGCCAGCCCGACAGCGGGATGGCGAACATCAGCACGTACAGCAGCACGTGGGTGGCACTGGCGATGCGCTCCTGCCAGCTGGGCACGCCCGGCACCGGCTTCGGTGCACCGGCGTACAGGCGCCAGCCCAGGCGGAACAGCACCAGCGCCAGCACGGTGATGCCGATCGACTTGTGCGCGGTGTAGACCCAGAAGTACTTCGGGGTCTTGGGCAGTTCACCCATGGTCAGGCCGACCACGCCCAGGGCGAGGATCAGCAGTGCGATCAACCAATGCAGGATCTGGCTGACACTCCCCCAGGCGGCGGGGGTGTTCTTGGCGGTCATGAGGGGTCCTCTAGCGGGCCGTCTTGGGGTCGGAGTGCGGAACGGGAGCGGGAGTTCCCGGGGCGTCGCTGCGGTCGAGGGTGGCTTCAGCCTCGATCCTCAGCTGTACTGCATCACCGATGACGCCCGGCCAGGCGGTGATGCCGAACGCGCGCCGGCTCAGCGTGGTGCTGGCGGAAAAACCGGCGGTGCGTCGGAACGGGGGAAGCGGGTAGCGCTTGATGGCGTTGAGGGTGACATCCAGCGTGACTTCCTGGCTGACCCCGCGCAGGGTCAGCGTGCCGGTCACGTGGGCGCGCCTGGCATCGATCGGCTCGACCTTGGTGGAGACGAATCGCGCGGTCGGGAAACGCTCGCCGTCGAGCAGGCTGCGGGCCAACGTGGCCTGGTTCCACTTGGCATCACCAAGGTCCAGTCGCGACACCGGGATATCCACTTCCACGGTGGCGTCGCGCCAGTTGTCGGGATCGAACCGCACGCGCCCCTCGCTGCCCGATACCGTGCCCATGGCCTGCGAGTAGCCTGCGTGGTCGATCGAGAACAGCACCCGCGTGTGCACCGGATCGAGGCGATAGGTGTCAGCGGCCGCCCAGGCAGGGGCGGTGGCGAGCAGCATCGGCAGCAGGGCCAGACAGGGACGCATCGATGGCGGGCTCCGGAAGGGGACGCTGCGATCATACGCACAGCCCCCTGCCAACGTTGCGTGCATGGGTGCAACAGTTCGTGGTGGTGCCGCCGCTGGAAACAGGCTGTTGCAGCCATGACCCCGGCCCTGTGTGACAATCGGCGCAGGACAGGGGGTTCAGGATGACGAGCGGCTGGCGCCTGTGGTGCCGTGGCATCGCAGGTATGGGACTGCTGCTGGTGGCGATGGCCACGGCGGCTGCGACCCTGCACATGGCAGAAACACCACGCCTGCGCCGCTTCGGTGCCGCCGAAGGCTTGCCGTCTCGCATGGTGGTGGCGCTGGCCGAGGATCGCCAGGGCCACGTATGGGCCGCCACCGATGGTGGACTCGCCCGCTATGACGGCAACAGCCTGCGGGTCTGGGAGCACGACCCGGAACAGCCGGGCTCGTTGCCAGGCAACGAGATCGAGACCCTGCTGATCGACCCGCTGGACCGGGTCTGGGTGGGCATCAATGGCAAGGGCGTGGCACGCCTGGATGCCGACCGCGAACGCTTCCAGACCTTCGATACGGTCAATTCCACCTGCCAGGGGCAGTTCTGGGCACTGGCCTATGTCGACGACGCCTTGTGGATCGGGACCAACAACCATGGCGTCTGCCGTTTCGGCGAAGACGGCAGCGTGCGCCTCTACACCCATGATCCGGCGCACCCGGGTGGCCTGCCCAGCAACAGCATCTTCACCAGCCTAGTCGACGCGCGGGGCCGCCTGTGGGTCGGCACCGAAGCCGGTGTGGCGCGTTGGAACGGCAGCGGCTTCGAGCCGGTGGCCGCGCGGGAACTGGGTAGGCTGAGCGTGCTCCGGTTGAGCCGTGATGCAGACGGTTCGATCTGGGTAGGCAGCCAGAACGATGGCCTCTACCGCATCGATGGGCAGGACCGGGTCAGTCGCCCGCGATGGGCCGACAGTGCCCAGCTGCGGTCGGCCCTGGTCCTGGCCGATCGCCAGGGGGGCTACTGGGCGGGTACCTCCGATGGCCTGTTGCGAGGGGATGCGGCGGCGTTGCGCCGCCTGGAGGGGGACCGCGGCAGCGGCTTCCTGACCGCGCACAGCGGTGTGCTTGACCTGCTGCAGGACCACGAGGGCGGACTGTGGGTGGCGTTGCTGACCCAGGGCCTGGCCTATCTGCCACCGGACTGGCGGCGCTTCTCGATCTGGAACCAGCTCGACGGCAAGCCCCTGGACAGCCAGTACCTGTTGAGCGCGGCCAGCGATGGGAAGAACTACTACGTCGGCTCGGCGCGAGGGGTGTACCAGCTCGATGCGCAGGGCACCCTGCGTCTGCTGGCCAGCGACCGGCAGCTCGGCAACGGCGTGGTGTGGTCGGTGCTGCCGCGCCCGGATGGTCGCCTGTGGCTGGGACGCGGCGGCCGCATCACCGTCTACGATCCGGCCACCGGCGCATTGCGTGACCTGCGGATCGATGGCAGTGCCGACCTGCGCCAGCGCATCGACCTGATGCGGCAGGCCCCTGATGGCACGGTGTGGGTGTCGGTGATGGGCCTGGACCTGCAGCAGCGCGATGCAGAGGGCCGGCTGCTGCACAGTCATCCGCTGGAACATTTCCGCGGGACGGCCGATGCGCCGATCGAGCAGATTCGCTTCGACGCCCAAGGCCGGCCCTGGGTGATGGGCGACATGGGCATCTGGCGTGAGCAGGCCGGACGCTTCGAGGCAGTGCCCGGCGTGTCGCGCGGCCCGATCTACGATCTGGTATGGATCGATCCGCAGCAGTTGTGGCTGGCGCGCCAAGGCGCCTTCGAGCGCTACCAGTGGGATGGCATGAGCCTGCGCCTGATCCAGCGCATCGACGGCAGTGCGGGCGTGCCGCCGGTGACCATGGGGGGGCTGGCGCTGGCCGACAATGGCCAGCTCTGGGCCACGACGCCGCGCGGCCTGCTGCGGTGGGACCCGAAGACGCGGCGCCTGCAACAGTTCAACGAACGCGATGGCCTGTCCGATGCCGAGTTCACCGGTCGGCCACCTGCGGTGAATGCCGATGGCCGCGTGTTGGCGGTTACCCAGACCGGCCTGGTCGCCTTTGATGTGAATGCCGACGACACCGTGCTGCCGCCTTCATCGCTGGTGATCGCCGAAGTGCGTGTGCGGCGCGACGACGCACGCGGCTGGCAACCGTTGCCGCTTACTGGCACCCTGCTGCTGGGACCGGACGACCGCGATCTGCAGATCGATGCGCGGCTGCTGTCCTATGCCAGCCCGCAGGGCAACCGGTACCGCTTCCGCGTGCAGGGTTACGACCAGGACTGGGTGGAGCAGGGGGGCGATGGCCAGCGCACCCTGTCGCGGCTGCCGACCGGCCGCTATGTCATCGAGGTGCAGGCTGCGACTGCCCGGGGCACGTGGACGCCTTCGCAGCAGTTGCAGGTGAAGGTGCTGCCGCCGTGGTGGCGCAGCGGCATGGCGATATTCGGCTACATCCTGCTGGGGTCGTTGCTGCTGGTGGTTCTGGTCTGGTCGATCCGCGCGCGGTTGCGCCGCCGCCAGCAATGGCAGCTGACGGTGCACAAGCAGCAGCTGGCCGAGCAGGCCTCGCAGGCCAAGAGCCGTTTCCTGGCCACGCTGGGCCACGAAGTCCGCACGCCGATGACCGGCGTGCTGGGCATGAGCGAACTGCTGCTGGCGACCCCGCTGGATCCGGTGCAGCGCGGCTACGCCGGGTCCATCCAGCAGGCCGGCAGCCATCTGCTGCGGCTGGTCAACGATGCCCTGGACCTGGCCCGGATCGAAGCCGGGCGGCTGGAGCTGGACCTGCGCCCGTTCGATCTGGGGGAGCTGCTGGACCAGGTGCAGGGCCTGATGCAGCCGATGGCGCAGCAACGCCAGCTGGTGTTCCAGCGCGGCGAAGACCCGCCCGGGCCGATCAGTGTCAGTGGCGACGAGATGCGCGTGCGCCAGATCCTGCTGAACCTGCTCGGCAACGCGATCAAATTCACCGAGCGCGGCCACGTCGGCCTGGCCGTACGCCTGGAAGAAAAGGGCGGCCTGTGTTTCGAAGTCCATGACAGCGGCCCGGGCATCAACGCCGAGCAGCAGCAGCGCCTGTTCCATCGTTTCGAACAGGCCGACGGCCCGCGTACCGCGTCGCGCTACGGCGGCAGTGGCCTGGGGTTGGCGATCTGCCAGGAACTGGCGGTGGCGATGGGGGGGCGCATCGAAGTGGACAGCCAGCCTGGCAAGGGCGCGCGGTTCCGCGTGCGCCTGCCCCTGCCCTGGACGCGCCAGGCCGCCAACAGTGCGGGCGACGTGGCGGCCCTGCCGGAACTGCCGCCGCTGCGCATCCTGCTGGTCGAGGACGATGCCACGGTGGCCGAGGTCATCGCCGGCCTGCTGCGCGTGCGCGGGCATGAGGTGGTCCACGTGCTGCATGGCCTGGGCGCGCTGTCGGAGATCGCCACCGATGGTTTCGACGTCGGCCTGCTCGATCTCGATCTGCCCGCGCTGGATGGTACGGCCATCGCCCGCCAGCTGCGCACCATGGGCTATGAACTGCCGCTGGTGGCGGTGACCGCCCGTTCCGATGCCTATGCCGAAACCCAGGTGCTGGCCGCAGGCTTCGATGGCTTCCTGCGCAAGCCGGTGACCGGCGACCTGCTGGTGACGGCCATCGCCCAGGCGCGTGCGAAACGACAGGCGACCGCGTGACGACGCCGACGCCGGGCGTGAACGGCGCGACTTTCGGTTTACCATGCCGACGCCCGCTGCGCGGGAATCATCAGGACCAGCGTGAGGAGGCAATCGGTGGTGTATCTGCGGGCGGCGATGCTGCTGCTGGTCCTCCTGTGCTGCGCGTTGCCCGCTGCGGCACAGCCGGTGCCTCCGAGCCCGCGGCAGGTGACGGTGTTCGATGGCCTGCCGTCCAATACCGTCAACCGCATGGCCGAGGACCGTTACGGCTACCTGTGGATCGCCACCAACGATGGCCTGGCCCGCTATGACGGCCGCACCTACCGCGTGTGGCGTTCCGAGGATGGACTGCGTGACAACCGCATCTGGACGGTGCTGGTCGATGCCCGCAACCAGTTGTGGATAGGCACCGAGAACGCCGGCCTGGTGCGCATGTCGGCCGACCGCCGCCAGCTGCACTTCTACGACCGCAGCAGCCAGCCGTTGATGGGTACCAACACGGTCTGGAGCCTGGCCAGCACGCCTGATGGCTCGATCTGGTTCGGTACCCACGAAGGCGGCCTGTACCGCCTGGACAGCCAGGATCGCCTGCAGCGCTTCCTGCCCGAGCCGAACAATCCGCGCAGCCTGCCTTCGTCGTCGGTGTCCTACCTGGCCACGCTGGCCGATGGCAGCCTGTGGATCGGCACCAAGCATGGCGTGGCGCGCTGGACCGGGACCGACTTCGAGCGTGTCGGTACGGACATCATCCCCAGCCTGCTGATCAACGGGCTGACCGCCGAACCGGATGGCAGCCTGTGGATCAGCACGATGGCCGGCGCCACCGTGCGCCGCCCGGATGGCCGCTTCGAAGCCCCCCCGTGGAAGCTGCCGCCGGGCGAGCAGGTGCTGGGCATGATGCTGCGCGACGAGCAGGGCGGGCACTGGCTGGATACACGCACCGGGCTGGGGCGTGCGGTCGATGGCCAGTACCAGACCGTGCCGCTGTACAGCGTGATCGCGCGCGGTCCGGTACGGCCGAACTGGACCGGTGCCTACGAGGACCGCGAAGGTGGCATCTGGTTGGCCAGCACCAATGCCGGGCTGTGGCACCTGCTGCCACGCTGGTGGCAGTTCTCGGTGCTGTCGCGCCTGGAGGACGACCCCAGCTCGCTGCGCAATGCGCTCGTGCTGGGTACCAGCCCCTCCAGCAACGGCGGCGTCTGGACGGTGGGCAGCCATGGCGCGCTGGACCGCTTCGATCCGAAGACCGGCAGGATCGAGCAGCATCGCACCTGGGTCAACGGCATGCACTGGTTGACCTCGGTGCGTGAGGACCGGCGTGGGCAGGTCTGGATTGGATCGACCGATGCGCTGGTGCGCTACGACCCGCAACGGCGCGAACTGCGTCGTTGGGGCCGTGATGCCGGTGCAGATGCGGCGATGGAAGGGGTCGTCGAAGCGATGATGACCTGCGACGGCGACAGCCTCTGGTTGATGCTGCCCGCGGGCCTGCAGCAGCGCGACCTCGACGGCCACGTGCGGCGCCAGCTGGACAATGGCCAGCGCGGCCTGCAGCAGGGCCAGCTCAACCTTGATGTGGAATGCGGGCCGCAGGACCACATCTGGCTGGCCAGCAGCCGTGGCCTGCTGCAGTGGCTGCCGGAAAGCGAGCGCTTCCAGCCGGTGCCGGGTGCGCCGGCAACGGCGATCCATGCGTTGCATGTGGGCCGTGACGGCCAGGTCTGGTTGTCCGAGGATGGTCGCCTGTCCCGTTACCGCTGGAGCCAGGGACGCCTGGAACGGCAGGCGGTGGTCGGTGCCGAACAGGGCTATCCGGCGATCTCCGCCTCCGGCCTGGTGGTGGATGCGCAGGGCGTGGCTTGGGCGACCAGCGCACGCGGCCTGGTACGCGTCAGTGCCGATGGGCAGAGCGTGCGCCTGTACGGCGTGCATGATGGGCTGCCCAGCCAGGAATTCCGCGAGCACACCTTGATCGCAGCGGCCGATGGCCACCTGGTGGCCGGAACGGCAGCGGGCGCGGTGGTGTTCGACCCGGAGCAGGTACGGCCTTCGGTCCGTCGCGCCCCGCTGGTGATCGAGCGGGTGGAAGTGCGCCGCAACGAGCAGGTGCTGGACATGACCCACGATGCGCCGTTGCAGATCGCCGATGGCGACCGCGACCTGCGCATCGTCGCGCGATTGCTGTCCTTCGCCGACTCGGCGTCCAATACGTACCGCTACCGCCTGGCCGGCTACGACCCCGATTGGGTCGAAGTCGGCCCGGCCGGCGAGCGCCTGTTCTCGCGCCTGGCGCCGGGCAGCTACCGGCTGGAAGTGCAGGCACGCTCGGCCGACCATGTGTGGTCGCGGGTGCAGAGCCTGGAATTCCGCGTGCAGCCGCCGTGGTGGCGCAGCCTGTCCGGCCTGCTGGTGCTGGCGTCGGTCGGGTTGCTGCTGACCAGCTGGTTCGCCTGGTTGTACCGACGCCGCCTGCAGCGGCGCCATGCCTACCAGCTGGCGCTGCACAAGCAGGAGCTTGCCGAGCAGGCCTCGGCGGCCAAGACCCGCTTCCTGGCCAACCTTGGCCATGAGATCCGCACGCCGATGACCGGCGTGCTGGGCATGAGCGAGCTGCTGCTGGCCTCGCCACTGGACCCGCAGCAGCGTGGCTACACGCAGTCGATCCGGCATGCGGGCGAGCACCTGCTGCACCTGGTCAACGATGCGCTGGACCTGGCGCGAATCGAGTCCGGGCGCCTGGAACTGCAGTCGCAGTCGTTTGCGTTGAATGGCCTGTTGCAGGATCTGGCGGCGCTGATGGGCCCGCTGGCTGCACAGAAGGGCCTGCGCTTCGTCCTCGACAATCAGCTGCCGCCGGGCCTGCAGGCGACCGGTGATGCCATGCGCGTGCGGCAGATCCTGCTCAACCTGCTGTCGAACGCAGTGAAATTCACCAGCCGCGGCACTATCACCCTGCACGCACGTTGCGATGGCGAGCTGCGCGCGCTGCACTTCGAGGTGCGCGATACCGGCCCGGGCATCAGCCAGGAACAGCAGCAGCGCCTGTTCCGTCGCTTCGAGCAGGCCGATGGTGCCCGTACCGCCGCGCAGTACGGTGGCAGTGGCCTCGGTCTGGCGATCTGCCGCGAGCTGGCGCATGCGATGCAGGGGCGGATCCAGGTGGAGAGCCAGCTGGGCCGGGGCACCTGTTTCGGCGTGACCTTGCCGTTGCCGCTGGTGGTGAACAGCGATGCCGAGGCATCGGCCGAGGGGCATCGCGACGAAGCGGCGAACATGCCGCCGCTGCGGGTGCTGCTGGTCGAGGACGATGCCACCGTGGCCGACGTGGTGCGTGGCCTGTTGAGCGCACGCGGCCACGAGGTGGTGCATGCCGGCCATGCGCTGGCGGCGCTGCGCGAGGTCAGTGCCGGCGATTTCGATGTCGGCCTGCTGGATTTGGACCTGCCGGGCCTGAGCGGTTTCGAACTGGCCCAGCACCTGCGCAACCAGGGCTACATGCTGCCGCTGCTGGCGGTGACCGCGAGGACCGATCCGGACCTGCAGCAACAGGTGGAAGCGGCCGGCATCGGCGGCTTCCTGCGCAAGCCGGTGACTGGTGAGCTGTTGGTGGAAGCGATCGCCAGGGTCACGGGTAGGTAGGTTCTGCAGGGCCTGTGGACCCACCCCGCCTTCGACAGAATTCTGCGAGCTGTTGAAATGGCGTGGGGTCAGATCCGTTTCCCGTAGGAAAACGGATCTGACCCCAGATCGATTTCGATATCTGACAGATGTGTCGACCAAGGTCGACACCTACCAAGAGCCGCCGGAATCCGTCAGAGGTGGGGCGGTGTCGCAGTGCGGGGTGTCAGCCGCATGGATGCGGCTGCCAAGCCTACAGGGACGTACTTGCGGCGTCCCCGCACTGCGACACCGCCCCGCCAACCCACGGAATGCCGCTTTGGCTGTTGCTGTTGCCGGCCAGCAGCCGGCACTACCGCGGGTGCAGGGCCGCAGGCCCTGCCGAACCACCCTCACTCCGCGACGTGCTCGACCTGCCGCGGTTCGGGCTTGGTGTCAGGCAGCTGCCAGAAGATCATCGTCGAGGTCAGGGTGATGGCGCCCACGCACAGGAATGTGGCATGCAGCGCGGCGGTCGCGCTGTTGCTGTCCAGGTGATTGCCGAACGCGGCCAGCAGGCTGCCGGCCGCCGCGGCGCCGAAACCGGCGGCCAGCATCATCACCATCGACAGCAGGCTGTTGCCGGAACTGGCGAATTCGCGGTCAAGGTCGCGCAGCGTCACGGTGTTCATCACGGTGAACTGCAGTGAATTGACCGCGCCGAAGAATGCAAGCTGCACCAGGCGCCAGGCCAGGTGCTGGCCGGGTGTCATCAGGATGAAGCTGGCCATTGCCAGCCCCACCAGCACGGTGTTGGTCATCAGCACGCGGCGGTAGCCGTAACGTTCGACCAGCTTCACTGCCAGTTTCTTTGAGACCATGCCGGCGGCCGCCACCGGTACCATCATCAGGCCGGCGTTCATCGGGCCTAGACCGAGGCCGACCTGCAGCAGCAGCGGGATCAGCATCGGCATGGCGCTGCTGCCGATGCGCGAGAACAGGTTGCCGAGGATTCCGATGCGGTAGCTGGGTACGCGGAACAGGGCCAGCGAGAACAAGGGCGCGGTGGAATTGGCGGCATGCAGCCAGTAGCCCACCAGCGCAGCCAGGCCCGCGACCGTCATCAGCATCACCAGCGCGTGCGGGGTGCCGAGTCCGGAGATGCCGTCCAATGCCAGCGACAGCACCACCATCGCAAAGGCCAGCATGATGTAGCCGCGCAGGTCGAAACGGGTGCGATGGCTGGCGTAGTGGTCGGGCATGATCTTCATCGCGGCGATGAAACCGATCACGCCGATCGGCAGGTTGATCAGGAACACCCAGTGCCATGAGGCGATCTCGACCAGCCAGCCGCCCAGCGTCGGGCCGATCAGCGGGCCGACCAGCGCGGGGATGGCGATGAAGCTCATCGCGCGCAGGAAATCCTCGCGCGGCACCGAGCGCATCACCGCCAGCCGGCCGACCGGCAGCAGCATCGCACCGCCGATGCCCTGCAGCACGCGCGCGCCAACCAGCTGGTGCAGGTGCTGGGCCAACGCGCAGGCCAGCGAGCCGAGGGTGAACAGAATGATCGCCACCAGGAAGGTGCGCCGGGTGCCATAGCGGTCGGCGATCCAGCCCGAGGCGGGAATGAACGTGGCGACCGCCAGCGCATAGCTGAACACCACCGACTGCATCTGCAGCGGGCTCTCGCCCAGGCTGGCCGCCATCGCCGGCAACGCCGTGTTGACGATGGTCGAGTCCAGCATCTGCATGAAAATCGCCAGGGACACCAGCCACAGCAGGGGACGCTGGCGGTTGTAGGTCGATGGCGATGTGGACATGGGGTGCGGCCGGTGCAACGTGGGGGCGGCCATGATCGCGCACTGCGGGTCACGGCGCGATCAACATCGCGCCGTGATGGCATGCGGAATGCTCAGCGTTGGCTGTGCGCGTGCACCGCGTCGACCAGGACCTGCACGTGCGCCGGGTCCATGTCCGGCGACATGCCGTGGCCGAGGTTGAACACATGGCCTTCGCGCGAGCCGCCGTTGCCGGCGGCATAGGTGTCGAGCACGCGCGCTGCGGCCGTGGCGATCGCATCCGGCGAGGCGTACAGCGTGGTCGGGTCGAGGTTGCCCTGCAGGGCGACGCGACCACCGGTGCGGCGCATTGCTTCGTCCAGGTCCAGCGTCCAGTCCAGGCCAAGTGCATCGGCGCCGGTCTGCGACAGTGCTTCCAGGTGCAGGCCGGTACCCTTGCCGAACAGGATCAGCGGCGTGCGCTCGCTGCCTTCGCCGCGATCCAGGCCCTGTGCAATCCGCTGCAGGTAACGCAGCGAGAACTCGCGGTACATCGCCGGGGACAGCACGCCACCCCAGGTGTCGAACACCTGCAGCGCCTGCGCACCGGCCGCGCGTTGCGCACCGAGGTAGGCGATCACCGCTTCGGTGGTGACCTCCAGCAGGCGGTGCAGCGCCTGCGGATGGTTCAGCGCCATCGCCTTGATGCGTGCGAAATCCTTGCTGCCGCCGCCTTCCACCATGTAGCAGGCCAGCGTCCAGGGGCTGCCGGAGAAGCCGATCAGCGGCACCTGGCCGTCCAGCTCGCGGCGGATCAGGCGTACCGCATCCATCACGTAGCCCAGGTCCTGCTCCATGTCCGGCACCGCCAGCTTGGCGATGGCCGCTTCATCACGTACCGGGTGGCGGAACTTCGGGCCTTCGCCTTCGACGAAGTACAGCTCCAGGCCCATCGCATCGGGAATGGTGAGGATGTCCGAGAACAGGATGGCTGCGTCCAGCGGGAAGCGGCGCAGCGGCTGCAGGGTGACTTCGCAGGCGATCTCCGGGGTCTTGGCCATGGCCAGGAAGCTACCGGCCTTGGTCCGGGTCGCGCGGTATTCCGGCAGGTAGCGGCCGGCCTGGCGCATCAGCCAGACGGGGGTGCAGTCCACCGGTTCGCGGCGCAGGGCGCGCAGCAGGCGATCGTTGCGGAGAGGGCTGGTCACGATGGGCATTCCTTGGACGGGAGGAGCAGCGGCGTCAGTCGCCGTGCGAAAGGATCTGGAAGCCGCGATGCAGTTCGGCATCGCGGGCCTTCTCGAAGGCGTGGCGGGCGTCGTCGGCCTGCAGGAACAGCTCGCGCCGCAGCTGCGAGCGGCTGCCGACGCGGCCGCTCTCGCGCAGCAGCTCCCAACCGCCGAACAGGTCCGGCTGCAGGCTCAGGCGCAGGAAACGCGGTGCCTGCGCACCGGCGTCGGGATGTTGCAGGTAGACGTGCATGGCGCCGATTGTAGCGGGGCAGGGGTGACCCCTGCCGCAACGTGGCAGTGCCGGCCGCTGGCCGGCAACTTCATGATCCTGGGCGCGTTACGCGGTTGCCGGCCAGCGGCCGGCACTACCTTTCGCCGACGAGCGCAGCGGCACCGCAGGCACATGTGCCATCAGTCCTGCCCGCATCCACCGAAGAATGCAAAGCCTGCGCACACTTCACGGCGCCAGGCAGGAGTAGGCTTGAGGCTTTCCTGCCGGGAGGGGTTGTCCATGCGTGTGCGTGCCGTCGCTGTAGCCATTGCCCTTTGCCTGTCCAGCACCGTGCTGGCCGCCGATACCCCGCCGATGACCCCGGATATCAGCGGCAAGCCGTTCGTTGCCCCGGATGTCGGTCGCGACTATGACAAGCGCGTGGTGATGGTGCCGATGCGTGATGGCACCAAGCTGTACACGGTGATCGTGGTGCCCAAGGGCGCCCACAATGCGCCGATCCTGCTGACCCGGACCCCCTATGATGCTGCCGGTCGCGCCAGCCGCAGTGATTCGCCGCGCATGCGCGACCTGTTGCCGCAGGGTGACGAGGTGTTTGTCGACGGCGGCTACATCCGCGTGTTCCAGGATATCCGCGGCAAGTATGGCTCCGAGGGCGATTACGTGATGACCCGGCCGCTGCGCGGGCCGTTGAACAACACCAAAGTCGACCATTCCACCGACGCCTGGGACACCATCGACTGGTTGGTGAAGAACGTGCCGGAGAGCAATGGCAAGGTCGGCATGCTCGGCTCGTCGTACGAGGGCTTCACCGTGGTGATGGCGCTGACCGACCCGCACCCGGCACTGAAAGTGGCCGCACCACAGAGCCCGATGGTCGATGGCTGGATGGGTGACGACTGGCTCAACTACGGTGCGTTCCGCCAGGTCAACTTCAACTACTTCGCCATGCAGACCGAGAAGCGCGGCAAGGGTACGCCGCTGCCCAGCCTCGGCTACGACGACTACAGCACCTTCCTGCGCATCGGCTCGGCAGGCGACTACGCGCGTTTCACCGGCGTGGACCAGTTGACCTGGTGGAAGAAGCTGGTCGAGCATCCGGCCTATGACGGCTTCTGGCAGGGCCAGGCGCTGGACGCGGTGATGGCAAAGACACCGCTGAAGGTGCCGACCATGTGGCTGCAGGGCCTGTGGGACCAGGAGGACATGTGGGGTGCCAACCACGCCTATCAGGCGATGGAAGGACGCGATAGCGGCAACAACCGCAATTACCTGGTGATGGGGCCGTGGCGACACAGCCAGGTGAACTACAGCGGCAGCGAACTGGGTGCGCTGAAGTTCGACGGCGATACCGCGCTGCAGTTCCGCCGCGACGTGCTCAAGCCCTTCTTTGACCAGTACCTGGTGGATGGCGCGCCGAAGGCCGATACGCCACCGGTGCTGATCTACAACACCGGCGAAAACCACTGGGACCGCTTGAAGGGCTGGCCGCGCAGCTGCGACAAGGGGTGTGCCGCCAGCAGCAAGCCGCTGTACCTGCGCGCCGGGGGCAAGCTGGCGTTCCAGGCACCGGCGGCGGGCGAGGGTGATTTCGAGGAATACGTGTCCGACCCGGCCAAGCCGGTGCCGTTCGTGCCGCGCCCGGTGCGCTTCGGCGACCGCGACATGTGGACCACCTGGCTGGTCAAGGACCAGCGCTTTGTCGATGGTCGCCCGGACGTGCTGACCTTCATCACCGAACCGCTGACCGCGCCGCTGCGCATCGGCGGCGCGCCGGTGGTGCATCTGCAGGCCTCGACCAGTGGCACCGACAGTGACTGGGTGGTGAAGCTGATCGACGTGTATCCGGACCAGGAAGCGTCGACGCCGGAAATGGGGGGCTATGAGTTGCCGGTGTCGCTGGCGATCTTCCGTGGCCGCTACCGCGAGAGCTTCAGCGATCCGAAGCCGCTGGCCGCCAACCAGGTGCTGCCGTATCGCTTCGATCTGCCCAACGCCAACCATACGTTCCAGAAGGGCCACCGGGTGATGGTGCAGGTGCAGTCCAGCCTGTTCCCGCTGTACGACCGCAATCCGCAGACCTACGTGCCGAACATCTACCTGGCCAAGCCGGGCGATTACCAGAAGGCCACGCAGCGGGTCTGGCATAGCGCGGCGCAGGCCAGCTACATCGATCTGCCGGTGTATTGAGGCCCGCAGGGGGGCGCCGGGCCGTGCCTGGTAGCACGTGGTAGTGCCGGCCGCTGGCCGGCATCCGCAATGGCGCAGGAGCGTGTCGACCAAGGTCGACACCTGCCAGGGCCCGGGCCTTCAGCCCACCTTCGACGGGCCCGTGCGCCAGCGGCTGGGGACCAGGCCGAAGCGCTTGCGGAACGCGGCGGCGAAGTTGCTGGGGTGGCGGTAGCCGCTGGCGGCGGCAGCCTGCTCGACGGTCCATCCGTTCTCGCGCAGGCCCTGTTCGGCATGGCGCATGCGCTGCTCATGCAGGTAGTCGAACACCGAGCTTCCATATTGCTGGGCAAAATGGCGACGCAAGGAGCTGGGGCTCATGCAGGCCAGCTGGGCCAGTTCGATCAGGCTGTGGGCATGGCTGGGGTCGTCATGCAGATAGCTGCGCACTCGCTCCAGCCGCTCGCGCTGGCCGGCGCGCAGCGTGCGTACATGCTCGGTCTGCATATCCTCGGCCTGCAGGCCGACGGCCAACACCTGCAGGGCCACGCCTTCGCGCCACAGCGCATCGATGTCGTCCTGCCAGGGGCTGTCGAACAATTGGGCGAGCGTCGGCAGCAAGGCATGCGGAATGGCCCAGTGGCGGCACTGCAGAGGGGAATGAAGGACCCGTTGCAGTGCCGGCAGGCGCAGCATGTCCACGTCCAGATCGGCCGGTACGCTCAAGCTGACCCCGCGCAGGTGGCTGCCACCGGGATGCAGCCCGGCCATCGACACAGGTTCATGGTGGCTGGTGGTCATGCCTGTGCCGGCGCGCAGGGTGAACCCCTTGCGACGAGGAAACTGGACATCCACTTCGCCCTGAAGCATCAGGCGGATGGTCAGGCCGGCACCGTGCACAGCGGTGGCCGTGTAGGTGAACCGGTTGTGCACGTCCGAGGCGATCAGGCCCAGGCCACCGCGCAGTGACTGTTCGTGGACGTCGCCACGCCCTGCCCATTGGTCGTCGCGCAGTTCACTCCCTTCGATCCGGTAGTCGTAGCCATGGCGTTCGCCGAACTGGCGGTAATCAGCAAAAGTGAAATATCGGGACATCGCTCTGCGCAAACACAGGTTGAATTGAATGTGTCGAAGAAACTGGAAGCGTTTCCCATTGTCGCCGCGATTCGCGCGCTTTTGACTTCGATAAGGTCAAAACGATTTGCGATTACGGCCAAAGTGAAAAAGCAGAAGAACATACGCCGGGGTTTTGCACGCATATCCGTACGCAATTCCATACATAAACTGCAGTTGAGGTTTCATGGCTGGAACGATCTGGAGATGCGATGTCAGCCCGGCCATCACGGGCGCGCGCGTAAGGTAGGTAGGTTGGCTGCTGCAGGCCACTTCGATACCCCCGCATTTGGAGAACGCAGATGATTGACTACCAGCTCACCGGCAAGACCGCGATCGTGACCGGAGGCGTGTCGGGCATCGGCCTGGCCGTGGCCCAGACGCTGGCCGCATCCGGTGCCCGTATCTCGGTCTGGGACCTCAAGCAGGATGCAGTGGATGCCACCGTGGCGCAGTTGCGCAGCACCGGCACACAGGCCATCGGCATCGCGCTGGACGTCACCGACGACGCGGCGGTGGAGGCAGCGGTGCAGCGCACGATCAAGGAACTCGACGGCCTGCACGTGGCGGTCAACAACGCCGGCATCAGCGGGCCGGCCGCCGCCAGCGGTGACTATCCTATCGATGGCTGGCAGCGCGTGATCGATGTCAACCTCACCAGCGTGTTCCTGTGCCAGCGTGCGCAGATCCAGGCCATGCGCGCGGCCGGCACGGGCGGCAGCATCATCAACATGGCCTCGATCCTGGGCCAGGTGGGCTATGCCGGTTCCACTGCGTACGTGGCGGCCAAGCACGGCGTGGTCGGGCTGACCCAGACCGCAGCGTGGGAACATGCGGCTGACGGCATCCGTGTCAACGCGGTGGGTCCGGGCTTCATCAGCACGCCACTGCTGGAGAAGATGGACCCGAAGGTGCGCGCCACGCTGGAAGGGCGGCACGCGTTGAAGCGGCTGGGTACGCCGGAGGAAGTGGCCGCATTGGTAGCCTGGCTGGCCAGCGACGATGCCTCGTTCGCGACCGGCACGTACTACGCCATCGATGGTGGCTACCTCGCGCAGTGAGCGAATGCGGCCCGCAGATCCACGCCATGCGTGGATGAAAGCGGGCGGTGAAGAAGGCGTGCCATGGCCTTCACCGCCGTCCCACAATCGCCGCGCGACGCTGCGGGAAAATTCCGGAGCTTGCCCATGGAACTCACCCAGGATGTCTCGATCCTGCTGCGCGTAGCCGCAGCGATGCTGTTCGGCGGTGTGCTCGGTGTCGAGCGGGAAATGGGCAAGCACGCCGCCGGCCTGCGTACGCACATGCTCATTGCCGGAGCGGCGGCATTGATCGTCGGTCTCGGCGACTCGGTGGCCGAGCATTTCCAGCAGGAGCGTTACCGCGACCTGCTGCAGGTTGATCCGGTGCGCCTGATCGAAGCGGTGGTGGCCTGCGTCGGCTTCGTGGCCGCTGGCACCATTCTGCGCGGCTCACGCGAGGACCAGGTCAGCGGCTTGACCACGGCCAGTTCGCTGATCATGGCGGCGGCGATCGGGATTGCGGTGGGGATCAGCAAGTACGTGATCGCGATCGGGGTCAGCGTGCTGTGCGTGCTGGTGCTGGCGGTGATGCGGCGGTTGGAGAAACGGATCTCGTAGGGAAGGTCGAGTTGCCGGCCAGCGGCCGACACCACCATGACGGCTCCAATGGTCAGACCAATAAAGGGCTAGCCCTATGGTCTAATAGGCTCTTCGTCGGAGTAGCGGTTAAATCCGCTGCAAGTGGTCTGATCGCAATCATTAATGGTAATACCAATGATCGACGGCCACGGCGACCCACCGCCTGCGGTGGGCTCCTTCCGTTTCCAGTCGAGAGTCTTCATGCAGCCCTGGCAACACCTGTACGACCCCGCCGGCAACCTGTGGTTGTCGAGCCTGATCGCGCTGCTGCCGATCGCGTTCTTCTTCGTTGCCCTGGCCGTGCTGCGCATGAAGGGCTGGCTGGCCGGCACGATCACCGTGGCCATCGCACTCGGCGTGGCCCTGTTGTTCTACCGCATGCCGTTGCCCCAGGCGCTGGGCGCGGCCGGCTTCGGTTTCGTCTACGGCCTGTGGCCCATCGCGTGGATCATCATCGGTGCGGTGTTCCTCTACAAAGTTTCGGTCAAGACCGGGCAATTCGACATCATCCGCGCCTCGATCCTGTCCGTGACTGAAGACCAGCGCCTGCAGATGCTGATGGTCGGCTTCGCCTTTGGCGCCTTCCTGGAAGGTGCGGCCGGTTTCGGTGCGCCAGTGGCGATCACCGCGGCGCTGCTGGTCGGGCTGGGCTTCAAGCCGCTGTATGCCGCCGGCCTGTGCCTGATCGTCAACACCGCGCCGGTAGCGTTCGGCGCGATGGGCATTCCGATCATCGTGGCCGGGCAGGTCACCGGCCTGGATGCATTCGAGATCGGCCAGATGGCCGGTCGCCAGCTGCCGTTCCTGACCATCATCGTGCTGTTCTGGATCATGGCGATCATGGATGGCTGGCGCGGCATCAAGGAAACCTGGCCGGCGGTGCTGGTGGCCGGTGGCTCGTTCGCCATCGCGCAGTACCTGACCTCCAACTTCATCGGCCCGGAGCTGCCGGACATCACCGCCTCGCTGGCGTCGCTGGTGTGCCTGACCCTGTTCCTGCGCCGCTGGAAGCCGGTACGGATCTTCCGTTTCGACACCGAAACCAGCGCCGAGGCGGCCGCACAGGCGCTGGAGGCACCGCGCCACAGCGTCGGCCAGATCGCCAGGGCATGGTCGCCGTTCCTGATCCTCACCGCGATGGTCACGCTGTGGAGCATCAAGCCGTTCAAGTCGCTGTTCGCGGCGGGCGGCCCGCTGGAAGGCTGGGTGCTGAAGATCCCGGTGCCAGGCCTGGACCAGCTGGTGCAGAAGATGCCACCGATCGTGGCTGCGCCGCTGAGCTATGAAGCCATCTACAAGTTCGACTGGTTCTCGGCCACCGGTACCTCGATCATCCTGGCCGCGTTGATCGCCATCATCGCGCTGCGCATGCCGGTCCGTTCGGCGCTGCAGACCTTCGGCGAGACCGTGCGTGAGCTGCGCATGCCGATCTACTCGATTGGCATGGTGCTGGCGTTCGCCTTCATCGCCAACTACTCGGGACTGTCTGCCACGTTGGCCCTGGCGCTGGCGCATACCGGCGACGCGTTCCCGTTCTTCTCACCGTTCCTGGGCTGGCTGGGCGTGTTCCTGACCGGTTCGGACACCTCGTCCAATGCCTTGTTCTCGGCACTGCAGGCCACCACCGCACAGCAGATCGGCGTGTCCGACGTGCTGCTGGTAGCGGCCAACACCACCGGCGGTGTCACCGGCAAGATGATCTCGCCGCAGTCGATCGCCATTGCCTGCGCGGCGGTCGGCCTGGCCGGCAAGGAGTCGGATCTGTTCCGCTTCACGGTCAAGCACAGCCTGATCTTCACCACGATGGTCGGCCTGATCACCCTGGCCCAGGCTTACTGGCTGACCTGGATGATTCCCTGAGCCATGCGCGGCTGGCCGACCACCCGCTGCGCGCTTCGGGCCACAATGGCGCCATGAGCACGCAACGTATTTCGGACAAGGTGGCCGCGCAGCTGCGCGGCCTGGTGCAGGAACAACGGCTGCAGCCGGGTGACCGGCTGCCGGCCGAGCGCACCCTGGCGGTGCAGCTGGGGGTCTCGCGCACGGCCTTGCGCGAGGCCATCGCGCAGCTGGCCAGCCAAGGTCTGTTGACCGCACGGGTCGGTGGCGGCACCTACGTGGCCGAGCCTGCGGCACGCGCGCGGCAGGCGCTGGATGAACCGCTGGCGCCGTACCTGCCGCTGTTCCAGGGCGACCCGGAATACCGCTTCGACGTGCTGGAGATCCGCCACGCGCTGGAAGGTGCCACCGCCTGGCATGCGGCGCTGCGTGCCACCGACGAGGACCGCGCGCGCATCGCACAAGCCTTCCAGACCATGATGGACGCGCACGGCAAGGACGACCCCACCGGCGAAGCCGAGGCCGACGCGGCCTTCCACCTGTCCATCGCCGAGGCCTCGCACAATCTGGTGCTGCTGCAGGTGATGCGCGGGCTGTTCGAACTGCTGCAGACCAACATCTCGCAGAGCCGCGAAAAGCTCTACACCTCGGCGAGGACCTTCTCGCCGCTGTCCGACCAGCACCGCGAGATGATGGATGCGGTGCTGGCCGGCGACCCCGAACGCGCGCGCGCCGCCGCGCATGCCCACCTCGAGTTCGTGCACACCACACTGCGCACCCTCGATGACAACGAAGCCCGGCGTGCGCGGGCCTCGCGCCTGCCTTCCCCCCACGGTTGACCCCATGATCATCTCCGCCTCCACCGATTACCGTGCTGCTGCCGAACGCCGGCTGCCGCCGTTCCTGTTCCACTACATCGATGGCGGCGCGTATGCCGAGCACACGCTGAAGCGCAACGTTTCCGACCTGTCCGACATCGCGCTGCGCCAGCGCATCCTGCGCAACATGTCCGACCTGAGCCTGGAAACCGAGCTGTTCGGCGAAGAACTGGCGATGCCGGTGGCGCTGGCGCCGGTCGGCCTGACCGGCATGTATGCGCGGCGCGGCGAGGTACAGGCGGCGCGCGCGGCCGACAGCCGCGGCATCCCGTTCACCCTCTCCACGGTGTCGGTGTGCCCGATCGAGGAAGTGGTACCGGCCATCCAGCGGCCGATGTGGTTCCAGCTGTACGTGCTGCGCGACCGTGGCTTCATGCGCAATGCGCTGGAGCGTGCACAGGCTGCCGGCGTGACCACGCTGGTATTCACCGTGGACATGCCGGTGCCGGGCGCGCGCTACCGCGATGCACACTCGGGCATGAGCGGCCCGAATGCCTCGCTGCGCCGCATCGGCCAGGCCATCACCCATCCGCACTGGGCGTGGGACGTGGGCCTGTTCGGCCGCCCGCATGACCTGGGCAACATCTCCACCTACCGCGGCAACCCTACCGGGCTGGAGGATTACATCGGTTGGCTGGGCAGCAACTTCGATCCCTCCATTTCGTGGAAGGACCTGGAGTGGATCCGCGAATTCTGGAAGGGCCCGATGGTGATCAAGGGCATCCTCGACCCGGATGACGCACGTGATGCGGTGAAGTTCGGTGCCGATGGCATCGTGGTCTCCAATCACGGTGGCCGCCAGCTGGACGGCGTGCTGTCCACCGCGCGTGCGTTGCCGGCCATCGCCGATGCGGTGCAGGGCGACCTGAAGATCCTCGCCGATTCCGGCATCCGCACTGGCCTGGACGTGGTGCGCATGCTGGCGCTTGGGGCCGATACCGTGCTGCTGGGACGCGCCTTCATCTATGCGCTGGCCGCGCAGGGCGAGGCCGGCGTGGCCAACCTGCTGGACCTGATCGCCAAGGAAATGCGCGTGGCGATGACCCTGACCGGTGCGCGCCGCATCGCCGACATCGGCCGCGATTCGCTGGTCAGCCTGCCATGAGCGGCCACGACGCCGTGCTGGCACAGTTGCGCGATGCGGTCGGCAATCGCCATGTACTGACCGGCGACAAGGCCACGCGGCGCTTCCGTCGCGGCTACCGCTTCGGCGATGGCCCAGTGCTGGCGGTGGTGCGCCCGGGGACGCTGCTGGAACTGTGGCGCGTGCTGCAGGCAGCGGTGCAGGGCGGCGCCGCGATCATCCTGCAGGCGGCCAACACCGGGCTGACCGGCGGCTCGACCCCGGATGGCGATGACTATGGCCGGCCGATCGTGCTGGTCAGCACGCTGCGCCTGACCGGCATCCAGTTGTTGAACGAAGGCCGGCAGGTGCTGTGCCTGCCTGGCGCGACGCTGGACCGCCTGGAGCAGACGCTGGCCCCGCTGGGTCGCGAACCGCATTCGGTGATCGGCTCGTCCTGCATCGGCGCCTCGGTGCTGGGCGGCATCTGCAACAACTCCGGTGGCGCGCTGGTGCGACGTGGCCCGGCCTACACCGAGCTGGCGCTGTATGCGCAGGTCGATGCGCAGGGCCAGTTGCAGCTGGTCAACCATCTGGGCATCGCGCTGGGTGACACGCCCGAGCAGATCCTGCAGCGCCTGCAGGCCGGTGACTACACGGCCGCCGACGTGGGCGATGGCGACGGCCGTGCGGCTTCCGATCCACGCTATGCCGAGGAAGTACGCAAGGTCGATGCCGATACCCCCGCACGTTTCAACGCCGATCCCAGCCGCCACTTCGAGGCGGCCGGGTCCGCGGGCAAGCTGGCGGTGTTCGCGGTGCGCCTGGACACCTTCGAAAAGGAGGCCGCCGAAGTCTTCTACATCGGCAGCAACCGCACCGACAGCCTCACCGCGATCCGCCGCCAGCTGCTGACCGGCTTCGAGCGCCTGCCGATCGCGGGCGAGTACATTCACCGCGATGCCTATGACATCGGCGAGCGCTACGGCAAGGACAGCTTCCTGCTGATTGATCGCCTCGGTACCTCTCGTGTGCCCGCGGCGTTCGCATTGAAGAGCCGCATCGATGGCTGGTTCGAACGGCTGGGCCTGCGCGGGGTGACCGACCGGGTGATGCAGATGCTGACCGGCCTGCTGCCCTCGCACCTGCCCAAGCGCATGGGTGAGTTCCGCCAGCGCTATGAGCATCACCTGCTGCTGAAGGTGTCCGCGCAGGACGCAGCGCAAACCGAAGCCTGGCTGCGCGATTTCTTCGCTGGCCACGAAGGCGGCTATTTCCACTGCACGGCCGAGGAGGGGCGCAAGGCGTTCCTGCATCGTTTCGCCGTAGCCGGTGCCGCGGTGCGCTACCGCGAAGTGCATCGTGAGCAGGTGCAGGACATCGTCGCGCTGGACATCGCGCTGCGACGTGACGACGCCGACTGGTTCGAGCAGCTACCGGCGGATATCGACGGCCGCCTGTTGCACAAGCTGTATTACGGGCACTTCCTGTGCCACGTGTTCCATCAGGACTACATCGCGCGCAAGGGCGAAGACCCGATGGCGATCGAGCATGCGATGTGGGCGCTGCTGGACCAGCGTGGCGCCGAGTATCCGGCCGAGCACAACGTCGGCCACCTGTACCCGGCCAAGCCGGCGCTGGCCGGGTTCTACAAGCAGCTGGACCCGAGCAATACCTTCAACCCGGGTATTGGCCAGACGTCGAAGGCGAAGGGGTGGGGCAGCTGCGATTGCAGTGGGCATTGAGGACGGAAAGGGCAGTCGAGCATGGCTCGACGCTACAAGGGCGATGCCGGGCAGGCCCGCCGCCGTCCGGGTAGCGGTTACCATCGGAATCCCAGCCACAGGAGCCGCCCATGCCTTCCATTCCCGTCCGCGCCGCCCTGTGCGCTGCATTGCTGGCGACCCCGCTGCTGGTGCTGGCGCAGTCTTCTATCCTGCCGCAGCAGCGCGATGCCGCTGGCAATGTGATGGAACCGCTGGGGCAGGTGCTGATCGCGAGTGAGACTGGACCATCGGGGCTTTACGACTGCACGCGGGACGGCAACTGGTGCGTGCGCGTGCAGCCGGTCGCCGAGGAGGGTGACCGGCCGAGCGTGCTGGAAGTGCTTGAGAAGGTGCAGGGCCAGGGCAAGCCACACACCTACCACGTCAGCATCGACGTGCCGCAGGAAGCCGACCTGTCACTGTGGCCGTGGATCGTGCGCCTGGCGTCGGGCGTGGGCAGCGACGAAACAGTGACCGACCCGCAGCAGCGCGCCCGCCAGAATGTGCTGGTAGGCGGCATCGTCAAGTTCAGCACCATGTACTCCGGTGGAGGTGCCGACGCGTCCACGCTGCAGTTGGCACGCGTGCGCCACCTGCAGGACGACATCCAGGTGGACGACGACGTGCTGACCGTGCCATGGCTGGGCAATGCGATGATCCGCGCCTGTTTCAGCGAGCAGGACATGAAGCAGCGCGCAGGCGCCTGCCACGACGAATACGGGTTCTCGGCCAAGCTCGGGCTGGATCCGGTGGCCGAGGGCATGCCGATGCTGCGCTACCAGACCGTGGCGACCCGGTTCCCGGCGGGTGTTTCGCGCTTCGAGGATTCGCTGGCCAAGGGCCCGCTGAAGAAGAAGGACCTGCGCACCGAGCAGGACCCGGCGTGCAGCTACACGCGGCTGTTCCGCTTCAGTGATGGGGTGTTCAACCCCGACCAGGCGCTGCCGGACTGCGCGGGGTATACCGAACCCTGACATGTAGCGTCGAGCCATGCTCGACTGGAGTTTTCTGTAGAGCCGAGCCTGCCCTCGGCTGTCACGGAAGCGCAGCCGAGCGTGGGCTCGGCTCTACAGCGCCTACTCGCAGCGGGTGGCGGTGATGATGTTGTCCTTGTCCACGTAAACGCGCAGGCGATCCTGGCGGATGTCCTTGGTGGTGATGGTGCTGGGGCCGATCGGGTTGACCAGGCCGGCGCCGCTCTCGCGGGACAGGCGGCGGATGTTGGGTTCGTTGGCCGGCTGGCCGATTGCCCAGCCCAGCTGGCTGGCATCGCAGTGGCCGGTACCCTTGACCTGCGGGCCAGGGGTGCTGACGCAGGCCGACAGCAGCAGGGCCGACGCAGGCAGTAGCAGGGACAGACGGAAGGCGGACATGCGAGCGCTCCTGCGCAGGGAAGATGGGCGGAACGATAGCACCCGCCGCGCGAAAGGCGTCAGCACTCCGGTCATTGCCGGCACAGCGTGGTCATTGCATAGTGGCAGGGATGGCTGGCAGCACGCCAGCGGGCAGGCCGGGCCATTCCGGTGCAGGTGTTGGATACGCTATGACGGCAGGCAGTTTGCGCGACAAGCGCAGGGCGAGAAGGGTACTGGCAGTGTCGGTGCTGGGCGTGGCGTTTGCCGCCTCTGCCATCGAACCGGCGCCGGACGCCGCTGCGGAAGCGCCGGTGTTCGGTGCCTGGCGCAACCTGCAGACCGAGGCAGGCTACGCACCCGCCCAGCGCAACCTGGCATTCGCGATGCTGCCGCAGGCCGCCACCCGCGGCGATCGATTCGCCATTGTCGATCGTGAGGGCAAGCGCGCGGTGTGCTGCCTGCAGGTGGCCAGCCCGTCGCTGGGCGTGGCCGCACTGCGCGAGCAATACCACCTGCCACAGGCCTGGGTGACCGACCTCAGCAATGGCCGCAGCCCGGCACGCCCCTACCTGCCGCATGTCTATGCGATGCAGCGCGTGGATGAACTGGCCGACTATGCTTTCACCGATGTGCCGGGGGCCTACAGCGACCTGGGTGGGCTGCTGATTCCCGAAGGTGCCGCGCTGGAGGCCGATGGCAGCGCCGTGCGCCTGGGTGATGACCGTTATTCCCTGCATTTCCAGCGCCAGCCGCACGCCGAAGATGATGGCGCACTGGACCGCTACACCCTGCAGGCGGGCGAGGGCGTGGCTCCGATCGTGGTTGAAGTGCCGTTCGGCACCTACTGATTGCAGCACCGCACTGGCTAGAATGCAGCGCGGCACCGCCTGCCGTGCCTGTTCCGTGAGTCGCCGCCGTGTCCCTGCGCCCGTTGCTGCTGTCGCCCCTGCTGCTGTTGTCCGCCTGTGCGAGCGCGCCGCCTCCGCCGCCCGCCCATTCCGATGCGCTGTGGCGCCTGATCGAGCGTGACTGCCAGGCAGCTGACGGCCCGCGCGGCAGCTGCCTGCGGGTAGAGACGGCAACCGGCCGCCGTGACGTGCTGGTCAAGGATGCACACGGTGACTACCAGTTCCTGCTGATGCCGCTGGACAAGGTAAGTGGCATCGAGAACCGCGGTCTTTACCAGCGTGGGGCGCCGAACTACTTCGCTGCGGCCTGGCAGGCGCGCAGCCACACCGAACAAGCCTTGCGGCAACCGCTGCCGCGCAACGTCGCGAGCCTGGCATTGAACTCGCCGCACGGCCGTTCGCAGCACCAGCTGCATATCCACGTGGATTGCCTGCGTGGCGACGTGTTGCAGGCGTTGGACGTGCATGCCGCTGCCCTGGGCAGCCAGTGGTCACCGTTGCCGGTGCCGCTGCGCGGTCATCAGTACCAGGCCCGCCTGTTGCCGGGCGCGGAACTGACCGCCAATCCGCTCAATCTGCTGGCCTATGACCTCGCCGGCGTGGACGACGTGGGCCAGTGGAGCCTGGTGGTGGCGGGACGGGATCCGGTGCAGGGTGGCCCGGGTTTCATCCTGCTGGCCACCCGTGTGGACCCCGGCACCGGCAACGAGGCCAGCGCTGAAGAGCTGCAGGACCACGCCTGCGCAGTGCTGACCGGCGCAGGTGCATCGCTGGAGCGGGTCCGCTAACTCTCGGGGTGCTGGCGGCTGCGCCAGACCGGCGCGGTCAGTGCCAGCAGCTGGCGATCCTGCCAACCGTCCAGATCCAGGTGGTGGTCGCGCAGCAGCCCTTCCTGTTCGAAGCCGAAGGCGTGCAGTGCAGTGGCGAACGGGCTGCTGCAGTCCGGTGGCAGCATCACGAACAGGCGGTGCACGCCCACATCCTCGAAAAGGAACGGGCACAGCGCCCGCAGCGCTGCATCCGCGTGCGGGTGCCAATGCTGCAGCGACAGCAGCTCGGCGCAGCGCGTATGCAAGCACTGCAGGCGGACATGCAACTGGTCCAGCACGGTGCCGTGCTCGTCATCGAATACCCCCAGCATCAGCTGATCGTTGTCCTGCTCCAGCCGCGAGCGGTGCATGTGGGCCAGGAAGCGTGCTTCCTCGTCGATACCCGCCGGATGGCGTCGGCCGCGCCGGCGGCGATCATCGAACAGGCGCCAGCGCGGCAGGTCGGTACGCTGGAACGGGCGCAGGGTGACCGGTGCGGCCTGCAGCTGCAGCAGGTGACGGCGCAGCACCGGTCGCAACGGGGGGAGAAGCGAGGTGGGATACGGGATCATCATCCCCGGCACGATGGCCGTGCCCGCCTCCCTGCACCATTCAAAACATTGCAAAAATGCGGTGAGCGGAGCCGGGGGTCTGATTCGGTTCAGGCATAAGCCCATCAGGGCTGGTCATTTCCGTTGAAACCACCCATTCAGGACACTTTCGTTACGGGATCGTTATGTGCCGCACAGGCCACGGCTCCCCCGTACCACCCGCCCACTCCCCCAGGAAGCCCATGTCCGCCTCCCACAAGGCGTTGCGCCCGCGTCCGCTGGTGCTCGCGCTGTCGTCCCTGATGCTGGTCTCGCTGCCGGCCTTCGCGCAGGAAAGCGCACCCACCACATTGCAGGAAGTGAAGGTCACCGGCTCGCGCATTCCCCGTGCCAGTGTCGAGGGGCCCTCGCCGGTGACGGTGATCAGCCGCGAGCAGATCGATGCGCAGGGCTACCGCAATGCCTTCGACGCGCTGAGCGCGCTGACCGAGAACACCGGCAACGTGCAGGGCGAGGACTTCGGCAATACGTTCACACCGGCCGCCAACACCATCAACCTGCGTGGACTGGGTCCGAACCGCACGCTGGTGCTGGTCAACGGCCGCCGCCAGGCCGACTACCCGCTGGCCTACGAGGGCTCGGTGAACGTGGTCAACCTCGCCAACATTCCCAGCGCCCTGATCGAGCGCATCGAGGTGCTCGCCGCGGGTGCGTCGGCGGTATATGGCTCCGATGCCATCGCCGGCGTGGTCAACATCATCCTCAAGGACCGCTTTGAAGGCGTGGACGTGAACGTGCGCGCCGGCGGCACCCAGCAGGGCGGGGGTGACAACCAGCGGGCGCAGGTGGTCGGTGGCAGTTCCGGCGAGCGTTGGGATGCGCTGTTCGGCTTCGAGTTCGACGTGCGCAAGGCGATCCACGCGCGCCAACGCGACTTCATGGATTCACTGGACGATGATCCGGCCGGCAAGGCGCCGCAGGCGACCGCGATCGCCTATCGCCGCAATGCTGCCACCGGCCGCAACATCGATCCGGGCGTGAGCGGCTGCGACGCAGCGTCGGGCATTTATGGCGGCAGCGTGTTCCGTGCCAACAACCCGCGCCAGGGCTGGTACTGCGGCAGCAACGAGGCCGCCGCCAGCTACTGGACCGTGCAGACCCAGAAGCGCAACCTCAATGGCTATGGCCTGTTGACCTTCCACGTCAACGACACCACCGACCTGTTCGCCGATGTCGCCGTGGGCAGCGCGCGCATCTACAACAACACGCGTGCGCCGACCTGGACGTCGTCACGCAACTACTTCTACAACCAGAACAGCGGGAACCTGGAGAGCTGGTACCGCCGCTTCGCGCCGGAGGAAATCGGTGGCCTGCCGCGCAATGCCAATCGGTTCCTGGAGAACTCGTGGTCGTTCAACCTGGGCGCGCGCGGCCAGATCGGCGACAGCGGCTGGGACTACGAGGCGGTCTACAGCCGTTCGCGCTACGAGAACCGCACCCGTCGCCCGGTGCTGCTGGCCGGCATCAACGAGTACCTGCTGGGCCCGAAGCTGGGCGTGCGCAATGGCGTGGAGGTCTATGCGCCGGACCCGGTGCGCCTGTTCAAGCCTTTGACTCCGAACGAGTACGAGGGCCTGTCCGACTATCAGGAAAGTCGCAACGCGGCGTGGCTGCAGACCTTCAGCGCCAGCATCAATGGCCGCCTGTTCGCACTGCCGGGCGGCGATGCTGCGCTGGCGGCGGTGGTCGAGGCCGGCAGCCAGGGCTACCGCAACCGCCCGGACCCGCGCCTGGGCACCGGCGAGTTCTGGAACACCAGCGCCGGTATCGGTGCCGGCGGTGATCGTGATCGCTATGCGGCCGGCGTTGAACTGCAGTTGCCGTTGCTGCAATCGCTGACCACCACGCTGGCCGGCCGCTACGACCAGTACCGCGCAGGCGGCGAGCACATCGGCAAGGCGACCTGGAGCTTCGGCGTCGAGTTCCGCCCGATCGAGAGCCTGTTGATCCGCGGCTCTGCTGCGACCAGCTTCCGTGCGCCGGACATGAACTACGTGTTTGCCACCGAGACCCGCGGCTACAACCCGGGCATGACCGATTACTGGCGCTGCCGTACTGCAGGCCAGTCGTACGACAACTGCGACTACAACGGCCTGTCGATCGACTACAGCAACCGTGCCAACGCACAGCTGCAGCCGGAAACCGCCAAATCCTATGGGTTCGGCGTGGTCTGGTCGCCGCTGTCCGGGCTGGACTTCAGTGCTGACTACTACGACATCCGCATCGACAATGAGGTCACCAGCCTCGACACCAGCCGTATTCTTCGTGATGAAGCCGATTGCCGCCTGGGACGCACGTTGGGTGGCGAAGCGCGCGATATCGGTTCACCGCTGTGCCAGGACGCGCTGTCGCGGGTGATCCGCAACCCGTCCAATGCCACGGTGCAGCCGGACCAGGTAACCCGCGTGCTGATCAATCCGATCAACGCGGCCTCCGAGTCGGTGCGCGGCCTGGACCTGAAAGGCAACTGGCGCTTCGACGCCGGCCGCTATGGCCGCTTCACCACGCGCCTGGCCTATACCGTGGTGCTGGAGCATAAATACCGGCAGTTCTCCGATGATCCGGAGCGTGACATCCGCAATTCACTGGATGACTACCAGTGGCGCAGCAAGGCCAATGGCAGCATCACCTGGAACCAGGGCGACTGGACCACCACGCTGTACGGCAATCGTTTCGGTTCACTGCCGAAGACCGATGGCAGTGGCCGCATCGCGCCGTACATGACCTACAACGCCAGCGTGTTCCGCCAGTTCGGCGAGAACCTGTCGGTGGGCGTGATCGTCAACAACCTGCGTGACAGCCGCCCGCCGGCGGACAGGAACGGGGGCGGCTGGCCGTTCTACCCGGTCGGCAACTACGACCCGTATGGCCGCCAGTACTGGCTGCAGCTGGACTACCGGTTCCGCTGATCGGGCGGGCAGACAGAAGGCCCGGCAATGCCGGGCCTTCTGCTGTCTAGACACCGCGGTGATGGCGCGCGCCGGTCGGCTAGGGCAGGGCCTGTTGCAGGTACGACTCGATGACGTAGCTGAAGGGCTGCTGCTGGCGATCGCGTAGCAGCGCGCGCACTTCCAGGACCACGCCGTCGTCGCCTTCGCCACGCGGTGGCCAGAACGTCTGGTCAGCCAGGGTCTGGCGCTGGAAACCGAGCGGGCCGACCACGCGGCCAAAGGGTTCGTCGGTGCTGTCCAGCACCTGGTTCATGGCCGGGCTGAGATGGTCCGGCAGGTACCAGTTGTCGGCCTCGGACAGCACGCGGCTGCCACAGACCAGCTGTACCCGGCGGTAGCGCAGCGCGGTGCCAGGCTGCGTCGCACCCAGCGCCTGCAGCACATCGGCAGGGGCAGGCTTGTCCTGGCCATGCACACGCACCGCGCGCACCCGCGCCTGTTCGGCCAGGCCGTGTTCGGCGCACCAGTGTTCCAGGGTGGCGGTGGCGCTCTGCCCGGACAGCACACGCTGGTGCAACCGCTCGACGAGGGCAGCCGATGCGATGCGCTGTTGGCCCGGCGGCGCCTGCAGCGGCGCGGTGGCGGCCGTATCGGCGGCGGACAGGCTGGCCATCGGGGCAGCAGCGAGCAGGGACGCGGCCTGCCAGCGGCGGAGGCGATCGTGGCGGTCGGACGGGCCCATGCGGCATCACAGCGGAAACAGGTGCCTATGGTACCCGTTCAGGCGTGTGCACGGCGTGGCTGCGAGCTCCGTCGCAACCGCGTTCATCGGATTGGTGAATATGTGGCATCCAGATATTTCGTTGGCCGATGGCAGCGCGGGCGCGCAGGATGGCGTCATGACTTGGCTTTCCGGGAGTTTCCGATGACGCTTCAGTTCGTCCATGGCGGTGTAGACCGCTACGGCGCGCCACTGCATTTCCATATCCGTGACGGCCGCATCAGTGGCCTCAATGGCGAGGCCTCGCCGGCCGACGGGGCGGAATGCGTCGACCTGCAGGGCTTCGCGGTCCTGCCCGGGCTGGTCGACGGCCACATCCATCTGGACAAGAGTTTTGTCGGCGACCGCTGGCACCCGCATCAACGGGTGAACAGCCTGCGTGAGCGGTTGGCGGTAGAGAAGGCCGCGGTAGCGGGTGCCGCGCCGATGGTGGACCGTGCCGAGGCATTGATCCGCCAGTGCAGCCGCTTCGGCACGGTGGCCATGCGCTGCCACGTCGACATCGACGGCAGCACGGGCCTGCGTCATCTCGAGGCAGTACGCGAGGCGGCGCTGCGCTGCGCCGACATCATGCGGATCCAGCTGGTGGCGTTCCCGCAGGCCGGGGTGATGTCCTGTCCGGGCACCGCCGCCGTGCTTGAGCAGGCCCTTGCAGCGGGCGTGGAGGTGCTGGGAGGCATCGACCCGACCACGCTGGATGGCGATGCTGAGGACCAGCTGGCACTGCTGTTCGGCCTGGCCGAGCGCTATGGCGTGCGCCTGGACATCCACCTGCATGAGCCCGGCGAAACCGGACTGGCCCAGTTGCTGCGCATTGCCGCGCGGACCCGGGCCGCTGGCCTGCAGGGGCGGGTGGCGGTCAGTCATGCCTACTCGCTGGGCGACGTGCCGCTGGCGCGCGCGTTGCAGGTGGGCGAGGCGCTGGCCACGGCGGGTGTGGCGATCATGAGCAACGCGCCGGGTGATCATCCATTTCCGCCTTTGCGCGCACTGCATGATGCGGGCGTGCGCGTGTTCGCCGGCAACGACAACATCCGCGACTGCTGGTGGCCTTACGGCAACGGCGATCTGCTGCAGCGGGCGATGCTGCTGGGCTACCGCTCGGGCTTCTACACCGATGCCGACCTGATGCTGGCGCTGGACATGGTCACGACCCATGCGGCGCAGGTGATCGGGCTGCCGCAATACGGTCTCGTGGAAGGGCATCCAGCCACTTTCGTGGCCGTGCGGGCCGATCATGGCCCGGCTGCCGTGGCCGGGGTGCCGGTGCAGCGCCGGGTAGTGGTGGATGGCCGTTGGCTGTAGATCCACGCCGCGCCAGCTCCGTGTAGTGCCGAGCCATGCCCGGCGGCTTTCAGGCGTAATCGTCTGCGCGGGTGGCGACGAACTCTTCCAGCCACGCCAGCAGATGGGCGATGTCGATGACCTCGCCCTGCTCCACGCGCTTGAGCAGCAGGGTGCCGGCGCCGATCTGCAAGTTGCTGTCGGCATGGCGCAGCACCGCGTCGATGCCCCAGGCATCGGTGACCTGCATCCAGGCCAGGCCCGGCACGCGTTGCGCCAGAGTGTCACCGAACGCCACGCCCAGGGCTTCCCAGCCGCCGCAGTCGTCACGATCGATCAGTTCGGCATCGACCACGCGCTGCAATGTGCTGGCGGCCAGCGGCCATTGCACCGGCAACGTCGAGAAGCTGGCGGCCACGCGCGCGGCGATCAGTGCACGCTGGTGCTGCAGGTGCGTCTGCAGCGCCGCAGGCAGGGGATCGAAGCGGGTCGGGGTTTCGTCGGACATGGCGAGGCGCCGTGGAGCACGGAATCAAGGGGCACTGTACGAGGCCATGATGCCTGCCGTGCGGCAAGATTGATCAGATATCGATGATCAATGCGCGTAAGGCATCCACGCGTGGCGTGGACCTACCGTGGTCAATCCGGTTCGCGCTGTACCTGCCGCCACAGCTCGCTGGCCAGTACCCGCACCGCATCATCGGCATCGGCACGATGCAGCAGGCCGATTTCGTAGTTGTCGATCACCGGCAGCCCGCGCTCGCCATCGATGATGCGGTGCTCGCGCGTGACCGCGCGGCGCGGCAGCAGGCTGATGCCGATGCCATCAGCCACCGCGCCCTGGATGCCACTCAGCGACGAACTGGTGAAGGCAATGCGCCAGCGCAGGCCCAGCGCTTCCACGGCGTGGATCATCTCGTCGCGGTACAGCCCTCGCGGCGGGAAGGTGACCAGCGGCAGCGGGTCCTGCTGCAGGCAGCTGCTGCGCAGGCTGTCGATCCAGTGCATCGGCTCGCGGCGGCAGTGCACCGCCTGGCGGCTGTTGCGGCGCTGCTTGACCAGCACCAGGTCCAGCTCGCCGTGGTCGAAACCCTGTGCCAGGGCGCGGCTCAGGCCGCTGCTGATCTCCAGCTTCACCTGCGGGTGGCGGCGGCTGAAGGCGGCCAGCATGCGAGTGGTCTGCGGGTTGACGAAGTCTTCGGGTACGCCGATGCGGACCGCGGTTTCCACCGTCGCGCCGGCCAGCGCCTGTGCCATTTCCTCGTTCAGGTCGAGCATGCGCCGCGCATAGCCGAGCAGGGTGTGGCCGGCGTCGGTGGGGTGTACATCGCGGTGGCCGCGCTCGAGCAGGCGATGCCCGGCCAGTTCCTCCAGCCGCCGTACCTTCTGGCTGACCGTGGACTGCGTCGAATGCAGGCGCGTGGCCGCCGTGGTGAAGCTGCCGCAGTCGGCCACCATCACCAGCGCCCGCAGCAGGTCCAGTTCGAACAGGGTTCTATTCGATTTGGCACTGTCTTGCATTTGAACATTTCACTTCTGGATACCCAGGCCGACTTCTACCATGCGGGGCAGGGGCCGGCAATGCGCGGCCCCTGCGACCATCGCCCTGCGGCGATGGAGAAAAGGAGACACCGTGATGCGCTTCCATTGCCCTGCTGGCTGGCCTGCACCGTTCACGCGCGTGCTGTTGTTGTGTCTGCTGGCCATGGTCACCCCTGCCTGCACTGCCAGCTCCAGAGCTGACGCAGACGCGCGCCTGCGTGATGCCGCCAGCCGCGGCGATGCCGAGGCGGTGCGCGGCGCACTGGCCGAAGGTGCTGATCTTGAGGCGCGCGATGGCCAGGGCCGCACGGCGCTGCTGCTGGCCACGCAGGGCAACAACGTGGATGCCGCGCGCGAACTGATCGAGGCCGGGGCGGACGTCAATGCCAAGGATGCGCTGCAGGACAGTGCCTACCTGTATGCCGGCGCGCGCGGCCTGGATGAGATCCTGGCGATGACCCTGGCGCACGGCGCCGATCTGCGCAGCACCAACCGCTATGGGGGCACTGCGTTGATTCCGGCCGCCGAGCGCGGCCACGTCACCACCGTGCGCATGCTGCTGCGTGCAGGTGTGGCGGTAGACCACGTCAACCGCCTGCACTGGACCGCGCTGCTGGAAGCGATCCTGCTTGGCGACGGTGGTGAACGCCATGTGCAGATCGTGCAGCTGTTGCTGGAGGCCGGTGCCGACCCGGAGCTGGCCGACGGCGATGGCGTAACGCCACTGGCGCACGCGCGCCAGCGTGGCTATGCCGGCATTGAAACCCTGCTGCGCCAGCACGGCGCGGCGCGCTGAACCGCTACTCCTTCCACCCGCACGCTGGCCGTGCCTACCAGGATGCTGTCCATCATGTTCCGTTCCCGCCCGTTGTCCCTTGCCATCCTTCTTGCGGTGGCGCCGCTGTCGGCATCTGCTGCCGAGCGCGCCGACCTGCTGATCCGCAATGCCATCGTGGTCGACGTCGAGCACGCCAGCGCGCGGGCCGGGCAGAGCGTGGTGATCCGCGGCGAGGACATCGTCGCGGTGGGCCCGGACGCGCAGCTGCGCGGCCAGTGGAGCGCGGCCCGCCAGATCGATGCCAAGGGCAAATACCTGATCCCGGGCCTGTGGGACATGCATGTGCACTTCGGTGGCGGCCCGGCGCTGATCGAAGAGAACAAGGCGCTGCTGCCGCTGTACATCGCGCACGGCATCACCACCGTGCGTGACTGTTCCGGCGATCTGCCCGAGCAGGTGCTGCAGTGGCGTGGTGAGATCGCCAGGGGCACGCTGTTCGGCCCGCGCCTGCTCAGCTCGGGCGCGAAGATCGAAGGCATCAAGCCGGTCTGGAAGGGCACGATCGAAGTGGGTAGCGAGGCCGACGTCGACAAGGCGATCACCCGACTGCAGCACGATAAGGTCGATTTCGTGAAGATCACCGACAGCACGCTGAAGCCGGATCTGTTCCTGTATTCGGCCAGCGCAGCGCGCAAGGCCGGCTTCAAGGCCTCGGGCCACATTCCGATGGCGCTGACGGTGGAGCAGGCGGTCGATGCCGGCCTGGCCTCGATCGAGCACCTGGACTACGCATTCAAGGCCGGCAGCAAGGACGAAGCGAAGATCGCCGCCGACTTCGGCGCCGGCCGCATCGACCGCGCGGAAGCCAATCGCCGCCTCGACGCCAGCTTCGACCGTGACACCGCGATGCACGCCTACCGTGATTTCGCCAAGCGCGGCGTATTCGTGACCCCGACCCTCAACGGTGGCCGTATCCTCGATTTCCTGGACCAGGATGACCACGCCAACGATCCGTACCTGGCCTACATCGGCCCGGGCCTGCGCGCGACCTACCAGTGGCGCGTGGACCGCGCCGCGAAGGCGACGCCGGCACAGATCGAGGCGCGCCACGCGCAGTACCACCAGGTGGCGGCCGTGCTGCCGTTGCTGCAGGAGGCGGGCGTGACGATCATTGCCGGCACCGATGCGGGCTTCCTCAACTCGTTCAACTTCCCGGGCATCGCCCTGCACCAGGAACTGCAGCTGTTCGTGAAGGAGGGTCTGAGCGCGCCGCAGGCGCTGTCGGCCGCAACCCGTTCCGGCCCGGCCTGGTTCGGCCAGATGGACCGCTACGGTGGTGTCGCGCAGGGCAAGGCCGCCGACCTGGTGCTGCTGACCGCCAACCCGCTGCAGGACATCGCCGCCACCGAGAAGATCGACAGCGTGATCCTGCGCGGCAACGTGTATGACCGCGCCGCGCTGGACAAGATGCTGGCCGACACCAAGGCCAAGGTCGCGGCGTGGAATGCAGAGGCGGCGAAAGCTGACTGATTGCGGGGTTGGACGGAATCCACGCATGGCGTGGATCTACCGTACCCTCAGTAGATCCACGCCATGCGTGGATGATGCGGCCGGTGACCTAGCGCGGTGCCGGCCGCATTCCGTGCAGCTGCGGCAACGCGGCCTTCATCGCATCGATGAAGGCGCGCAGCCGTGGCGGCTGCTGGCGCGCGGCAGGAAACACGACGTGGACCGGCAGTGCCGGCGCCTGCCAGTCCGGCAGCAGCTGCACCAGCCGTCCTTGTGCGAGGTCGTCGGCCACCAGCCAGGCCGAGACCACCGCTGCGCCCAGCCCGGCGCGTGCAGCCTGCTGTACCACGAACAGGTTGTCGCTGAGCAGGCGCGGGCTGATCGAAAGGGTATGCGCGCGTCCCTGCGCGTCATGCAGCAGCAGGCGTTCGCGGTAGTAGGTGACCAGCGAGATCCACGGCAGTGACTGTGCCTGTTCCGGCGTGCTGACCGCCGTGGCGTCCACCAGCGAGGGCGCTGCCACGACGATGCGCGGCACTTCCGCGAGCGGCAGTGCAACCATGCGCGGTTCGTCGACTGGGCCCACCCGGACCGCGCAGTCGATACCTTCGGCGATGAAATCCGGGCGCCGATCTTCCAGGATCCACTCCAGGCTCAGCTGCGGGTGCTGGGCGAGGAATGCGAGCATGGTCGGCAGCAGCTGCGCCTGGCCAAAGGCGTGCGGCACCATCACCCGCAGGCGTCCGCGCAGCGTTTCCGGTTCGCCGTTCAGTTCGGCCTGCAGCGACTCCCATTCGTCGACCACGCGCTGCGCATGACGCTGGCAGCGCAGGCCGTCCTCGGTCAGTTGCAGGCCATGGGTGGAGCGCTGCAGCAGGCGCAGGCCGAGCTGCCGCTCCAGTGCCTGCAGGCGTCGGCTGACCGTCGGCTGGGTGGTGCCCAGCTGCAGGGCCGCAGCAGACAGGCTGCCGGCATCGACGATGCGCAGGAAGGTGCGCAGCAGATCCAGGCGATCAGCGCCGGTGGCGAGGTCATTCATGCGTGTGGCGTATGAAGTATATGTGCCAGAGCCTACTACAGACGTTTGGCGAATACAGGCAGGATACGCCCACTTCCTCTACGGGGCTCCCCCATGTCTACCCCCTCGCTGTCTGTTGCGGCCGCACCGGCGACCGTGCCTTCCGCCCCATTGGTGCTGGCAATGGCGGCCGGTGCCGGCTTCTCGGTCGCGTCGCTGTATTACAGCCAGCCCATGCTGGGCCTGATCGCGCAGGACCTTGGCGCCGGTGAGCGCGCCGCCGGCCTGGTGCCAACCCTGACCCAGCTCGGCTACGCACTGGGCATCCTGCTGCTGGCACCGCTGGGCGATCGCTTCGACCGCCGCCATCTGATCCTGTTGAAGTCCGCGCTGCTGGCGCTGGCACTGGGCGCCGCCGCGATGGCCGGGCACCTGCCGGGCCTGTTGATGGCCAGCCTGCTGGTCGGGCTGATGGCAACGCTGGCGCAGGACATCGTTCCCGCCGCTGCGGTGCTGGCACCGGATGCGCAGCGCGGCCAGATCGTCGGCCGGGTGATGACCGGCCTGCTGCTCGGCATCCTGTTGTCGCGGGTGGTCAGTGGTGTGGTGGCTGAAGCGTGGGGTTGGCGCACGCAGTTCGTGCTGGCGGCGGTATCGGTGGCGGCGATGGGCGCGGTGATGGCGCGTGCACTGCCGCGTTTCGCGCCGACCAGCACGCTGCGCTATCCGGCGTTGCTGGGCTCATTGCTGGCGTTGTGGCGTGAGCAGCCGCAGCTGCGACGTGCAGTGGCCAGCCAGTCGCTGCTGGCGGTCGGCTTCAGTGCGTTCTGGTCGACCCTGGCGCTGATGCTGCATGCCCGCCTGGGGCTGGGCAGTGCGGCGGCGGGTGCGTTTGGTATTGCGGGTGCGGCCGGTGCATTGGCCGCGCCGTTTGCCGGCCGTTTCGCTGATCGACTGGGGTGCCATGCGGTGGCACGGCTGGCGATTGCGGTGGCGCTGCTGGGCTTCGGCCTGCTGCTGGCCGAAGGCTGGTTGCCGGCCGCCGCGCTGCTGCCGTTGCTGGTGGTGAGTGCGCTGCTGTTCGACTTCGGCTTCCAGTCGGCGCTGGTGGCGCACCAGACCCTGGTCTACGGCCTGGTGCCGCCGGCACGCAGCCGGCTCAATGCGCTGTTGTTCACCGGCATGTTCATCGGCATGGCCGCCGGCGGTGCGCTGGGCAGCCTGGCGCTGGCGCAGTGGGGGTGGCACGGCGTGGCCTGGCTGGCGGTGGTGTGTGCGGGCGGCAGCCTGGCACTGCGTTTGAAGTAGGGGGTTGTTCGGCAGGGCTTGCAGCCCTGCACCTGCTGGCCGGCAACTTCAACAGCAAAATCAAAAGCGCGCTCTCCGTGGAATGGCGCGGCGGTGTCGGAGTACGGGGACGCTGCAAGTACGTCCCTGTAAGCTTGGCAGCCGCATCCATGCGGCTGACACCCCGCACTCCGACACCGCCCCACCTCTGACAGATTCCGATGGCGGTTGGTAGGTGTCGACCTTGGTCGACACTTCTGTCAGATATCGAAATCAATCAGACCCGCCTTCTGTTGGAATGGTTTGGGTCAGATCCGTTTTCCGGAGGAAAACGGATCTGACCCTGATTATTTCGATATCTGACAGAAGTGTCGACCAAGGTCGACACCTACCAACCGCCATCGGAATCTGTCAGAGGTGGGGCGGTGTCGGAGTGCGGGGTGTCAGCCGCATGGATGCGGCTGCCAAGCTTACAGGGACGTACTTGCAGCGTCCCCGTACTCCGACACCGCCGCGCCATTCCACGGAGAGCGCGCTTTTGATTTTGCTGTTGAAGTTGCCGGCCAGCAGGTGCAGGGCTGCAAGCCCTGCCGAACCCCCTAATCGTGACCGCTGTCGTCCAGGCTGATGATGCCGCGCCGCAGTGCCTGGGTTACCGCATGCGTGCGATCACCCACGCCGAGCTTGTCCATCAGGCTTTTCATGTGCGCCTTCACCGTCTGCTCGGAAATCTGCATGCGCTCGCCGATGCGCTTGTTCGACAGCCCTCCGGCCACGTGCCGCAGTACCTCGGTCTCGCGCGGCGACAAGCGATCTTCCACCACGTGCGCGGCGATGCTGGCTGCCACCGCCGGGGGAATCGGTGCGCGCCGGCCGCCGGCGACCATGCGGATGGTGTCGACCAGTTCATGGCGCAGCATGTCCTTCAGCAGGTACGCGCTGGCGCCGGCCTGCAGCGCCCGCACCGCACGTACGTCACCGCGGTAAGTGGTCAGCACGATGATGCGCGCGCGTGGGTCCAGCGCGCGGATCCGCACGATGGCTTCCACACCATCCAGGCGGGGCATCTGCAGGTCCATCAGCACGACGTCGGGCTGCAGCTGCTGGTAGCGTGCGATGGCTTCCTCGCCATCGGCGGCCTCGCCGAGCAGGCGCAGGTCGGCATGAGCGCCCAGCAGTGCCGCCAGTCCATCACGCAGCAGCGGGTGGTCGTCGACCACCAGCACGCCGATCGGGGCAGGGGACTCAGTCATGGTTTTCTCTACTCCAGGGCCAATGCCAACGCGATCGGCGGCGGTGATACAGCCGCCGGGCCGGGACTGCCAGCGCGACTTCGGTACCCAGCCCGGGGCGGGTCCACAGCCGCAGTTCCGCGCCGAGGCGCTGGGCGCGCTCACGCATGCCCTGCAGGCCCCAATGGCCATGGCCGGCGTTCTCGTCGGCAATGCCGGCACCGTCGTCGCGCACGTGCAGCAGAAAACAACGCGTGCCATAGGACAGTTCCACTTCAATGGCACTGGCATTGGCATGGCGCAACGCATTGCGGATGGCCTCGCGCCCGATCAGGAACACCTCTTCGGCCGCGTCGGCCTGCAGCGGTGGCGTCGCGCCTTCCACGGTCAGGCGCAGGGGATTGATGCCATGCCCGGCGTATTCGGCGTGCACGTCGGCCAGTGCCGAAGCGAGGTCGCGGCCCGCGAACGGCCCCTCGCGCAGCGCATTGACCCGCTCGCGACCCTCGGCCAGGTTGCGCTCGGCCAGCTGCATCGCTGACTCAAGCTGGCTGCGCACCGGCTCTGGTGTCTGCGCTGACTGGCTGATCGCGTGCAGGCGCAGGATCAGGCCCTGGCTACCCTGCAGCAGGGTGTCGTGCAGGTCGCGCGCGATGCGTTCGCGCTCGCCATTGCGTTCCTGCAGGCGCGCGCGGAACAGTGCGGCCAGCTGCCCGCTGCGGATGCGCACCGCCAGCACCAGCAGTGCAAGCACGGCGGCGGTGCACAGCAGCTTGAACCACACGGTCTGCACGAAGGTGGGAGCGATGCGGAAGCTGCGGCTGGCCGGTGCGGTGCTCCAGATGCCGTCCTCGTTGGCGGCTTCCACCTCGAACCGGTAGCCGCCGGGCGCGAGGTTGGTGTAATACGCACGTGTGCTGCTGCCCGCGTCCTGCCAACCATCATCCACGCCCGACAGGCGGTAGCGGTATCGGTTGCGCTCCGGACGTGCCAACGACAGCGCCACGTAATCGATCTGCAGCTGGCTGGTGCCTGCCGGGAGGCGCAGGCCATCGCGTAGCGGCGCGTGCTCGCTGCCATACAGCACCTCGCCGATACGCACGCTGGGAGCCATCGTATTGACGTGCGAGCGGGTGGTGTCCAGCCAGGCCAGGCCCTGGTTGGTGGCCAGCCACAGCAGGCCGTCGTCGGCCAGGGCGGCGGTGGAGATCGGTCCGCTCTGCAGGGCGATGCCGGGCATGCCGTCGATGGCATCGAACAGGCGTGGCGTCACTGGCAGGCCGGAGCGCAGGGCACGGCGCAGCAACCCGCTTTCCATCCGTACCAGGCCACGGCTGCCGTTGAGCCACAGGTGTCCATTGGCATCGGCGACCATGCCGGTGATGCCTTCCAGTACGCCGGCCATGTCGGTGCGCACCGGAACGAACCGGCCGTTGCCCAGCCGTGCCGCCAGCCCCGCTTCGCCGGCGACCAGCAGAAGGTCCCGGTGGTGCAGCATCGCAGTGATCGGCCCTACCGACAGGCCGTCCCCGGCGCCGAAGCTCTCGGTGCCATTTGCACCCAGGCGGCGCAGGCGGCCATCGGCATAGCCGAGCAGCAGCTGGCCATCGGCATCCAGCGCCAGCGATGAGCAGGCCTGCTCTGGCAGGCGGATTTCACGTTGCCACTGGTCATGCTGGTAGTGCAGCACCCCGCGTTCTCCGGCGCAGACCCAGGCCTGTCCGTCATCGGGGAATAACAGGGCATGCAGCGGCTGCCCGGTAAACGGCGCCGGCAGCGGGATCAATGTGGTGCGGCCGGCGACCGTGCGCGCGAGGTTGACCCAGTCGAACTGCCAGATCGACGTGGGTGCTTGGCGCGCGGCGGCCTGCAGCTGCGTGGCGCTGCCATCCAGCAGGGGGCGCCGCAGGTCGTAGGGCTTGAGGTCTTCGCCATAGCCATACACGCGCCCATCGCTGGCCCGTACCAGCGAGCGGTAGGGATCGCTCGGGCCGACCACCAGGGCGTGCACGCTGCGTGCGCGGAAGCGGTTGAGGCCGAGATTGGTGCCGACCCAGAGATTGCCTTCGCGATCGACGATGATCGGCACTGCCGATGTGGCGGTCAGTCCTTGCGGCGAATCGAAGCGTTCCATGCGCGCGGCCCGGGTGCCGTCGAAGGTGATGCGGGCGACGCCGCCGTGCGGGCTCATCGTGGCCCACAGCGCGCCATCGGCAGTGAACTGCAGGCGCGCAGCAACCAGTTCCGGCAACCGCCGCGCCTCACGTTCGCCGGCCGCCAGCAGACCCTGCGCGTTGGCCAGCGGCGAGGTGCCGCGCACCCGATCGGCCAGCCACACTTCACCCTGCGGGCTTTCGGCCAGCGTCGCCATCTGCGAGACCGCGATGCCGGTGTCCTCGAACGCGGTCTGGCCCGCCGCACGCATCCAGATCTTCAGGTCGGCCAGCACCCAGAACCTGCCCCGGCTGTCGTGCAGCACCCACTGCACACGGCGCTCTGGCAGGCCGGCAGCGGCCGGCAGTGGCTGCCAGCGATGTCCGTCAAAGCGGCGCAGCCCGCCATTGATCGCCGCCCAGAGCTGGCCCTGGCGATCCTGGCTGAAGCGTGGGACCACGCCGACCGGCACCCCCTGCTCGCGGCCGTAGCTGCGCAGCTGCCCATGCGTGAACTGGCTGATGCCGGCCTGGAAGTAGCCGATCCACAGCGCACCGCCGGCGGCATGCGCCAGCGTGACCATGTTGGTGGACGGGAACTGGCTGCCGGCGGGCGCCGCCTGCCGTTCGAAGCGACGGCCATCGAAGCGGTACAGGCCCGAGCCGGTAGCCAGCCACAACAGGCCCTCACGGTCCTGGGCAATGTCCCAGATATCGCCCGGCGCGCCCTGGCCGACACGCCAGGCGGTGTGTTCGTAATCGGGCAGCCCGCCGCTCACCGGCGGGCGCTGCACGGCAAAGGCGGGCAGGGAGGTCAACAGCAGCAGGCACGTCAGCAGCGTCGGCAGGCGACGCACGGACGGGAAGGGGCGGCCACGCATGGCGCGCATTCTGGCAGGTGTGGGGCAGTCCGGGGTGACCCGAACGGGGTAGGCGGCGTGCGCCGGCGTCGGCTATCACGCCGGCATGCCCTCCGGAGCCCCGCCATGCAGCGCCTGTTCGTGATGTTCCCCGACCGCGGTCCGGGCATCGGCCTGCTGTGGTTGCGGTTGTGCCTGTCCGCTGCGCTGTTGACGCCCGGCATGCAGGCGGGCGGGTGGTCGGCGTTGTGCCTGCTGGCAGTGCTGATGCTCGTGCTGGGTGCGTTGACGCCGCTGGCGGCGCTGATGGCGGCCGTGGGCATGTTCGCGCAGCAGGCGCCGTGGCCGCAGGCGGTGCTGCCATTGGCGCTGTTGCTGCTGGGCCCTGGCGCCTATTCATTGGATGCGCGGTTGTTCGGGCGCCGCCTGCTCGGCCGTCGGCCTCCCCCATTCGGGTAGGTGCTGGCCTCGACCGACGGGGGTAGGGCATCACGCAGGGGTCACGCACCATGGGGTACCCCTTCGCGGCGTCCCGCATGGCCACCCTCTTCCCGCCTGATCCGCCCGCCGCTTCACTGGCACCGCAACAGGCCGCCGCGTTGCAGCGCGCCCTGCGCTATGTCGATGAGCATCTGTCGCAGCCGCTGCGGGTGACCGAGCTGGCGGCGGCCGCCTGCGTCAGCCGCTTCCATCTGGTACGCCTGTTCCGCGCCGGTACCGGCGCCAGCCCGCTGCGCTATGTCCGCCGCCGTCGCATCGAGCGCGCGCGCGAGCTGCTGCCGGGCGCGCAGCTGCCGATGGCCTGCCTGGCCCAGCAGCTGGGCTTCTTCGACCAGAGCCATTTCGTCCGCAGCTTCCGCGCGGAGACCGGCTGCAGCCCCGGCCAGTACGTTGCCGGCGATGCCGCCCTGTTGCATCCCCTTGATCGTGTTTCCAACGGAGTCCACCCATGAGCCTTGCCACCGCCACTCCCGCCCCGGCGCTGCTGTCGCCGACCGACCACGCCCTGGTGCTGATCGACTTCCAGTCGCAGATGGCGTTCGCCACCCACACCATCGACATCTCCGCGCTGCGCAACAACGTGTCGCTGATCGGCAAGGGCGCCAAGGGCTTCAATGTACCGGTCGTGCTGACCACAGTCGCCGAAGCGTCGTTCTCCGGGCCGATGTTCCCGGAACTGCCGCAGATCTTTCCGGGCCAGACGGTGTTCGATCGCACCTCGATGAACACCTGGGAAGACCAGCCTGTGATCGATGAGATCAACCGCATCGGCAAGCGCCGTCTGGTCATCGCCGGCCTGTGGACCAGCGTCTGCATCGTCGGCCCGGCACTGTCGGCGCTGGCGCAGGGCTTCGAGGTGTATGTGATCACCGATGCCTGTGGCGATGTCAGCGAGGAAGCGCACGAGCGTGCGATTACCCGCATGGTGCAGGCCGGCGCGGTGCCGATGACCAGCGTGCAGTACCTGCTCGAACTGCAGCGCGACTGGGTACGGGGTGAAACCTACGACCTGACCACCGGCATTGCGCGCGACCACGCCGGCGGCTACGGCATCGGCATCCAGTACGCCAAGCGGATGTTCGGTGCGCAGGAAGGCGGGCACTGAGCATGGTTGCCGGCCATGGCCTCGACCTGGCCCTGCTGATGCTGCGCGTGGCGGCAGGAGGCTTCCTGCTGCCGCACGCGCTGGGCAAGCTGTTCGGCTGGTTCGGGGGGCTGGGGCTTTCCGGCTTCACCACCGAGCTGCGCGGTTTCGGGCTGCCGGCAGTGGCACCGTTGCCATTGCTGTTGGCCTTGCTGCAGGTGTTGTCCGGGCTGGCCGTGCTGCTGGGGTGGCAGACTCGCATCGCTGCGCTTGCAGCGGCTGCCTTCATCGGCTTCACCGTGCTGTTGGCCCTGCCCAAGGGCTGGTTCTGGATGCGCGGCGGCAGTGAGTACCCGTTGATGTGGACCACGGTGCTGCTGGCCCTCGCGCTGGCCGGCCCCGGCGCCTGGGCGCTGGACGGCCAACGCTTTCCGGGAGAATTCGCATGAGTCACGATCCCCTCGATCATGGCCGCCGCAACGTGGTGCTGGCCAGCGGCGCCGCTGTTGCGCTCGGCCTGGCAGGTCGCGCCGGTGCCGCAATCGATTCCACTTCCAAGGAGCGTCGCATGAGCACGCTGGTCATCCGCAATGCCCGCATTACCACCCTCGACCCGCAGCAGCCGCATGCGCAGGCGCTGGCTGTACAGGAAGGCCGCATCGTGGCCGTCGGCAGCGACGAGGAGATCATGCGCGGCTGGGGCAATGAAGCGACCTTGATCGACGCCCAGGGCCGGCGCCTGCTGCCCGGCCTCAACGACAGCCACACCCACCTGATCCGTGGTGGCCTGAACTACAACCTGGAGCTGCGCTGGGACGGCCTGCGTTCGCTGGGCGACGCCCTGGACATGCTGAAGGCCCAGGTAGACCGTACTCCCGCGCCGCAGTGGGTCCGCGTGGTCGGTGGCTTCACCGCCGCGCAGTTCAACGAGAAGCGCCTGCCGACGCTGCAGGAGCTCAACGACATCGCACCGGATACGCCGGTGTTCCTGCTGCACCTGTATGACCGCGCACTGCTCAACCGCGCCGCGCTGCGCGCCTGCGGCTACAGCAAGGACACACCGAATCCGCCGGGTGGCCAGATCGTGCGCGATTCGCTGGGCAACCCGACCGGGCTGCTGCTGGCCAAGCCCAATGCGCTGATCCTGTACGCCACGCTGGCCAAGGGCCCGCGCCTGCCGATCGAATACCAGGCCAACTCGACGCGCCATTTCATGCGCGAACTGAACCGGCTTGGCATCACTTCGGTGATCGACGCCGGCGGTGGCTTCCAGAACTACCCCGAGGACTACCAGGTCATCGAGCAGCTGCATCGCGATGATCAGCTGACGGTGCGCATCGCCTACAACCTGTTCACCCAGAACAAGGGCAGGGAAGTGGATGACTTCCGTGGCTGGAGCGAGATCCTGCAGCCGCGCCAGGGCGATGACCTGCTGCGCCACAACGGCGCGGGCGAGATGCTGGTGTTCTCTGCCGCCGACTTCGAACTGTTCAACGAGCCGCGCCCGGAACTGCCGCCGGAGCTGGAGCCCGAACTGCACGACGTGGTGAAGCTGCTGGTCGAGAAGCGCTGGCCGTTCCGCATCCATGCCACCTACGACGAGAGCATCACCCGCATCCTGGATGTATACGAACAGGTCAACCGGGAGGTGCCGTTCGATGGCCTGCACTGGTTCATCGACCACGCCGAGACCATCACTCCGCGCAACATCGAGCGCATCCGCGCGCTGGGTGGGGGTATCGCCGTGCAGCACCGCATGGCTTACCAGGGCGAAGCCTTCGTCGAGCGCTACGGTGTGCAGGCGGCACGGCACACGCCGCCGGTCAGGCGCATGTTGGCCGAGGGCGTGCCGGTGGGCGCAGGCACCGACGCCACCCGCGTGGCCAGCTACAACCCGTGGGTGGCGTTGTCCTGGCTGGTGACCGGGCGCACCGTGGGCGGGTTGGCCCTGTATGGCGAGGAAAACCTGCTCGAACGCGAGCAGGCGCTGCGCCTGTGGACCCAGGGCAGCGCCTGGTTCTCCGGCGACGAAGCAGTGAAGGGGACATTGAAGGTTGGTCAGCTGGCCGACTTCATCCTGCTCTCGGCCGATTTCTTCCGCGTCGACGACGCGCAGATCGCCGACATCACCAGCATGCTGACCGTGGTCGGCGGGCGCATCGTGCACGCCGACGGCGATTATGCTGGGCTGGCGCCGCAGCTGCCGCCGGCGATGCCGGACTGGTCGCCGGTCAACCGGTTCGGTGGTTACCATGTCGGCGGTGCTGCCACCGGGTTGGCAGCTGCCCATCGCCACCATCACGGTGTGGCCTGCAGTACGCATGGTGCTCACGGGCATGCCGCGCAGCATGCGGCGCCCACCGATGACCTGACCGCCTTCTGGGGCGCGATGGGATGCTCGTGCTTCGCGTTCTGAGCCTGGCGCTGCTGTCCGTGCCCTCGCTGGCGCTGGCCTGCGAAGGCGGCCGCTGCAGCGACGCGGGCAACGGCGAGCTGCAGCTGGACGCATCGCTGCGCCTGCGTGGCCTGTACTACGACCCGACCCGGTTCGGTATCGGCGGCGGCGAAGATGGCTATGGCCTGCTGCGTGCACTGGCTTCGGCCACCTATGTGGAGGACACCTGGCAGGCAAAACTGCAGCTGGGCGTGCATGCCGAGAATGGCAAGGCAGGCGGCCCGGGCCGCACCGACCGTGGTGCCTTGGACGTGCAGCAGGCGTACTGGCGCTGGCAGCGCGGTGGCTTCCATGTGCAGCTCGGCCGGCAGGAAGCCGGCTATGGCAGCTCGCGGCTGTTGTCGGTGCGCGATGGGCCGAACATCCGCCTGGCCTTCGACGGTGCGCGCCTGGGCTGGAAGGGGCGGCTCGGCACGCTTGACCTGATGGCCCTGCGGCCGGTCGAGAACCGGCCGGGTGCCTTTGATGATCGCAGCGAACACGGTGCGCACCTGTGGGGTGCCTATGCCACCGCGGCACGCGGGCAGGGCGTGGGACAGTGGGATCTGTACCTGCTGGACTACCGCCGCGACGGTGCGCGCTTTGCGGCGGGCTCCGGAACCGAGCGCCGGCAGACCCTCGGTGCACGCTGGTTCGGCCAGGTTGGTGCACTGGACTGGAACAGCGAGCTGGTGGCGCAGGGCGGTGAGCTGCGTGCCGCCACCGGCACCCTCGACATCCGTGCATGGACGCTGGCGACCGACACCGGCTGGCGCTGGAGGGATGTGCCGCTGCAACCGCGCGTGGGCCTGAAGGCCGACGTCGCCAGTGGCGATGGCAACCTGCACGACCGGCGATTGGGCACCTTCAATGCACTGTTCCCGAAATCGGCCTACTTCAGCGAGGCCAGCCTGCTGGCCCCGGCCAATCTGATGGACCTGCAGCCGACCCTGGCCCTGCGCCTGCACGATGCGGTGACGACGGAACTGGGCGTACAGATGGCCTGGAAGCATCGTCGTGCCGATGCGGTCTACACCACGCCGGCGCCGCTGGTGGCGTTGCCGGGCAGCGCCGGTGGCGCGCGCCGCATCGGCACCCAGTACAAATCCGAAACCCGCTGGCAGGCCAGCGAACACTGGCAATGGCAGCTGCAGCTGGCCTGGGTCGACGCCGGTCCTGCACTGAAGCAGGCTGGAGGCCAGGACACGCTGTTCGCCTCGATCGTTGGAGCATGGCAATGGTGAACGCAACCGCGTCGCAACCCCCCGTACAGGCCGCAGGGGCCTGGTCCCCGCTGAAGATCCAGATGTTCCGTTCGATCTGGCTGGCGATCCTGGCCAGCAACATCGGCACCTGGGTCAATGATGTGGCCGCCGCCTGGGTGATGGCCGAGCGCACCGGTTCGCCGTTGATGGTGGCCCTGGTGCAGTCGGCCACCACAGTGCCGATCGTGCTGCTGGCGCTCGCTGCCGGCACCCTGGCCGACATTGTCGATCGTCGGAAGTACCTGTTGGCGACCCAGGGCTGGATGCTGCTGGTGGCCGCAGCGATGGCTGCGTTGACCGCGATGGACCTGCTGACCCCGCAGTTGCTGGTGCTGCTGACCTTCTGCATGGGCTGCGGTGCGGCGATGGCAATGCCCGCGCAGGCCGCCATCGTCCCCGAACTGGTGCCGCAGCCGATGCTGGCCTCGGCGGTGGCGCTGAACTCGATCGGCATCAATATCGCCCGTTCGATCGGCCCGGCCATCGGCGGCGTGATCGTCGCCCAGCTGGGTGCGGTCTGGGCGTTCGGCTTCAATGCCATCACCTTCGCCGCAATGCTGTTCGTGGTGTGGGGCTGGAAGCGCGACCCAAAGCAGTCGAGCTTGCCGCCGGAAGGCTTCGGTGCCGGATTGAAAGCGGGCCTGCGCTACGCCAGCCGTGCCGGACGGCTGCAGGCGGTGCTGATCAAGTCGGTCGGCTTCTTCTTCTTCGCCGCGGCAATGAACGCGCTGTTGCCGGTGGTGGTGCGTGGGCAGATGCAGGGTGGGGCGGGGCAGTACGGCATGCTGCTGGGCTGCATCGGCATCGGTGCAGTGGGCGGTGCGTTGCTGCTGCCGAAGCTGCGCGCACAGCTGGATCGCGACCTGCTGGTACTGCTGGCGACGTTGTCGCTGGCCCTGAGCCTGGTCGGGCTGGCGCTGACCCGCAGCTGGTACGTGCTTCCGGCGGTGATGCTGGTCAATGGTTTTGCGTGGATCACCGTGCTGTCGTCGCTGCAGATCGCTGCGCAGACTGCGGTTCCGGCATGGGTACGTGCGCGTGCGCTGGCGCTGTACATCATGGTGTTCTCTGCCGGCATGGCCGCCGGCGGCCTGAGCTGGGGCGCGCTCGCTCAGCGCACCTCGCCCGAACTGGCGTTGCTGGTGGCAGCGGCCGGTGCGGTGATCGGCGGATTGCTGGTGTGGCGCGTGCGCATCGCCGGCACCGAGGACCTGAACCTGCGCCCGGCCGGGCACTGGCCGGCACCCGAGCTGTCGGTGCCGGTGTCGAACGATCGAGGCCCGGTGTTGGTCACCATCGAGTACCGCATCGATGATGCTGATCGTGCCGCGTTCCAGGCGCAGATACGCGCGATGGGATCCATCCGTCGTCGCGACGGTGCGGTGGTCTGGGGCGTAGTCGAAGACGTGGCAACACCGGGAATCCACCTGGAGTATTTCGTGACCCCGTCATGGCTGGAGCACCTTCGCCAGCACGAGCGCATCACCGCCGACGACAAGGCGATCCAGGAAGAACTACGCGGATTGCATCGGGGAGAGCGCGCGCCGGTGGTGCGCCACTTCGTGGGTGGCCATGATCCGCTGCCCGCCTCCGTGCCACATCACCATGCCGACATCTGAGCCGTCGCGGGTAGAGCCGGCCGCTGGCCGGCTGTGCAGGATCGCGAAGGATTGATCGGGGTGCCGGCCTGGGGCCGGCACTACCGAAGGGGCGGCGGTTGACCTGCCAGTGGTAGAACCGGCCGCTGGCCGGCTGTGCAGGATCGCGAAGGATTGATCGGGGTGGCCGGCCCGCGGCCGGCGCTACCGAAGCGGAGGCGGTTGACCTGCCGGTGGTAGAGCCGGTCGCTGGCCGGCTGTGCAGGATCGCGACGGGTTGATCGGGTTGCCGGCCAGCGGTAGAGCCGGCCGCTGGCCGGCTGCGCAGGATCGCGATGGATTGATCGGGTTGCCGGCCAGTGGCCGGCACTACCGAAGTGGCGGCGGCACCGTTGCGGCGCCGCCGCGATACCTCACTTGCGTGCGAATGCCAGCAGGTCGGCGTTGAACTGGTCGGCGTGGGTGATGGTCAGGCCATGCGGCGCACCGGCGTACACGTTCAGTTCGGCATCCTTGATGATCTGCGAGGACAGCTTGGCCGAGGCATCGAACGGCACGATCTGGTCGTCATCGCCGTGCACGACCAGCGCCGGCACGTCGATCTTCTTCAGGTCCTCGGTGTAGTCCACTTCCGAGAATTCGTGCACGCAGTCGTACTGGCCCTTGACGCCACCGAGCATGCCCTGCAGCCAGAACGCATCGCGCATGCCCTGGGTGACGTTGTTGCCATCCCGGTTGGCGCCGAAGAACGGGGTGGTCAGGTCCTTGAAGAACTGCGAACGGTCGCCGCCGGTACCCTTGCGGATACCGTCGAAGACCTCCAGCGGGGTGCCGGCGGGGTTGCCAGCGGTCTTCAGCATCAGCGGCGGCACGGCGCCGACCAGCACCACCTTGGCCACGCGCGCGCTGCCGTGGCGGCCGATGTAATGGGCCACTTCACCGCCGCCGGTGGAATGGCCGACCAGGATCGCGTCCTTCAGGTCCAGCGCTTCGATCACCGCGGCCAGGTCATCGGCATAGGTGTCCATGTTGTTGCCATCCCAGGTCTGGCTGGAGCGTCCGTGGCTGCGGCGATCGTGGGCGACCACGCGAAAGCCGTTCTGGCCCATGAACAGCATCTGCGGATCCCAGGCATCGGAAGACAGCGGCCAACCGTGGGCGAACACGATCGGCTGGCCGGTGCCCCAATCCTTGTAGAAGATGCGGGCGCCATCGGCGACGGTGACGAAGTTGCTCATTGCAGGTTCCTTGGCGGAAGGGAGGGAAGGCTTCGGCAGGATGCCGGTGCCTTCGGCAGTACAGCGCAGGCGCAGGCGACCGACTTGCACGGCTGTGCTGGATTGCATCGGATGTGACGCGTATCGCTCTGGCAGGACGGGAGCCGTATGCCGAGGATGAGCGCAGCCCGCCACAGGAACGCACGGATGCCCGCCATGCGATGGTCGCTGATGCTGTGCCTGCTGCTGCCCATTGCAGCGCCGGCACAGACCCATGTCTACAAGTGCGTTGATGGACCGCACCCGGTCTACCAGCAGACACCCTGCCAGGGGCGTGCCGCATGGCGCTGGGACGTGCCCGCGGAGCAGTCATTGTCCCGCGGCGCTGTGGCGCCAGCGGCCTCGACACCGAAGCCATCGCCGCGGCAACGGCGCGCGGCGCGGGCGCACGGTGCGCTGATCACGATCAGCACGGATGCGGCGGCCTGCGAGCGTGCCCGGCGTCATCGCGAGCAGGCGTTGCTCAAGCGTCGGCGCCTGGATTTCGTGCAGCGCCGGCAGCTGGATGACGCGGTCTACGGCGCCTGCCAGTGACGCGGGGACGCTGAAGTGCCGAAAACGACAACGGCGCCATAGGGCGCCGTCGCGTGGAGTACCGTGAGTGCAGCTCTCAGCGACCGTTGCTGGCGGCCGCCGGTGCGGGCACGCTGTCCGGCTTGGGCAGGCTCAACTCCGGGTTGCCCTGTTCGGCCTGCAGGATCTGGATGCGGCGCTGCAGGGCGTCCAGCTGGCTGTTGGTGCTCTGCACGTCGGTGCTGAGGCTCACGGCCTGCTGCTGGGCCTGCTGCAGGGCGGCGCTGACCTGGGCCGACTGCGCCTGCTGCTGTTCCATTTCCTGCTGCAGGGTACGCAGGCGTTCCTCGTTGTAGGCCACCAGGCGCTCGGTGTAGCGCTTGCCGGCTTCAAGGCGGGTGGTGTCGATGTAGACCTGGGCCAGCTGTTCGGACTGCTGCGCGAAGGTGCGGTAGACGCGCTCGGCGTTGTCCACCGCATCGGTCTTGATCACCCGCCAGAAGTTCTTCTCCTGGAACAGGGCGACGTAATAGGTCAGGGTGTTGGCATTGAACAGCAGGCTGGCGCCGTAGTTGCCGTTGTAGGTGGTGCGCAGCTCGGTCAGCTGGCGCGAGTCCATCAACTGCTTGAGTTCGTCCACGGTATTGCGCACCACCGGCGCGCTGCGCGCCGGTTCGGCTGCCGCCTCACGGTCGCCACGTGCAGCCATCGCTGCCGGTGCCACCAGCATCATGACCACGGCCAGCACTGCCGCGCTGCGCGCGTGCCGGGCAAAGACCGCGCCCCCTGAAGTTTCTCGCATGTCTAGACCATCCACGGATGAGTGTGGGTTGATATGAAGGTGGTTCCCCGCCGGGAGTCTAGCATGGGTGTGGGCGCCGCCAAGGGCGCCCGTCACGGGTCAGTAGACCAGCTGTGCGGCGCTGCACTGGATCGACTGCACGTTGACGTCGGTCCGGCCCAGTTCAAGGCCCAGCACGCTGGCCAGCAGGTTGGTCAGCAGGGTGCCGACACTGTTGAGCACCGGCCGCAGTGCGGCCAGGATCGGCTTCAGCACGGTGCACAGCAGGCCGCTGCAGCTGACGCTGCCATCGGGGTTGGTGACACCCGTTCCCCCCGCACCATCGAGAAAGCCGACCGGTGCGGTCTGGATGTACGACGCCAGATTGTTGCGCACGCAGCCGTTGTAATCGATCAGGTTGCCGAGCAGGCTGTCGCAGCGGTTGATCAGCAGGCCGCCGACCAGCGAGCCAAGCAGGCCATCGAGCAGGCCCAGGCCCTGGCCGGTGACGGTCGTCCTGTAACCGGTCCACACCGAACCGTCTTCCCAGCAGGTGGTCAGGCCCAGCAGGCAGGGCTTGGGGACGCCATTCTTCACCGTCCAGTTGCCCAGCGGGGCGAGATTGCGTGCCGGATCGCCATCGCGCAGCAGCGGGATGACCTGGTCGACGTTGTAGCGTCCGCCAGTCGGAAAGGCCGCCTGCAGGTAGCGATCGGCCAGCGCCTTGGCGGTGTCGTTGGCGTTCATGCCCTGCTTGGGCGAATTGAGCATGCCCGACAGCACCCGTAGCAGTTCGTTCACCAGGCTCGACACTGCGTCACCGATCGCGAGCGGGTTGAACCGGGTCGAGCCGGTCTCACCGGCGGCCAGGGTCAGGGTCTGCGTGCTGGTCAGGGCAGGCAGGGTAATCCTGTCGTTGATCAATGGTTGGCCCAGCAGCTTCAGCAGCTGTTCGTCCTGCAGCGTGGCGTCGCAGACATTGGCCTTGGAGAAGCGCTGTGCAGGGTCGACATTGCCGACGCAGGCGCGCAGCACCGACGAGTCCACCTGGATCGTGGCCTTGGGTGGATTGCCGCCGCACTGGATGCCGGTCAGTGTGCCCATGCCGTTGGCCACGTCGACGTGCAGCGGCAGGTGCAGGCGCGTGCCAAGCAGGTTCAGCAGCGGCCCCAGCGCGAACAGGTTGTTGCTGTCCACGTCCGCCATCAGCCGCACCTGCGCGTTGTAGGCACGGCTGCCGACACCGCCGATGGCGATCGATGGCGGCTCGACCACGCCTGCCTGGATGCTGATGCCCAGCAGGTCCAGTCCCTTGACCGCCACGCCGTTGCCATCGTTGGCGATGGAGATCGCGGTGCTGATCAGGTTGAGCACGTTGATCTGTGACTCCAGTGCGCTGCCGACGGTGCCGTCGGGCGAGACAACTTCGGCAAACAGGCCACCGCCGCCGGACTGGCTGCCAAGCACGATGTTGAGCTTGTTGATGTCCAGCTGGGTGGCAACCAGATCGGACAGGGCGCGCAGCTGCACCCCCACTGCGGAGTCACGGCCGACCACGGTGGCGGTGGCATCGACCAGCTGTGCCAGCGAAATCTTGTTGACCGACAGCAGGCGATTGAAGTCGGCTACGCTGAGGTTGGCGCTTACCGGTATGTTGAGCGCTTTCAGCAGGCCTGACGGAGTCACGTTGGCCTGCGCCAGGCCGTCATAGGACAGCACCGTGGCATTGGTGACGTCCAGGCCAACCAGGCGCAGGGTGGACAGCAGCACTGAATCGCCATTGGTCCTTAGCAGCTGCGAGCCGACCGCAAACACCGCGGTGGGTTCGGCACGGCGCGCCACGGCCTGCACGCTCACGGTGGGCAGGCCGGAAGTCTGCCCGAAGAAGGGCAGCACGCTGCGCTCGGCGATCACCTGAACGGCATTGCGGGGATTGCTGGCATCGACGCTGGTGACGAAGCGGGTGCCGGTGCCACGGCTGGCGCTCCAGTTGCCGCAGCGGATCTGCAGGGTGCCTGCGAACCCGTTCTGGGCCACCGCATTCTGCCGGGCAGCGCTGTTGTCGCTGTTGTCCGGGCTGCACAGCTCCAGTCGCTGTGCGCCGGCCAGAGCGGCAAGGTCGGCCACCTTCTGCGCATCACGCTTGGCCCAGAACAGATAGCCGATCTCGATCAGGCCCAGCATGGCCAACAGCGCCAGCATGACCAGCATCATCGTGACCGACATGCCGCCGCGTGCGCGGCTGAAACTGAACTGGCGTGGGCGTTTCATGGCCGACCTCAGCGTCCGGAGGAGGAGGCGTCCTTGGACCGGGAGACATCGGTCTCAAAGAAGTCCGGGATCTCGTGTTCAAAGCTCTTCAGGTAACGCGCATAGCTCAGCGTGGCCTGGTCACCCAGGATCGGCAGCCGTTGGCCAGCCTGCTGCCCGGAGGCCTGCAGGCGGAACAGATTGCGGGTCGCCTCGCCGCTGGGCAGGCGCGCGCGCGGTGCGGCGGGCGATGCTGGTGCGACGTCGTTTGCGACGGTTGCCGGTTGCGCGCCGGTCACCTCGGCGGATGCGGCCGGTGCGGCCAACTCCACGGTGGGGAGCGGTTCGGCCTGCATGGGCACCGTGGCCGCTGGCGACGGCGAGGGGCCACCGAGCATCTGTCCGGTCAATGGCTGTTGCTGCGCCTGCACGGCACCGGCAACAAGCAGGCAGCACAGCACGGGCAACAGGCGTCGGATCTGGCGCATCGTGGTCATGGTGTGCTTCCGGTCGGGTGGTCGGTGGCGCTGAAGCGTTCCAGCATCGAGGGTGGCAGGCGCTGCGGATCGCGTTGGTCGCGCGGGTCGCGGTGGGGTTCGCCCGCCAGCCGTGCGCCGCCCGATGCACGAGCGCCACTCTCGACGCTGGCCGTATGTGCAGGTGTGGCTGCGTTGGCGGCAGCAGCGGCCTGTCGTTGCTGCAGGCGCGTCCGGATCTGCTGGGCCTGCTGCTGGATGCTTCGGCGCGTTTCCTCGTTGAGGCTGGCCTGTGCCGATAGCCGCTCCGCCGTGGCCTGGTCGCCGCGCAGTACCGCCCAGAGTGCAAGGTTGGCCGTTGCCTTGGCGTTGCCCGGTGAAAGCTCCAGGGCCTTGGCCAGCGGCTCGCGGGCCTGATCGAACCGGCCGGCACGCAGCCGTGCATAGCCCAGGTCGCCAAGGTAGTCGGTGTTCAAGGGCTGCAGCTGCGTAGCGCGCGCCAGGGCCTGTTCGCTGCCGGCATCGTCGTCGCGACGTGCGGCGATCAGGCCCAGGCCATGTGCCGCAGCGGCGGCCTGCGGCCCGCTGGACAGCTCGCGATACAGCGCGACCGCCGCGTCGGTCTGCCCGGTCTCACGCAGTGCGTCGGCCTGCAGCAGGCGCAGGGCAGGACGATCACCATAGCGCTGGCGGAAGGCCTCCACATGGGCCAGCGAGGCATACCAGGCGCCCTGCTGCTGCATGCGTTCGATCAGCTCCAGATAGGCGTTGCGGCTGTCCTGCGGATCGGGTTCCGGCGGCGCAAGGCTGGGCGCCCGCACATACTTCGGCGTGGTCGAGGCGCAGCCACTGGCCAGGGCGGCGAGGGTGACGGCAAGCAGCAGGCAGGAGGTGTGCAGGGGAGGCATCAGGGGGATCCCATCTTGGACAGGGTGGTGGCCAGCGCGACCAGCGCCGGGCCGGCAAGCACCAGCATCAGTGCCGGCAACAGGGTCAGCATCATCACCACGGTCATCTTCACCGAGAGCTTGCCGACCTTTTCCTTCAACGCGTTGCGGCGCTGTTCGCGCAGGCGGAGGCTGAACTGGCGCAACGGCTCCTGCACTGCGCCGCCGTGCGCATGCACCTGCAGGATCAACTGCATCAGGCTGGCCAGGTCATCATCGGCGTAGACCTCGCTCAGCCGCCGCAATGACTGCGCGCGCGTGCGGCCATGGGTATAGGCCACATTGGCTTCCTGCAGTTCGCCGCCGAGTACCGGCAATGCATCGCGCAGCTTGTCGCCCAGCGTCTGCAGGCTCTGGTCCATGCTGAAGCCCACGCCCTGCAGCAGGCGCAGCAGGTCGATCAGCAGGGGCAGCTCGTTCTCGACCGCACGGCGGCGGCGCTTGACCCACGACGACAGCACGAACTTCGGCAGCAGCAGCCCGGCCGCCAGCGCACCGATCACCACCATCACCTTGGCAAGCCCGTGCGCGCTGCTGAACGCCAGCGCCAGCGCCAGCACCAACAGGGCAAGCAGCAGGCGCAGGCCGAGATAGATCGCGGTGCCGCGGCGCGTGTTCCAGCCAGCCAGGTCCAACAGCAGCTTGTCTTCGTTGGCAAGCAGTGCGGCCTCCAGGCGGCCGCCACTGAGCGAGCGCCCGAAGCGCTCGATCCAGCCCAGTGAGTCGCGGCGCGTGGCCTCGGTGTCGCGGCCTTCTTCACGCGGCTGAAGGGCGGTTTTCAGTGTGGCTGAGGTGCGGTGCTCGCGATGGCTGCGCACCCAGCCGGCGATACCGAGCAGGGCGACGCCGGCTGCCAGCACCAGCAGCGAAAGGGCGAACCAGGCGCTGGCGCTCATCGGGCACCTCCGGGGCGGCTGCGGGCGGTCATAGCGATTTGGCCAGGCGGTACAGCAGGAACGCCCCGAGCAGTTCCAGGCCCAGTGCGATCAGCAGGATCCTGTGACCGAGCGGGTCGTGCAGCACCGGCTGGAAGAACGCCGGGCTGGAGATCGCCATCAGCACCGCACTGGCGGGTGGCAGCAGCCCCAGCACCCAGGCCGACATCCGTGTTTCCGAGGTGGTGGCCGCCAGTTCCTGCTGGGCCTGTTCCAGGTCGCGCATGAAATCGCCCATGCGTTGCAGGATCTGGTCGGCGCGGCCACCGATGCGCACGCTCACGCCGATCACCACTGCCAGCACCTTCAGTACGTCCATCCGGTACGGCTGCGCGGCCAGGCTCAATGCACGATCCAGGTCCATGCCGCTGCGCGCATAGCGCACCGTGGTGTCGAGCAGGCCGCGCAGTGGCGCGCTGGTCTGCATCGAAGACACCTGGAACGCGGCCTGCAGGCTGTTGCCCAGCGCGGTGAGGCGGACCAGGTTGTCGAGAAAGTCCGGCATCTGGTGCAGCAGCTGCGCGCGCAGCTTCGTGATCCGGCGCATCACCCACAGGCAGCAGCCCAGCAGGTACAGCAGCAGGGTCAGCGGAAACATCCAGGCCGTGCCCAGCCGCATCGCCGCCACGACCGCAAGCACCAGTCCCGGCACCAGCAGCATCAGTGGCAGCTTCCAGCCCGGCTGAAGGCCGGCGCGCTGCAGGACACCGTCCCACGGCAGTACGCGGGTCCCAGTGCTGGCCGGGCGGGTCGAATCGTTGGCCGCCGCAACGGCAGGCCCGGCCGGTACCGCGCCGGCCGCGCTGCCGCGCGCCAGTTGTTGCTCGGCATGCTGCAGCGAGGCCTGGCGCTGCTCACGGCTGGCGGCGGTGCCCCATAGCCAGACGGCCAGCGCCAGCAGCACCGAGATGATGCTCAACACGCCCAGCAGCAGGCCGGTGCCCATGCTCAGAAGTCCCCGTAGAGCGATTCACGCAGTTGCTGGCGGAACGGCTCCAGCTTGTGCGAGTGCGGATGGAAGCCCAGGCCGATCCAGCGGTCGGTCTCGCGGCCGGCGGCGTCGATCTGCACCTCGTGGCGGAACATTTCCTGGGTGGTGATCAGGTTGTCACTGACCCCGGTGATCTCGGTGATCGAGACCAGCACCCGGCGCCCGCTGCCCAGCCGCGAGATCTGCACGATGAAGTCGATGGCGCTGGCAATCTGCCGGCGCAGGCTGTCCTCGCTGCCCTGGAAGCCGGCAAAGCCGGCCAGCATCTCGATGCGGTACAGGCAGTCGCGCGGCGTGTTGGCGTGGATGGTGGCCATCGATCCGTCATGGCCGGTGTTCATCGCCTGCAGCATTTCCAGCACTTCCGCGCCACGCACTTCGCCGACCACGATGCGGTCCGGGCGCATGCGCAGACTGTTGCGCACCAGGTCGCGGATGCTGACCGCGCCCTGGCCCTCGGCGCCACCGATGCGGCTTTCCAGGCGCACCACGTGCGGATGGTTCAGCGAAAGCTCGGCGGTGTCCTCCACGGTGATGACGCGCTCGCTGGGTGGCACGTAGCTGGCCAGTGCGTTCAGCAGCGAGGTCTTGCCGGAGCTGGTGCCGCCGGAGACCAGGATGTTGCATCGGCCCAGCACCATTGCCTTCAGCAGGGCCTGCATCGGTGCGTCGAAGGTGCCCTTGGCGAGCAGTTCGTCGGGGGTGAACGGGTCCTTGCGGAACTTGCGGATGGACACCATCGGCCCGTCCACCGCCAGTGGCGAGATGATCGCGTTGAGGCGGCCGCCGTTGGGCAGGCGCGCATCGACCATCGGATTGGAATCATCCAGCCGGCGGCCAAGCGGCGCGAGGATGCGGCGCAGGATGCGCAGCAGGTGGGTGTCATCGGTGAAGCGCTGGGTGGCACGCCGGAGCTGGCCACCCTGCGAAACGTGCACGTCCTTGAAACCGTTGATCAGGATGTCTTCGATGGAGGGGTCGTGGAGCAGGTCGTCCAGCGGGCCGAAACCGGTCAGCTCCTTGACCAGGCCCTCGGCAACCACCTGCATCTCTTCTTCGTTGATCGGGATGCGCCATTCCTGGATGAAGCCCACGGTCTGTACCTGCACCCAGCGGGCGATGGTATCCGGGGCCCAGGAATCGATGTCGATGCGCTCGTCCTCGATGCTGTTGAGCAGGTGCTCATGCGCGGCCGACAGCACCTTCTGGTACTGCTCGGTCTGTGCGAACGGCAGGTGGCCCGGGCTTTCGTGCAGCAGCGGGCGGGCAACGGCATGCGGGAACGGGGTTACCTTGTCTTCCATTGCGATCCACCCAGGGCAAGGGAGAGTCTTTCCCGCAGGCCATGCGGCTGGACCGGGCAGGCAGCCGGGTCCAGCCGTGACACAAGCGGGGCGAGGGCACGCAGGTAGGGATCGCGCGGCGCATCCTGCAGCAGCAGGCGGCCCTGGCTGGCGGCAAGGCGCACACGCGGTCGTTCAGGCAATGTCGCCAGCAACGGCAGTTCGAAGCGGCGTGCGATCTGTTCCGGGCTCATGCCGCTGCTGTCGTCGTGGCGGTTGATCACCAGTTGCAGGCGTTTTTCGCGCTCGCGCTGGCCTGCAAGATGCTTCAGTGCCTGGTCCAGCGAGACCAGCGTGGCGATCGACGCATCGGTGACCAGCCAGATCTCGTCTGCCTGGTCCAGCAACAGCGGCGGCAGCTGCCGCAGCGGGCAGCCGCCGGCATCACACAGCACGCTGGCGAACACCCCGCGCAGGCGCTGCAGCAGCGCGCCAGGGTCGGACGGGGGCACGGCATCACTGCCGCCGGCACGGTCCAGCAGCACCAGCCCGGAGTCATGGCGCGCCATCGCGGTGCGTGCAAGGGTGGCGTCGATGCGGCTGGCGTTGCGCAGCGCATCCTCGTAGTGGAAGCGGCTGTCGAGATTGAGGTACAGCGCAAGGTCACCGGCGGGCTGCGCCAGTTCCATCAGCAGGCCGTCCTGCTGCACTGCATCGCCCTGGGCGAGGGCCCGTGTCTGTTGCGCCAGCACCGAAAGATGTGCGGCCAGGGTACTGGTGCCGACGCCTGCGCGCACGCCCAGCAGCACGATCAGGCGCGCCTTGTGCGCGTGCTGCGCCACCGCGGCCGGGCGCGGTGACAGCGCACGCCGCAGGGCCGCCTCGATGCCGGCGTTGTCGCTGTCCAGGTCCAGCACATCGCGCAGGCCGGCGCGCAGCGCGATCACCACGCCTTCAACCTGGCCGGCGCTGGTGGCGCCGACCGCGACCAGCGCCAGGTCCGGTTGGGTCTGCTGCAGCTGCTGTGCCAGCACGCTCGAGGCGGCCGCGTGCTCGGGCCGGAAGTCAAGCAGCACCAGGCTCTGCGGGCCGCGTTGCAGGTCCTGCGCAGACGTCGGCGCACTGCTGTCCTGCCAGTGCAGGGTGGTGGTCGGCGGCAGCTTGGCGGCCAGCCGGGGCAGCAGTTCGCGGTCGATGCCGTACAGGACCAGGTTCATCGGCGGTCCTTGCGGATGCAGCGGCTGGGCGGTGGCGTAGGGCATGGGCGTGGTTCCGCAGGCGTCATGGAAGTCAGCGCGAGAAGCCGGGCACCGGGTCCTGGCTGACCGGCCCCAGCAACCACGACCCCCATTCGGGAAGATGCGGCTTGGCTTCGCGCTCGCCAGGCAGCGGCAGTTCGGTGTTGCGTGCCAGCGGCTGCACCAGACGCGGGGTGACGATGATCACCAGCTCCTTGTCCTGGCGCTTGTAGTCGAAGTTACGGAAGAACGAACCAATGATCGGCAGGTCGCCCAACAGTGGAATCTTGTTGACGTTGGAGACGATGTTGGAGCTGACCAGGCCACCGATGACGAAGCTCTCGCCATCACCCAGCTCGACCGTGGTATCTGCGCGACGAGTGGTGATCGAGGGAATCTGCACGTTGTTGAGCACGATCGCGTTGCTGTAGTCGAGGTCGCTCGCCTCCGGCGCGACCTTCAGCGCGATCCGGTTCGGCGCCAGTACCGTTGGGGTCACGGTCAAGCCGATGCCGAAGGGCTTGTAGGTGATGGTGGTGGTGCCAAGCCCCTGCGGCTCCAGGATCGGCAGCTCGCCACCGGCCAGGAAGCTGGCGCTCTGGCCGGACAGTGCCACCAGCGTCGGCTCGGCCAGCACGCGGGCCATGCCATTGCTCTGCAGCAGTTCGACATCGGCGTTCCACAGTCCCTTGGTCGAGCCGAACACCAGCCGGAACGCCGAGGAAATCGGCGACACGGCCTCGTTGCTGCTGTTGCCTTCCTTCATGCCGGGCAGCAGGCCGGTATTGCCGGGCAGGCCAGTGCCGGGCCGCGCGAAGCCATAGGCGAAGCCGCCGTTGCGGTTCTGGAAGTTGATGCCGATCTGCTTCATCGCGGTCTTGTTGAACTCGACCACCTTGACCTCGACCTGGACCACGCCCCCACTGTTGATGGTGGACGCATCGGCAAGCACCCCGTCCTTGCCCAGCGCCATGGCCGCAGTGCGCTGTTCCTGCATGTGCGTGAGCATGCTGTCGGTGCTTCCCTGCAGGAGGCCCTGCTGGTCCTGCTGGGTGAACACCAGCCCGGTACCGCCGGTGCTGGCGGCGCCCTGTACGGCGCTCTGCACCCGTACCGTCAACCGCTGTGGCTCGGCCTGTCTGCGGTGCCACAGCAGCAGGGTAGTGGTGCCAGGCGTCTTGCCGACCAGCAGCGCCTGGCGCTGCCCGCGCAGCATCACGATGTCGGCTACACCCGGGTCGGCAATGGCCACCCGCTCCAGGTCGGCCGGCAGGTTCCAGGGACGCTGCTCGCGCGCCTGCAGCACCAGGTCATCGGCGACCACGCTCGCTGCCGGCGCCAGCAGCACCAGCAGCAGGGCCAGCCAGCGCTGGCGGAGGGAGAGGCGTGGACGGCGGCGACGTTCGGTCATGGATGCACTCGATGCAGGTCAAAGGGAGGCACGGGATGCGGAACTGTCGCCGCGGATGATCTCGATCCCCGACGCGCGCGGTGCACTGCGACGTGACGCCGGCGCGCGCGCCGGTGCATCCGGGGTGCTGCGTGGCGGTGCACTGCCACGTCCGGCCAGCGCGTCGCTGTCGATACCGGCAAAGGCGTGGTTCTCCGGCCGCTGCAGGGCGAGCTGCTGTTCGGCGTCGAGCCCACGCAGCGGGTCGATCACTCCGCGCGATTGCGGGAACAACGCCAGGTCGGGCAGGCCAGTATCGGCGGGATTGCGCAGGGCCAGGAAAAGTTTGCCTTGCTGCGCACCCAGCAGCAGCCGGTTGGCGTCGGCCACCGGTACCGCAAGCACCGCGCTGCGTGCGGGTTGCGGCGCTTCATTGCTGCTGCTGTGCGTGCTGCCACTTCCGGTGATGTCGGCAGCGCGCGGGTCGTTGCGGGTGTCGGCCTCGCTGTCGGAAATAGTCTCTGTGGCCAGCGGCACGATGTCCTGCTGGCCGTAGCTCAGGACGCGCAGGCGCGACAGCAGCAGGCGCGTCTGCGCCGCTTCGCCAGGGCTGTTGATGCTGGGCTGGGCGTTGCGCAGGTTGAGGAAGACGTCGACGAAATCACCGGGAAGGATGCGGTTGCCGGCACCGACCAGTTCGTCCACGGGCACGGCCAGGGCACGCTCGCCCGGCCGCAGCTGCAGCGAGAAGCCCTGAGCCAATGCGCTGCCGTTGATCACACTGCCTTCGGCAATGTCCTGCACCGGCACCTTGCCGGTCACGGCGGCAATGCTGGTAGCGGCGCCGGGGACGGGTGCGGTGCGCTGGGCCAGGCGCAGGCCGTTGGCGCTGATCGGCTCGCCCGCAGGCAGGCGTGCCACGGCTTCGACCACGGTGATCGCCTGGGTCTCGTTGTGAGCGACCGGCGCGACCGTTGCAGGTGCGGCGGGTTTGCGCCCGATCATGAGGGCGATCAGCGCCAGCAGCACGGCCAGGCCGATCAGGGCGACGGCAGCGATGCGGGTCAACTTGAGCATGGAACCATCTCCAAAGTACCGATCATCAATTGCCGCTGCCGAGATCGAGCTGCGCGACCGCGACGCTGCGGATGGGGGCCTGCATCACCCACTTGTAGAGCGTGGCGGTGCCGGGCAGGAAGGGATGGCTGGCGTAGTCGTAGCTGACCGTCACGGTCATGCACTGGGCCGTGGCCAGACCGGCGCAGGGTGCCTGTGCCGACACCACGATGGCGTTGCTGCCCCCCGCGCTGCAGTCCACGTTCTGCCTGGAAAACTGCAGCAACCATTGCATCGAGGTGCGTGCGGCGACGCAGGCGGCGGTGCGTCGTTCGCTGGCGGTGCCGTAGCGCAGCGAGGCACGCGCGCCTTCGGCCGATGCGGTGGCCAGGGTCTGTTGCGCCGCCATGATCATCACCCCGGAGAAGGTGAACAGCAGCAGTGGCAACAGGCCGAGCATCAGCATCAGGGCGAACTCGATGCTGGCGACACCGCGTTGCAGGCGTGGGCTGCGGATGTTCATGGTGCACCTCCGTAGATGCTGGCCAGCACCCAGCCGATGGCGGCCAGTGCCAGGTAGGCTGCATAGGGAATGCCACGTCGTCCCTGGCGGGCGGCCTGCATGTCACGCAGCACCGGATGCGCTTGCCACTGCGTGCTGGTGCGATTGACCTGCATCTGCAGGTGACCGGGCAGCAGCACGCCCAGGCGGCGACCGGCCAGCACCAGTACGGCATGCAACCCAGCCGCGAGGCTTGCCACCAGCCAGACCGGCAGCAGCGCCTGCCAGCCCAGCATCAGGCCCAGCACGGCAAAGAACTTCACGTCCCCGGCGCCCATCAAGCGCAGGGCATGGAACGGCAGCAGCGCCAACAGGCCGATCGCCGCGCCGGCAAGGTGGGGCAGCCACGGCTGGCGCGGCGCACTGAACTGGCCGACCACGATCACCGCAGTGGCGATCACGCATGCGGCGACCAGCCAGTTGTTGGGCACTCGACGGGCATACAGATCACTGATCGCGATCCGCAGGCACACGCCGATGGCCAACAATCCCAGCACTGTCATCGCACACTCCATCGTCCGTCACTGGACGGTCTTCGCCTGGTTCCATGCGCCCCGCCGTCGCGGCTCTGCCGGCCGCGCGCGGTCGCCGCTCAGGTCGTCGAGCCCGAAGCCTTGGTGGCCAGTGCGGAGAGGTTCTTGAACAGCGTTTCGAAGAACCCCTTGATCTGGTCGTTGCCGACCGCAATCAGGACGCCAGCTATCACGGCAGCCAGCAGCCCGTACTCGAGCGCGGTGACGCCGTCTTCTTCCTTCAGGAATTTGCGGATCGATGCGTTCATGACCAATGTCTCCCTCTACCTGTCTGCGGATGCAGTACACCTGCGTTGGGCGGTGGCCCGGCTCCGCCGGGATCGTCCGTGGGCCTCCGCGCGTCCTGGCGGAGGAGGCACGGCGGGATAGGCCCGCTGTGCTCAAGCAGGGTGATCGTTTCCAGGCGGGACATCGGCCGCACGGTCGCGACCGGACGGCCCGGGGCCGGTGGTCGAGGCATCCAATGATGCGTGCGTGGTCATGCTGTCCCCCTGGGTGCGGCCAGATCAGATGGCTCGATCACCGTAATGTCGACTTTGCCTGAATGGCGGTTGGCTGCAACCGGAACCTATATGCAAATTCGGCAGAAACCCCGGAAGCCTGAAAATTTCAGATGGTTTTTGTGACGAAAATCCGTTCGCAGGCAAAACGATTCATTGTCGTGCAGATAATGTGATTCGCCTTGTGGTTCCATGCGAAAACCGTGCCACCTGCTCAGACATTTTCTTCACTTGTGTATCCCGTTTCATCATTCAGCGCCGCGGGTTTACCTTTGCCGATTATTGGGCATACTCGTATTCAAGCTCTTGCATTGATTTGTACGATCGCATCGACGCCGGCGCTGCCGGCGTGGCAACGGAAATGGATTCTGGATCGTTGCGCGCCCTGTCAGGCAGTGGGGGCCGCAGCGGATGGCGGATCAACGGGGGGACAACACTGTCATGGTCGATGGTGGGGTAGAGGACAGCGACGACAGCGGCCTTCGGTCGATAGACCTGGCCACGCTGAGCGGCGTGCTTCGCGTCTGCGATGTCGAACTGCTGCTGCTGGATGGCAACGGGCCACGGGCGGCGTTCGCTTCGCGCGTGCACGAGGAAGCCCTGTTCTGCAGCATCAGCTGCGGCTTCCATTGCCGTGGCCGTTTCATGCTGCCGCCGGACTGGGCGATGCTGGGGTACCTGCACGCCACCGATGAAACGATGAGCTGGTGCCACGGCGTGCCGCTCTCGCCGGGCATGGCGCTGACGATCATGCCGGAGGGCATCAGTGAGTTCACCCTGAGCCCGGGCACGCACATGACCCTGATGCTGGTGCCGGTGGCCCGCGTCCAGCGCAAGCTGACCGAACTGAGCCTGCGCAGCACGCCACCTGCTGGCCAGGCACTTTCGCTGTTCAACCTGGCCAGCGATGCCACGCCGCTGGCACGCCATTACCAGCAGCTGCACCTGCAGCTGGGGCAGGGTGCAGGCCTGCAGCCGGATGAGACCGAGAACCTGCTGCATGAGCATGTGCAGGCCCTGCTGGGCGCCGGTGCGGCGGATCGCCCGGGCTGCACCCGTGCGCGGCGCACGCATTATCTGATCGCGCAGCGTGCAGAGAACTTCATGCGGCTCAACCTGCGTCGCAATATCTACATGAACGAGATCTGCGATGCCGCCGGCGTCAGCGAGCGCGGCCTGCGCTATGCGTTCGAGGACCTGTTTGGAACCTCGCCGAACCGCTACCTCTCCATGCTGCGCCTGTGCGCGGCCTGCCGCAGCCTGTCGATGGCGGACTCCAGCCGTCGCTCGGTGAAGGCGATCGCCCTGAGCTGCGGGCTGTGGGACCTGTCGCGCTTCGCCGACAATTACCGCAAGGTATTCGGCGAACTGCCGCGCGACACCCTGATGCGCGCACCCGCGCAGATCGGCCAACCGGCCTGATCCAGGCCCGGCAAGGGTTTTTGCGGAGTTTATGCCGGAATTGCGTATCCGCTTGCCGATCGTGTTGCCGCTTATGCATAGCCGGCTGCCGATTCCGGCCGTGGATTTGCCGGAATGCGCGATTGCCGTGCCGGATTGAAGTGCACCGCCCTCGTTGCAACCGCTGGAATGTCAGTCACCTGCCTAGCGGCAAGTCCACTGACATTCCAGTTGTTCGCCTACGGGGGAAATGCTCATGAACCGCATCTACCGGCGTGTATGGAACCGCCAGCTCAATGCTCTGGTTGTGGCCTCGGAACTGGCCACCGGCGACAGCGGCGGCAGCGCCGCACGCGATCCGCGCGCCTTCCTGCTGGTGCCCACGGCCCTGGCCCTGGCACTGCTGTGTGCGCTGGCCAGCGGCCATGCAGGGGCCTCGGAAACCAATCAATCGCTGCGTGACCTGCAAGCACTCGCGGCAAAGTATGCGCAGCCGATGCCGGTCAAGGTTGACGCGGAAGTGGCCCTGGCTGCCGCCGCGCGACAGGCGCAGAACAGCCCCGCACTCAGCGCGGATGCTCGTCTGGGCCTGCAGTTGAACACCACGTCGCTGCCGGTCGTACGTGACGTGTTGCCGGCCACCGTGCAGGTGAAGCTGGCAGCGAACACCGTGCCGAAACAGGTGGCCGTGCCGGCACTGGCGGCTGATGTCCGCGCCAATGTTGGCGTGGGCAACGCTGCGGCCAGGGCGGCACAGGTGGATGCATCGCTGGCTGCGCACGTTGCGCCCGGCGCGCAGGCGCCGCTGGGCGTTGCTGCCAATGCGCGCGCCAGGGCCAAGGTCGGCATCGCTGGCCGCCAGGTCGCTGCGATCGATACGGGTGCCCAAGCGGCCGCCGGCCTCAGCGGTGCAGCCGCCGGATCACTGCCTGGGCTGAAAGCCACCGTCGACGGCAAGGCCGACACGCATCTGGCGGTCGCTGGCCATCACATCGAGGGGCATGGCCAGGCCCGGGCGACGGCGGCAGTCACGCTGCCGGCCAAGGAAGAACTGCCGGGTGAAACCCATGATCGTGCCATCAGTGCCGCGTTCGATGCCGGCGTCGCCGGCAAGGTGCGCGTGCAGGCGCCAGACGGCCAGGAGGTAGTGGCCGATCGCAATCTGAAGCTGGCCGGACAGGCGACGGTGGCCGCACAGCACAGCGCGCTGGGCGTCGGCAACCTGGTCGGTGGTGCGGTGGGTGCTGTCGGCGGGACGCTTCACGGTGCCGCGGGCGCAGTTGGTAGCGCGGTGGGTGGCGCGCTGAACGGTACTGTCGGTACCGTTGGCGGCGCACTGAACGGCACCGTCGGCCAGGTCGGCGGCGCACTTGGCGGCACGCTCAACAACACGGTAGGCGCGGTCGGTGGCGCAGTTGGCGGTGCACTGAACGGCACTGTCGGTACCGTTGGAAGTGCAGTGGGCGGCGCACTGAACGGCACCGTCGGCCAGGTCGGCAGCGCAGTGGGCGGCACGCTCAACAACACCGTCGGTGCAGTCGGTGGCGCGCTGAACGGTACTGTCGGTACTGTCGGCAGTGCGGTGGGTGGTGCTCTGAACGGCACTGTCGGCCAGGTCGGCAGCGCAGTGGGTGGCACGCTCAACAACACGGTGGGCGCAGTCGGTGGCGCAGTTGGCGGTGCTCTGAACGGCACTGTCGGTACCGTTGGAAGTGCAGTGGGCGGCGCACTGAACGGCACCGTCGGCCAGGTCGGCAGCGCAGTGGGCGGCACGCTCAATAACACGGTAGGCGCAGTCGGTGGCGCGCTGAACGGTACTGTCGGTACCGTCGGCAGTGCGGTGGGTGGTGCTCTGAACGGCACCGTCGGCCAGGTCAGCGGCGCACTTGGCGGCACGCTCAACAACACGGTAGGCGCGGTCGGTGGAGCAGTTGGCGGTGCTCTGAACGGTACTGTCGGTACCGTCGGCAGTGCGGTGGGTGGTGCTCTGAACGGCACCGTCGGCCAGGTCGGCGGCGCACTTGGCGGCACACTCAACAACACGGTAGGCGCGGTCGGTGGCGCAGTTGGCGGTGCTCTGAACGGCACTGTCGGTACCGTTGGAAGCGCAGTGGGCGGCGCACTGAACGGCACCGTCGGCCAGGTCGGCAGCGCAGTGGGCGGCACGCTCACCAACACGGTCGGCACGGTCGGCGGCGCCGTGGGCGGCATTCTCAACGGCACCACCGGCAGCACCGCCGGCGACCTGGGCGGTGTGCTGGGCAGCACGCTGGGCAGTGTCGGAAGCGCGGTGGGCAACCTGCTCAACGGCAATCTCAATGGCACCGTCGGCAACCTGGGCAGCGCCGTGGGGGGCCTGGTGGGAGGCACGCTGGGCAGCCTCGGCCTGACCCAACCCTCGGCGATTCCGCCAACCAGTCCGAAGGCGCCCGCGCCGGCCGACCCGAATGCTGGTCTGATCATCGGCACCGGTGGCCTGGTCGGCAATGTCGGCCAGCTGATCGGGCCGACCACCACCAGCCTGTTCGGCGGCAATGGCTACCTGAGCAACGGCAATCTCAAGCTCAGCAACGCCAACGTCATGCAGACCTATTCGACGGTCAATGTGCTGGGCCTGCCGGTGGTCAACCTGTCGCCGGTCGGCAGCACGCTCAACGGCCTGGGCGGCGCAGCCACGGGCGGCAGCTCGCACCTGACCCTGATCGGTGGCGTGACCTCCGACAGTTACATCTACAACATCAACAACGGCAATCCCGGTGGCCTGCTGGGCCTCCTTCTGCCAACCGACTCGCCGGCGTGGGCGGCCAAGTGCCTGGACATCGCGCTGGCCGATATTTCCTGCTGGGCGGTCAACGCGGCACAGGACTACCAGGTGTTGATGGGCGATGGCGCCTTCGCCAACGGGTCCAAGGAAGTGGTGATCGGTGCCAACGCACGCCATGAACTGCCGAAGGTCGATGCCAATGTCGCCTTCCCCGGCGATGGCGTGAACGATCCCAGCAATCCGACCGGCGTGCCGACGGCCGACTATGCCGCCCGCATGGGCCACTCGGTCGTCGTCGGTGACAGTGCCGTGGGCACCGCCAACGGACAGACCCTGCTGGGTGCCGAAGCCACTTCAAACCAGGCCAACTCGGTCGCGCTGGGTTACCGCTCAGCTGCACTGCGCGGCGCGCAGGCCAGCTACAGCGCCTACGGCCTCACCGCACCCCAGGTCTCGGCCGGCGAAGTGTCGGTGGGCACGGCCGGTGGTGGCGAGCGCCAGATCACCAATCTTGCCGCGGGCAGCGCCAATACCGATGCTGTCAACGTGGCCCAGCTGAAGGGCGCCATCAGTCTGATCGACGATGTGGCCTCCGCAGCGGTCACCTATGACCTGGACGGCTCGGGCAACCCGAACTATCGCCGGGTCACGCTCGGCGCAGGCACCGGCACCACCACCATCGGCAATCTTGCCGCTGGCGCGGTCACCGCCGGCAGCCTGGAGGCGGTCAACGGTGGCCAGCTGGCGGCGACCAACAGTGCCATCGCCAGCTTCTTCGGTGGTCGTGCGGCTTTCGATCCGGCCAGCGGCATCTTTACTGCACCGTTGTTCGAGATCAGCACGATCTCCACTGGTGGTGCCATCGCCAAGGGCCTGTATGAGAATGCCACCGATGCCTTCGCCGCAGTCGATGGCTCGCTGGTCAACCTCAACACGCAGATCACCGACATCCGCAACGGTGGCACCAAGTACCTGCGGGTGAACTCGACCGGCACTGAGGCGGTGGCCAGCGGCGCCGACTCGATCGCGGTGGGTACCAATGCCCGCGCCACTGCCGCCAACAGCATCGCGGTCGGCGCCGGCAGCCTGGCCGACCGTGCCAACAGTGTCTCCATCGGTGCGGCCGGTGCCGAGCGCCAGGTCACCAACATGGCCGCCGGCACGGCGGCGACCGATGCGGTCAACGTGGGCCAGCTGCAGGCCTCGGAGCAGGGCGCCCTGCGCTATGACCTCAACGGCGACGGCAGCGTCAACTACGCCAGCGCCACGTTGGGCCAGACCGGCACGGCAACCACGCTGCGCAACCTTGGCCCGGGCCAGGTCAGTGCCACCAGCAGTGAGGCCATCAATGGTGCCCAGCTGTTTGCCGCCAACCAGGCGGTGGCCACCCATCTGGGCGGTGGTGCCGCGGTCGATGCCAACGGCGTACTGACCGCACCGACCTACTCGATCAACAACGTCGCCGCCAGCGGCACGATCACCAAGGGCAACTACAACGACGTCGGTACCGCCTTCGATGCCGTCAGCAACTCGCTGGCCAACGTCGCGGACCAGACCGGCGAGATCGACAAGCTGGCCGTGAAGTACGACGTCGATGGCAGTGGCAACGTGCTCAACAGCGTGACGCTGACGGGTACCGGCACCGGCGCGGTGAAGATCACCAACGTCGCCGCCGGCAGCATCCTGGCCGGCAGCAGTGATGCCATCACCGGCGACCAGCTGTTCAGCACGAACAGCACCATCGCCACCTACTTCGGTGGCACCACCGCCTACAACGGCACCACCAACGTGTGGACCGCGCCGACGTTCAGCATCTCCAGCATCGCCACCGATGGCACCTTCACCAGCGGCGATTACAACAACGTCACCGCCGCCTTCACCGCTGTCGACGGCTCGCTGAAGGTCCTCAACCAGCGCATCACCAATGGCGGTGGTGGCAGTGCGTACCTGGCGGTCAACTCAACGGCGGCCGCAGCCACTGCAGCCGGTGCGGAAGCCGTGGCGGTCGGTCCGCAGGCCAGTGCAGCCGGTGCCAACAGCGTGGCGGTCGGCAACGGTGCCAGCAGCAGTGCCGGCAACAGCGTGGCGCTGGGCGCCGGTTCGGTCGCCAGCGTCGGTGCACAGAGCGGCTACACCGGCGCCTACGGGCAGACCGGTGCCAGCAACTCGGCCGGTGAGGTCTCGGTCGGCAGCACCGGCAGCGAACGCAAGATCACCCACGTTGCCGACGGCTCGGACACCTACGACGCGACCAATGTCGGCCAACTCAAGAACGGCGTGAACTACGCCATCGACGAGTCGAAGAAGTACACCGACCAGAAGATCCAGAACATCACCAACGTGGCGGGCAGCTTCCGCGCCAACAACACCAACAACCTGGCCGATCCGTCCGCCAGCGGCGCCAACTCGGCCGCCGGTGGTGCAGGCTCCACTGCCGCCGGTGCCAACTCGACCGCGCTGGGCAATGGTTCGCAGGCGCAGGCCGACAACTCGGTGGCATTGGGTGCGGGTTCGGTGGCGAACCGGGCCAACACGGTCTCTGTCGGTGCCGCCGGTGCCGAACGCCAGGTGGTCAACGTGGCAGACGGCTCGCAGGCCACCGATGCGGTCAACGTGCGCCAGCTGCAGGCTTCGCAGCAGGGCACGATCCGCTACGACACCACGGTGAACGGCGCGACCAACTACAACAGTGTCACCCTGGGCAGCACCAGCAGCGGCCCGACTACGGTGCGCAACGTCGCCGCCGGTACTGCTGGCACCGATGCCGTCAACGTCGACCAGCTGAAGTCGGGCATGGCGCAGACCCTGGACTGGTCCAAGGCCTACACCGACGAGCGCATGGGCGGCTTCGAGCGCGACCTGCGCAAGACCGACAATCGTGCTTCGGCCGGTATCGCGTCGGCGATGGCCACCGCAGCGCTGCCGCAGCCGAGCGAGGCGGGCCGCAGCATGGCCTCGATCGCGGCTGGCAGCTACAACGGCGAATCGGGCGTGGCGGTCGGTATCTCCGGTGTCTCCGAAGGCGGCCGCTGGATCTACAAGTTCAGCGGTTCGACCAACAGCCGTGGCGAGGCCGGTGTGGCCGTCGGTGCCGGCATCCAGTGGTAATCCCCGCCGCCGGGCCGCACCCGCGGCCCGGCATCGCGGAAACGTTTACAGGGGGAACGACATGAAACAGCATCGCATCGCCCGCGCCGGCCAATGTGCCGCCACGCTTGGCCTGATCCTGGGGATGGGCCTGCTGGCCGCCTGCCGCAGCCATGCGCCGGCCGCCGACGGTCCTGCCGACGCCACCGCCGTGCACTTCCCGGAGGCCTCCAAGGCCTCGCTGAAGGAAGGCATCTATCCCGACGTCGCCGACCTGCGCCGCTTCGCGCCGGGCATGAGCAAGCGGCAGCTGTACACGCTGCTGGGCACGCCGCACTTCAATGAGGGTATGTGGGGCGTGCGCGAGTGGAACTACCTGTTCAATTTCCGCACCGCGCAGGGCGCGGAATACTTCACCTGCCAGTTCCAGGTGCGCTTCGACAGCAAGGGCATCGCGCAGGGCGGGTATTGGAAGCCGGAGTCGTGCGCGGCCGTGCTCGAACCACCGCGGCCACCGGCGCCGCTGGCACCGGCACCGCTGCCGGAGCAGCCCCTGCGGCTGTCGGCCGACGCGCTGTTCGGATTCGACAGCGCGGTACTCAGCGCCGAAGGCCAGCAGGCGGTGCAGGGCATCCTGGCGCAGGTACGCGAGGCCGCGCAGGTGCAGTCGATCAAGGTAACCGGCTACACCGACCGCATTGGCAGCGCCAGCTACAACCAGGCGCTGTCGCAGCGCCGCGCCGACGCCGTGCGCAACGCGCTGGTGCAGGGGGGCGTGCCTGCAGCCAGCATCAGTGCCGAGGGACGCGGCGCGGCCGAGCCGATCGTGCAGTGCGAGCAGCGCAACCGGCGCGAGCTGATTGCCTGCCTGGCACCGAACCGGCGCGTGCAGATCGCCGGGATGGCACAGCCACATTGACCTTCCTGCGCCGGGGCGGTGCCCCGGCATTCCGAGTCCCCCCTGACCGCCGGCAGGCGTGGCAACGTCTCCCCCGTCGTCCACGCCTGCCTGCGGCTCAGGTTTTCAAACGGTGCACGCGATGAATGCCCAATTCCTGCCACTCTCCATGAAGACGGAAGCTACGCTCAGCGTGTACGGCCAGCTCGGCAATCATGCCGTGGTGCGCATCCCCGGGCGGCGCCTGCCGGGCCTGATCCTGCAGGCCGACACCGTGGCCGGATTCCTGGTCCAGTTGCAGGAAGCCCAGGCCTGCCTGCGCAGCGGTCGCGCACAGCGCGCCGACGCCGAGCTGGACATGCTGATCGACGTGCTGCAGCAGTGGTACGCCCTGATCGAATCGCGCCTGGCCGACGCCGGCGAGGCCCTCTAGCAAAAAAAGGGGACGGAGGGGATTAAGTCGTTTCCGGCACAGCCGGGGCATATGCGACTTAATCCCCTCCGTCCCCTTTTTTCAAGCGCGGGCGCGGATCAACCAACAGGCGGCATCCACACGAACGCGGTCACCTTCGATGAACGGCGCGAATGCGGCCAATGCTTTTCCGCGAAGCATTGTGGCGCGGGCTTCCGGCATCGATCGCAGGGCCAGTCCCAACGGTCCCAGGTGGCCGACATAGGTCGGCAGGTCTTCGCGGGCGAGCGAACAGGGCAGGTCCACCGCAACCACTTCCACGTCATTCCAGCCGGCGGCCTGCAACAGGCGCTGCACGCGCTCGCCATCGGCAAAAGCGAACTGTCCCGGTGCGCCGGGTACGCGGGGCGGGAGATCCAGTACATCGCCGATCGCGCGCTCGGCCGTGGTCATGAATGGATTTTCGTCGGCACTGCGCCAGGCGATGAAGCGCAGCCCAGCGCCGGGTGTCGTGGCACGATGCAGGTTGGCGAACGCGGCCTGGCTGTCCTCGAAGAACATGACGCCCAGCCGCGACTGGATCCAGTCGAAGTGCGCGGGCGGCAGCGGATGGCGCTGCGCGTCTGCCACGATCAAGTCCGCGTCCAGTCCCGCAGCCTCGGCGCGCTGGCGGGCCAGCGCCAGCATCGGCGCGGAGATGTCCAGGCCGGTGCAATGTGCCGCAGGGCGCGCTGCGGCCGCGGCCAGCAGGCTGGCGCCGGTGCCGCAGCCGATGTCGAGCAGTTCGGTAACGGTCTCAGGAAGTTCGGTGACCAGCAGGTCAGCCATCGGCTGGAACAGGCCGTCAAGAACAGCCTGTTGCGCAACCCACGCCTGGCCGCCAGGGCCGTTCCACAGGGCGTACTGATCAATGGGAGATGTGCTGGCCATGGCCTTGCCTCGCCGGGTAGTTGCCCATAGCTTGGTGCTTGAAGGTCACTTGAGGTCAAGCCCGTGCGTGAACTGGATATCGGCGAGGTGGTCAAGCGCAGTGGCGTGCCGGCCTCGACCTTGCGCTACTACGAACAGCTGGGGTTGTTGCATGCGCTGGGCCGCCGCGGCCTGCGCCGGCAGTACGACGAGCGGGTGCTGGAACGGCTGGCCTTGATCGGCCTTGGCCAGGCGGCCGGCCTTTCGCTGCAGCAGATTGGTGCATCACTGCCGTCGCAGCATGGACGCATCTCACTGGACCGCGAGGCACTGCTGGCACAAGCGGAGGTGCTGCAGCGGCAGATCACCCGGTTGCAGTGGGTGCGCCGTCAGCTGCAACGCGCGGCGGCATGCCCGCTGGCGGAGGATGCCCGGTCGTGCGGTTCGTTCCGGAAACTGTTGCGCGCGCAGCAGCGGATGAGGGGATGAGAGAAGAGCCTCCACGCCCCGCGTGGATCATCAATCGCGGGTGCTGACTTCCCAGGTGGCATGCAGCACGCCCGGCACCTGCTCCATCCGTGCCAGCACCACGTCCAGTTCATCGGCACTCACCGCCGTACTGACCAGCACCGCGATCACATCGGTAGGCGCGTCGGCATGCTCGACCACCTGCACATCGCCCACCGGATACTGCGCCGCTTCCAGCGCATCGACCAGGCGCTCGCGCACCCGCGGCACGGCGTCGGCATCCACGCTCAGGCGCACCTCGTAGGTGGCTTCGGTCGCTGCCTCGTTGATCGGAATGCGGTTGATGGCATTCACCAACGGCCGCAGCAGGGTGTTGCCGGCGATGATCAGCACGGTCAGCAGCACGCCCTCGGCCAGCATGTCCGCGCCGGTGCAGCTGCCGACCGCTGCAGAGCACCACAGGGTGGCGGCGGTGTTCAGGCCACGCACGTTCATGCCTTCCTTCATGATCACGCCGGCGCCGAGGAAGCCGACACCGGAGACCACGTAGGAGATCACCCGCACCGCCTCGGCACTGCCGGCGATGCGCATGCCGAGGTCGACGAAGGCGGCGGCACCGACTGCTACCAGCACGTTGGTGCGCAGGCCGGCGGTGCGTTGCCGGTACTGGCGCTCGGCACCGATCAACGTACCCAGCACGAAGGCGGCCAGCAGGCTGACCACGGTGTCGGCGAAAGGAGCGGCCTGGAAGGTCTCAATGAAGCGCATGGCCGGAGTCTACCCGGTCGAAGTGACAGTAGATCCACGCCATGCGTGGATACCCGGAAGTGCCAGAAACGACTTAATCCCCTCCGTCCCCTTTTTCGGGGTCAGTCGGTGTCGTCGACGCGCTCGCCCATCAGTTCGCGCTGGCGCTTGTCCAGTTCCTCGGCATAGCGCTTGCGTACGAAGGCTTCGGACACCACGCCCAGCACCTGGCCGTCGGCGCCGACCACGGCCAGTTCATCGGCCTGGGTCTGGTCGAAGCGCTGCATCACGCTGACCACGTCCGCGGACGGCGACAGCGAGATGTCACGGTTCTCGGCAAGCTCACCGATCGCGGTCTCCGGCTTCACGCCATCGCCGTACACGCGTGGGATCTGCACGATGCCCGCGTAGTGGCCTTCGCTGTCGATCAGGATCACGCGGCTGCCCGAGCCCAACGGGAAGCGCTGGCGGAAGGCGGCGGCGTCGAGGTCAGCGGGAGCCGTGGAAACCCCTTTGCGCATCATCCGGCCGGCATTGAGGTTGTGCACCCAGCCGACGTCGCGCGCGCTCCTGATGGTTTCGCCACGCAGGTGCATGCGCCAGGTCGAGAACGAATAGCCGAACCACTGCCGCACCAGCGTGCTGGACACCAGCACTGCACTCATCACCACGCTGGTCAGCAGGAAATCGTGGGTGCCCTCCAGCACCAGCATGGCCATGGTCATTGGCGCACCGACCACGGCAGCGGCCAATGCGGCCATGCCGGCCAGCGCCGCAGAGGTGGCGTCGACCACGGGCACGCCAGTGGCCATGCCGAGCAGGCCCGCGAACAGCGCGCCGACCAGGGTGCCCATGAACAGCGAGGCAAAGAACAGGCCGCCGCGGAAGCCGAAGCCCAGCGAGATGCCCGAGGCCAGGCATTTCAGGGTCAGCAGGCCGCCGATCCAGATCAGCGGCAGATGCGTGGTCAGGTCAAGATGCAGCGCGCCGTGGCCTGACGACAGCACCTGTGGGCTTGCCATGGCCAGCGGGATCAGCAGCAGGCCGCCCACCACCGGCCGACCCCAGGCAGGCAGCGGGCTGCGCTTGACCGTGCCCTCGATCGAGGCGATGAGCCGCATGATGACAATGCCGACCATCGCGCAGCAGCAGCCGAGCAGGCCGTAGATGGCGTAGTCGGCGGCGCGCACGTCGATGGTCGAGGCGGCGGGCAGCAGGTAGGCCTCGATGCCGGCCTGGTCGGCCACAAACGCGCCGGCCAGCGCGGCGACCGCCACCGGGGCCAGTGCGGCCGGCGTGTAGGCGCCGATGACGATCTCGAAGGCATAGAACGCACCGGCCAGCGGCGCACCGAAGGCGGCGGCAATGGCACCGGCGGCACCGGCGCCGACCAGGATGCGCACATCGTTGCGGCGCAGGCGCATCACCCGGCCCAGCTGCGAGCCAGTGCCGGCCCCCATCTGCGTATACGAAGCTTCCAGCCCGACCGAGGCGCCGCAACCATTGGACAGCAGGGTCTGGGTCAGCACGATCAGGTTGTCGCGCATCGACATGCGGCCGCCGTGCAGGGCATTGGCTTCCACCGCATCGAGCAGGGGCCGCTTGAGTCGCGTTGCCGCCAAACTGACCAGGCCCACCAGCAGGCCACCCAGCGGCAGCACCAGCAGCGCGGTCCAGGTCATCGAGGGCAGGGAGCTCAGGCGCATCCCTTCATCCAGCCCGTACAGCGTGCCCTGCAGCCAGCGTGCGATGCCGGACTGCAGCAGGGTCAGGTAGCCGGCAAGCAGGCCGACCAGCAGGGCAAGTGCGATGAACCACAGGTCGCTGCCGCGCAGCCGCAGGCGCAGGCCCTGGAAGGCCGAATGCAGGCGCGATGGCGAAACAGGCAGTGACATGGTGGCGGCATGATACGCCGCCACCGTGATCGCCACCGTCACTGCATCGGGCGGCTACCGCTTCAGAAGCGGTAGCGACCCTGCACGTAGAAGGTGCGCGGTGCGGCCACCATGCGGCCGGCGTTGCCATCGACGTTGCGGGTGTACCAGCGCGTGTCGGCCAGGTTGTTCACGCCCAGCACGATCTCGCTGTCACCCAGGCCCGGCACCTGCCAGGCCACCTGCGCATTCCACAGGCGCACGCCCGGCACGCGGCCCACGCGCGCATCGGCGGTTTCTTCCCAGGTGTTGGCGGCATCGGAGAACTGGCCGCTCTGGTGGGTGCTGGAGACATTGAAGGTCCAGCCAGCCAGCGCGTAGCGGGCGCCGACGCTGTCGGTGTCGCGCGAGTAGAACGGCACGTCCAGGCCACGGTTGTCACCGGACTGCTGGACCGCCTTGGTCCAGGTGTAGTTGGCGTACAGCTCCAACCCGGCCAGCGCACTGTCCTCGGCGAAGTGGTACTCCACCGCGCTCTCCACGCCCTTGTGGTCGGTGGCGCCGATGTTCTGGAAGGTCGGCGGGGTGATGCCCGGCACCTGCAGGATCTGGTTGTCGAAGCGCATCTTGAACACGGTCACTTCCGCGCGCAGGGCGCCGTCCTGCCAGCGCGCGCCCAGCTCGGTGGTCCTGGCGATTTCCGGGTTCAGCGGGTTGCTGGCCGTCTGCGAATTGAGCTGGATGTTCTGCACCGGCCCGAACGAGGTGGTGTAGTTGCCGAACACGGTCAGCTGCGGAGTCAGCAGATAAGCGATGTTGAGCGAGGGCAGAGCCTTGTCGTTGCGGCTGCTGAAGGTCGCCGCGCCACCGGCCTGGCGGCGGTCCATGTCGATCCACTCCATGCGCACGCCCGGGGTGATCCGCCACTGGCCGATCGCGATGCGGTCGTCGATGTAGAACGCGTGGGCGTCGGTGGCGTTGTCGAAGCGGTTGGTGGCGCCGGCCACGCCGGTGCGGCGGGTGACGGTGTAGCTGCGGTCGTTTCCACGTTCGCGCAGGAAACGGTAGCCGGCGGTGATGTCGTGAACGCTTGCACCCCAATGCAGGCGCTGGGTGTAGCGCGGCTCGATGCCGAGCACGCGGTATTCGCGCGGCTGCACGGTCAACTGGGTGTTGGCGGCGTTGATCAGCGAGCTGGCACGGGTGCTCTCGTTGTAATAAGCCAGCACCTCGAACTCGCTGTTGGCCGACAGCGTGTTGGTGTAGCCCAGGTCGATGCCGGTGCGATGACCCTTCCAGAAATCGGTGGGGCGGATGTTCTGGAACGGGTCGGCCTCGTACTGGGCGCGAGTCAGGCCGCCCGGGGTCAGCGAGCGCACACCGTAGTAGGACAGCTTGGCGCGCAGTTCCTGTTGTTCGTCGATGGCATAGGCGAACTTCAGCGCCAGGTAGTTGAAGCGGTCATCGCTGCCCTGGCGCCAGCCGCGGCCGTCCTGGCCGGAGTACAGCAGGGCCGCGCCCAGGCCATTGTCGCCGGTGCCGCCGAGGAAGGCGTTGTACTGGGTGCTGTCGCCGCCGCCGTGGTCGTAGGCGGTGTAGCGCACACCGGCTTCGCCATGCAGGCCGGTGCCGGTGGGAATGGCACGGGTACTGAAGTTGATGATGCCGCCCACGTTCTGCGGGCCGTAGCGTACCGCGCCGCCACCACGCACCACGTCGATCGATTCGATGTTCGACAGGCTGGTCGGCGCGAACGACAGCTGCGGCTGCCCATACGGCGCTACCGCCAGCGGCACGCCGTCCAGCAGTACCGTCGAACGCGGCGAGTAGCGCCCGGTCAGGCCACGAACGCCGATGTTCAGCGACACGGAACTGCCGGCGGTGCCGGAGTTTTCGGTGACCTGCACGCCGGGGATGCGGCGCATGGCATCGCCGATGCTGGCCGCGCCGCTGGCCTCGATGCGCTGGCGGTCGACCACCGTGCGTGCGCCGGCAAAGCGCTTGACGCTGTCATGCAGGCCGGTGCCGAGCCAGCTGCCCGAGACCTGGATGCTGTCCAGCGTAGTGGCGCGGTCCTGGGCAAAGGCGCGGGTGGCCGGAAGCAGGCACAGGGCGAGGGCGGCGGCCAGGGGCAGGCGGGCCGGTTGCAGGGCGTGGATGGCCATCGGTAGAGGTTGTGGAAGGTCGCAAATGAGAATTATTGCTGATTCCATTCGCTATTGGAATGCGCCCCCGGTTCATGCCCGTGCCCCGGTGATAGAGTGGGCGATTGTTTCCTGACTCGCTGAGATCCGCCATGTCCCAAGCCGCCTTCTACCCCGTCGGAACCCCTGGCCAACCGTGGGGAGCGGCGCAACGGGAGCTGTGGCGTGGCCGCCAGCAGCGCCTGCGTCGGTATGACAAGGAGGTGCTGCCGCGCATCGAGTCGCTCGCATCGCGCTTCGACAAGGTGGCCTATGGTCAGCTCGACTACGCCGGCGAGAGCTATACCCTGTTTGCCCTGCGCAGCCGCGACTGGAACCCGGCGCTGCCGGCCGCACTGGTCACCGGTGGCGTGCACGGCTACGAGACCAGCGGCGTGATGGGCGCGCTGGAATTCCTCGAGAAGCACGCCGCCAACTATGCCGCCAAGGCCAACCTGCTGGTCGCGCCGTGCGTGAACCCGTGGGGTTTCGAGCGCATCAACCGCTGGAACTTCGATGCGATCGACCCGAACCGCAACTTCCGCGCCGATGGCCCGGCGCGTGAATCAACGGCGGTGATCGATCTGATCGCGCCGTACAAGGGCCAGTTCGTGCTGCACATCGACCTGCACGAGACCACCGACAGCGACGAGAGCGAGTTCCGCCCAGCGCTGGCGGCACGTGACGGCAAGCCGTTCGAGCCGGGCCTGATCCCCGATGGCTTCTACCTGGTGGATGACAGCGAGAACCCGCAGCCGGCCTTCCAGCAGGCGGTGATCGCTGCGGTGGAAAAGGTGACCCACATCGCCCCGGCCGACGACAAGGGCGAGATCATCGGCTCGCCGGTGGTGGCCCACGGCGTGATCGAGTATCCGCTGGTGAAGCTCGGACTGTGCGCGGGCATCACCGGTGCGAAGTTCACTACCACCACCGAGGTCTACCCGGACAGCCCCCGGGCGACCCCGCAGCAGTGCAACGACGCGCAGGTGGCCGCGGTGTGCGCGGCGCTGGATTACGCGCTCGCCCATCGTTGACCGGTAGTGCCGGCCGCTGGCCGGCAACTGAAAAAGGGGACGGAGGGGATCAAGTCGTTTGTGGCACAAACGACTTGATCCCCTCCGTCCCCTTTTTTGTGTCATCCCAACGCGTCGGCCCACCACAGTGCGGCCGGTCCCGGCGGCGTGTCGCGGCGCCACAGCAGGTCGCTGTGGATGCGTCGTGGCCAGCCGGGCAGCGTCAGTTCCACCAGCTGCCCGCGGTCGTAGCGCTGTACCAGCGCGCGTGGCAGCTCGGCCCAGCCGATGCCGTCCTCGGCCATCTCCATCACCATCAGGTAGTCGGTGGCGGTCCACGCCAGCCCGGTAACCGCCCGCGCATGGTCGACCTCCGCGCTCAATCGCACCTGCCGGTACCGTGCCAGCTGGGAAGCTGCGCGACGGCCGGCGTCGGCCAGCGCATGGTCGCGCGCCACATACACCGACAGCTCGCTGTGATGGGCCAATGGCCGTGCCACCAGACCATCCGGATAGCTTTCCTGGCGCGGCAGCAGGCCCAGCGCGGCGCGGCCGCTGCCGACCAGCTCCAGCACGTCATCGCCTTCGGCATCCAGCCATTCCAGTTCGATCTCCGGGAATGCTTCGGCAAAGCGCTGCAGCACGCGCTGCTCCGGATCGAGCTGGTACACGTCGGAGAACACCACGGTCAGCCGCGCTTCGACCGGCGCGGCCAGGCGCACACTCAACTGCTGCAGGCGGGCATCGGCGGCGAGGATTTCCTGGGCATGGCCAAGCACCTGGCGCCCGGCCTCGGTCAACCGGGGGTAGCGCCCGCTGCGGTCGAACAGGCTCACCCCGAGGTCGGCCTCCAGATGGGCAATGGCGGTACTGACCGTTGACTGCGTCTTGCGCAGGCGGCGCGCCGCCGCCGAGAACGAGCCCAGCGCGGCGGCTTCCACGAAGGCCTGCAGGGATTCGGGGGAATAGGGCATTGAACCATCGCTCCTGTCGATGGAATCCATTTTGATACCACCGTAAAAGGCGATGATACTGGCCGCCGTCGCCCCTGTCTGCGGGGCGTTCCGGACCCTCCACGCATGCCGTGGACCCATTGAAGAGGCGGCGCGGTCCCCGCCCTGCAAGGAGCTTCACATGTCCCGTACTGTTCCCGCCCGTGGCGCGCTGGCCGCCTGGGCCTGCCTGACCGTGGCGATCATCGCCGAGGTGGTCGGCACCTCGTTCATGGCCCATGCCGCCCGCGATGGCGGCTGGACCGGCTACCTGATCATGGCCGGCGCGCTGGCGCTGTCCTACTTCTTCCTGGCGCAGTCGGTGCGCCGCATCGCCGTGGGCGTGGCCTACGCGGTGTGGGAAGGCCTCGGCCTGACCCTGCTGACCGTGGTCGGCCTCACCGTGTTCGGCGAGAGCCTGTCGCTGCAGCAGTTGGCCGGCCTGATGCTGGCCGTGGCCGGCATCGTCTGCGTCACCCTCGGGGAGGCGCACTGATGAATACCCTGGCCCTGTTTTTCGTGATCTGCTCGGCGTTGATCGACGTCGCCGCCAACATGATGGTGGCCAAGTCGGAAGGTTTCCGTCGTTGGCGCTGGGGCGTCGGTGCTATCGTCCTGGTCTGGATTGCCTTCGCCCTGCTGGGCCAGGCCGTACGCTACATGGATCTGGCCACGGCCTATGCGATGTGGGGGGCGATCGGCGTGATCGGCACCGCCAGCTGCGGCCGCCTGTTGTTCGGTAACCGCCTGCGGCCGATCGGCTGGATTGGCATCGCCCTGGTCACGGCGGCGGTACTGCTGCTAAGCACCGCCAAGTAGCAGCACGTCCGGTCGCGAGCGGGGCGGCGATGATGCAGCGATTTGCGAAGTCGCCCATGCTCATCGACACTGCGGTTTTCCACATGGAGTGCCCGCATGTTCAGCCACATCACCGTAGGAACGAACGACATGGATGCCGCACGTCGCTTCTACGACGCCCTGTTCGCCGCGATGGACGCGCGGGCGGGCGTATTGGACGAGAAGGGACGGCTGCTGTACTTCAAGGATGGGCGGATGTTCGGTGTAACCGCGCCGATCGATGGGCAGCCAGCGTGCCATGCCAACGGTGGCACCATCGGTTTCAGTCTGGGCAGTGCAGAGGCCGTGCGTGCCTGGCAGGAGGCTGGAGTGGCTCACGGTGGCACCGCCATCGAAGATCCGCCCGGCGTCCGCAACATGTCCGGTCGCCAGGTGTTCCTGGCCTATCTGCGTGACCCGGACGGCAACAAGCTGTGTGCGGTGCACGTAATGTCGTGATCGGACAGGATGTGCGTGGCCGCGCCGCAGCCCGCGCGGGCAAGGTGGCACTCCGGCGCGCGCGTGATACCACGGAATGAGCGGACGGGCCTGCGACCGCAGGCCGCAACTTCATGCTCTGTCCACTGCGGTTCAGCCAGAATCGGTCGGCTAACCCTTTGATCTACCGGAGAACGCCGCCCCATGGAAGTACTGGAGCCGCAACAATCCCCGGTGCGCACCCTTCGGCCTGTGTTCGCCTTCGCGGCGATCATTGTCGTGGCGTTCGCGCTGTTCGTCAGCCTGTTCCCGCTCGGCGCGGGCCGCCTTCTGCTCAAGGCACAGGATTGGGCCGCCCTCAACGTCGGCTGGTACTACCTGCTGGCCATGACCCTGTACCTGGTGTTCGTGGTGGGCGTGGCGCTGTCCAAGTACGGTGGCATCAAGCTGGGTGCCGACCATGACGAGCCGGAGTTCAGTTACCTCTCGTGGGCCGGCATGCTGTTCGCCGCCGGCATCAGCATCACCCTGTTCTTCTTCTGCGTGTCCGAACCGCTGACCCACTACCTGCAGCCGCCGCAGGGCGATCCGGCCGCAGGCGAGGCTGGCGCGCGCCAGGCCATGCAGCTGCTGTTCCTGCACTGGGGCCTGCACGGCTGGGGCGTGTTCGCGCTGGCGGCGATGGCGATGGCCTACTTCGCCTATCGCCACAACCTGCCACTGGCCCTGCGCTCGGCGCTGTACCCGCTGATCGGCAAGCGCATCAACGGCCCGATCGGATACACCGTGGACGCGCTGGGCATCGTCGCCACCGTATTCGGCATCGGTGCCGACATGGGCTTCGGCGTGCTGCACCTCAATGCCGGTCTGTCGCACCTGTTCGACATTCCGCACTCCAACCTGGTGCAGATCATCCTGGTGGTCAGCATGATGGGCGCGGCGGTGGCCGTGGCCGTGTCCGGCGTCGAGAAGGGCGTGCGCTGGATGGCCAACATCAACATGCTGCTGGCGATCGCGCTGGTGCTGTTCATGCTGTTCGCCGGGCCGACGCAGTACCTGTTCAGCACGCTGATGCAGAACCTGGGCGACTACCTGGGCAGCGTGGTCGGCAAGAGTTTCGATGTGTACGCCTATGGCGGCCGACCGGAATGGCTGGGCGGCTGGACGGTGTTCTACTGGGCCTGGTGGATCGGCTGGGCACCGTTCGTCGGCCTTTTCATCGCGCGCATCTCACGTGGCCGCACCATCCGCGAATTCGTATTCGGGGTGCTGCTGATCCCGCTCGGCTTCACCCTGGCCTGGCTGTCGATCTTCGGCAACAGCGCGCTGGACCAGGTGCTCCACCACGGCCAGCAGCAACTGGCGCAGCTGGCGGTGGATGATCCACCGACGGTGCTGTACGCGCTGCTGGACGGCTACCCGTGGAGCCGCACGGTGATCGCGGTGACGGTGCTGGTGAGCTTCATCTTCTTCGTGACCTCCGCTGATTCAGGGGCGGTGGTGTTGTCCACGCTGTCGTCGCATGGTGGATCACCCGAAGACGATGGTCCGCGCTGGCTGCGCGTGTTCTGGGGCACGGTGATCGCGGTGCTGACCGCCGGGTTGTTGCTGGCCGGCAGCATCGATGCATTGAAATCGGCGGTGGTGCTGGCATCGCTGCCGTTCTCGGCGATCCTGTTGCTGATGATGTGGGGCCTGACCCGCGCGTTCAGTGACGAGTCGCACCGCAAGCGCGCGCTGCAATACCGGCCATCGCCCTTGATCGGAGACGATCGCCATCATCAGGGCTGGCGCCAGCGCCTGAGCCAGGCCATGCACTTCCCGGTACGCGACCAGGTCTACCGTTTCATGGATGACACGGTGAAGCCGGCGATGGAGGCGGTGGCCGAGCAGCTGCGCGGGCAGGGTTGGGATGTATCCACCCGCTTCGAGGCCGGCGATATGGAGCTGACGGTGAACCACGGCGAGCAGCAGGACTTCCTGTACCGGGTGATCCTCAGCGGCTACCTGACCCCGTCGTTCGCCGCCCAGCAGCTGCGCAATCAGCGCTACTACCGCGCTGAGGTACATCTGTTCGAAGGCAGCCAGGATTACGATCTGGTGGGCTACAGCCGCAAGCAGATCATCAACGACATCATCAGCCAGTACGAACGGCACCTGCAGTTCCTGCACCTGAGCCGTTGATGCGGTGGGTGCGGACCGCGGGACCGCACCGACCTGTAGA